>JAQVZS010000030.1:8075-31658 GCA_028708075.1 Massilibacteroides sp.
CGAATGAGCTAAAAAAGGCGAAGCTCTCGCTAAACAGATTGAAACTCGCTGCGCTCAGACAGCAATCTGTTTTTTACGCTTCCGCTTCGCCTTTTTCTTCACGCTCATTCGCTGAGGCCGGTTCTTTCTTGGCTCGCCTCCGGCATCGCGCTTCTTTTCTTTTCCTTCATTTATTTTGATAAGCTGTTTTTACTTTTTTATCCATGAATTCGGCGATTTCTTTGGATGAAATGTCGTATTTGGGTTCTAACTGTTTGAAGATTTCGTCTTTCTGAAATCGTTCGTAATTGCCTAACTTCCCCAATAAGTTTTTACTTTTCATTTGATGGCCTGAATATTTTAGTGAATCGTCGATGATCTGAATGATTTCTTCGGTCGTCTTTTCTTTGAGAATGCAGTACAGATCGTAATAATCACGAAAATTACTCCGGCGTTGCATTACCTCCATTTTAAGGGATGCTATTGTTGAGGTATCTGCCAGATATAAATTGTTCAGAAAATGTACTTTATTTAGGGGAGGGGCTTTTCTTTCCGGGGCATAAAAGGAAAGTTTAACGCCCCCGTCAATGAATAGTTCGATTTGATTGCTGTCTAATATATTTGTCCTGTCTATGACGTGCTCTGATCTTAATTCACGAGTTATGGTTTTAAGGTCTATATCCATTCTTTCACCGCTGAATTGTTGCCATCGCATGAAATCGAGGTCTTCACTTAGCCTGTTTTCTATTTGCAAAGAAAGGGCTGTCCCTCCTACTAACAGGTAGGGCTTTATGGAATCCATTTTAGATATGGATTCTATTACTTTCTTTGTTCTATCGACTAATGATTTGTTCATAGATGTTGGATTATGCCGTATGTCATGCCGGCTTTGTCGCTGCCTTTCCTAAATAGTAGGTTTCCATTCGTTTCAGGTATTGAACGGGATGCTTGATGTCGAAATAAAGATTAGCGATACAGATATTCATATTGCGCAAGTAATCTCCTTGTACGACTAATTCGTCAAGCCAAACGCGTTTTATCTTTTTCTTTGAAAAGATTTTGAACAGTAAATTAATGTCGGCTAGGTCTAAATGTATCAGTGCGTATTTGATAAGATTCCAGTCGCTGAGTGATTGACAGGAATTTTTATCAAAAGACCAAAAAACTTTTTCTTGTTGTAATTTGGCTGATAGTTCTGCTTTTATTTTAGCCTTATTTTCCATTATTACAAACGTACACAAAAATCCTGATTTATAAATGCGTTTAGTAAAAAACGAAATGTTTTATAGAGGAAACGATTAACGACAACAGAGATGGAAGCTTATCGTAAAAGTATATTGGAATACGACGATGTCCGCAGCGCCGTCGACTGTGCCCGCGAAGAAGGCGTCAATATTGGCGTCAAAAAAGGTGTCCTCAAGGGTCGTGAGGAAGGTCGTAAGGAGGGGATCAATATTGGCGTCAAAAAAGGTGTTCTTAAGGGTCGTGAGGAAATGCGGAAGCAGATGGTTCGTAATTGTTTGTCGGCGGGGATGAGTACGGCAGAGATTAGTAAATTGACGGAGCTTTCGGAAAAAGAAGTCCGCGCCATAGCAAAAAACGCCACAAAAAAGTAACCAAAAACACCGGATCAATGAACTGTTTTTTTTGTCAAAAAGAAAATGAATGTGCTTAAAAAAGAGCAAAATGATACGAGTTTAAATGATCCTGTTTGAGCTTGGATCTTTTTTATTCCGATAGTCAGATCCAAAATCGGCTTAACTTTCGAAAATCGGCTAAAACCTGGCAAAAACGCAAACTCGTTTTTTGTCTTAAATTACATCGAGATGATTTATTGAAAAATTGACGCTTCAAAAAACACATCCCGAAGAAAAAAAAATTCCTTCCCGAAGAAAAAAAAAATTCTTCGGGAAGGTTTTAAAAAAGGATAGGGAAGGATTTTACAGAAATTCAATGGAAATTTTGGATTCATCTTTTAGCCCGCTAAAAAACGGCCCGGATAACAAAATTTAACAGATCCAAAAAGATTCCAAAATCTTGAAATAGCTATCGTTTTGTTCTTTAGTCCGGCTCCTGTTTTTCGTTATTTTACGCGGATTATCAATGATTGTTTCTTCCTCTCATTCTTTCGGTATTGCGGCAGTTGCCTCAACGGATGAACAGGAGTTCGCGGTATTTAGGTAGTGGCCAGATTTGATTGTCAACAATCAGCTCCAAGTCATCGATGTGTTCTCTTATTTTATCCAAATAAGGGGCTACGGTATCGTGGTAGGCTATCGCCCGTTCGCGCAGGTCCGGGATGCGGTTTGCCTTTTTGCGGGATTCGATCATCTCGTCGACCATTCGCGTTACGGCGCACAAGTGATGGCCGATCTTGCGCACTAAGCGTTTGGGCTCTGCCGACAGCGCTTCGTAGTCTTCTATTGTGAATGTATCTTTTAGCTTAGTGATGTTGTCTAACAGGATGGATTGGTAACGCAGGACGACGGGCGTGATGTGGTTCATGGACAGGTCGCCTAACACGCGGGCTTCGATCTGGATTTTTTTGATGTAAATCTCCCATTTCACTTCATTGCGCGCGTACAGTTCTTTTTCCTTTAAGACGTGGGTAGCTTCGAACATGCGGATGGAATCCGGATGCAGGTAGGCGTCGTATTGTAGGGGTACGCTGTTTTCGCAATCCAATCCTCGCCGGGCGGCTTCCTGTTTCCACTCTTCGCTGTAGCCGTTTCCATCGAAGCGGATGGGTTTCGACGTTTTGATATAGGTTTTCAGTATTTCGTAGATGGCTTCTTGTTTACTTTTCCCTTTTTCGCAAAGCAAGGATACGTCTTTGCCGAATTGTTGTAGTTGATAAGCCACGGCGGAGTTTAAGGCTAACAGGGCGGCTCCGCAATTGGCCGACGAACCCAGAGCGCGGAATTCGAACCGGTTTCCGGTGAATGCAAACGGCGAAGTACGGTTGCGGTCGGTGTTGTCTAATAGAATTTCCGGAATCTGCCCGAAGCCGAGGTAAAGTCGTTTTTGGCTGTCCATTTCGATGGCGTCTTCGATCGAACTGTTTTCGAAACGATCCAGCACATCCGAAATTTGCGTGCCTAAAAAAGAGGAGATGATGGCCGGAGGTGCTTCGTTGGCGCCCAGACGATACGCGTTGGAAGCCGAAGCGATACTGGCTTTTAATAAAGCGTTGTATTGGTATACTGCCATCAATGTGTTTACAATAAAAGTGATGAACAGCAGGTTGTCTTCTCGGTCTTTTCCCGGAGAAAAAAGATTGATCCCCGTGTCCGTCGCCATCGACCAGTTGCAGTGTTTCCCCGAGCCGTTGATGCCCTGGAATGGTTTTTCGTGGAGCAACACGCGGAAATTATGTTTTTTTGCCACACGCTTCATTAACGACATCAGAAGCTGGTTGTGATCGTTTGCCAAATTACATTCTTCGTAAATAGGCGCCAATTCGAATTGATTGGGGGCAACCTCGTTATGCCGCGTTTTGACCGGAATGCCCAATTTATAGCAAACGATTTCGAGGTCTTTCATAAATTCCTGCACCCGTGAAGGAATAGAGCCGAAATAATGATCGTCCAACTGTTGGTTCTTGGCGCTTTCGTGCCCTAAAAGTGTGCGTTCGGTTAGGGACAAGTCCGGGCGTGCGGCATACAGATCTTCATCCACTAAGAAATACTCCTGTTCCCATCCGAGATAAGTCGTTACTTTGTTTACATTCATCGCAAAAAGGTTGCACACTTCTTTAGCCGCTTTATTGAGTGCTTCGTTCGAACGAATTAATGGGGTTTTATAGTCGAGTGCTTCGCCGGTATAAGCGATAAAGATGGTGGGAATACAAAGCGTATCGTCGACGATGAAAGCCGGAGAAGACGGATCCCACGCCGAATAGCCGCGGGCTTCGAACGTGTTGCGCAGTCCGCCGTTGGGAAAACTGGACGCGTCGGGTTCTTGTTGAGCCAGCAGTTTGCCGCTGAATTCTTCAATCAATCCCCCGCTTCCATCGTGTTCAACGAAGGCGTCGTGTTTTTCCGCCGTTCCGTCCGTCAATGGCTGGAACCAGTGTGTGTAGTGCGTAACCCCTTTTTCGAGCGCCCACATGCGCATGCCGGCCGCGACGTGATTTGCGATTTCCCGGTCGATGGGAGTACCCCGGTCGACAGCGTCGGTCAGCAAACGAAACGTTTCTTTGGAGAGGTATTTCTTCATGGCTTTGCGGTTGAACACATCTTCGCCGAAGAAATCGGAGACTTTACGATCCGGGATGAAAGCAAGAACTGCTTTGCGGTTAGAAGCTTTTTCTACCGCATTAAAACGCGAAATTGACATTTTTTGTTGACTTGATTTATGTTATACCGCCGTAAAGATAACGACTTTCTTAATATTTTTTATGCAAGATCTCGCTATAAACGATCGCTTTTCTTACTTCTTCCCAGTCTCGTAAATTGAGATCTTCGGTGGAGATGCCCGCAGGCGCGTCAGACTCTTCTTCGAGCAGTACCGGAGCTTCTTGCCGCGCAGTTACGCGGGGAATCTCTCTCTCGGCGGTAAGAAACGGCTGAGGAGGCGCCGGTTTACGGGAAGGCGCCATTTCCGTTCTTTGGAATTTTGCCGGTTGGGGCTTCGGTTTCGGTTGGGGGCCGTTCTGCATTTCCTCGAGCAGTTCCCAGAAACTCTTTTCTTGTTCGCCTTTCAAGGGCTCTTCCTGCTGTTTTTGAGGATGAAAAGGCTTAGCAGTTGCCTGTCTTTTCTTTTTGCCCGAATTCAACAAGCCGCCCACTACCGCGACGATGAGGAAAACAATATAAAGCCAATCACTCAGGTTGTCCATAACTTTACGTATTTTTGCACTCCAAATATAAAGATAAAAAATGGGACACGGAAAGAATATACGGAGAGAACAAAAAAATAAGGGTAACTTCTCAGCCACCCTTATCAAATTTAACCAAAACCTTAACTATGAAAAAATTTACGTTTTTCTTGATGCAAATATAGCGCTATAATTTATGCCGACAAACGATTTGTGAGTTTTTTTTTGAGAAAAATTGTATTTTAATATTTATTAATAGATGGACGGAATGAAAACAGGAAAAGAGGGTGCAGACTTAAAATCTGCTTCCCCTGAGGTGGTGAAAAAACTTTTTATTGAAACGTATGGTTGCCAGATGAATGTGGCAGATACGGAGGTGGTCGCTTCGATTATGCAAATGGACGGATATGTCGTGACGGATGATATCAACGAAGCAGATGCTGTTTTTGTGAATACCTGTTCTGTGCGGGATAACGCGGAACAGCGGGTGTACAGCAGGCTTCAATATTTTCAGTCGTTGAAGCGAAAAAAGAAAAATCTGATTGTGGGGGTGCTGGGTTGCATGGCCGAACGGGTCAAAGAGGAGTTGATCGACTCGCGTCAGGCCGATTTGGTGGCCGGCCCCGACTCGTATCTCGACTTGCCGTCGTTGGTGGGTGCCGCGGAAAAAGGAGAGAAGGCTATTAACGTACAACTTTCCACGCAGGAAACCTATAAAGATGTAATCCCTCTAAAAATAGGAGGGCAGCGCATTTCCGGATTTATTTCGATTATGCGGGGCTGTAATAACTTTTGTACGTATTGCATCGTTCCTTATACGCGCGGAAGAGAACGGAGCCGCGACCTCGAAAGCATCCTGAATGAGGTGTGCGACATGAAAGAAAAAGGGTTTCGTGAAATCACCCTTTTAGGACAAAATGTAAATTCGTATGTGTACAAGACTGCGAATGAAACGGTGACCTTTCCTCAACTGTTGGAGCGTGTGGCTGAAGAGGCTTTTCCGATGCGTATCCGCTTTACGACTTCACATCCGAAAGACATGGACGATGAAATGCTTTACGTGATGGCGCGCCACGCCAATCTTTGCAAGCATATCCATTTGCCCGCGCAATCCGGAAGTTCGCGTATGCTGAAGGTGATGAACCGGAGATATACGCGCGAATGGTATATGAACCGGATCGATGCGGTTCGCCGCATTTTGCCCGAGTGCTCGATTACTTCCGATTTGTTCTGCGGTTTTCACTCGGAAACAGAAGAAGATTATCAGGAAACGCTCTCCCTGATGCGGGAAGTAGGTTATGACGCTTCTTTCCTTTTTAAGTATTCCGAACGTCCGGGGACGTATGCCGCCAAACATATGCCCGACGATGTGCCGGAAGATGAAAAGATACGCCGTTTGCAGGGAATGATCAATCTGCAAAATAAATTGTCGGAAGAAAGCAACCTGCGTGATATCGGTAAAACGTTCGAAATCCTGATCGAAGGCTTTTCCAAACGTTCGCGTGAGCAACTGTTCGGTCGTACACAACAGAACAAAGTCGTTATTTTCGACAAGCGCAATTACCGTATTGGGCAGTTTGTGCAGGTGAAAATAGCGCGGGCGACTTCCGCCACTTTGTTCGGCGATCCGGTCGAATAAAGGAAAAGCTTTGTTAAATAATGGTAATTATATGTCCTGATGACTAAATAATTCGTTATTTTGCAGAAAAATTGGGGGGTGTGTTGTTCTTACGCACTTCCTCATTTTTGTAAATCAAAAAGGTAGCGTCGGATGGCTGATTCGAAAAAGATCAACTCGGTTTCTTTCTTTAATTCCCGTCTTACTTCGGTAATAAGCATAGCTTTGGTTTTATTCTTATTTGGCTTGGTTTTTCTTATCGGGTTGTTAGGGAATAAACTGTCGGTCTATGTGAAAGAAAACCTTTCCTTTTCCATTCTGTTAAAAGATAATCAGAAAGAATCGGAGATTAAACGGATACAAAAAACGTTAGATGCGCAACCCTTTATAAAATCGACCGTTTATATTTCGAAGGAGCAGGCCGCCCGCGAGCTGGAAGATGAATTGGGGGAAGACCCGGAGGGGTTTCTGGGATTTAATCCGCTGAAAGCATCGATCGAAGTGAAGCTGCATTCTCAATACGCTAATCCGGACAGCATGGCCGTCATCGAGAAAAAAATCAAGAGTTATACGTCTGTTTCGGAACTTCTGTACCGGAAAGACATGATGGAATTAGTGAATGAAAACATCCGGAAAGTTGGGTTGATCCTGTTCGGGTTGGCTGTTGTTTTGATGACGATCTCGTTCGTGCTGATCAGCAATACGATCCGTTTGTTGATCTATTCCAAACGATTTCTCATTCATACGATGAAATTAGTAGGCGCTACGCCCGGATTTATCCGCGCGCCGTTTATCCGGTATAATATGATCAGCGGAATATTCGCCGCGTTTCTGGCAATATTGATGTTGACTGCTGCGTTATATTATTTGCAAAGCGAATTGACCGGTTTTATACAGATACTCGATATGCCGATGTTGCTGGCCGTTTACGCGATCGTGCTGCTCTTGGGAATTATACTGTCTGTATCCGCGACGATTGTGTCGGTAAACAAATATTTGCGCCTGGGGGTCGACAAGTTGTATTATATCTAAAAAAAACAAAGGAAAAATGAGTAAAAGGGATTTTGCTTTTGGAAAGATGAATTTTATTCTGATTGCGATAGCGGTGGTTTTCATTGTGATCGGGTTTGTGTTAATGAGTGGGGGCGTTTCTGTTGATGGTGTTTCTTTTAATCCGGAGATATTTAGCAGCCGACGGATCGTTATCGCACCTGTCGTTACGATGTTCGGCTTTATTTTGATGTTTGCCGGCATCTTGATCAACACAAAACCGAAAGAAACCGCAGAATGAGTTGGATAGAAGCACTGGTTCTTGGTATAATACAAGGCCTGACGGAATTTCTTCCGGTAAGTAGTAGTGGACATTTGATTATCGGAGGAGAATTTTTTGGATTAAAAGGAGAAGAAAATTTAACGTTTGCGATTGTGGTTCATGCCGCAACCGTTTTAAGTACTATCGTGGTTCTGCGGAGGGAAATATCCTCTTTGATTCAAGGGTTTTTCTGTTTTGAATGGAATGAGGAAACCCAATTGGCAGCTAAAATATTTTTATCCATGATCCCAGTGGCTATTGTCGGATTGTTTTTTAAAGACTATGTCGAGGCCTTATTTGGCAACGGATTGTTGCCGGTAGGCTGTATGCTGTTGTTGACGGCTGTTTTGCTTGCGTTTTCCTATTACACCAAGCCCCGTTTGAAAGAAAACATCAGTTATAAAGACGCGTTTATTATCGGATTGGCCCAAAGTTTGGCCGTTTTGCCCGGGCTATCGCGTTCCGGATCAACAATTGCTACCGGTTTGCTGTTAGGGAATAAGAAAGAGTTAGTCGCCAAGTTTTCTTTTCTGATGGTGATCATCCCGATTTTAGGAGAAGCATTTCTAGATTTGATGAAAGGAGGTTTTTCACCTGCTGCTTCCGGGATCTCTACCGTGTCTTTGATTACGGGTTTCGTGGCTGCTTTTTTATCCGGGACGCTGGCTTGTAAATGGATGATCCGGTTAGTAAGCAAAGGGAAACTGATTTATTTCGCCTATTATTGTGTATTGGTGGGTTTGAGTGCTATTATATATTCGCTGATTTGAAACAAATGGATTTTATAGGAGGGGAGGTTCTTTTTTTCAATAAACCACTGACGTGGACGTCGTTCGATTTAGTCAACAAATTCCGGTATAAACTGACTCGGAAGTTGAACGTAAAAAAAATAAAAGTCGGCCATGCCGGAACCTTGGATCCGCTGGCTACGGGAGTGATGATTCTTTGCACAGGGAAAGCGACGAAACGGATCGATGAATTCCAGTATCAGACAAAAGAGTATATCGCCACCCTAAAATTGGGTGAAACGACGCCTTCTTTTGACTTGGAGACGGCAGCGGATGGAACTTATCCGACCGGACATATCACCCGGGAATTGGTGGAGCAGACACTTACCGCGTTTGTGGGAACGATCGAACAAATCCCTCCGGTCTTCTCTGCCTGCAAGATCGAAGGGAAACGTGCTTACGAATTAGCCCGGGCGGGAAAAGACGTGGAGTTGAAACCTAAACAGCTGGTGATCGACAAGTTGGAACTCCTTGCCTGTGATTTGCCTGTCATAAAAATACGGGTGGTTTGCAGTAAGGGAACTTACATACGGGCTTTGGCGCGGGATATCGGGAAAGCACTGCACTCGGGCGCACATTTGATTGCGCTGGAACGGACAAGAATAGGCGATGTGACGATCGAACAATGTATGCGTCCGGAAGATATCGATTTTTTTTTGGAGCAAGTGATCGAAGATGAAAAAAAGAATAAATAAAATAGAAGTATGAAGTTATCGAAGTTTAAATTCAATTTACCGACAGAATTGATTGCGCTTCATCCCGCCCAAAATAGGGATGAGTCGAGATTGATGGTGGTACATCGTAAAACCGGGAAGGTGGAACATCGCGAGCATTTTAAAGATATCCTCGATTATTTCGGAGAAAAAGACGTGTTTATTTTTAACAATACGAAAGTCTTTCCTGCTCGATTATACGGGAATAAAGAGAAGACGGGTGCGCGCATCGAGGTTTTCCTTTTGCGTGAATTGAATCCCGACCTTCGTCTTTGGGATGTGCTGGTAGATCCGGCACGGAAGATTCGGATCGGGAATAAATTGTATTTCGGAGAAGATGATTCGATGGTTGCCGAAGTAATCGACAACACGACGTCGCGCGGACGGACGCTGCGTTTCCTGTATGACGGCGAACATGAAGAATTCAAGAAAGCGTTGTATGCTCTGGGTGAAACACCACTGCCGAAATACATTGAACGTCCGGTGGAACCGCAAGATGAAGCGCGTTATCAAAATATTTTTGCAACGGAAGAAGGTGCGGTGGTTGCTCCGGCCGCCGGCTTGCATTTTAGTCGCGAATTGATGAAACGGTTGGAGATCAAAGATTGTCGTTTTGCTTTTCTCACCCTTCATTCCGGATTGGGAAATTTCCGTGAAATTGATGTGGAAGATTTGACGAAACACAAGATGGATTCGGAAGAGATGGTGATCAATTCGAACGTCGTGCGGATTGTTAATGAAGGGAAAGATGCCGGCAACCAGATTTGCGCAGTCGGCATGTCCGTGATGCGTGCGATAGAGACAGCTGTCAGCACGGATGGTCACCTGAAAGAATTTTCCGGCTGGACGAACAAATTTATTTTTCCGCCGTACGATTTCAGTGTGGCGAGCAGCATGGTCACGAATTTCCACATGCCTTATTCTACCTTATTAATGATGGCGGCTTCGTTCGGAGGGTATGATCTGATCATGGACGTCTATCAACAGGCAATTAAAGAGAAATACCGTTTCGGAGCTTATGGTGATGCCATGTTGATTTTTTAACGATGGCGCAGGTAGCGATTGGCTTGGGCACCAATTTGGGCGACCGTGAAAAGAATATGCTGACGGCCGTGGCGTTGTTGGCAGAAAGGGCAGGAACTATTCTTGCCCTTTCCGCTTTGTACGAAACCGAACCTTGGGGATTCGAATCGGAAAATCCATTTTTTAACGCCGCGTTGATCCTCGAAACTGAACTTTCCCCGTTGGATTTGCTTTTGCTTACGCAACGGATTGAGCGGGAAATGGGGCGTGTTGAAAAAAGTAGCGGGACGTATCACGATCGGCTCATCGATATCGACCTGTTGCTGTACGACGATATTGTTTTGGAATCGCCGTTACTTATGCTTCCACATCCCCTCATGCATCAACGTAAATTTGTACTTCAGCCGTTGGAGGAGATTGCACCCGGCTGGATTCATCCCGTGTTGAAAGAGCCTGTCGCCCGGCTTTACGCAAAATTATCTTTCTGAAAAATTTAGACCGATACGCGCGTTCATAAAAAATAAAATTGTATCTTTGCTATATAGAATTGACGTGGATAGATTTGTATTGCTTGCAACCACGGGAAAAAATGCTAAAACAAATATAGATAAAATACTTTTCTTCCGCTGGTCGTTCGACGTATATTCCCTCTTTCGTCAATTCATTACAAACTTTTAAAACAAACATGTAATGAGTTATTTATTCACCTCCGAATCGGTGTCTGAAGGGCACCCCGATAAAGTAGCCGATCAAATATCGGATGCTTTGCTTGATGAATTCCTGGCGTACGACAGGGATTCGAAAGTAGCTTGCGAAACCCTTGTTACGACCGGGCAGGTCGTCTTGGCTGGAGAAGTTAAATCCAAAGCATATGTAGATGTGCAGGAAGTTGCCCGTACGGTTATTGAGAAAATCGGTTATACGAAAAGCGAGTACCAGTTCGAAGCAAAATCTTGTGGTGTATTTTCCGCCATTCATGAACAGAGTGGCGATATCAACCGTGGGGTCGAACGTGAAGATCCGTATAACCAGGGAGCCGGAGATCAGGGAATGATGTTTGGTTATGCGACCAACGAAACGGAAAACTACATGCCGTTGGCGTTAGACCTTTCCCATTCCCTTTTGCAGGAACTGGCTTTGATCCGGAAACAAGAACCGGATTTGATGCCCTATCTTCGTCCGGACGCCAAAAGTCAGGTGACGATCGAATATGACGACAGCGGAAAACCGTTGCGGATCGATACGATCGTTGTTTCGACGCAACACGACGAGTTTATACAGGCACGCGGGATCTCGCAGGAAGAGGCCGATACCGCCATGCAGCGGCGGATTGCAAACGATGTGAAGTCGATTCTTATTCCTCGTGTGAAAGCCCGTTATCCCGAACATGTACAGAGACTGTTTAACGAGCAAATCATTTATCACGTCAACCCCACCGGAAAATTTGTGATCGGCGGGCCGCACGGCGATACGGGACTAACCGGCCGCAAGATTATTGTCGATACGTACGGTGGTAAAGGAGCGCATGGAGGAGGCGCTTTCTCTGGGAAAGATCCTTCGAAAGTAGACCGTTCTGCGGCTTATGCTGCCCGGCATATTGCGAAGAATCTGGTTGCCGCCGGAATTGCCGATGAACTATTGGTGCAGGTATCTTATGCGATCGGAGTCGCAAAGCCGATGAATATTTTTATCAATACTTACGGACGTTCGCACGTTGCCCTGACGGACGGTCAGATCGCGGAAAAGGTATGGCACCTTTTCGATATGCGTCCGAAAGCAATCGAAGAACGGTTGAAATTGCGGAATCCGATTTATTGGGAGACCGCTTCCTATGGACATATGGGACGTGAACCCCAGATAGTGAAAAAAGTATTCACTTCCCGCTACCTCCCCGAACCTGTCGTTTATGAAGTCGAATTGTTCACGTGGGAAAAATTAGATTATGTAGATAAAATAAAAGAAGCGTTCGGATTATAATCGGCCTGCTTGTTTTTATGATAGAGCTGTTTTCATTTTCTGTTTGAATTTGAAAACAGTTTTATTTTTATAAATAAGCTGTTTTTTTCTTTTTTCTATATATTATTTTCTATATTTGGGTATTTTAATACCTTAATATCCAATTATATGAGTAAATTTTCCTATTTTCTTCAATTGCTTATCGCAACGTTATGGTTATGGGCTGCCTCTTGCGCAGAGCATTCGCCCTACAAGTATGAATCGATCCCCAATGATCCTCTGAAAGCCCATATTTACACGCTGGATAACGGCCTGAAAGTTTATATGACCGTTAACAAGGAAACGCCACGGATACAGACCTATGTCGCCGTAAAAGTCGGAGGGAAGAACGATCCCGCCGAAACAACCGGATTGGCGCATTATTTCGAGCATCTGATGTTTAAGGGTACCCAGCAATTTGGAACACAGGATTATGAAAAAGAAAAAGTTTATCTGAATGCGATCGAACAGTTGTTCGAAGAATATAGAGAGACAACGGGTGTAGAAGAACGGAAAAGAATTTATCGGCAGATAGACAGTCTTTCGTATGAGGCGTCCAAACTGGCTATTCCAAACGAATACGATAAATTAATGTCGGCTATCGGCGCGAATGGAACGAATGCCTATACCGGTTTTGACCAGACGGTTTATGTTGAAGATATTCCTTCCAACCAGATCGAAAACTGGGCGAAGATCCAGTCCGACCGTTTCGCCAACAATGTGATCCGCGGATTCCATACCGAATTGGAAACGGTGTATGAAGAAAAGAATATGTCGTTGACGTCTGATGCCCGGAAAGTCTACGAATCCATGATGGCGGCTTTGTTTCCGGATCATCCGTACGGAACGCAGACGGTGCTGGGGACGCAGGAACATTTGAAAAATCCCTCGATTACCAATATAAAGAATTATTACAAGGTCTGGTATGTTCCGAATAATATGGCGATCTGTCTGTCCGGCGATTTTAATCCCGACGAAATGATTCGGATTATCGATAAATATTTCGGTTCGATGAAGCCCAATCCGGAATTGCCGGCTTTGCCCGTGACACATGAATCGCCTATAAAAGAGGTCGTAGTCAAGGAAGTGCTGGGCGTCGAT
The DNA here is from genome assembly GCA_028708075.1 of Massilibacteroides sp. Lineage (GTDB taxonomy): Bacteria > Bacteroidota > Bacteroidia > Bacteroidales > Tannerellaceae > Massilibacteroides. The sequence goes on from JAQVZS010000030.1 coordinate 21,424, forward strand.
GCCGAGAATGTTTCTTTGGGTTGGCGTTTCCCCGGTGCAAAAGATAGAGACAATGAACTGTTGGCTTTAGCGGTTCGCATATTATATAATGGAAAAGCTGGGTTGATCGATTTGGATCTGAATCAACAACAAAAGGTGTTGAGTTCGTATGCTTATACCTTCGGACTCGCAGACTATGATATGCTTTTTATCAACGGCCGCCCGAAACAGGGACAGACCTTAGACGAAGTGAAAGACTTGTTCTTGCAAGAGATCGACAAACTAAAGAAAGGCGACTTCGATGAAGGTCTGCTGGAAGCTTCGATCAACAATTTTAAGCTGGAACAGATGTTCCGGATGGATGAAAATCGCGGACGCGCAGATGCTTTTGTCTCTGCGTTTATCGAAGGAAAAGACTGGGCGGACGAAGTCGGCCGTTTAGATCGTTTGAGTAAAGTTACTAAACAACAGATTGTTGATTTTGCTAATAAATATCTGGGCGACAATTACGCCTTAGTGTATAAACGGGAAGGCAAAGACCCGAACGAATTGAAAATAGACAAACCGCAAATTACGCCGCTCGCGGTGAATCGCGATACAGCCAGTGTTTTTCTGAAAGAAGTGCAGGCAACCGAAGTAAAGCCCATCGACCCGGTATTCTTAGACTTTTCGAAAGATATGCAGGTGCTTTCGGGCAAATCGTCCATTCCTGTCCTCTATAAACAAAATATTACGAACGATATTTTTTCGCTTTTGTATGTTTTCGATATGGGAACAGACCACGACAAATGGCTTGGTACAGCCTTCGAATACATGAAATACTTGGGAACCTCTAAAAAAACATTGAAAGAAATCAACGAAGAATTCTATCGGTTGGCGTGCTATTTTAGCGTTCATCCGGGGACAGACCGCACGTACGTCGTTTTAGAAGGATTGCAGGAAAACATGCCGAAGGCCATGGCGCTATTTGAAGAAATCTTGTCGGACGTACAAGTCAATCAAGAAGCATATACGAATTTGGCAGCCGACATCATAAAAAAACGCAGTGATTCCAAATTAAATCAAAATCAGAATTTTAACCGACTGATTCAATACGCAATCTGGGGCCCGGCTTCACCGACGACCCACCTTCCGACAACTATCGAACTTCAGCAATTAGATCCGAAAGCACTGGTCGACATTATTCATGGGATCAACAGTTATGACCATAAGATTCTGTATTACGGCCCGGAAAGCCAAGAGGCGCTCTTGTCCGTTATCGAACAAAACCATCAGGTACCGGCCGAGTTGAAGCCTATTCCGGTGCCGGTCGATTTTAAGCGCGAAATAACCCATGAGAACAAAGTGCTCTTTGCACATTATGATGCCAAACAAATTTATTTCTCCGCGGTATCGAATAGGGGCGAAACCTTCGACTCGTCCGTTCAACCGTTGTTGAATATGTATAACGAATATTTCGGTGGAAATATGAACAGCATCGTCTTTCAGGAAATGCGCGAAGCCCGCGGTTTGGCCTATTCCGCAGGAGCCTATCTCATCACTCCTTCTAAAAAGAAAGATCCATATATTTACCGCACGTTTATTGCCACACAAAACGATAAGATGCTCGATGCGATGAAGGCTTTCGATCAAATCATCAATCAAATGCCCGAATCGGAAAAAGCATTTAACCTGGCTAAAGATGCGCTTATCACGCGTCTTCGTACCGAGCGTATTACCAAATACGATGTGTTGTGGTCGTACTTAAGTGCTCAGGACTTAGGCTTGACGGTTGATTTGCGTAAAGAATTGTTTGAAAAAGTTCCTTCTATGACCCTGCAGGACGTGAATGCATTTCAGGAAAAATGGGTGAAGAATCGCTCGTATACCTATTGTATTCTGGGAGACGAGAAAGACCTGAACCTGAAGGAGCTCGCACCCTATGGAGCCCTGAAAAAACTGAGCCGGGAAGAATTATTCGGTTATTAGGCCTCGAATGATTCCCTAAATATCAAAAAAGGACAACCGGAACAGGTTATACCTTCCGGCTGTCCTTTTCTTGTTGCAGCATGAGAATTCCGTAAATCAGCCGTTGGCCGTTTGCTTTCCATTTGATCGTAAATGAGGCTTCCTTTGATTTTTTCGTCCATTTTTTAGGCAGCCATAAAAACAAGCCGATAATTATAATTCCAGAATCAATAAGATCGTGGCGATATTCACCCCTATTTATAGGTATTGATTTTATCCCTCCTCCTGGCTGGCTTCTACGTCTTTCACTTTCCGGAAAAGGTCGGATGCAAAAATAAAATCGTTCAATGCTCGATTGTGTGACGTAATGACTTCGTGTTTGTTGCCCTGCCATTCCATGATACCTTCCTGGATGAATATAATATTATCCCCGATATTCATCACGGAGTTCATATCATGCGTGTTGATGACGGTCGTCATGTTATATTCTTTGGTAATGGAGTAGATGAGATCGTCGATGAGGAGAGAGGTCTTTGGATCGAGTCCTGAATTCGGTTCGTCGCAAAATAAATATTTCGGTTGAAGGGCAATGGCTCGGGCAATCGCCGCCCTTTTCATCATTCCGCCGCTGATTTCGGAAGGATAAAGATGACCCGCATCCGAAAGGTTGACTCTGTCGAGGCAAAATTCCGCCCTTTTCTTCCGTTCGCGGACAGAATCTTTTGAAAAAAGATCGAGCGGAAATAGCACATTTTCAAGAACCGTCATACTGTCGAACAGAGCCGAGCCCTGAAATAACATCCCCATCTCCTTGCGTAAAGGCTTCAGTTCCGCTTTATTCATGCTCAGGAAATTCCGATTGTCGTAAAGAATCTCGCCCGAATCCGGGATCATCAGTCCGATGATGTTTTTGATCAACACCGTCTTTCCCGATCCGCTTCGGCCGATAATCAGATTCGCTTTCCCGTCTTCAAAAACGGCACTGATATTGTTCAGGACAATACGTCCATCGAACGACTTCGTTATATTTTTAATCTCTATCATTTCAGGTAAGCATTAAATGAGTTAAGATCACGTCGGCCAGCAGGATCATCACGCTGCTCATCACAACCGCGTTTGTACTTGCCTTTCCTACTTCCAGCGCACCCCCTTTCACATAATAACCGAAATAAGACGAGATAGACGAGATGATGAACGCATATACAATCGATTTGATGATCGAATACCAGACATAAAACGAATTGAAATAAAACTGGAGCCCGTATTCGAACGACGCCGGCGTCATTCCTTCCGAGGCTAAATAACTTGCGGCGATTCCACCGAGAATACCCGTGAACATACTGAAGATTACCAATACAGGAATAAAGAGCATTAATCCTGTTATCTTTGGGAGAATTAAAAAATTAGCCGAGTTAACGCCCATGATTTCGATAGCGTCGATCTGTTCCGTGACACGCATGGTGCCTATTTCCGAAGCAATGTTGCTGCCTACTTTTCCCGCCAGGATCAGACACATAATCGATGACGAAAATTCCAGCAGGATGATTTCGCGCGTGGTATAACCGATCGTGAATTTGGGAATCAAGGGCGAATTGATATTTAATGATATTTGAATAGCAATAACCGTTCCGATAAAGATGGAAATGATAATGACGATCCAGATAGAATCGACTCCTAACTTATAAATCTCGCGGACTAATTGCTTGAAAAACATGCTCCATCTGTCCGGTAATGTAATCGATTTTTTCATCAACAAGATGTATTCACCCATTCGATGCAATGCTTTGTTCATCCCTTTTTTTCGATTTGTAAGTTGCAAATATAAACTATTTATACCAACTCCAATAGCTAAAAGATGTTGCAGACATAAATATCTATTGAGAATGAAGGCCGATACGTTTTATTTGTTCCTTCGGGAAGAAATGTGAAATTAATTGCGAGGATTTTGTCGTTTGTAGACTAAAAGAATGTTAAACGTTTGGGATTGGATCTGGGAACGTGATTAATTTCTGTTACTTTGCAACAAATCTTGTATTTATGACAGACGAACAGCAGATGGTACTCCGTACGGAGGATTTGGTGAAGAAATACAGAACACGTACCGTTGTGAATCATGTTTCTATCCATGTGAAACAGGGCGAAATCGTTGGTTTGCTTGGGCCGAACGGTGCCGGGAAAACAACGACGTTTTATATGACGGTGGGTCTGGTCACTCCTAATGAAGGAAAGATTTTTCTGAATGACATGGAGATTACAAAGTTTCCGGTTTATAAACGTGCCCGCCAGGGAATTGGTTATTTAGCGCAGGAAGCCTCCGTCTTTCGGAAAATGACTGTAGAAGATAATCTTCGTGCTGTTTTGGAGATGACGGAAAAAACGTTGGACTATCAGAAAGATAAGTTGGAAAATCTGATTACTGAATTTGGTTTGCAAAAGGTAAGGAAAAATTTGGGTGACCAGCTTTCGGGTGGTGAACGCCGCCGGGTAGAGATTGCGCGTTGTCTGGCGATCGATCCGAAGTTCATTATGCTGGATGAGCCCTTTGCCGGAGTCGACCCGATTGCTGTGCAGGATATTCAAACGATCGTAGCTAAGCTGAAAGATAAAAATATCGGGATTTTAATTACTGACCATAATGTGTATGAAACGCTAAGTATTACCGACCGCGCCTATCTTTTGTTTGAAGGGAAAGTGCTGTTTCAGGGGACGGCCGAAGAATTAGCCGAGAATGAAATTGTACGTGAAAAATATTTAGGTAAAGACTTTCAGTTGCGGAAAAAAGTATTCTGATTTTCTTTTACCGCTTTTGCACGAATCTGTTTGTTTAGGAAATAAAAGAGGACACAGGCGATCAAAGTTAGTGTTGAATATCCAAACAGATGATCTGCTTGAATGTCTCCTGAAATGAATTCGTTTTGACTGAGTTGCTGATCCCGTTCGGCCAGTACGGCGACGGCGTTATTCAGAAAATGCGCGAAAACAGGTAGCCAAATACTCTTACTCCAATAGAGCAGATAGCCGAAATAGGCACCCAGAAGCAGGCGGGGGATAAACCCGTAAAATTGCAAATGAATAGCGCTAAACAGGATTGCCGCGATCCAAATGACCAAATGATGATTGTTGGTCCATTTTTCCAAGATGCGTTGTATGGCTCCGCGGAACAGAAATTCCTCTGTTAGAGCGGCCAAAAGAGCAATTACCAGCAGATTAGAGAAAAGCGCACCGATACCCGGTTCCCGGATCAGTAACTGAACGATCGTTTCCATTTCTTGTTCCTTTGCTTGCATCCACGACTCTAGCGAATGCATCCACGACGGTAAGACGATCTGTTGGTTGAGTAAAGCCGTCAGATTAATAAGCGGAGACAGTAAGAATAATGCGAGTGTAACAGCTATAAATATCTGAGACGAAGGCAGCCTGTTTAATGAAAGATAGTCGGCTGGAGAATAGCTGCAAAGCCACGCCAGCCCCAAGGTAGGAAAAAGAAACGAGCAGAAGACCGAAGTCGATTGGATTAGCCGCAGTACGCCCGGATCTTGCGATGTTAAATTCCCATCGGTAAATCCTAAAAGAATCGTCAGTAGAGAAGCCAAAATGACGCCGGCCATCATCAGGAACAATAAAATCCATAGCTGAAATAGTCCGGATTTGTTGGAAAACAGCGCTTTAAATTTCATATGATGTTACCTTGCAGAATACTGAAAATAAAAAAACTTCTGTCAAAGATAGACAGAAGTTTTTTATTTCTTCAAAGAAAACGGGAGATTACGCTCTTGGTCTCGCTTCTTTAACAACCATTTGGCGTCCTTCGTATTCAGCCTCGTTTAATTCGTCGATCGCTTTTTTTGCGTCGTCATCGTTTGCCATTTCAACGAAAGCAAATCCTTTTGATCTGCCGGTTTCACGATCTTTGATGATTTTAACTGAGTCTACTGCTCCGTATTCCTCCATCACTTGTTTCAAGTCTTCTTCCCGAACACGATAGTTCAGGTTTCCAATGTAAATGTTCATAAAAAAATAAAGGTAAATAAAATAAAAATTGTTACTTTATGAAAGTAGTAAACCGGAATTTCGTAACAATGAGAGATAAATCTACAAGTAAAAATTGAAGAAATAAAAAACAATGTTAGGTACGTTCAAGGTAAATCGCCTTTCACAATGCAAAGGAACACATTTATTTTTGAATGACAAGTTTTTAGGGCAATAAAATGAATGTGTAAGAGTTTTTAAGTAAACAATTTGTGTTATTGAAAGAATAAATCTAATTTTGCCCCCTAAAAAAATCGTAAAGGCTAAGAATTAATTAAATAAAACATTCAGAATGAATATTTCGCTACAGAATAATGAAGTAAACAATAGCGGTGTCCTGAAGATTGAAATTGTAAAGGCGGATTATGCTGAAAAGCTTGAAAAAAGTATGCGCAGCTTTCGTCAGAAGGCAACAATGCCGGGATTTCGTAAAGGAATGGTTCCTCTGGGAATGGTAAAAAAAATGCATGGAACGCAGTTGATGGTGGAAGAAATCAACCGGTTGGTTTCGCAAAGCTTATTTGACTATATTAAGGAAAAGAACTTGAATATATTGGGTGAACCGATGCCGAATACGACCGAACAAAAAGAGCTTGATTTCAATACACAGGAAGATTTTGAGTTTTGTTTTGATCTGGCTTTCGCGCCTGAAATCAAAGTAACATTAAATAAAAGAGATAAACTGACTTCGTACAAAGTGGTTGTGGACGATGAGATGGTCGACCGTCAAATTAATTCTTACCGGGCCAATTTCGGGACGTACGAAGAAGCGGATGACGAGATTCAAGAAAAAGACCTGTTGAAAGGTACGTTGGCCGAATTGGAAAACGGAGCGGTGAAAGAAGGAGGCCTAAAGGTGGAAGGTGCTGTTCTGATGCCGATGTATTTGAAAGATGAAGAAGAACGGACGAAATTTTTGACGGCGGAGAAGAACAGTGTCGTCATTTTCAATCCGCAAAAGGCGTATGACAACGCGGCAGCAGAAATTGCTTCTTTGTTGAAAATAGAAAAAGCAGCAGCGGAAAACGTAACTGCTGATTTCAGTTTCGAAATACAGGAAGTGACGCGTCATAAAGAAGCCGAATTGAACCAGGAACTTTTTGATAAAGTGTTTGGGGAAGGTGTAGTTTCTATCGAAGAAGAGTTTCGTGCCAAGGTGAAAGAAAATCTGGAAGAACAATTCGACCCTCAGGAAAACTTTAAATTCATGTCCGACGCCCGTGTGTTGTTGGTGAAGAAAGCCGGAGAACTGATGTTAGCCGACGAGATTCTAAAACGCTGGTTGTTGGAAACCAATAAAAATAAAACGGCGGAAGAGTTGGATCAGGAATATCCAAAACTGATCGAAGACCTGAAATATCAGTTGGTGAAAGAAACTTTGGTGAAAGAGCACGACGTAAAAGTGGAAGATGCAGACATCGAGGCTTTTGCCGGCCGCGTAGCGAAAGCTCAGTTTGCCCAATACGGCATGTTGAATGTTCCGAACGATGTGTTGGGTGGGTATGTGAAGGATATGTTGAAAAATAAAGAGACCTTGCAGAATATCATCGACAGGGTAATAGAAACAAAATTGGGAGACGTACTCAAGGGATTGGTGAAATTAGAGGTGAAAGAACTCACGGTAGATGAGTTTAATAAACTTTTTGAAGAAAAAAAAGATTGAAAAATAAGTAAGCTGGAAACGCTATATTTGGGAAAAAGGGGGTTCTCTGTAAAAAACTCTCGGCGGGTAAAAATAAGTTTGTTTCTTTCAGAAATTTATTTATAACTTTGTTTAAACGTTGAGAAAAGGAGAAGTCCCTTTTTTGTGTCTTTTAAATTATACTGAAGAAAAGAAAATATGGAAGATTTTAAGAAATATGCTACAAAGCATTTGCGGATGAGTGGAACGGCTTTGGACAGTTATATGAATATCACGAGCAGTTATATCTCACCAACGATTATAGAAGAACGCCAACTGAATGTAGCGCAAATGGATGTGTTTTCGCGATTGATGATGGATCGTATCATCTTTTTGGGAACACAGATCGATGATTATACGGCGAATGTGATTCAGGCTCAACTTTTATATTTGGATTCGAGCGATCCCGGAAAGGATATTTCCATTTATATAAACTCGCCGGGCGGATCGGTTTATGCCGGTTACGGGATTTACGACACGATGCAATTTATCGGAAGCAAAGTTTCCACCATTTGTACCGGAATTGCCGCTTCGATGGCTTCTGTTTTATTGGTGGCGGGGACGAAAGGAAAACGCTACGCTTTGCAACATTCTCGAGTGATGATTCATCAGCCACTGGGAGGGACTCAAGGTCAGGCTTCCGATATTGAAATCGCCGCTCGTGAAATTCTGAAGGTAAAAAAAGAACTTTATACGATTATTTCAACACATTCCGGGAAACCGTATGAAGAAGTAGAAAAAGATAGTGACCGGGATTACTGGATGTCATCCGAAGAAGCCAAAACCTATGGGATGATTGATGATATTCTGGTGCGTAAATAGATTTTTTTCGTATTATATATTAATTATATGGCTAAAAAAGGTGATACTTGTACTTTCTGTGGAAGGGATAGTAGTGACGTAAACCTGTTGATAAACGGAATATCCGGAGCGATATGTGATGATTGTGTGATGCAGGCGTATGAGATCGTTAAGGAACAGACTGAAATTAAACGGGCTCCGTTCGGATTGAAAAAAACTGATTTGCCTAAACCGAAAGATATTAAAGCGTTTCTTGATCAATATGTTATTGGTCAGGAAGATGCTAAACGTTTTTTATCCGTGTCGGTCTATAATCATTATAAGCGGTTGCTGCAACGGGTAACCTCTGACGACGTAGAGATAGAAAAATCGAATATAATCATGGTGGGAGCGACCGGTACGGGTAAAACTCTACTGGCGCGTACGATCGCAAAATTGCTGCATGTTCCTTTCGCAATTGTCGACGCGACCGTGTTGACGGAAGCGGGGTATGTAGGTGAAGATATCGAAAGTATTCTGACTCGCCTTTTGCAAGCGTCCGATTATAATGTGGAAGCGGCGCAGCGGGGAATTGTTTTTATCGATGAGATTGACAAAATCGCCCGGAAAAGCGATAATCCTTCCATCACGCGTGATGTGAGCGGTGAAGGCGTCCAACAGGGGTTGCTGAAACTGTTGGAAGGTTCGATTGTGAACGTGCCGCCGCAGGGGGGGCGTAAACATCCGGATCAGAAAATGATTGCCGTTGATACCAAGAATATTTTGTTTATTTGCGGTGGTGCTTTCGACGGAATAGAAAAGAAAATAGCCCAGCGATTGAATACGCAGGTAGTCGGCTATTCCGCGAACAAAGACACGAAGATGATCGACCGCAATAATTTATTGAAATATATTACGCCGACGGATTTAAAATCGTTCGGATTAATTCCGGAAATAATAGGTCGTTTGCCGATTCTTACTTATCTTAATCCGCTGGATCGTTCGACATTGAGAAGTATACTGACAGAGCCGAAAAATTCGATTGTAAAGCAGTATGTAAAACTGTTTGAGATGGATGGAATTACCTTGTCGTTTGATGAAGATGTTTATGAATATATCGTAGACAAGGCGATGGAGTTTAAGTTGGGAGCCCGTGGGCTTCGCTCGATTGTGGAGGCAATCATGATGGATGCGATGTATGCAATGCCATCAGGAAAAGGGAAGATACTTCATGTTACTTTGGATTATGCGAAAGACGAGTTCGAAAAATCGGACGTAAGTCGTTTGCAAACAGCATAGTTTTGCGATAGTAAATGAATAGCATGGCAAAGAAAGATGTATTGACAGAGGCATTAAAAACTCATTTTGGATTTGATACCTTTAAAGGGACTCAAAAAGCGATTATTGAAAATGTCCTGGCAGGAAAAGATACGTTTGTGTTGATGCCTACCGGTGGAGGAAAATCTCTTTGTTATCAATTACCTTCCTTGTTGATGGAAGGAACGGCGATTGTCGTTTCGCCGCTCATCGCGCTGATGAAGAATCAGGTGGACGCGATGCGTAATTTTAGTGATGAAGACGGGGTCGCTCATTTTATTAATTCCTCTTTGAACAAAGGAGCGATTGAGCAGGTAAAAGAAGATATTATGAGTGGGCGTACGAAATTGCTGTATGTTGCGCCGGAATCGTTGACGAAAGAAGAAAATGTCGATTTCTTGCGTCAGGTGAATATCTCGTTTTACGCCGTGGATGAAGCCCATTGTATCTCAGAATGGGGACATGATTTTCGTCCGGAATATCGTCGGATACGTCCGATAAT
>JAQVZS010000007.1:0-58845 GCA_028708075.1 Massilibacteroides sp.
AAAAGAATTAAAGAATAAAATAACACTAGGTGCCGATTATGAGAACGAAGAAAGAACTTCTGTTGTTAATTCCGGTGATGATGTTTCCAATTCTGCAACGGTAGTCGGTGTATTTGTACAAGGACATTCGAAAATTTCAATGGTCTCTGTTTCGTACGGTGTTCGTTGGGATAATTACAGAAGCGAATATGGCACAAACTCACTTGATGGCGATAAAATTTCACCTAATGCAGGCTTGTCGGTAGAACCTATAAAAGGGATGGAATTGTTTGCCAATTATAGTACGGCAGTCCGGGCTTCGGGGACAATTCCCGTACAATGGATGTCAAGTATTGCCGACAGCGTCAGTTTCAATAATGGGAAACCATTGGAAGCGGAGACATCGGTTATGTTCGATGGCGGAATTCGTTTTTCAAAAGAAAAAATATTTGCAGGAAATGACGAGCTGTCAGTAAGCGCAAAAGGATTCAAAACTAAGATGGATAACCTTATTGAAGTCACTGTCGGAGGGAAACAAGGCTTACCAGTTAGTGGTATTGGTAACGATCCTTTTGGTGTTATATCTAAAGGATACGAGCTTTCTCTGGATTACCAAATAAAAAATTTAATAAACAGATTTACTTATATTCATACAGATGTTGAAAACGAGGATGGAGAACCAATTGAGGCGACCCGAAGAAAAGCAGCGCCCTCTGGCGATCGTTTCAACTGGAACTTATCGTGGCAGCCAATTCCCGAATTGCAGGTCGGATATACGTTGAATTTGGTAGGAAAGTTGAACGATGTGTACGAAATACCACGTCCTGCGTATGTGTTGCACAATGTGCAGTTGCTTTGGTTTTCTCAAACAGTAAAAGGATTATCTGTAGCGCTTGCGGTCAATAATCTTTTTGACAAACAATACAGGGAGCAAACATCTATCGCACAAGGTGAAGCAATCATTTTGGAACCGGGTCGAGACTTACGTGTAACATTATCTTATAAATTCTAATGAAAATAAATTATACCAACAAAGATGAAAAAAAAAATTGTGATTTTTTTTGCGTTGCTTGCTACAAGCATGGGAATGTGGGCGCAAAGGCCCAATGCGTCAAGTCGAAATATGGTGCCGCCTTTACTGCAGGATATGATGAATAAAAGCTATTTGCCTTATATTATCAAAATGTCTGCTGAAGCAGGTGTGTTTGATGCGCTTAGGGATAAAACGTTAACAGTAACGGAATTTTCGGAAATGCTAAAGACAAGGGAAGTTGTTTCCGATGCATTATTGGGGGTTTTGGTTGCCGCAGAGTTAATCAATTACAACGACGGAAAATATAGCCTTTCTCAAACAGCTTCTGATTATTTGGTTGCTCAATCGCCCAAAAGCCAGCTTGTCTGGTTAAACGAAAACGCACCGATGCCTTTTAGGGAAATGACCGGATTGAAAGAAGCGTTGTTTGGTGTTAAGAAAAAAACAGACAAGGGAGAAGAAATGAATGAAAAAGAGAATTCGTCAATCGGCATGTGGCAAGATAAAGAAAAACTTATCGCAACAAAAAACCAGCGGCTTAAAGACAAACAGACACAAATCATTATCGATTTCCTTGAGTCGCTGCCCGAATTTGATAATTGCCGTAAAATGATAGATTATGCCGGTAGCATTGGATATTATTCAATGGCTATTCTTAATAAAAATTCAGCATTGAAAGCTTATGTTTACGACCTACCCGAAGTGTGTGAGATTGCGCTCGACGTGCAAAAAGACGAGAAAAATTTTAACCGCGTAACATTTTGTCCTTTTGATATGAGAAAAGACAATTCGTTTGGAGAAGGCTACGATTTGTTTTTTGTGTCAAATGCTCTTTACGGTAACCGGACAAAAGAGAAATTGGTCGATTTTTTCAAAAAAGCAAACCAATCGATGAAAATGGACGGTGTATTGGTCTCAAACCATTGGATGATTCAACACGGTAAGAATTACGTGAGTACAACTATTACTGAGTTGAAGAACAGTTTTAGCGGGCGCCCGGTACATTACATTGAAGAAGAAATTCTAAAGCAAGTGCTAGCCGAAACAGGTTTTGATAACTATACCGTTAAAATTATCGATGAACAAGCGGCAAAGCCCCGGCTGTTGATTGCTGCGCGGAAAGTGAAAAATTTATAAGCTTAAAAATAGTTTAGATATTCTTAAAGCCTGTTCTTATTTCTAAATAGAAGTAGGGAGCAGGCTTTTATAAAATGGTGCACAACATATACTGTGTGATAAATATTTTAATCAACACAACAAAACTAATAGATCAGAGGTGTATATGATCTATCTCAATTTATAAAAAGTAAAATGAACATTCCAGTATAGCCATGTCAAAAATTACCTGTTGCGCGAGTAATTCATGTTTACCTGTTCTTGTATTTTATATCGTATAGAAAAACCGGGAACCTGATTATTGGTTTTCCCCGTTTTTCCATTCATTGATCAGTTCCTGAAAGGTTTCTTTGACCGACGTTATCCGTTTTGCCCGGAAGGCGTTTGAACCGGCAAACGCGTAACCATACTCAAAATTTCCTATGAAAGCATTATATAACGCCATGATGATGCAATACGGGCTTGTCGCGATATTGCATGTTTTAATGCAGTTGTAGGGGCAAATTTTGGGTTGCTTCAACCCTTCTTTAACTTTGTCAAGAAAAGAACTTCGGATAGCTCTTCCAGGCATACCGACCGGACTTTTGATAATTTCAATATCTTCTTGAGTGGCCTGAATGTAGGCGTTCTTAAAAGCTTCCGATGCATCACATTCGGTTGTTGTGACAAAACGGGTACCCAACTGAACTCCTGATGCACCTAAATTCATGATGCGTAAAATATCTTCGCCTGTATAAATCCCTCCTGCAGCAATAACAGGGATATTTTTATGGTATTTTTGTTCGAATAAAGAAACTTCCTGCACAACTTCAGGCAGAAGTTCTTCCAGAGAAAACCTCTCATCATTCAGTTGAGTTTCTTTAAAGCCCAGATGTCCTCCGGCTTTCGGGCCTTCCAATACAACAGCATCCGGCAAATAATTGTAATGTGCCTGCCATCTTTCACAGATGATACGAGTAGCCCGAGCACTTGATACAATCGGGACAAGTTTGGTTACACTATCTTTTTTCAGGAAAGAAGGCAAATCCAACGGAAGTCCCGCTCCACTGAATATAATATCTACCTTTTCGGAGATACATGTTTTTACTAATTCTGCGAAATCTGACAAAGCGACCATGATATTTACGCCGATGATTCCGCCTGTTTCTCTTATTTTTTCTCTTGTTTTGCGAACCTCTTCAATTAATCCGAGGTTCCCTGCTTCTGTATAGTTGGGAGATAGTTTCCGATATAAAAGTCCGAGTCCGGCTGCTGAGATAACACCAATCCCACCTTCTTTTGCAACTGCCGAGGCTAAACCGGAAAGCGAAATGCCTACACCCATTCCTCCTTGAACAATAGGTATGAGTGAGGTCAAATCTCCTATTTTTAATGATTTCATTTCAATAGAATTATAGTAAATCTTATTAATTATTTGGAGCAAAGGTAGCACACATTTTATTTTTTTGTGCATTATTGTTGTTTAATTTTGCGCAGATTCTTCATCGGGATGCCGATTTGGTTTTAACATTTGGGATAGTGGGGTTTTTTTAATTGAATATCAATCATAAAAAGCATACCTATGATTTTAAAAATCCTTCGGTATCTTTTTAAAAATTCTTCGATATGTTTTTTTAAAACGTTCGATATGTTTTTTTTAGTCCGTAGTTATCTTTGAAATTCAGTCGTAAAATATTTTAAAAAACGATCGGGATGATTTTTTTTCGAAAAAAAACGATCGGGATGTTCCTTTTTTTATTTTTGTTGGTAAGCCAGACTTAATTTTAAAGCATAAAAAATAGCCGCCCTTCACAAGGAGGCTATATTTTAATGGAGAGTAAGTAACCAATAAAAAAACTTCTCCCCATACGGTGTTTAATCATCTTATATGCTTACATAATTAGCATAAGGTTCTGATATAGCGATTATACTAATAGTGTTACTTTTTCATTAGCAAAGATAGATCGACTTACTTTCCTCCGCAATACCTAAAAATTAGTATATCTCAACAACCTCTACCTAACCATGGTGATTCTTTCTTGATTATATAAAAAAGAGATGCTCCTTATCTGAGCATCTCCCTTACTTCTATTTTATGTGTCTTCTTATTTTACCGGGATATAGCCTACTTCCTTAACAATCGTCTGTCCCTGCGTCGAAAGAACGTAGTCGATGAAGGGTTTAACTAAGGATTCGTTTTTCGCATCGTAATAGTAGAATAACGGACGGACAATTGGATAGGAGCGGTTGTTTGCATTGGCGATAGTGGGTTCGACAGATGTCTTTCCTCCATCATATGATATATGCAACGCTTTCACATCCTTATTCAGGTAAGCAAGACCGACATATCCTATAGCTCCTTTAGTCTGGCTTACGCTTTGAATGATTGCGCCAGTTGCCGGCATACTTAAAATACCATTCATGTAATTTTTATTTTTCAGGACATTTTCTTTGAAAAATTCGTATGTTCCGGAAGAGGTTTCGCGTGAATAAGCCACAATCTTCATATCCGTTCCACCTACTTCTTTCCAATTCTTGATTTTCCCGGTGAAAATTCCTTCCAGCTGTTCGCGGGTGAGATTAGATAGTTTATTAGATGGATGAACGACAACAGCCAAAGCATCGTAACCTACAACAATTTCCTTGATATTTTTTTTCGCTTCCTGTAACTTGATTTTTTCGTCAAATTTCATCTTGCGCGAACTCATGGCAATTTCCGTAGTCCCTTCTTTCAATGCCGAAATGCCGACCCCAGAGCCTCCACCTGTAACCGTTATTTTGGCACTTTTATTTTTATTCATAAAACTTTCTGCTTCTTTTTGCGTGAGAGGCAGGCAGGTATCACTTCCTTTAATCCGTTGGGCAGACACCGATGTTGTCGCTATTCCTAACATCAAAACGACAAAAAAGATTGTTTTCTTCATTTTCGAACAGAATTATAATTTTCTGATACAAAGAAAATCCTTGCATGTTTCAACCTCGTGAAACAGGTGTTACAATCCGGTTAAGTATTTGCCTTTAAAATTTATATTGCAACCTAACAGTCAGAACGTTATCTTTTCTGTCGGCAGAATATCCGTTGAGGTTGGCGCTTTTTTCATTTTGGTTGAATTCGTAATAACACTGCAGACGGATATTTTTGTTTATTCGGTACATGCCACCGATCCCGATCGTACTTTGTGCCAAGTCGGTTGCCGTTGTCATACTGTATTCGCGTCCGACTTCATCTTCTTTCACGTTCGTATTTGGGTCGTACGCATCGTATTTAAAAACTGCTGAAAAAGGGCTTATTCCGATGTCTTGAATTAGATAGAAGAAATAGCCGAGAAACGGACGTTCATATAACGCGTTTGCGTCGTTGTTTACCGGACGAGAACTGTAGTTCGGGCTCTTGCTGCTTCCGGAGATCCCCGGTTGTGTTCCCCACAATCCCTCTGCCCGAAATGTGGTCTTCCCAAAATCGGAAAAAACGGTAAGTTGTGCGTCTAATCCGAAATATTCCCGTTTCATGAATGTACCGGTCTTGTCTTTTTCAATGACGCGGAATTTGGCGCCTTCCATTTCATAGGCTTTCATTGTCGGATTATATACACTTCCGTTATAATATGAAAAGCCTAATCCCCATTGCGCCAGATTTCCTATTGGTTTCGTAGCGCCGAGCCGTCCGATAAAGTCTTTTCGGTTGTCCGTTTCTGGGTTGATGCTGTTCCCGGCAAAGAGTCCGGCGTCAAGCCGCAGGAACGAAAAAGGCGATTCCTCCGGCGCACGCAAAGTCAGCATTGCCCCCAAATCCCGTTCGTCTGGGAAAAAATACTGGATAACTGTAGCCCGTTCCGGCGATTCCAGGTTTGATGTGGAATAGGATACTTCATAACCGAAAGGACGATTGAAAATACCCGCCATCAACCGGTTCCGCTTCGTCCAGGGATCTTTGATGCCGATATATAAATCCCGGAAACTTACCCCTTTGTCGTTGGTCTCAATTTGTACGGCTCCTGTACCCATTCCGTCGTTGTATTCAAATTTCATCCGTCCCCGTCGGATTCCGATCCGGTTATATCCTTCCTCGGGATTTTCATTTGTATCACCTACTTTTAATGTAGCGTCTTTCTGACCATACTGAAATTGTCCTTGCAGATAGGCGGATACTTTAAACTTACTCAGTTGTTTGACCACTTTGTCTAATGTTTCCACTTCATTGGATAAGGTATCTAGGCGTTCTTCTAGACGTTCAATATCCTGCGCATGAAAGGCAGCAGGACGTAATATCATTGTAATCAATATTGCGAAAGCCGTTTTTTTCTTCATTCCTAACTTTTTTTGTTGCATGGGTAAACCTCATTTTCATGGACAAAGTAATGAAATATGTATTGCAAATATAATTCAAAAAAAATGAAGAGCATGAAACACCTTGTTTTTCTATCGGTAAAAGGTGGACGAACTCTTTCGGGATAAATGTGCCCGATGAAAAAATAAGCCGGTCGATAGACTTTGACCGGCTTATTGAAAGCTCTAGGATTGATATGTAAAAGCTTATTTAATTTTCTCTTCAATCCATTTACGTGCATTGATGTATGCTTCGATCCAGGGTGTTACCTGATCTGACTTGCGGTCAGCCGGATAATATCCGCATTGCCACGGGAAAACAGAACGTTCTGGATGCGGCATCATTGCCAGATGGCGACCGTCTTTCGAACAAACTCCGGCTACAGACCCGGGAGAACCATTCGGATTAGCGGGATAGCCGTCATAATTATATTTGGCGACGATGTTATACGCGTCTTCTTCATATGGAAAAGCAAATTTACCTTCTCCGTGAGCTACCCAAACACCCAGTTTCGTCCCACTCAGCGAACTTAGCATAATGGAATTGTTTTTAGGGATGTCCAATCCCACAAAATTAGATTCGAACTTATGAGAATCGTTATGCACCATCTTGTGTTTCTTTTCGTGTTCCGGATAGAGCAAATCTAACTCCGCCATCAACTGGCAACCGTTGCAGATGCCTAAGCTTAATGTATCTTTACGTGCGTAAAAATTGTCAATGGCTTTTTTTGCCTTTTCATTATATAAAATACCTGCAGCCCAGCCTTTCGCAGAACCCAACACATCGGAATTCGAGAATCCGCCACAGAAAACGATGAAATTCACATCTTCCAACGTTTCGCGTCCACTGGCCAAGTCGGTCAGATGTACGTCTTTCACATCAAATCCGGCCAGGTACATTGTGTACGCCATTTCTCTTTCTCCATTCGTTCCCTTATCCCGAAGAATAGCTGCTTTGATGCCGCTCGGTTCGCGCCGATCGGCCGATACACCGTAAGTAGACAACTTTCCGGTAAACGATTTATTCAACTTATACTCGATCGGTTGTATTTTATAGTTTTCGAAGCGATTGCCGGCACATAAATTACCGCTTTGCTTGATGTCTAATTTATAAGAAGACTCGTACCAGACATCCCGCATATAATCAATTCCGAAGTGATATTGTACTCCCGCTTTGGAAACCAAAATATGACGTTCGTCTGTTGGTCTTGCGATAATTGCGTAGCCTACTCCGGCTTCTTCCAGCAGCTTTTCGAAAGCTTTTTTATCTTTAACCTGCACTAAAATGGCCGGATTTTCGGCAAACAGGATTTTAACCAAATCCGTTTCCGCCAATTTGTCGAGGTTGACTTCTAACCCTCCTTCGACATTTGCGAAACACATTTCCAGTAAAGCCGTCAGCATTCCTCCTGCTGATATATCGTGTCCGGCCAGAATCAATCCTTGTTCGATCGCATTCTGAATGGCATTAAATGCATCCCGGAAATATTCTGCGTCTTGTACGGTCGGCACTTCGTCGCCCAGTTTGTTTAATGTTTGCGCGAATGCGGAACCGCCCAGTTTCAATTTGTCGAACGAAAAATCGATATAATAAAGTACCGTTCCTTTTTCTTTGGAAAGAACAGGCGAAACAATTTTTTTTACATCACACACCTCCGCGCCAGCAGAGATAATTACTGTACCCGGAGCGATCACTTTTTCGTCCCCATATTTTTGTGTCATGGAAAGCGAATCCTTTCCAGTCGGAATGTTGATCCCTAACGCGCAGGCAAAATCAGACGCTGCTTCGACCGCTTTATATAAACGGGCGTCTTCCCCTTCATTTCGGCAAGGCCACATCCAGTTGGCGCTCAAAGAAATGCCGGTCAGTTGGTCAGTTAGCGGAGCAAACACAATATTGGTCAGCGCTTCGGCGATTGCCATGACCGAACCTGCTGCCGGATCGACCATTGCCACTTGCGGCGCATGACCGATCGAAGTTGCGATCCCCGCTTTCCCTCGAAAGTCAAGTGCCACCGCTCCCAAATCGCTTAACGGTAATTGTAATTCGCCCTGACATTGTTGACGGGCGATTTTCCCGGTGACCGAACGGTCAACTTTATTCGTCAACCAATCCTTACAGGCAACCGCTTCCAGTTGAAGTACGTTTTCCAGATAATGATGCAATTCCGCTTCCTTATAATGAATCGGTTGATAAGTTTCTTGTATGGTTTTGTCGGTCATCACCGTTTTAGGCGGCTTGCCGAACATGTATTCCAGTTTAATGTCGATCGGACGGGTGCCGTCCGCTTGTTCAAAGACAAACTGCATGTCGTTGGTGGTTTCGCCTACCACATAAATCGGAGCTCGTTCACGTTCAGAAATCCGTTTTACCTGTTCCACATCCTTTTCTTCTATCAAGAGTCCCATTCGTTCCTGGCTTTCGTTTCCTATGATTTCTTTCGCCGAAAGCGTTGGGTCGCCAATCGGCAATTGACTCATGTCTATTTTTCCTCCGGTGGATTCTACCAATTCCGACAAACAGTTCAAATGTCCTCCTGCACCATGATCGTGAATAGATACGATCGGATTTTTTTCTGATTCCGCTAATGTTCGAATCACGTTAGCCGTGCGCTTCTGCATTTCTGGGTTTGCCCGTTGTACGGCGTTCAATTCGATTCCACTTGTGTATTGTCCTGTATTAACGGATGAAACGGCACCTCCGCCCATACCGATACGGTAATTGTCGCCGCCGATAAGCACTACTTTTTCGCCCGGTTTAGGTTCGCCCTTCAAAGCATCGCGTTTATTGGCGTATCCTACACCTCCGGCCAGCATAATGACTTTATCGTATGCATATTTTTTATTGTTTTCTTCGTGTTCGAAGGTCAGTACCGAACCGCAAATCAGCGGTTGTCCGAACTTGTTTCCGAAATCGGATGCCCCATTGGAGGCTTTGATCAGGATTTGTTCGGGCGTTTGATACAGCCATTGGCGCGGATCCATGATCTTTTCCCATTCGCGTGTCCCTTCCGTGCGAGGATATGCCGTCATGTACACGGCTGTTCCTGCGATGGGCAGAGAAGCTTTTCCTCCGCCCAAACGGTCACGGATCTCACCTCCCGTACCTGTGGCGGCACCGTTAAACGGTTCGACCGTTGTTGGGAAATTATGCGTTTCGGCTTTCAGCGAGATCACGGTTTCAATATCCTTGATAGCGAAATAATCCGGTTGGTCGCCTCGTTGAGGCGCGAATTGTTCAACAGTCGGCCCTTCATTGAAGGCCACATTATCTTTATAAGCCGATACTAATTTGTTCTGATTTTCAGCCGATGTTTTCTTGATCAAGTTGAACAGCGAACTTTCCTTTTCTTCACCATCAATAATAAAAGTACCACCAAAGATCTTGTGACGGCAATGTTCCGAATTTACCTGGGCAAATCCATACACTTCGCTGTCTGTCAACTTACGGTTCAGCTTGTGGCTGACATCTTCCAAATAAACCACTTCATCTTCGCTCAACGCCAATCCTTCTTTTTCGTTGTAGGCAGCGATATCGTCGATATAGAATATCGGATCCGGCTGTTTGTGGATAGTGAACAATTCTTGATTCAGTCCGTTGTAGATACGTTGCAACATTGGGTCATGTTCTGCATCTCTGGAAGAAACAGGAAAGAATTCTTCTATACGTGTAATACCGGGAAGTCCCATGTTTTGGGTGATTTCCACGGCGTTTGTACTCCAGGGCGTAATCATTTCCCTGCGCGGACCGACATACCACCCGGAAAGGTTTTCCGACTGAACCGGGGTTGCGTTGCTGAATAACCAGACTAATTTTTGCGTATTTTCGGGGGAGAAGGACTGCGCAGTTTCTACTGCCAGCACGTTTTGGATAGATGATCTGAAGAAAAGAATCATATCGTCACTTTATTTAATACAGTATTTATTCCGTAAGGCACTGCAAAGATAGGGAAAAATAAAACCTGTAGAAAACACAAATAAAAAATAAACCTGAAAGGACGGTTTCAATCTGAAAAAAGGAGTAGTTTTACTCCCGGTTAACAATAGAAAACAAGCGATGGAAGAGGTACAATTCAGAATAGCTTGCCGCGAGGATTTAAGCAAGATTGTCGAGATATATAATTCTACAGTACCTTTGCGGACGGTGACAGCAGATACGGAGCCTGTATCTGTGCAAAGTCGGCAAGCCTGGTTTGACGCTCATGTGCCGGATAAATATCCTCTTTGGGTAATGGAAAATATCGCCGGAGAAATATGGGGATGGATGAGTTTCCAACCTTTTTACGGTCGTCCGGCTTATGCGGCGACGGTCGAAGTCAGTATTTATTTAGACGAGTCTTGCCGGGGAAAAGGTTGGGGAAGAAGGGCGTTGCGTTATTGTATCGAACAGGCGCCTAAATATGGAATCAAAAACCTACTTGGGTTTATTTTTGAACATAATGTGCCGAGTTTGCGGCTTTTCGAAAGTCTTGGCTTTTCAATTTGGGGGAAATTGCCCCGTATTGCTGTACTGGACGGGCGCGAATACGGTTTGGACATTTTAGGGAAAAAAGTAACAGTCCCGGAATAAAATCCGTATTTTTGCAGTTTAAACAGTAGAAGACGCGAAAATGACGAAATATTTGATCACAGTTCCGTCCGGATTACGTCAGGAATCCATATCGTTACCTGCCTCGAAAAGTATCAGTAACCGGGTACTTATTTTGAATGCGTTGAGTTACAGCCCTTACGAGATAAAAAATCTTTCTGATTGCGATGATACGGAAGTTCTGATTGCAGCTTTGACTTCGAACAGCAATCATTTTGATATTAAAGCGGCAGGAACAGCCATGCGGTTTTTGACGGCCTTTTTATCAAAAGTTGTTGGTGAATGGACGATTACCGGAACGGAAAGAATGTGTAACCGTCCGATCAAATTGCTTGTGGATGCGTTGAATTCCGTAGGAGCAAAGATTGAATATATGGAAAAGGAAGGTTTTCCGCCTTTGCGTATTTATGGAAGTGTATTACAGGGAGGCGATATTTCTTTAGACGGGGGTGTCAGTTCGCAATACATTTCCGCTTTGTTGATGGTTGCGCCATTGATGGAGAAAGGATTGGTCCTCCACTTGAATGGCGAGATTATTTCGCGCCCCTATATTCATATAACATTGGCTTTGATGAAACAATTCGGGGTGTCTTCTTCTTTGGAAGGAAACACGATACGGGTGAGTCCGCAGGAATATACTCCTGTGCCTTTTATCGTTGAATCCGACTGGAGTGCTGCTTCGTATTGGTATGCTGTTTCATGCCTTTCCGGCTGTCCGATATCGCTGACCGGATTATACAGGGATAGCTTGCAGGGAGATGCTGTCGGCGCGAAATTATTCGAACAGTTGGGAGTTAATACGGCGTTTACAGAGGAAGGCGTCTGTCTGAAGCCGGAGGGTGATCGTTGTGAAAAATTGATTTATGATTTTGTAAACGAACCAGACTTGGCGCAAACATTTACCGTAGTTTCAGTGTTGTTAAATATCCCGTTTAACTTTTGCGGGTTGCAGTCGCTTAAAATAAAAGAGACCGATCGTATTGCGGCGTTGATTGCCGAACTGCGGAAATTAGGCTATGTTTTGCGTGAAACGCAGGGGGGCGTACTTGAATGGGATGGTGAGCGTTGTGAGTCGGAGATGGAGCCGGTGATCGCTACGTATGAAGACCATCGGATGGCGATGGCTTTTGCGCCTGCAGCGTTGGTGATTCGTGATGGAATAAGAATTGCAGAGCCCGGTGTGGTTTCGAAAAGTTATCCTCGTTTTTGGGAAGATTTGGAGAAAGTAGGATTTAAGGTTATTAAAATATAATAGTGTTATGTGGTATATCGTGTTTTTATCAGGATTGCTTCTGCTGGGTGTGGTAGCAGCGATTGCCGGATATTTCCGACATAAGAAATTGGAGGGAATGCTGGAACGTGGTGAAATTTCGGAGATCCCTGAACCAGAATTAGTCGATGGTGAATGTTGTGGGCAACATGAGGTTTGTGAACGGGATAGTCTGCTGGCGGCAGTCAGTTCTCAAATAGAATATTATGATGATGAAGATTTGGATCGTTTCCAGGGGCTTCAGGAAGAGGCGTATACAGATGATGAGGTAAATGAATTCCGAGAAGTGTTGTATACGTTGCGTGACGTGGAAGTGGCTGGATGGCTGCGTAGTTTGCAGTTGCGTCAGATAAACTTGCCTCAGAGTTTGAAAGACGAAGCGTTATTAATCGTCGGCGAACGTCGTCTGCATGCCTGAGCTCTATGATGGAGTTGCTGGCATATGATTTTTTCAGAAATGCGCTGTTAGGTAGTTTCTTTTCCGCGATTGCTTGCGGTATTGTCGGAACTTATATCGTCTCGCGCCGGTTGGTATTTATCAGTGGAGGGATTACGCATGCTTCTTTTGGAGGACTCGGTCTCGGGTTTTTTCTGGGGGTGAATCCGGTTTTGATGGCATTACTTTTCTCTATTCTCTCCGCTTTGGGGGTCGAATGGGTGAGTAAGACACAAAATGTGAGAGAAGATTCGGCGATTGCCGCCGTCTGGTCGCTGGGGATGGCGCTGGGTGTCTTGTTTATTTTTTTAACCCCCGGATATAGTCCGAACCTTTCAGCTTATTTGTTTGGAAATATTTTAACCATATCTTCTCAGGATATTCTTTGGATCGCCGTTTTAGCCGGAGCATTAGTGTTGTTAATCCTGTTTTTTCTACGTGAGATTATTTATGTAGCGTTCGATACTAATTTTGCGAGAACCCAGGGCTTACCCGTTAAATTTATTGAATACCTGATGATGTTTTTTATTGCTGTGACTATCGTTTTATCTATTCGTTTAGTTGGGATCATGTTATTGATGAGCTTGCTTACTTTGCCTCAGATGATTGTCAACCAGTTTACTTCTGATTACCGGAAGATTATGTACGGCAGTATATTTGTCGGTTTTCTGGCTTGTGTGGTGGGCCTGGTTTTATCTTACTATGTCAATATCCCTTCCGGAGCTTTTATTATTCTGGTACTTACTTTTTCGTTTTTCTGCGTGAAAGGTGGGCTCGCTCTGTCTGCAAAACAATAAATCCGCTTGTTTTCTGTTTATAATATGATGAATGGTTTGTAAAATAGGGTGAAGAAAGGATTTTATTATATAACTGTGCTATTCCTGTTGGGCTTGCTTGTGTCGTGCAGCGTGAAGAAGAACACGAGAGCAAGCCGTTTTTATCATGCGATAAACTCTCGATACAATATTTATTATAATGGGAAGGTGTCTTTTGACGAAGCGTTTAAAGCCATGCAGGATGGTTATAAAGAAAACTATTCGGAGATGATCTATATGTTTCCGATCAGCGCCCAGCCCAAAAATAAACAGGTGACAGGCGGGGCTTTCGATCGAGCTATTGAAAAAAGCAATAAAGCGATAAAGCTTCATTCTATAAAAGTGAAACCTCTCAAAAAACCCGGATGGCGCAATGATCCGAAACAGGTTCAGATTCAGGAGCAGGAAGAATACAATCCGTTTTTAAAACATTGCTGGTTGTTGATGGGGGAGGCACAGTTTTACAACGCCGATTTTTTACAGGCTTCGGCTACCTTTTCGTATATTGCCCGGCATTATGCGACGGACGAAGAGGTCGTGTCAGAAGCAAAATTATGGCAGGCGCGAAGTTATTCGGAGATGAACTGGCTTTACGAAGCGGAAGATGTTTTGGGCAAACTCAACACAAACGGCATCCATCCGAAAAAGTTAAATTTGTATGCAACGGTCTATGCAGATTATTTGATCAAAAATAAACAGTATGAAGAAGCGATTCCCTATCTGCAGACGGCGATCAAAGCGGAGAAAAACGGTCGACAGCGCTCGCGAATGAAATATCTGTTGGGACAATTATATACGGAACTGGAATTGACCAATCTGGCGTATAAGGCTTTTGGAGATGTGATTAAATCGAATCCCCCATATGAATTGGAATTTGCCGCCCGTATCCGTCAGACGGAAGTTTTTTCGGGAGCGAACTACATGCGTATGGTGAAAAAACTGGGAAGTATGGTCAGGAGTCAGAAAAATATGGATTATCTGGATCAGGTGTACTATGCGATCGGTAATATATATATGTCGCGCGAAGATACGGCTCAAGCTATTGTGAATTATCAATTGGGGATAGACAAAAGCACAAAGAAGGGGATTGAAAAGGGGTTGTGCCAGATTCGTCTTGGAGACATTTATTTTAAGCAGGGAGAATATGTAAAGGCACAACCGTGTTTCAGTGGGGCGTTAGCTTCTCTTCAGAAAGAATATAAAGATTATAAGCGAATTGCCAAGCTTTCCGAAGTGCTGGATGAACTGGTGATTCATGTGGAGGCCGTACACCTTCAGGATAGTTTGCAAACGTTGGCTAAGATGCCTGAGAGTGAACGTCTAGCGGTTGTTGATGCGATTATCGCCCGGGTAGAAAAAGAAGAGAAAGAAGCACGCGAACAGGCTGAAAAAGAAGCTTATTTAGCAGAACAGGAATCGAAAGGGACTGGGATTGATCGTCAGGGTACCGATATTAATGTGCCGGTTATGCCGACAGGAGCGGGAACTGCTTCTTTCTATTTTTACAATACACAAACGGTAGCACAAGGGAAAACAAAGTTTCAACGACAGTGGGGGCGACGTCCGCTGGAAGATGATTGGCGGCGAAGGAAAAAAGAAATGTCGACTTTTATGGATAATATGGGAGACCATGAAATGGACGAAACGGTCGTGATACAGGATAGTTTAGCTGTGGACAGTTTAGCTGCCAGAGGTTTACCGGAGGAATTGACCGATGATCCGAAAAGACGCGAATTCTATCTTCAGCAGATTCCCTTTACGCCGGAAGATCTGGACGCTTCGAATCTGATTATTGTTGACGGTCTTTATCATATGGCGATGATATACAAAGACAAGTTGGAAGATTTCCCCCTTTCAATAGAAGCGTTCGAAACGCTGGAGCGTCGTTTCCCTGAAAACGAGTATCGACTTGAAAGCTATTATCAAATTTACTTGATGGCGTTGCGGATGAAAGACCAGGCGTTGGCCGACCGTTATAAGGCAAAATTAATTAATGCGTTTCCCGAAAGCGATTATTCAGTGGCTATTGCCGATCCTAATTATGAGTACAATATTCGCATGATGGATGTTGTGCAGGATTCGATTTATCAAGAGACCTACAATAGTTATTTATCAGAAAACATTCCGGTGGTTCGCCGAAATTATCGGTTGGTTTCCGCGAAATATCCGTTGGCCGATTTGATGCCTAAATTTATGTTCCTCGAAGCACTCACCTATGTACAGGAGGGCGATCCGGAGGGATTTAAAACGGCTTTGAAAGCATTATTAGAAAAATATCCGAGTGCGGATGTCAGTGAACTGGCGGGAGAAATGCTAAAAGGTGTGCTTCGTGGCCGGGCGATGGTGCAGGGCGGAGTGAGAGGTATGAGTTGGAACTTGCGTTTTGGTTTGGATGAGGATGGAAGTCTTTCGGCTGCGGATTCTGCTCGTGTGTTTACGGCGGATCCGAATGTCCCTTATCGCATGCTCTTGATCTATCCGACCGAACGGGTTAACAAGAATCAGCTGTTGTATGCGGTGGCTGCCTATAATTTTGCCAATTTTATGGTGAAACAATTAGATATTTCGGTAGAAGAGAATGGCCCGATGAGCATTATGATGCTTCGTGATTTTGTTAACCTTGAAGAGGCAATTCAATATTACAAAATGATTTATGGGAAAGAGGGTTATGCAAATACGTTGAATCGTGAAGTAGCTATTCTTCCGATCTCTGAGGATAATCAGCAGACTCTAATGCGCGGGAAAACGCTGGATGAATATGTTACATTTTTTGCCGACAGTTTGGGGCAACAGCTTCCGGAGTTGATTGAACGATGGAAGATTCGTTTTGAAGAGGAGAGGAAGGAAATAGAGCCGACTTTACCCGCTGTTGAAGACAGCCTCGAAACGGATGTCAAATTGGATGAGCCGATGACGGAAATAAAAGAGGAGAGGGTCGTAGAGGAGAAAGATACGACGGCGGTTTTTCCTGTAATTTCGGGAAAAGCAATTCTTGTGGAAAAGGATATGGGGCAGGCGGTATTGGATACTGTGTCGACTGTATTTCAGAAGCCGGAAGCAATGGTGCGAGATACGGTTTCGGCTGTTCAGGTTGATTCTGTGGATGAAGGGCTTACCTTGAAAGAAATAGAAGAGATCCGGAAACGGGAGGCCGCAGAGGAAGGAGAGAAGCGGGAAGCGGAACGTATCGCTTTTGAGGAACAGCAACGGGCGGAACGTGAGTTGCAAGAACAAAAGGCAAAGGAGCGGGCGGATCTTTTGAAAAAGCAGAAGATGGAAGATGAAGAACTGCTGAAAGCAAAGGTTGAAAAAGAAAAACTTTTGGAGGAAGAACGGAAAATGCGCTTGGAACAACGGGAAGCGGAACGTAAGGCAAAACTGAAAGCACAGAAGCAGCTTCGTAAAGAAAAAGAACGAGAGTATAAAGAGCGCTTGAAACAAAAAGAGAAAGCGCGTAAAGAAAAAGAGCGAGCGTATAAAAAGAAATTGAAAGAGAAGGAGAAAGCGCGCCATGAGGCTCAGAAAGCAAAAGAAGGCGAGGCGAAAAGAAAACGATAAAAATGGAATGATTTATGAGCAGGATAATCTTTTTTTTCTTGGTATTAGCCGGGTTTAATGTTCAGGCACAACAAGTGCATTATAATGCTTTTTCGCATAATGATTATTGGCGTAACCGACCGTTGTTTGATGCTCTGGATTATGGATTTAATTGTGTGGAAGCCGATCTCTGGTTGATCGATGGCGAACTTTATGTTGCGCATGACAGACCTGAACCGAAGATGTCGATAGTATTCAGTAACCTTTATTTGAAACCACTCATTGCTCGCATTCAGAAAAACGGAGGGAAGGTTTATCTTTCCGGTGACCGTCCTTTTTATTTGATGATCGACTGTAAGACAAACGGGGAAGAAATGTATCCCTTATTGAAGAGACAATTGGAACCGTATAAAAAATACTTCTGTTCGGTTGAGAACGGATGTTATAAAGAAGGGGCTGTCCTACTTTTTTTCTCGGGTAATCGTCCGCGAAAGGCTATTTCGGAGGAGACGAGTCGTATCGCTTTTTTGGACGGGACAATAGCGGATTTAGGAAAAGAAATTCCCAAAACATTGATGCCGGTGGTAAGCGATAATTTCAGCGCCTTTTTTTCGTGGCGTGGAGAAGGGAATATATCTGAAAAGGAATTGAACGAAATGCGTGCGATCATCCGGCAGGTGCATGAAGAAGGGAAACTTTTCCGCTGGTGGGGTGCACCAGATACACCCCTTTTTAAACGTTTTTTTCGAGAAGAAGGCGTTGATTTAATCGGAGCAGACGATTTACGTGGGCTACATGAAGTCTTAAAATAAAGTGTTTGAAAGAAGTTTTTTAGATTTGTTTTTTATTTGGTCTGGATTTTACCCAATGCGTTTTCTGTATTTTGTCTTTACTATTTTGTATTTGTGTTATGTTTTATTCGTTTTTCTTAGAAAGAATTTACGTTTTTTGTTATTTTCGTGAAAAAATATGAAATGTTGGAGCGTGAGCTACTAAAAAAAATAAAGGAAGGAAATTCAACTATATTCCATTACTTTATGGATTTGTATAGTAAAGATCTTTATTTGTTCGCTTTGGGTTATGTGCGTACGAGGGAAATTGCAGAAGAAGTAGTCAGCGATGTTTTTCTGTCTGTTTGGCAAAACCGACAAAAACTTGATCAGATACGTTCTATAAGGACATGGTTGTTCGTAATGACTAAAAACCGATCGATTTCTTATTTGAGAAAAGAAAATCCGGATACCATTCTTTCTATTGATGATGTCGGTGAAGTCGACAATTATTTTATATCTAATATTCAGGCGCCCGATAGTCAAATCATTAGCGATGAAGAAATGGCTCGCATTAACGGCGCCATAAACGCTCTACCTCCCAAATGCAAAGAAGTATTTATGTTAGCTAAAATCGAAAAAATACCCTACAAAGAAATATCACGAATATTAAATATATCTGTAAAAACCATTAATGTCCATATTGCAAAAGCGGTTGGACTAATATCCAAAATCTTAAATGAGTAATTTTTTTACTATCGAGTAGGAGATTCTTTTTCGTCTGGCGTCTTTTATATATAGACTTTATAATATTAATATATGAAAGATCCCCAAAGGAAAACAAACTATTTCTTAAATTCTTGTACTCCGGTTGTTGAAGACGGGGTAGTGGAATCAATCCATAAAAAAACATTTGAGAAAATAGAAGAATGCAAAGAACATCTATCACCAGTCTTGACAACTAATACGGGAAAGAAGAAAAAAATTTGGATAACAGTCTTTTCTTCTGCAGTTGCTGCAATATTTATTCTGGCTATATTTTTAATTAACTATGTCTCATCAGATAAACCTTTCATGAATATTGTAGCCATGACTGAACAACAAATTCAAGACTACGAGAGTAATGAAATTTTATTGATTTTATCTGACTCACGACAAATCAGGTTTTCTCAGGATGATATAATTTCTTTTACTTCTGAAGGAGCGCTTGCGAATTCGATGTCATCAATCTGCAAGAGGAATAATGGTTCAACACAAAATACTCTTAATCAGCTTCTCGTTCCGAAAGGTATGCGTTCGCAATTGCTTTTGTCGGA
Organism: Massilibacteroides sp.; assembly: GCA_028708075.1. Taxonomy (GTDB): domain Bacteria; phylum Bacteroidota; class Bacteroidia; order Bacteroidales; family Tannerellaceae; genus Massilibacteroides. Next base: position 19,166 of record JAQVZS010000007.1, read on the forward strand.
TGGTACTAAAATTTGGATTAATGCCGGAAGTCGGATTGTTTTCCCCCCAATTTTTTCTAAAGAAAAACGTCAAATATATATTGACGGAGAAGCTTATTTGGAAGTTGCGCCTAATCGTGATCGGCCTTTTTTTGTAACGGCAAATGGTTTTGAAATTAAAGTATTGGGGACGTCTTTTAATGTCTTTGCTTATAAAGAAGATGAAATAAAAGAAGTGGCTTTGGTTAGTGGAAAAATTGAAATCACCGATGAGCAGAATCAGGTTCTTGAAATGAAACCGGACGAACTTGTTACATTTTCCCAAAATTGTATTTCGGAGAAGAAATATGTTAATGCCAAGGATTATAAATCATGGATAGATAAAATACTAATCTTGAACGGAGAAACTTTAGAATCGATAGCACATCGGTTAACTTTAATCTACGGGGTGAAAATTGTCTGTGACTTTTCTATAGGAGAAGAGGAGGTGTTCGGAAAATTAGATCTGAAAAACAATATTGAAGAAATACTGAATTATCTTGAACTAATGCTTCCTCTTTCTGTGACGAAAGAAGACAATACATTTTATTTGAGAAGAAAACAAACGGATGTCTAACTTATAAATATAATCTATGCGAAAAAACAATTAAAATAACCGGATGATACGGCAAATATCATCCGGTAAGAATCACAAACAACCAGTGAAAGTTATCTTAATTCTTTAAAATCCACGTAAATATATGAAAAACAGTTTTACGAATAAGGGTAAGACATCAAAAATGTATTACTATGGCTTGGTGCTTATCCTTTTCTTGTCAATTCCTTATTCTCATCTACAGGCTAAAGATAGAGAATTTGTTTCAAATCAGGAGCAAAATATTACAGTAAAGCTTCAGAATCAGACTGTAAAAGAAGTTATTAATTATATTGAAAATAACAGTAATTATATTTTTGTCTATGCTAAAAACTTATTAGAAACGCTTAGCCAAAAAGTCTCCATTCGTGTTGAGGATAAAAATATTTCTTATATTATGGATATATTATCCAGGGAAACAAATCTGAATTATGAAATAAAAGGACGCCAGATTATTCTATCAAGGAGAAATAATAAGTCTCAACAAGAAAAAAAGGGGATCAATATAAATGGAACAGTTTGGGATGAACATGGTGAACCGTTAATCGGGGTAAATGTGTCGGTCAAATCGACAAACATAGGAGCGACAACAGACTTAAATGGGAATTACTTCCTGACGGTTCCTAATAAAAATGCGGAATTGGTCTTTCAATATATTGGTTACGAACCTAAAAATATTGTAGTTGGTAATCAAATCAATATCAATGTAAATATGAAAGAAGTAGTGACCAGCTTGAATGAAGTTGTTGTTGTTGGTTTTGGTTCACAGAAAAGAGAGTCTGTCGTTGGTTCTATCACGACGATCGAACCTACATTTTTACAACAAAGTCCTACGCGAGCGTTAAGTAATAATTTAGCCGGTCAATTAGCTGGTGTAATTGCCGTACAACGTTCGGGAGAACCAGGTGTAGATGGTTCTACTTTTTGGATTCGTGGTATTTCTTCTTTTCAGAATGCGGGAAGAAATCCATTGGTTTTAGTGGATGGAATAGAAAGGACATTGGATGATATGAATCCGGCCGAAATCGAATCGTTTTCTGTATTAAAAGATGCGGCAGCCAGCGCAGTGTATGGCGTTAGAGGTGCTAATGGCGTTATTTTGGTTAATACCAAAAGAGGAAAATTAGGAAGACCATCAATAGATGTGCATTATGAACAAGGGTTTACACAGCCAGTTAAATTACCTAACTTTATTGGTTCTGCTGATTATTTGTCTTTAATGAATGAACTATCTATTGATGGAGGCGGCTTGGAAATCTATTCGCCAGATATAATTGAAAAATATCGTACAGGCGCTGATCCCGAATTATATCCGGATATTAATTGGTTGGATCTTGTAACGAAAAATTATGCAAGCAACCGCCGGGCAAATTTAAATATTACCGGCGGTAGTGATATTTTGCGTTACTCATTGGTTGTTTCCTATTATGGAGAGTCCGGAATTTTTGAAAGAGACAAAACGCAAACTTGGGATTCTTCTACGAGACTAAATAAATATAACATTCGTTCGAATGTAGATGTTAATATTACAAAAACAACCGTTGCGCGTATCAGCGTAGGAGGATTTTTGCAAGATACGAACGGAATGGTAGATGAAGGTGATACCAGAGCTTCAGATCATATCTTAAATATTTCCTTTGAAACACCTCCCTTTGTCCATCCGGCAGTTTATTCTTCGGGAGAATTTCCTAAGGTGAAATCTCGCCAGAATCCGTGGGCAAGAGCAACGCAACATGGCTTTTCAACTTATTCATCGGCGAAGATAGAATCTTTATTCTCTCTCGAACAGGACTTGAAAGACTTATTGCCGGGATTAAAAATAAAAGGTATATTCTCTTTTGACAGATATATGAAATCGGGAGTGGTTCGTTCAAAAAGCCCGGACTATTATTATCCGGCTACTTCTCGTTTGGAAAATGGAGATTTAGATATTTCCATTGCTGATTACGGACAAATGTTTTTAGGAACGGATTCTAAGAAAGAATGGGGGAACAGAGCTACCTATATAGAAGGAAACCTGAATTATTCACAACGATTCGGGAAACATAACGTTGAGGGAATGTTTATGTATAATCAACGTGATTATCAAAATGGGAGTGTTGTCCCGTATCGCCGTATGGGTATTGCCGGAAGGGCTTCTTATAATTATGATAATCGTTATATTGCCGAATTTAATTTTGGTTATAACGGTTCTGAGAACTTTGCAAAAGGATATCGGTTCGGTTTTTTCCCTTCTGTGGCTGTAGGATATTTGATTTCGGAAGAATCATTCATGAAAAATTATAAAGAGACTTTTTCTAAACTTAAACTGAGAGCTTCATGGGGGTTAGTTGGAAATGACCAACTGGAAGGTCGTCGTTTTGCTTATATTACAACGATTAACAGTAGTAACGATAATCAATATAAATGGGGAGTGAATAACGACTATCACCGTACTGGGCGTTTTGAAGGCGATTTTGGTATTCCTGATCTGACTTGGGAGACCGTAGAGAAGGTTAATTTGGGTATTGAGTTAGGTCTATGGAATGCGCTTGATTTGCAGATTGATTGGTTTAAAGACAAACGCCGCGATATTTTCATGAAGCGGAATATGATTCCGTCTGCTGCAGGTTTTGTGAATACTCCTTGGGCTAATTTTGGGAAAGTAAATAACTCCGGTGTGGATATGTCACTTGTTTACAATAAGCAAATAAATAAAGATTGGTATCTTGGTGTCAGGAGTACTTTTACTTATGCAAAGAATAAAATTATTGAACAGGATGAAGCGCCTGGAGTGAAGGGGACAAACAGACAACGCACAGGGCAGTCGGTCGGACAATTATTCGGTCTTGTTGCGGACGGCTTATTTACAGAAGATGATTTTGCCGATATTGAAAATGGAATACTTAAAGACGATATCCCAAAGCACTCCTTTGTTTCTAAAATTCGTCCCGGTGATATAAAATATGTAGACATTGATGGTGATGGTGCAGTAACGGATATGGATGAGGTCGCTCTTAAAGGGACAACGGATCCTCAGTTGATTTATGGTTTTGGCATGAATGTCGGTTATCAGAATTTCGATTTTAATCTATTTCTTCAAGGAAATGGGAAAACTTATAGATTTATTGGAGGTTCTGGATTCATGCCCGGTAGTTCTATGGGCGCTATGTATAATGTTTTTGAAAATTATCAGGACAGGTGGATTCCGGAGAATCCAAGTCAAAATGTTTTTTATCCACGATTAACTTATGGACAGAACGAAAATAATTCAAAAAATTCAACTTGGTGGTTGCGAGACATGAGTATGTTGCGTGTGAAAGACGTAGAAGTTGGATATCGTTTTCCCAAAGCATGGATAAATCGTTATGGAGTAAAAGCTTTACGCTTATATTTAAAAGGTTCTAATCTGTTGACTTTTTCTAAATTTAAGATGTGGGATCCGGAATTGGCTACAAGTAACGGAATGAAATATCCGATTATGAAGTCTATTTCTGTGGGTGTTGATGTTAATTTTTAATATCGTAAAAACGTAAATTATGAAAACAATAAAAGTATTAAAATACATAGTATTTATTTTATTATGGGGAGTATTAAACAGTTGTTCCGATTTTATAGATAATGCTCCCGATGATCAATTGGATTTGGATATGGTTTTTAATGATAAAACTCGTACGGAAGATTGGTTGGCGAATGTGTATTCCAAAATACCGGATTCCTATTGGGGATTCACCAAAAATATCGGTTGGGATACTGTGGGAGACGATATCACTCCTTCACAAAGATGGCTGCAATGGTGGGGAGGAAGTCTTTTGAATTTCAGGGTTGGTAATTTTTATACGAGTTCTTCTTGGAATAGTAATTATTGGAGCGATTTACAACAACGGGTACGTTCCGCATATATTCTGATTAATAATGCTCACTCGAATCCACTACAGAAAGTGACGGAAGAAGATGTTGAATTAATGAGGAATGAATGTCGCTTTTTAATTGCATATTATTATTGGTTATTAACAGAATCTTATGGTGCTGTACCTTATTTTGATGATGTGGTAGATGTGAATGCACCCTTAGACGAAATGACCCATGGACAAATGCCTTTTGACGAAATGGTGGATATGTTGGATAAACAATTATTGGATTTGTCAACAAAGCTTCCTGATAAATGGGAAGAAGCATTCTTTGGTCGTGCTACATCTATTGCTTGTTTGGCGGTACGGGCCAGAATGCTTTTGTTCGCAGCAAGCCCACTTGTTAACGGGAATAAAATGTACGAAGAGACACCTTTGCTATACAATGGGAAAGAACGCTTTAATACAACCTATGATGCAGGAAAATGGAAAAAGGCGGCAGATGCCTGCAAGTTATTAATTGATCGGGCTCATGCTGCCGGTCACGATTTATATTATGAATATACTAATGATGGAAAAATAGATCCATTCATGTCTTGTTATAATCTGTTTTTGAAAAAAACATCGGAGGGAAATAACGAAATTCTTTTCGCTCGTCCAGATGCAGATTACAGTTCTTTTGAGGCACACAGTACTCCTCGTGGTTGTGGCGGCAATGGAGGTTTAGGTGTTACTCAAGGTATGGTGGATGCTTTCTTTATGAAAAACGGATTGTCTCCGATTTTAGGATATAATGCCGATGGTTCTCCTATTATTAATGAAGAGTCAAGTTATACTGAGTCAGGTTTTTCTACAGAGGCGGAAATTCGTAATACGAAATGGGATCCGTGCCGTAAATTCCAGAATGTGCAGCCGGGACAAATCACAGTTCCGAACACTTATAATATGTATAGCAATCGTGAGCCGCGTTTTTATTTGGCTGTTCTTTATAATGGTGCCTGGTTTCATCAGGAAGGTCGTACAACGAGGATGATGTCTGGCGAATGGGATGGTGGTCCATCGCATGATGCTCCGCAAAATGGATATTTGAACAGAAAAAAAACTTCTTTGGAATCTATTCCCAGAGATGGAAAACGTTCGTATCGTCCGGGTATTCTGTATCGTTTGGGTGAAGCTTATCTGAATTATGCGGAAGCGTTGAACGAGTCCAGCCCAGGACACAGTGATATTATGCTTTATCTAAATAAAATACGTGAACGTGCAGGTATTCCTGAATATGGAACCGGAATAGATAATAATGGTTTCCAACGGATTCCGTACAAAAATGACCAGTCATACATTCGGGAACTGATTCGAAAGGAGCGTAGAGTGGAACTGTGTGGGGAGGGAATACGCTATCATGACATACGTCGCTGGTTATTAGGAGAAGAATTGTTAGATGGTTATGATTACGGAATGAATTTTGCCGGTACGGTATACGTTGATGATAAGAATAATCCTAAAGCATACTTTGTTCGTACAAAAGCATTATTGCGTAGTTTCGAAAAGAAACAGTATTGGATGCCTATTTATCAAAGTCAGATAGATAAAGACCCAACATTGGTTCAGTCTCCATTTTGGGCAGGTGAAGAATAAAAACGATAAAAAACCCGACGATAATTTCGTTGTCGGGTTTTTTATGGCTAATCTAAAACATTACCATCCAAAATAATTCTTGGCATTGTAATAACTTATATTTTCTACCATTTGTTCGATAAAAGGGAGTTCGGATGTAGGTAGTTCGCCTTTTTCTACTTCGTTGCCTAATTTGTTACATAAAATACGGCGGAAATATTCATGTCTCGGATAAGATAAGAAACTTCTGGAATCGGTAAGCATGCCGACAAAACGGCTTAACAAACCTAACGCAGAGAGGGCGTTTATTTGCTTTTCCATACCGTCCAACTGGTCGAGGAACCACCATCCCGCACCATATTGCATTTTGCCGGGAACTGTACCATCGTTGAAATTGTAGGCATTGGTGACCATTAATTCATTGTCGCGCGGATTGAGATTATACAGAATGGTCTTGGCAAGTTTTTCGTCCGAATTTAGCCTATCCAGCAAACGATTCATCGCCGTGGCAACTTCATAATCGCCGATCGCATCATAACCGATGTCCGGGCCTAATTGACGAAACATTTTAGTGTTGTTGTTTCTGATTGCGCCGATATGGAATTGTTGCACCCAATTCGATTCGGCGTCCATAACCGCTAAATCATATAACATGGCAGAACGGAATTTACGATCTTCTTCCGCTGTCGGATTCTTTCCCGAACGAACTTTTGCAAAAATCGAATTGATTTCTGCCTCAGAATAAGGTTCTGCACAGAAAGTTGTCAATCCGTGATCGGAAAGTCCGCAACCTTGTTCTTCAAAAAAACGATGCCTTTTTTCTAAAGCGGCCAATAAATCCGTATATGTTCGTATGTCGATGTCGGCCGCTTTTTCCAATAGTCCCAAATAGGTATTATAAACGTCTGCGTTATCGATACTCATCGCTTTGTCCGGTCGCCAAGTCGGTAGTACTTTTACCCTGAATCCGCTTTCCCGTATAACCTTGTGGTATTCCAACGAGTCGGCCGGGTCATCAGTCGTGCAGACTAATTCTACATTCATCCGTTCCATGATGGCGCGGGCGCGAAATTCCGGCGTGTGTAATTTGTCCGTACATTCTTCGTATATTTCACGGGCGGTAGACGGATTTAAAACTTTGTCTATCCCAAAGATGCGGCTTAATTCCAGATGGGTCCAGTGATAAAGCGGATTGCGCATGGCATACGGCATAGTTTCCGCCCATTTCTCAAATTTTTCGTAAGATGGTTTGTCTCCGGTGATGTATTCTTCCGAGATTCCATTGGCACGCATGGCTCTCCATTTGTAGTGATCTCCGCCCAACCATATTTCTGTCAGATCGGCAAATTGATAATTGTCCGCGATCATTTTTGGAACAAGATGGCAATGATAGTCGATGATCGGCATTTTTGCTGCATGTTCATGATATAGCTTGCGCGCTGTATCCGAATAGAGCAGAAAATCCGAGTCTAAAAACGTTCTCATGGTTTCTTATATTTTTGTATTATCGATAATGCTTCCTGGCAAAGCCTGGAAATCGTATCCCAGTCTTTTGCCGCGATCGTTTCTTTTGGAAATAGTTTAGACCCCATTCCTACGCAAGTTACTCCTGCTTTAAACCAAGCGGATAAGTTTTCTTCTGTCGGTTCCACGGCTCCGGTAGCCATAATCATCGACCACGGCATCGGTGCTTTCATATTGTTCACAAATGAGGGTCCGCCGACATTTCCAGCCGGGAATATTTTGCAGAGGTCGCAGCCGACTTCCTGCGCGAACCCGATTTCCGAAACCGATCCACAGCCGGGGGTGTAGGGGATGAGTCGGCGATTGCATATTTTCGCTACTTCCGGATTAAAGAGTGGCCCTACCACAAAATTAGCCCCCAACTGAATATATAAAGCTGCCGTAGGTGCATCGACAATCGAACCAATACCCACGATCATTTCCGGGCATTCTTTTGTCGCGAACTTGATCAACTCTCCGAATACTTCCTGCGCAAAATCACCTCTGTTGGTGAATTCAAACGCACGTACGCCGCCAGCGTAACACGCTTTCAAAACTTGTTTTGCCGTTTCGATATCGCCATGATAATAAACCGGAACCATGCCGGTGTTTATGATTGCCGATAATACCTGTATTTTATTAAATCGTGCCATGTTATAGTTGTTTTAACGGGAAACGCGTCCGGAGGCATCTCCACTCATTAATTTTTCTACTTCTTCTACCGTCACCTGGTTATAATCTCCATAAATCGTATGTTTCAGACAGGACGCCGCTACAGCAAAATCGAGCGCCTTTTGCGGATTGGTAGGATAAGTAATCAGTCCGTAAATCAATCCCCCCATGAAAGAGTCCCCGCCACCCACGCGGTCGACAATATGCGTAATATCGTAGCGTCTGGATTGATGAAGTTTCTTCTCTGTATATAAAACACCACCCCAGGTATTATGATTGGCATTGATCGATCCTCGCAACGTGATGATTACTTTCTGAGCGCGGGGAAATTTTTCTATCAATTGGGTACACACAGATTCAAATTCGGCAGCATTCACTTCACCTTCGGTTTGTACCACATCGAATCCTTCGGGTTTGATGCCGAATACTTTTTCTGCATCTTCTTCATTACCCAAAATAACATCGCATCCAGCGACTAATTCTGGCATGACTTCCGATGCTTTTTTCCCGTATTTCCATAGATTTTTGCGATAGTTCAAATCGCAAGACACCGGAACTCCTAATTGATTTGCCGTGCGAATAGCTTCCAGACAAACGTCGGCAGCCCCTTGGGAAATAGCCGGCGTGATCCCCGTCCAATGAAACCAGGCCGCATCTTTCAGGACATGTACCCAGTCGATCATACCTGGTTGGATTTCAGAAATAGAAGAATGAGCACGGTCGTAAACGACTTTGCTTGCGCGGGCCACGGCGCCGGTTTCCAGAAAATAAATTCCCAGACGTTCGCCTCCATAGATAATATCGGAAGTGTCTACTCCGTATTTTCGAAGGTCCATCACGCAGGAGTGGGCAATATCATTTTGAGGTAAGCGGGTAATAAAGGATGTTTTTAATCCATAATTTGCCAACGATACGGCAACGTTCGCTTCTCCTCCTCCGAAAGTTGCGTTCAGTTTATCACTTTGATGGAAACGAAGATAATCGGGTGTGGCTAAGCGGAGCATGATTTCTCCAAAGGTTACAATTTTCTTTTCCATGAACACATGAATTTAAATAGTCTGTAGTTTTTGCACAAATATAGAGTTTATCTTTTAGAATTACCCAGTGTGCGCCCACAAAATAAGCGCACCAGCAATATATCGCTGTTGTTTACGATGTTTTATTGTTCGATAGCCAAAAGCTTTTCCTTGATTTCCAACCCTCCGGCATAACCGACCAATTTCCCGTTCGAACCAACGATCCGGTGGCAAGGGATGATGATGGCTATCGGATTTTTGTTGTTCGCCAATCCTACTGCACGGCACGACTTCGGATTCCCTATATCTTCGGCTATTTGTTTGTAAGTACGGGTTTCACCATAATATACCCGTAACAAGGCATTCCAAACAGTTTTTTGATAGGGCGTTCCTTGAGGATTTAACGGAAGATTAAATGACATACGCTGTCCATGTAGATATTCGTCGATTTGCCTTGCGGTTTCCCGCAGTAGTTTCGTCTCTTTTTTTTCATAACCTGTCTCAGGTTTTTTAAAGGATAAGCGCGTGATTTGTTTGTCTTCTTCACAGATCCAAATTTCGCCTATGCTCGTTTGATAGGAATAATAATATTTCATGGTGTTTTTGCAGGCAACTGATTTTTACGGTTTATATCTAACCCGTAAAGATAGTACTTATTGTCAATAATCATTCGTCCGGCAATAAATATTCCAATAATTGTCCGCTTAACTGTAACAACGAGATTTCGCAAATTTTTGTGGCATATTCGGCTATGGAGCGTCTTTCTTCTGCATTCAGTAGACTGTTTTGTGCTTCACGCAGCTCGATTCCGGAAAGATCTCCCAGTTTATACCGTTCGATGGCAATGGCATAATTTTCCTGTGCGGCAACTAGATTTTCTTTTTCCAGGCTCCACAAATCGAGATTATTTTCATAGGCCATCCAAAAATTACTCATATCAGCTTTTAAGGCAAGCTCCATTTCTTGGCGCCGTAAATCTTTATTTTCTATTTGGAGGCGGGTGTTTTTTTGTTCGCGGCGCCTATTAAATCCGTCAAACAGATTATAACCTATGGTAACTCCATAGTTCAACCCTAATCTTTTTTGCAGGTCGGTTGTACCGACTTCATACCAGTTGGCGGTGTAACCGTAGCCTGCGTTTAGTTTTACATAAGGATAATTACGGCTGCGCGCCTTTTTGTAATCCAATTCGGATAAAAGGATGTTTTTCCGAGCAATTTGCAGGGATACATTTGATGTCTCTGTGTTGTTCCAAAGTTCGGCTTCATCCAAAAAAGCATTGGGAACGATGACTGAATCTTTGATGAATACGCGTTCTTCTATATTCTCCAATGCCATAAGCCTGTTTAATTCTATTTTTGAACGGTGTACGATTTCTAATTGATTTAATACATTCGAACTGTCGGCATTGAAGTCCACTTGTGCCTGTTGCAGGTCGAGCCGGGACATGGATCCAATATAATAACGTTCTTCGACAATGCGCAATCGTTCTTTGGACAGGGCCAATGTCGCTTTCAGATTATGTAACCTTATTTTTTGCCGGATTAGGTTATAATATTCGGCGGTAAGGGTCGCTACAAAGTCTTCAATGGTCATACGTGTATTTAGTTCCCCCAGTTTTTTTAATTCTTTTAAGGTTTCGTAAGAGGCTTGTATTCCGAATCCGTCAAAGATCATCCAACTCATATTTAGTCCGATGTTGGCTGTTTCACTGTTGATTCCGGTTGTTTTTTCTGTGGACCCGTCGGTCAGTTCGTTTTGGGTATTGTAGATCGTACCGCTAAGTCCTCCGTCCATCTCCAATGAAGGAAGGTAACCGGCATTTCCGATAGTTGCGTTATTGGTGCTGATGGTTTGTTCGTTTCGGATGATGCGGATCGAATAATTTCTCTCGAGTCCTGTTTTGATGCAGTCTTGTAAACTAAATACATCCTGAGAGAAAGCTGAAAGCGTATTGAAATAAGCAAAAATGATAAAAAAATAAAAGACACTTCTCATGGCGAACTTTTTAATTTATTTTAGCTTGCATGTTTTCTTGCACGTTTAGTCGTTTTTTCCGGTTTGTCGAAATATACGAATACATGGCTGGGATAATGAATAACGTCAAAAAGGTAGAAATCAACATTCCGCCGACAACGGCTATTCCCATGGCGATACGTCCTTGTGCACCTTCTCCCGATGCAAAAACTAAAGGTAACAAACCGATGATCGTGGAAGCACTGGTCATGAGGATAGGGCGCAGGCGCTGAATAGCTGCCGAACGGATCGCTTCGTTGATTTCATAACCGGCGATTTGCCGTTGATTGGCGAATTCAACGATCAGGATTCCGTTTTTGGTGACCAATCCGATAAGCATGATGATTCCGATCTGGCTAAAAATATTCATGGTGATTCCGCTGATGCTCATAAAGAAAACCGCTCCCGCTATGGCTAACGGAACAGTAATCATTACAACAAATGGGTCTTTGAAACTTTCGAATTGGGCGGCCAATACGAGGTAGACCATGATAAGCGCTAAAATCAAAGCAAACATCAAGCTATCCGAACTTTCCCGGAACTCTTTAGATTCGCCGGACAAAGCAGTTCGGAAAGAACCATCCAGCGTTTCGGCTGCAATACGATCCATTTCATCTAATCCGTCCCTGATTGTGTAGCCTTTGCCCAGTCCGCTCGAAATGGTGGCTGATACAAAACGATTATAGCGATACAATTGTGGCGGAGCGACGTTTTCTTGCAAAGTCACCAGGTTGTCCAATTGAATCATCGCTCCGTTATCATTTCTAACATAAATAGATTTGAGGTCTACTGGAGTGTTTCTTTGCTGGCGATTGATTTCTCCCAATATCTGGTATTGTTTTCCATTCATATAGAAATAGCCCATACGTTGACCGCTTAACGCGTATTGTAGCGTTTGCGCGATGTTTCGTGTGCTCACACCCAGCAAAGACGCTTTATCGCGGTTAATCTCAATACGTGTTTCTGGTTTGGTAAATTTCAGATTCACATCCGCCATTTGAAAAACCGGACTTTCATTTACTTTTTGCATAAAGGAAGGAAGTACTTCCTGCAGTTTCTCCAGCGAGGTTGCCTGAAGTACATATTGAACCGGCATTCCCGCCCGTCTTCCCCCAAACGTCGATTGTTGTTGAACGAAAGCTCTGGCCTTGGTCTCTTTTTGTACGGCACGGGAAAGATCTTCCGCCACACTCATTTGCGACCAGTCACGTTCTTTGAGGTCTGGAAGGATGATATTGACAAATCCACCGGAACTCCAGGATCGGGAAACAATGGCTTGTTTTTCAGGAGTGATTGAGTCGGCGATCATTTCAATTTGTTCCCCATAATCACGCAGAAATTCAAATGTTGCGCCTTCCGGGCCTCTGGTATTAATGCTGATCATCGAACGATCTTCCAACGGCGATAATTCTGCGGGGATTTTTTTCCAATAATAGGCAATAGCCAGTAGAAGTACCAGAATGATTGGGAATGACCATATTTTGCGATTTAAGAAATAGGTTAATCCTTTTTCATAGATCCGGTTTATCCAATCAAAAAAAGGTTCAGTTAATTTATAAAACTTGTTTTTCTTTTCTCTTCTTTTCAGAATTTTGGTAGCCAGCATCGGTGTAAATGTCAAGGCTACAAAAGAAGAAATCACAACGGCGCCGGCAATTACAATACTGAATTCTTTAAAAAGTCGTCCGGTCATACCTTCCATAAAAACAATCGGAAGAAAAACGGCGACTAACGTGACTGTTGTCGAAATAACAGCGAAAAAAATTTCTTTGCTTCCCTCTATTCCGGCTTCTTTTGGCCTAATTCCTTTTTCAATACGAGTATAAATGTTTTCGGTAACCACAATCGCATCGTCCACCACCAATCCGACCGCCAGCACAATGGCTAGCATGGTCAGAACATTAATAGAGAACCCTGCCAAATACATGATAAAGAATGTTCCGACAAGCGAAACCGGGATAACAACTACTGGGATCAACGTGACGCGCCAGTCACGCAGGAAAAGAAAAATAACCAAAACGACTATGAGAAAAGCAACATAAATCGTTTCTTGTACTTCATGAATAGATGCCCGAATAAAACGCGTATTGTCGTAGACCATTTCTACTGTGACGTCGTCAGGCAGGTCTTTTTTTAATTGTTCGATACGGTTATAGGCTTCATCGGCTATTTCGATGTGGTTTGCACCCGGTTGGGGAATAATCACATCGATTACCATTGGTTTCCCATTTTTCTTTAAAAGACTACGCATATCTTCCGGTGCCAGTTCCGCATAACCGATATCACTGAATCGTACAATGTTATTGTTGCTTTCTTTGATGATGAGATCGTTAAACTCCTTGGCCGTATGCATAAGCCCTAATGTTCGGATAGAAAGGTCGATGGTATTGCCCTCAATACTTCCGGAAGGCAATTCAACATTTTCTCGGTCGATGGCATTCTTCACATCAATTGGTGTCACGCCGTAGCCCGCCATTTTGGTAGGGTCCAGCCAAAGGCGCATAGAATAGCGTTTCTGTCCCCAAATATTTACCGCACTAACATTGGGTATGGTTTGTAATCGTTCTTTTACCGTCAATTCGGCAATTTCACTGAGTTCCATTAGTGAACGTTGCGAACTTTGTATACCTATCTGCATAATGGGCGACGCGTCTGCGTCTGCTTTCGATACAGTCGGCGGATCGCAGTCCCTCGGCAGATACCGTTGCGCGCGGGAGACTTTATCACGAACGTCGTTTGCCGCTGTTTCCATGTCAACCGACAATTCGAATTCGACGGTGATGCGCGAACTACCCTGACTGCTGACGCTGCTTAATGAACGGATCCCAGGAATCCCGTTGATATTCTGTTCCAAAGGCTCTGTGATCTGGTTCATAATCACATCTGCGTTGGCCCCTGGATAAGATACGCTTACCGAAATAATCGGTTGGTCTACACTAGGAAATTCACGTATGCCGAGAAAACTATAACCGATGAAGCCAAACAACAGGAGGACAATGGTCATCACTGTCGAAAGTACCGGTCTGTTGATGCTGATTTCAGAAAGGTTGCTCATGATCTTATCCCGGTTTTAATACAAATTATCAATCGAGACATTCATGCCTTTGCGGAGTTGCATGACGCCGGATGTGATGATCGTATCACCCGGACTTAAGCCATTGATTGCCTGTACGCGGCTTTCCGTACGGATACCTGTTTTGATTTCTATGGGTTCAGCCACTCCGTTTTGATATTTATATACAATATTTTTCCCCATTTCAGGAATTATCGCTTCACTGGGGACCGTAAGTGCGTCTTGTATTTCCTGTTTAGTGATTTCAATCCAGGTTAGCCGTCCCGGTAAAATAGTTTCCCGTTCATTCGGATAAGTCGCCCGCACATTCAAGGTACGGGTGTCCATGTCTATTTTACTTTCCACAGCGTATACGGTTGCCTGATGTTTTTGAACAATGCCGTCGTTAGATTCAAGAGAAAAAGAAATACGTGTTCCGAATTTAACCTCTCCTGAATAACGCTCTGGAATAGAAAAATCAATTTTTAAAGGTGAAATTTTTGTAAGTTTGGCGACGATGGTTGAGGGAGTGGTGTAGCTTCCTTCGCTGACATTACGTAATCCGATGATTCCGTCGAAAGGAGCTCTTAACTCTGTTAAGGTAATATTTGCTTTGACAAGATCAATGTCTGCCATCAGTTTTTCTAATTCGGTTTGCACTTGCTCGAAAGCCTCTTGACTAACGGCATCTTTTGCCAATAATGCTCTTTGCCTGTAGACCCTGTCCTTTGCCAGCGGAATTTGCGCTTCAAGTTTTTTCAGTTGAGCCTGTAATGGACTGTCATTTATTTTGGCTAATAATTCCCCCTTTTTTACATGCGTTCCTTCCGTAAAATAAATAGCCACGACTTTGCCGGAAGATTCGAAAGAAAGGTCAACCTCTTCATCCGGTATGACACTTCCCGCACTAACAATTTTATCAGAAAGTGGTTGAGACCGGATGATTTCCGCATTAATATTTAGAATTTTGTTACGGGGTGTGCCGGATGGAGCCGGAGATTCGAAGCCTCCTTTGGGGGCTGTTAGCATTCGTTTTGCTTTTGGATAGATAATCATTCCCAAGATTAGGAGAACGATTAATAACGTTACTCCCCATTTTACTTTTTTTATCATACGATATACAAAAGGAATTATATTCTTTACATACTAAATATGATAATTGTGACTAAAACTCCTCGGGAAGGTTTAATTGACTACAAAAAAATGTTGATGAATTTGTTTTTTGTGTGAAAAGTCTAAATGTTTTTCTTTGTTAAATTGAAGAAGTCTTTCCCATGAATCTCGAAATCGATTTGGCCATTTACCTGGATAAGAGTTTTTCAAATTCCAAATAAATTCTTCAGTCCATAACCAGCCTTGTTCTTATACGATAATTGTACTTATCGCTGATAAAGATAGCGAATATTCGTTTATGAGTACAGAGATATAGACAAAATAAAAGATATGTCTTTATTCTCCCCGGTAGGCTTCTATCGCTTTTTTTACGGATCCGTGCAGTAAAAGCAGAGATTTCGCCCGGTCGTATGATAGATCTAATTCTTCGACGATCATACGCGTGCCCCGGTCGATCAGTTTTTGGTTGCTCAATTGCATATTAACCATCTTGTTGCCTTTTATTCTTCCCAATTGTATCATCACGGAGGTGGAGATCATGTTCAGAATCATTTTCTGCCCGGTTCCGGACTTCATTCGCGAACTTCCGGTCACGTATTCCGGCCCCACGATCATTTCTAAGGCAATGTCTGCTTCGGCAGCCATGGGCGAGTTCGGGTTGCTTGTAATACAGCCGGTTAGGATTCCATGTTTGCGCGCTTCGTGCAATGCACCGATCACGTAAGGCGTGGTGCCCGACGCTGCAATGCCGATCACCGTGTCTTTTTTGTTGATCTGGTGTTCCATTAATTCCTGCCAACTATGTTCGAGGTCATCTTCTGCGTTTTCCACAGGACTACGAAGTGCTTTGTCACCTCCGGCGATCAGTCCGATAATCATCGTCGGCGGCATGCCGAATGTCGGCGGTATTTCCGATGCGTCCAACACCCCTAGACGTCCGCTTGTTCCGGCACCCAGATAGAAAATTCGTCCGCCACGTTTCATTCGCGGGACAATCTTTTCGACCAATTCTTCAATGTGGGGAATAATCTTCTGTACCGCTAACGCAACTTTCTGATCTTCGCGGTTTATCTCTTCCAGTATTTCACGTACGGATTTGTTTTCCAATCCGTTGTATAAGGATTCTTGTTCTGATATTTTTTCAAAAGCCATCGTTTTGTCCTTTATTTTTTCGAATGATAATCGATTAACCCGTCCATCGGTTGCCTCATAATTTTCCCGGTTTTCATACCACATTCCTCCGCTGCTTTTTTTAATAAATCTTGAAAAAAGAAAGCTACAGAACCCATTAAATGGACATTGTAAGAATGGTAGTCATATTGTGCTACATTTCGCTGAAAGAAGGCGCGGAAACAATTTCTCACGAGCAACTGAATCTGTGGCAGGTCGATGTATTCAATTAGAAATGGAGTAAACCCGGCCAGAAAACGGTTGGGGAAGGGTTTTCGGTATACCCGGTCGATAATTTCGGCAACACTCAGGTTATATCGTATCAGAAAAGCCTCTTTTAACTGTTCGGGCAATTGGTTTTTCAGAAGGTCGCCCACCAGCGTCTTCCCCAGAGCCGCTCCGCTGCCTTCGTCGCCCAGAATGAAGCCCAGCGAAGAAACGTTAGACACAATTTCTTTTCCGTCATAAAAACAGGAATTGGATCCGGTTCCCAGAATACAGGCAATTCCGGCTTCTCGCCCGCATAAAGCATGGGCAGCTGCTAACAGGTCGGAATGTACTTCGATGGTCTCTGTTTGTAAAGTTTCTGCAATCGCGTTTCTGACAACCTGTTTTCTTTCCGGCAGGCAGCCGGCACCGTAAAAAATGACAGACTGTAACGGTAGACCAGTTACTTTAGGAAACAGAGAAAGAATCAGTTCTTTTTTGATTTCTTCCTGTGTCTGAAAATAAGGATTGATTCCTTCCGTGAAAATAGTTTTTACTTTTTCACCGTTTTCTATGATACACCAATGTGTTTTTGTAGATCCACTATCTGCAATTAGTATCATTGTTTTTTTTGTTTTTGTTTTGTTTTGTATATTGATCCACAAATTAATGCTTTTTTATTTTTTTCCGAATACCGGGTCTATTTTTCTGCTTACGAAGAAAGCGGCCACGATCCCCGGCGCAGTGCAAAGACAAACCCACCAAAAGAATAATGTATATCCCATAGTTTCCTGTAGCCAGCCGGCGATCATGCCCGGTAGCATCATACCCAGAGCCATAAAACCCGTTCCGATGGCGTAGTGCGCCGTTTTATAGGTGCCGTTGGCTATCGAAATCAAAAACAGGGTATAAGCCGTAAAACCGAATCCGTAACCAAGTTGCTCTAATACAATGCACGAGGTAATAAAAAGAATATTCTCTGGTTGGAAAATGGCTAAAAAAACATAAAACAAATCGGCTAAATTCAGACATAAAGCCATCGGGATAATCCATTTGCGGAACCCGTCGCGCGAAACGACGATTCCCCCCAAAATACCACCGGCCAGCAGTGCCGCGACACCCAACGTTCCGTAAGCGACACCCACAGTAGCCGTGTCTAATCCGAGTCCGCCGTCGGAAACCGGATCGAGCATAAAAGGAGAACTTAGCTTCAATAATTGCGCTTCTCCGAGACGGTAGGTCAGCAGGAAAAACAAAATTAAGCCGATATCGTCTTTGGTAAAGAAAGAAACAAATGTTTTCCAAAAGTCGCGTAACAATTCTCGCGGGGTCAGATTTCCGCGTGGCGTGTCTTCCGTTGGTTTCGGCAGTACGGCTTTGTGATAAAGCGATAGTGCTATAAATATTCCGGCAAGCAGAAAGAACGTGATCGACCAGGCAAGTGGAATGTTATTTTTGCTTTTTTCCAGAAAACCGGCCACGGCAACCAGGATTCCCTGCCCGAAGATCATGGCGAATCGGTAGAAGGTATTTCGGATGCCAACAAAAAACGATTGTTCGCCGGTATTCAGACTCAACATATAAAAACCGTCGGCGGCAATGTCGTGTGTCGCGGAAGAAAAAGCCAGCAACCAGAAAAACGCCAATGTCAGTTGTAGGTAATACGTCGTTGGAATAAAGAACGCGATTCCGGCAAACCCTACGGCGATTAGCGATTGCATGGTGACAATCCACCACCGTTTGGTTTTCGCCAGATCTACAAACGGACTCCAAAGCGGTTTGATTACCCACGGCAGGTATAGCCAACTCGTATACAGGGCGATCTCGGCGTTTCCCAGTCCCATTCGTTTATAGAGAATAACGGCGATCATCATGACGGCCACATAAGGCAACCCCTGCGCGAAATAAAGCGAAGGGATCCATAACCATGGGGATTTTTGTCTGACTCCTTTCATATTTGTGTTTTTAGCCGGTTATTTATTTTTTCGGTTGTTATTTTGTCTAAACACACTTCCTGTATGATCCTCGTGATTTTCTCGGGGTTGATTTTTTCAAAATCTTGTTCCCGGGGAATGATGAAAACGCCACCCAGATCCACAGACGCCGGGCTGACTGTCAATTGTGCTTCGCCTTCTGCAAAAAAACAGGCTGGCCGGTGTGTTTTTCTCGGAAACAAAACGGCAATCCATTTTGCTTCTTCTCTCCAAAGTAACAAATTTATCCGAGGTTCTTCTTCCTCCGAAACGATCGGCAGCAGTTTGTATATCGTGTTAAAAAGGGAATGAAGCCCTGACGGGTCGTCTCCTTCCAATATCCAACCCGTGCGCAAGTTATCGCTAATTTTCCAAATATTCCCCCGTTTAGCCTGTCGAAGTAAGGTTCTTTTCCGTTTCCATTCGTTTTCGAACGGCAGAACTCCTTTATTCCCAGCCTGGAAGTGCATATGGTCGGGGGCAGAGGCACCACAATGAGCTCCATTATAAAAAAGAATATAGTCGTCAAACGTATTAGCCAGTTCCAGCATGTCGGTAAAATGACCTTCTATGCGTTGTGGTGTGTGCGTCACCTCGGGGATCGTGAGGTGGCGAGGGAAAATGGGAAACGGATTAATTAAGAGGGTATACTTTTCAAGCAAGGGAATACCCTTTTGTTCCACTGGACGATTTTCCCGGCAGAGAAAACAGGCTCTTTTCCGGATCGATTGCACGTCGATTTTAGCGGCGGTAGAGACGATACGAACGGGGTTGAATTGTATGTTGAAGGTGTTCCCGGCGATTACAAATGTTTTCATCTGCACTTGTTCCAACGCCGCGTAATTCCTTTTCGCTAGCGGCCAGTTTACCAGTTGTTCTTCGAAGAGTAGTTTCGCCTCGTCGTTCATTTTTTTTCTTTATTTAGTGCGATTCTCGCCTGTATCTCCCACGTACGAATCCGGTCTTTATAGGTGTTATGAAGGTTTAGCTTTACGTTGTCTAACGAAGCATCCGAGTTCTCTTCCCAACGCCGGCAGAGATATACCACGTCGTATACACGTCCGATTTGATAACGGCGTGATATGGCCAATCCGAGGGCATAATCTTCCCCGTAGCTAGTGTTTGGAACTTTTATTTCGCGAAGTACCGGGGTGTAAAACGCCCGAGGGGCACCCAGGCCGTTAATCCGTAAGGCATTGTTCCGTCCGTTGTCCGGTGTCCACTCCCTGTGCTCGATGACCCCCGGCGGGATAGGATTTAAATGGAAATCCGTCATCTGATAAGTCCCTACGACCATGGCGCAATTTTGCGTATAAAAAGCGTCAATCAGGGTTTGCAAGGTATGATCGTCTTTGTACAAGTCGTCACTATCCAACTGAACGACGAACTTCCCACAGGCCGGATGATGTACTCCTAGATTCCAACAGCCGCCGATTTCCAAATCCTCGCGTTCTGGGATCAGATGGATTAGCCGCTTGTCGTCCGCATAATTGCGGATTTTCTCCGTTGTCCCGTCAGACGAATGGTTGTCGATGACAATCAAGTTAAATGGAAAATTTGTTTTTTGCTGTAAAACCGACCGGATTGCGTCGTCGATCGTACGTGCCCGGTTACGGACGGGGATAATGACAGACGCTTTTTGTTCGAATTTTTCGGATGCAAAAGAAACGGTTTCATAAGAAGGCTCCAGGTAGGCACCGATTATTTTCAGGTGCTCCGTGCAAACCTGCTCCATTTCGATCTGTACCTCTCGGTTTTTCGGGTCGACGTAATCGAATTGCTTTTCGCCGCTTTTGCGTGCGTCTTCCTCCTGTTCCGTATAAAGATATTCATTAATATGTACGATATCGCATTTCTGAGACACTTTCAGGCGTAGGTCGTAAAGTCCGGCAAAGCGGTAGTCCGTCCGCATGCGTTTTACCGCTTCTTTCAATGCACTGGTTCGATATAAAAGCAGCGAGCCGAAATCGAAATCGTCGCGAAGACTGCCGAATTGGTAGTCGGCCAACGGAACATTTTGCCGTCCGGTGGCGGTTTGCTGGTAATGATCGGCATACACCATTCCTGCGCCGGAGTCGTTCGCGATCCGCAGCATGCGTTCCAGGGCAAAATAGCCTAATTGCAGCGAAGAAGCTTTGGTGTAGAATAAAATATAATCGGCTTCGGTGTGAGCCGCAATTTGCCGGAGTGTTTCCGTTGCGTACAGTGAAGAGGCGGATAAAGGCGTAACCATCCGGATCAATTCCGAAGTTTGCAGAATCTCGCGTGTTTCTGCCAGTTGCCCTTCTTCCGTAAAAAGGATAAAACAATCAATGGTCGATTTCATGGCATGGCTTATTTTTTACAGCTACTTGTGCAAAGATACATAAAATGAATGTTACTTTTGCGGATATCCCTGACGCGGATCAGCGGTATAATGAAGAAAACAACCACATAAAAAGATGTAGATGAGTCCTGTTTTAGTTTTGATCATCATGGCGGCCTATTTCGCCGTTTTATTCGGTATTTCGTACGTTTCGGGCCGGAAGGCGGATAATCAGGGGTTTTTTACCGGGAATCGCAAATCTTCCTGGTATGTTGTGGCTTTTGCTATGATCGCTTCCGCCATATCGGGGGTGACTTTTGTGTCTGTCCCGGGGATGGTCGGCACACAGGCATTTTCTTATTTGCAGATGGTCCTTGGGTTTGCGGTGGGGCAGTTTCTGATTGCGTTTGTGTTAATCCCGTTGTTTTATAAAATGAATCTGACATCCATTTATGAATACCTGGAGAATCGTTTCGGACTTTCTGCTTATCGTACGGGTGCCTGGTTTTTCTTTATTTCCAAAATGTTGGGTGCTGCCGTGCGTTTGTATTTGGTTTGTCTTGTCTTTCAACTTTTGGTCTTCGATCCGCTTCGGGCGCCTTTCGGCCTGAATGTGATTTTTACGGTCTTTTTGGTTTGGCTGTATACGCATCAGGGTGGGGTCAAGTCGTTGATCTGGACTGATTCATTGAAAACCTTTTGTCTCATAGTCTCCGTTGGGTTAAGTATCTACTTTGTTTCAAAAGATCTCGGATACGGTTTTACTGAGATGACGGCGGTGATTCGGGACAGCGATTTGTCGAAAGTGTTCTTTTTCGAAGATATTAAAGACGGGAAATTTTTTTTCAAACAGTTTCTTGCCGGTGTTTTTTTGGTGATCGCGACTACCGGGTTGGATCAGGATTTTATGCAGAAGAACTTGAGTTGTCGAAATCAGAAAGACGCTCAGAAAAATATGGTGACGAGTGGCATTTTGCAGATTTTTGTGATTCTACTGTTTCTTGTTTTGGGACTTTTGCTTTATCTGTTTGCCGCCCGGAATCAATTGCAAGTGCCGGCGAAAACAGACGATTTGTTTCCTTTTATTGCAACGGGCGGTTATTTCCCGTTGATTGTGGGTGTTTTGTTTGTTGTGGGATTGATTTCTTCCGCTTATGCAGCCGCGGGTTCTGCCCTGACGGCTCTGACGACTTCTTTTACCGTCGATATTCTGGAAAGCACAAAGAAAAGATCTGAAACGGCTGTTGCTGGTATTCGGAAAAAAGTACATGTCGGGATGGCGGTTATTATGGGATTGGTCATTCTTTTGATTAACCTGTTAAATAATACGTCAGTGATTAACGCGGTATATATCTTGGCGAGTTATACGTACGGGCCGATATTGGGTATGTTTGTGTTTGGAATCTTTACCCGCCGGCAAGTGCGTGACCGTTTTGTGCCTTTAGTAGCGTTGCTTTCTCCGGTCGTTTGTTTTGTGATCGATTCGAATTCGAAAGTCTGGTTTAATGGATATGAGTTTAGTCATGAGCGTTTAATATTGAATGCGATGCTTACTTTTCTGGGGTTGCTTTTGTTAACGAAAAGGAACACGTTAAAAATGGAGAAATAAGATGGGAAATACAATTCGGGTAGGAATTCTGGAACGCGAGACAATCACCTTTTGTTTAAACGGCGGGTATAAGGTCGACGGTGTTCTGGCGGAGGGGGAGTGGACGGCCTGTACGCGGGATGGACGTGTCGAATGGAACGGTCGGTTGTACGATGAATTAGTGTTCGAACCAGTAGACCAGGCGGCTTCTTTTTGGATACGGGCGGTTGTTATCGGGCTTCATTTTCATTGGGAACGAAAGGAAGATCAGCAATTTCAGGGGGCGTTGCGATTGATTGTCAATGGGAGGAAGCTTGTGGCGATTAATCGGTTGCCGGTAGAAGATTACCTGACCAGCGTGATCTCGTCTGAAATGAGTGCGGCGGCTTCGCTCGAATTGCTGAAAGCGCATGCGGTTATTTCGCGTAGCTGGTTATTGGCGCAAATCGGGAAGAATAAAGGACTTACAGTATCGGATAAAAAATATACAACGTTTACGGAAACGGAAGAGGAGCGAGTCCGCTGGTACGACCGGGAAGATCATACGCTGTTCGATGTCTGTGCAGACGATCACTGTCAGCGCTATCAGGGGATTACGCGTGCTGCTTCCAACTTGGCTGTCGTACGTCGTGCCGTTCAGGAAACGTGCGGGCAAGTGCTATTTGCGGATGGTCAACTTTGTGACGCCCGTTTTTCCAAATGTTGCGGCGGGGTAGTCGAAGAATTTCAGAATTGTTGGGAAGATAAGCGTTATTCTTATCTTGTTAAATTGCGCGATTTGCCCGGCCGTCCACCTGTTCCCAACCTGATGCGGGAAGCTGAATCCGTTCGCTGGATCGAGTCTCGTCCGGATGCATTTTGTAATACGACCGACCAAACAATCCTATCGCAGGTACTCAATAATTATGATCAGGAAACGACGGATTTCTATCGTTGGAAAGTCCGATATACGCAGGAAGAACTTTCTGAACTGGTTTGCCGCCGTTCGGAAATCGATTTTGGGACGGTACAAGACTTGATTCCGGTTGCAAGGGGGACTTCCGGACGGTTGACTCGACTTCGGATCGTGGGAACGAAACGGACGATGGTGATCGGAAAGGAATTGGAGATCCGGCGTACCTTGTCGGCTTCCCATTTGTACAGTTCAGCTTTTGTCGTTTGGCGGGATGGAACGGATTTTATCCTGAAAGGAGCAGGCTGGGGACATGGCGTTGGTCTTTGTCAAATAGGCGCAGCGGTTATGGGGGAGAAGGGGTATGCGTACGACGAAATCCTCTTGCACTATTATCCGGGCGCTGTGATTAAAGTGGTTTATTGATCCTGGTTTGATATATGAAATGTGCGTATTGATTTCTGTCAACAAGAAAAACGGCATTTGTAAATCAAAATGTAATTAAAGAATAAAATTATTTATCAAAATGATTTGAGAAAACGTGCTCCCGTTTAAACGCCTTTTTTTGATTTTTCGATAGGACGTTCCATTTAGCCCCTGTATGGATTAAAATGAATAAAAATGGGGAAATTCGGAAGGTCTTTTTAGGACTGAAAAAGCCCATCGGGACGAATTTTTTGCCCTTTTTTGAACGAAAAAATTCTTCCCGAAGATTTTAAAAAAAGATCTCGAACCTTTTTTTTAACCATCGGGGTGAATTTTTTTTAAGATCGGGATGGATTTTTTACTGCGCAGGCTCTGCGGTCGAAATCATCGAGATGATTTTCTGAAAAGTTAAAAAAAATCGAAAAATCTCGTTTTATTAGGAAATCAAATTGATTTGACCATTTAATTTTCAAGTTCCTTTTTGCTAAATTTTCTACCTCTTTTATCCAGGGGAAATAATTACGGAAATTTTTCCTTATTTAGCTAAATTTAACAGCTATAAAACTGTAACAAAAAGGGTTATTAAATTTCCTTTTTTTTACGAAACAGGTCGTGTAAATTATTAAAAATCAAAAAATGGGGATGAAAAGTAAAAGCCAGAAAAATGCTTTTTTTGATTGTTTCTTTTCGTAAAAAAAACAGTATAAATATTGAATTATTTCATATATTTTTGAGGTAATCATCGTATAAACCAATAAAAATATGGCACGTAGATTACTTATTCGGGATTTGACATTACGGGATGGTCAGCAATCTGCTTTTGCGACCAGAATGACTCAACAGCAAGTTGATCGTGTATTACCTTTTTACAAAGAAGCGAATTTTTACGCAATGGAAGTTTGGGGTGGAGCAGTACCGGATTCGGTGATGCGTTACCTGAATGAAAATCCTTGGGATCGGTTGGAGAAGATTAAAGGAGTGGTGGGCGACGCGTCTAAGTTGACGGCTCTTTCGCGCGGGCGTAATCTTTTTGGATATGCACCTTATCCGGATGAAATCATCGATGGCTTTTGCCGTAATTCTATCGAGTCCGGTTTGGGAATCATGCGTATTTTCGATGCGTTGAATGATGTCGACAATGTTCGGTCGACGATTCGCAGTGTCCGTCAATACGGTGGTATTGCGGATTGCGCGGTTTGCTATACGATTGATCCGCATTTCTCCTTTATGGAAAGAACGAAGGCTGCTTTGAAAGGAAAACCACTGCCCGGAACCGTTTTTACCAACTCTTATTTTTTGCAAAAGGCGCAGGAAATGGAAAAACTGGGAGCAAATATGATCACTATTAAGGATATGAGCGGATTGATTCTTCCTTCCCGAAGTGCGGAGTTGGTTAACTTGTTTAAACAGCATTTGAATGTGCCAATCGATTTTCATACCCATTGTACGCCGGGATATGGTCTGGCCGCTGTTCTGGCTGCGATCGTTAACGGAGTAGATATTGTTGACACTGTGATTTGGAATTTTGCCGGAGGGCCGGCCGCACCAGCGCTCGAATTAGTATATTTGTTCTGTAAGAAATTAGGGATTGAACTGGATGTGAATATGGAAGCTGTAGCTCGTATTAATCAAGAACTGCTTCCGATACGAAAGGAGTTAGAGACCTATGATGCTGTGAAACAATTTCCGAGACCCTTTAATCCCTTGACCAACGAATTGCCGCCAGTAATCGACGGTGAATTTGATAAAGCGATCGAAGCGGTTCAGAAAAACAATGAAACATTGCTTTTGCAGGCTTGTCATGCTATTGAAGCGTATTTTAATTTTCCTAAACCGAATGAATTAGTTAAGCAGGCTGAGATTCCCGGAGGGATGTATACTAATATGGTAGCTCAACTGAAACAATTGAATGCGATGGATATTTTGGAAGATGCCATGAAGTTGATTCCGACGGTTCGTCTTTCAGCCGGTCTTCCTCCTTTGGTTACACCAACCAGTCAGATCGTCGGTGTACAAGCGGTTAATTGTGCTTTAGCATTGAAACAAGGCAAACCGATGTACAGTAATACCACAAATCAATTTGTCGCTTTGGTAAAAGGGGAATATGGTAAGACGCCTGTACCTGTTTCTTCCGAGTTTCGTTTGAAAATCGCGAAGGTAAAGGAGGAGGTGCCATATGATACGTCTACGCATAAGACGCCTGAAAATCCGGTTCTGGAAGCATACGGAGGGGTTCGTTTAGCTGAAAACGAAAAAGAAGAGTTGTTGTTGGAATTATTTCCATCGGTAGCTGCGACGTTTCTGACGAACCGGAAAAAAGAGGATTACGAAAAAACATGCCGGGAGACAGAAGTGCTTGAAGTGAAACCTTCCGTTCAACTGGAAGAGACACAACCGGTGACCGGACAAGTGGTCGAAGCCCCCATGCCGGGACATGTTTTCAGATTTTTAGTCAAATCGGGCGACATTGTTCATAAAGGACAGGACTTATTGATTCTCGAAGCCATGAAAATGGAAAACAGTATTCTTTCCGAATACAACGGAACCGTGAAACAATTGTTCGTCAAGGAAGGAGCAACCGTTGCCGCGGGATCGAAATTGATAGAAATAGAAGAATAATTGGTTTAGTGGTTTAAATGATATAATTGGCTGAGATCAGCCTTCCTAAATATGTTCGGGGTATGCTTTAAAGAGGCATACCCTTTTCTTATAAAAGAAGTGTTTCCAGACGGCAGATCAGTTCGTCACCGAGTGCCCGCTTTTTGACGATATGCTCTTGTACGGCTGAGACGAATGGATTATTTTCGAAATCTCCGCGTACCCCTTCGAAATCTCCTAATTTCTCTTTTTTTGCGCCGTCTATACCGAACCCGGTCATAAATGTGAGTGAGAACTCCTTTTTTGCGTCAGCGTATAACAACTCATCCAATGTAATGACCGAATGTTGCCATTTTCGAACCAGCTCGATAATCTTTTCGGCGGAGACCATTTGTAGATTTATATCATAGTATGTTTCGATTGTTTCGTATGCCCAAGTCCATTCGAGGGAATAATAATCCTGATGCGCCTGACGGAAGAATTGTTCTATTTCGTCTAAGGTGTCGACAGTGCCATTGGCAATCTTTTCGAGAAATCGGGTCAGCATCTGTTGAGGAAGAATCAATCCTGCCATGTCCACCCATTCACCGCTTCCGTCGGCTTTATCCGGACGAAGCCGCTGATGAACGTCGGCAATAGAGGAAAAACGATCGCCTTCCAACCGTTTTATGAGCGAATTTCCCAAGAATTTGTTGATGGCAAGCGTGTAGAGGTGAATTCCATTACGAAGTGAACGTCCCTGTATACGGGTGTTTTGGTAATAATAGACGTCTGAAGTTTCCCCAACTAAATTTTGCAGACTGTTCAGAATGCATACGGCTTTCATCATTTTCCGGATCGTATAGGGACTCAGCAGATTGTAATTGATCATATCCTGCAGATGGTTGTCTTTCCGTTTGTCGCGTTTCGGCCATTTCTGCGCGTCGCGGATCGTGCCTACACTGCGCAGATTTACACCCGGAACGAGATAGGTTTCATCGTTTTTCTCGATCAGATAAGAAAATGGGATATCCGAGGTGTCGCTGTGATGATGGTGCCGACCCATGACCAGCGAGAAAGCGCCGACACGCGCTGGCCAGAGAATATAGGAATCGCTGGTAGTTTTAGATCCTCTTTCAACAATTCCTTGATGGATTGGTCCCAGTTTATACATGTGATTACTTTGGTTTGAACCTGATCCGGCATTGAGGAAAGAAAACATCCCTGCGATCAACAGGCTGCTCTTGTGCATGGACACCGTAAACGGCCCGGCGAATATGGCGCAGGCTTCTCCGTTTTCAAATCCGCAATTGCTAAAAAGAAGAGAATCATGTGCTGAAAATCCGTGGGTGATATGGCAGGCCTGGCCTATAAAGCAACGGATTATTTTCGCTCCGTCTGCGATATAAGCCCCGGACGAAATAATGAAATCCTGAGCGATGACGCTGTCGCCGATATATACCGGTGCGACAGCATTGCTGTTAATCGATCCGTTTTCCAGACGGGTGCAATTTTCGATCGTCGTGTAATCGCCAACCTTCACGTTATGGATCGTACCAGTATTGATGATTCGTGCTTCGCGTCCGATTACGCCTGTCGAGGAAGAGCCCTTTTCCGCGTAATCGGCGACTAAACGGCAAAGTCGGTCGATTAATGCCGGATGATGGCGGTAAAGTGCAATAACGTAAGCTAAAGAAGCAGACAAGCCGTTGTAAACAGGGACTTCCCGGCCACCGGTTTCGTTTAGAACAGAAACCTGCGTGTTGTTGCCGAACGACGTTTTCCCCTCGACCAGTAAAACGTTGATGTTTTGGATAATCGTACTTTCCCCAATTCGGTAGTTGGCAATGTAATTTTGCACGTTTTCGATCAGCACATCATCTCCCAGCGTACAATTATGCAACGTCACATGTCGCAGTCCGCTGTGTTTTTTCAATCCTCCGGGTAATTCGAATTCTTTCCGGAAAACACCCAATTCAATCTGTCCCGAAAAACGGACATGATGTATATGGTTTATATCAAATAATTCCGGAACCCGAATCGAACGCCAATCGTCCGCATAACAGCATTGCTTTTGCAGGGTTACTATTTCTTCCGGTAGCAGGTTACGTTTGTTTGCCATAAGTTTTATTCGTCTTCGTCGTATTGTTGAAAGAGGAAATCGTTATATGGGAAACGGGTAATATGTATTTCTTTTACCCGTTCGTATAACAACGATTTCAACGCGTCTATATTTATTTTTTCTTTGGCGGAGATAAACAGACAGTTGCCCTGAAGCTTATTCATCCACATGCGTTTCAATTCTTCCAGATTAATGTTTTCGCGTGTCGCAGGGGTCAGGTCGTCGTCGTCTTTTTTTAAGTAGGAGAACGCATCGATTTTATTAAAGACCATAATCATGGGCTTTTCTGTTTTATCTATTTCCGCCAGTGTTTTGTTGACCACTTCGATCTGCTCTTCAAATGTAGGATGGGAAATATCCACGATATGCACTAAAAGATCCGCTTCACGAACTTCGTCCAATGTCGATTTGAACGATTCGACTAATTCAGTCGGTAATTTACGGATAAAACCGACCGTATCTGACAACAAGAATGGCAAATTATCCACAATTACTTTACGTACGGTTGTGTCTAACGTGGCAAACAATTTATTTTCCGCGAATACATCGCTCTTACTTAGCAGGTTCATTAAGGTAGATTTCCCCACATTCGTATAACCGACCAGTGCGACGCGAACCATTTTTCCCCGATTTTTGCGCTGAACACTTTTTTGTTTGTCGATCTCTTTCAGGTCGTTTTTCAATTTAGAGATTTTGTCCAGAATAATTCGTTTATCCGTTTCCAATTGCGTTTCTCCCGGTCCGCGCATGCCCACACCTCCTCGCTGGCGTTCCAAGTGTGTCCAAAGTCGGGTCAAGCGTGGCAGCATATATTGATATTGTGCCAACTCGACCTGTGTTTTCGCGTGCGCTGTTTGTGCGCGACGGGCAAAAATATCCAGAATCAGGTTGGTACGGTCCAATATCTTTACTTGAAGTTCTTTTTCGATATTTCGTAATTGCTTCGCCGATAATTCGTCGTCGAAGATCACGATTCCGATTTCATGTTCGACGACGTATTCCTTGATTTCACTTAATTTTCCTTTTCCGACAAACGTGAGCGGATTGGGATAATCTAATTTTTGTTGAAAGCGTTTTACCGCTTCAACCCCGGCGGTGTCGGCCAGAAAAGCCAACTCGTCCAAGTATTCGCGAACGCGTTGCTCGTTTTGTTCCGGTGTGACAAGCCCTACAAGTACGGCTTTTTCGGATTGTGCTTCAGACAGGATGAATTCTTTCATAAACGCAAAGATAATCATTTCATGAATTTGGAGATATGATTCTTGGCGAAGGAGAAAAAAAACAACGGGAAGCCATCTGCTGCTTCCCAT
This sequence comes from Massilibacteroides sp., assembly GCA_028708075.1. Lineage (GTDB taxonomy): Bacteria > Bacteroidota > Bacteroidia > Bacteroidales > Tannerellaceae > Massilibacteroides. The sequence goes on from JAQVZS010000007.1 coordinate 49,165, forward strand.
TATTGTTTTTGTTTTTCTTAATTCGCTAAGTCGATGACGGCAGCGTTCGGGGCGTTTTTCTTAACGGATTTAATCCCATTATCCCTTCCGGCTTCGCTGACATACATCTGGCTGGAGCCGATTACCTGTCCGTTTGAGGCTTTAAGATTAAAAAAGAACTTACCGTTGGACGCTACTTTCTTTTCATATTTTTGGTCGTCCACACTGTTCCTTTTTACAGATTCCATTCCATTCAGGCACGCTGTTTTTGTGGTATAACCTTCGCTTGTTAAAATCACTTCTCCATTCTCGGCTTTCAGATTAAACTGAAACTCTCCATCTTTTCTTTTAGACAATTCAAATTTTCCCATATTCGTTTGTTTTTAGTTCAAGATAAAAGATAAGGGATATTTTAAAAACAGTTTTTTTTTACATATTGTTTTTCAAATACTAAATATAATGAGAATCTATTAATCTCCGAGTTTGAAAATTCGTGTTTTTTACTAAATACAAAGTCTTAATACAATTTAACGATCACTTTCTGTATAGTTTACGAAATATTCGTAGATTTGCTACGAAATATTCGTAATAAATAGATGTTCTATGGAAAGACTGACAATACAAGAAGAAGAAGCGATGCGCTGGATCTGGCAGATCGCGCCGTGTTATGTGAAAGATGTTCTGGCAAAATATAACGAACCAAAGCCTCCTTATACGACACTTGCTTCGGTTATTAAAAATTTGGAACGGAAAAAATATGTAAAAACGCAGCAACGGGGAAACACGTACGAATATACGCCGCTGATTGAAGAAAGCGAATATAAGCGGACATTTCTCAACGGAGTTGTGCAGAATTATTTTGAGAACTCTTATAAAGAAATGGTTTCATTTTTTGCCCGCGAACAGAAACTGTCGGCAAAAGATTTGGAAGACATTCTTAGGATGATAGAGAAAGGACGAGAATAACGAATACTTACTGCCATGACTCCTGAATTGACTTATTTTATAAAAGTAAATGTAGCGCTTGTTCTTTTATACGGTTTTTACCGTATATTCTTTTACAAGGATACTTATTTTATGTTGCGCCGTCTGCTTTTGCTGTCGTTTTTTGTTTTGGCATTTTCTTATCCTTTATTTGATATACAGGATTGGGTGAAAGCACAACAGCCGATAGCAGAAGTGATCTCTTCCTATTCGGCGATATTGCCGGAGATGGTCGTAGATAATACAGAGACCTTGTCGTGGGCTCAGGTGTGTTCTGTGATGGCTTGGGTGGTTTATTTTTTAGTTGCTGCTGCCCTGTTTTTGCGTTTTCTGATCCAGTTTGCCAGTATTTTGAGGATTAAAAGGCAGAGTAAAAAAGCGATTATTCATGGTGTGCCGGTACACTTGCTTTCGAGACCGGCCAATCCGTTTTCTTTTTTTCGTTTGATTTATATTTATCCGGCCAATCATTCGGAAAAAGAGTTAGAAGAAATTCTTGCGCACGAATATACACATGTGAACCAATGGCATTCTATTGACGTCATCATCAGTGAGTTATTCACGATTGTCTGTTGGTTGAACCCTTTTGTCTGGTTAATCAAACGAGAGATCAGGCATAACCTTGAATATTTGGCGGATAACAGCGTGATTCATTCCGGGTACGATAGTAAAGACTATCAATACCATTTGCTTGGATTAGCGCATCATCCGTCGATTGTAACTTTGTATAATAATTTTAATGTCTTGGATCTAAAAAACAGAATTATGATGATGAACAAAAAACGTTCCAGTAAAATGGGCAGAACTAAATATTTAATATTTATTCCATTAACTGCATTACTTATGCTGGTTAGTAACATAGAGGCTGTAGCACGGATTACGAAGAATCTTGCGGCGAATATAACGGCGAACGCTACTCCCGTAAAGGTGAAAGGGACGGTGATCGATGAAAGTGGTGGCCCGATTATTGGTGCTTCTGTAATTATAAAAGGGACAAATATTGGCACAATAACGGATTTGAAAGGAGGTTTTACGCTCGAAGCGGCCGAAAATGCGACCTTGTCGGTTTCTTTTATTGGTTTTCTTACGGAAGAAGTGACCGTCAGCCGGTTGAAAACAAATCCTCAGATAAAACTTTCGGCTGAAACTGAAAAAATTCCGGCTACACAAGTTTTTACCGTAGTGGAAGAAATGCCAAAATTCCCAGGCGGAGATGCCGAATTATTGAAGTTTATCGCTCAGAATGTTAAATATCCGGAAATAGCGCGGCAAAATGGAATTCAGGGTCGGGTTATTGCCAGCTTTGTAGTGGAGAAAGATGGATCGACGACTGATCCGGTTGTTGTGCGCGCGGTTGACCCTTCTTTGGATGCAGAGGCAATACGTGTGATTAGTTTGTTCCCGAAATGGGAACCGGGAAAACAACGTGGCCAGGCAGTCCGGGTGAAATATACTGTTCCGATTATTTTTTCTTTGAGAAAGGCTAACGAAAAAACTATTAACCCTGAATCGAGTAAAGAGGAAGTGGTCGTAGTCGGTTACGGAATCCCCCAAAAAGAGACCATCAAACCTGAATCGAGTAAAGAGGGAGATGTTTTTACGGTTGTTGATGAGATGCCGCAGTTTCCAGGGGGCGATGCGGAGTTGTTGAAGTATGTGGCGCAGAATGTGAAGTATCCGGTGGATGCGCAAAAGAACGGAATACAGGGAAGAGTGATTTGTTCGTTTGTTGTGATGAAGGACGGAAGTATTCAGAATATTCGAGTTGTACGGGGAGTTTCTCCTTCATTGGATGAGGAAGCGATTCGCGTGATAAGTGTGATGCCGAGGTGGACTCCGGGTAAGCAACGCGGTAAACCGGTAAATGTAAAGTATACGGTTCCGATAACATTCCGGATTCAATAAAAAAAACAGTTTTTGGAACTTTCCCAGTACCCTATATTATAAGATAAAGGTAAGGTAAGTGCATTGGACGCCAAACTAAAAGCAGAACAGGAATATGAAGTTTTCAGGAAAATTCAGGATGAGAATTATATTTCTGATTTCGAAGAAGAAATAAAACGCATACAAGGTAAGCAAGAATAATTATGCCCAACGATAATTAACCGCATTTTGACGAAGGGGAATTGCAGGAAGAAGCAACTCACAGGGATTTCTTGTTAGTTCGAAGTGTTTTTTCGTCAGATGAACTAGTTTCCTATGCTTTCACCAGATGGGAAAAAGAGTACGGTTTCAATTTGGGCGATTTGTGAGCTTATGAATCAATTGCCGGGAAAAAGGGAAGAGTAGTTGATTCCATGAACGAAAAACGGTAAGGAAGAAAGGGCTTTGATTTGTACTTTATGACTATTTTTGCCGGGAATAAAAATATATGAAGTACATGTTTACGAATCATAAGCCGCTTTTGTCCGTTCTTATCATTTTCTTTATAACCTCGTGTTCTGTTTCCCGGCAGGTTATTGTTCCGGTTTCCGAAAATCCGAAAAGAGAATTTCGGGGCGCCTGGATTCAAACGGCTTTTCAAGGGGAATATAAAGAAATGACTCCGGCTGAGATGCGTAATAGTTTTATAAAGAAACTGGATTTTTTGCAGTTGTGCGGAATCAATGCGATTATATTTCAGGTACGTCCAGAAGCAGACGCGTTTTATAAGTCCGACATCGAGCCCTGGAGTCGTTTTCTTACGGGAGAACAGGGCGTCGCTCCTGCCGGAAATTTTGATCCGATGGCTTTTTTGATTGAAGAATGCCATAAGCGTAACATGGAATTTCATGCCTGGTTGAATCCGTATCGTGCCAGTACGGCTGGGAATACCCATTTTGCGGAATCACATATATATCATCGCCGGCCGGATTTATTTGTAAAATATAATAAACAAATATTATTCGATCCGGGCATTCCGGATAACAGGCAGTTTATTTGTCGGGTTGTGCGCGATATCGTTTCGCGTTATGATGTGGACGCTATTCACATGGACGATTATTTTTATCCGTATCCGACGTCGGGTGAATCTTTTCCAGATGAGGCGAGCTTTCAAAAATACGGTAAATCTAAAGGGTATACTGAGGCAAGAAAAACAGACTGGCGGCGTGAGAATGTGAATATGTTAATTCGTGAATTGAAACGTACTATTTTGTTGACGAAGCCCTGGGTACGTTTTGGTATTAGTCCTTTTGGTATTTACCGGAACAAAAAAAATACACCGGATGGTTCGGGAAGTAATACGAACGGGCTTCAAAATTACGATGATCTCTACGCGGATATCCTTCGTTGGGAGAAGGAAGGGTGGATAGATTATACGATTCCACAGATTTATTGGGAGATCGGACATCCTGCTGCCGATTATACAACCTTGATTCATTGGTGGAATGAGAATACGGAAGGAGGGCATCTATATATTGGGCAGGATGTAGCTCGTACAATGAAAGCCGGGCAGTTGACACAAAAAATGCGCTTAGCGCGTGCCCTGCCGAACGTGCAGGGTAATTGTTTTTGGCCGGCAAACGAAGTGCTTTGGAATAACGGCAGGGTGGCGGATAGTTTGAGAAGGCACTACCATTGCTCTCCGGCTCTGATCCCGGCCTATACGAACTTACATGACCGGAGTCCGAAAGACGTTAAGAAGTTGAAAGCGGAATGGACAGAACAGGGATATGTATTGCACTGGCAGGCAGAACAGAATCTGACGAACCCGGAGCTGGCTTCTTATTTTGTGATTTATTGTTTTAAAAATAAAGAGGCCAAAAATCTGAATAACCCGGATAAGATCGTTGCCATGACCCGGGATCCGTTTTTTTTGTTGCCTTATGAAGATGGAAAGGAAAAATATGTGTACGTAGTAACCGCTGTCGACCGTTTTCACAACGAAAGCCAAAAAGGAAAAACAAAAAAAGTAAAACTATGAATTGGAAAGGCGTCGCTCTTTTGCTGATCTTGGTTCTTACCGGTTGCATGAAAGATGACAAACCGGATGATATCGCGATGCGAACAATTCTGGTTTATATGGTGGGAGATAACTCGTTGAGCAGTTTTACGTATAAAAATCTTCAGTCGATTGTAGAAGGTGCGGAACACTCTTCGATAGAAACCTGTAATCTTTTGGTTTACATAGATGCTTTAGATGCGGCACCCAAATTATATAAAATAGAAAAAAACAGTAAAGGAAAAGCCGATTCGGTTCTTGTCGTGACATATAAAGAACAAAATTCCGTAGATGAAGAAGTGATGCGTTCGGTGATAGAAACGGTTTATTCAGCTTATCCTGCTGAAGAGAAAGGCCTTTTCTTGTGGAGTCATGGAACTGCCTGGCTGCCTTCTGATATAACTAATTATTTGAAGTCGTTTGGTCAGGATGGGGCAGCCGATATGGAAATGACAGACTTGAAAGACGCATTGCCCGGCAGATACGATTATATTGTGTTTGATGCCTGTTATATGGCTAGTGTAGAAGTTGTCTATGAATTGAAAGACAAAGCAGACTATATTATCGGTTCATCTACCGAGATTATTGGCGATGGATTTCCTTATTCGGATATTATCCCGATTCTACTGTCCGGTCAATCACTCGAAGAACGATTAATCTCGGCTTCAACTTTTTTTTATAATCATTACGACCATCTTGTGGGGTATAATCGAACCGGGAATATTTCTTTGGTGAGAACAGCTTATCTCAACGATCTGGCGACGACATGTCGGCAAATACTTTACGGGACATATGAGGAAGAGCGGATGATAGATCCATCCAAGTTCGGATTGGATCTTCAGGCGCTGGAATACTTGACATATCCCTATACAGATAGCTACTTGTACGATTTTGGGGATTTTCTTTCTCAGTTTGAAGAAAACGGCAAGATTTCTTTAGACGAGACGGTTTTATATAAAGCTACGACGCCGACAGCTTATTTTGACGGCCCCAAAACGGCTATGGAAATCCAAACATACAGTGGTTTGTCTGTTTACATTCCCCAAAAAAGACATGCCGCGATGAATGAATGGTATCGCTGCTTAGCATGGTATAAGGCAGTGTACGAATAATCGCTATCGGATTAGAAATACTTTTTTATAACGTTTGCTTTCTCCGTCTGTATGATAAAGTTCTGCGTAAAAAATATAAACACCCGGGATTAATTTATTCCCTCCGAAGGCAAGCCCGTCCCAGTGAATGACCCCTTCAGTACCCAATAATTCATGATTGATTATTTCTGCTACGTTTTTTCCGGACAAATCGAAAATCTGTGCTTTACATCTGTAGCCCGATTTATCCAGATGAAAAGCAATTGAATAATTTCCTGTTTCGCAAGCATATTCGGGGGCTTGAATACCCGTTGGATGATCTTTTTCGTTTTGGGAAGATTGCGAGTTTGCATAACCGGGTGTGCCACCACCGGATAAAGTAGAAGCAGAAGTCCAGTTGGATGAATCTTGCGATTCGCCTTGCAGGTTTATTCGTTCTAATGCGATTCCTTGGGCGTTTGTAGCAGAAAACGCATGCCATTTTTTGTTATAATGAACTTCATCGACTACTTTCTGATCTTGGTTTCGAAATAAAACCAGTTTAGAAGTTGTATTTGCCAAAATCGGAAGGTTTAGTTCGTGCAGCACGTCCGGAGAGGATATCAGAAAAAAATTACGAACCCCTTCGATGTTTTTTGTAAGCAAAACGTACGAGTCTGCTGCCATGACTTTATTTACAGAAGATAAGGAATATGAGGTGCCAAGTGACCCGTCTTCCTTTCTGATGGAAATAGACAGATCTCTTAATGATAATTCTCTGGTTGACCGGTTATACAATTCAATGTATTCACTTCCTCCTTCCTGTGGTTCGGGCAACAGTTCCGAAAAAATAATTTCTCCGGATAAAACGATGGTTTTTTCTTCGTCTTTGTCCGGTGTGGGTGAATTTATTGAATTGCGTGAACCCGGTGTTCCGCCACGTGCATCCGAAGAATAATTCCACCCATCGTCTGTGCGTTCCCAGGAATATCCTGCTTTCGCTTTGGGATAAGTAAATTCATCTATTACCGTTCCGTTGCTCGACAATATACGTGTTTCCTTGCCGGTATTGGCTAATGCGGAAGGAAATGTAGCCAATGGGATTTTTGCACCTCCGGCATCTATCTGGATCGAACGGCTTTCCCTGTAGAGCACAGCATAGCCATTAGCCGGAACAGTATCTTTTAATAAAACGTTCTTTTCAGCATAACAAAAAATCCAACCGTTAAGGTCGATTATTTTAGGTGTGGTATTGAATAATTCGACATATTCCGTTTCCGGCAAACCCGAGGCCCCCTTAGGATCGGCCATAATTTCGTTGATCAATAGGTCTCCTATTTGGGCGGTCGTTGTTTCGTGTTCTTCTTCATCCGGCATTTTATTATCGTTTGTTGCCTGAAAAGTATAAGCGAAAGCACAAAATCGGTTTGTTTCTTTATCATATAAATCGCTGCAAGAAAGAGTATACTCTTTTCCTTTCTCCATCGTCTCCTGCCACGAAAGGCAAATTTTTTTTTCGTCTTCCGAAAGCTTAATTTGGTCGGAAGTACCTAATCCGATGAGAGAAAAAACCGCTGAGGCCGGATTGACGTTATGGTTGAATTGTAAGGACAAAGTCGATACATTTTCCTGTTTCAGAGAAAGTAAGGCCAATGAATCCGGGTCCTTTTCCGGTTCCGAAGGAGATTCTGACGAAAAGTTCCGGATATAGATCGGACCGAAATATTTGTCTTTCGCATGTCCTGAACTATATTTACAAGATAAAATAAAGAAACCGGAAACAGATTGCGAGGTGTAATCCGTTGTTCCTACCTTGGTAAATTCAGGGTTTGCGTCGCCACGTGCATATACTGTTATTTGTTTATCTTCTGTCATCACACGAATGTGAATATCGAATTGAGACTGGAGATTTTTTATTTTTTTTGTGATCAACGTTTTTGTCATCTTTTGATCTGTTACGTAACAAAGAGAGATCGCCTGATTTTCTATTCCTTTTTTCCCCCCTAATTCGATATAATACGCTGTAGAAGAATCAGCCGGATTCTTTTTGTCACTCCATAAATAAATCCGGAAAAAATTGTTGGTGGAAGTACGATAATTTGATTTTACCCGGAATTCCCATTCATTTTCATCCAGAATGACTCCGTAAAGCGAAACGTAGGCTTCAGAGGTTCTATCCTGATCGTTTAATTGCAAAAAGCCATTACCGGAACTGTATTTTTCTGTATCTCCTTCCCAGGTATAACGGGCTGTGATCTGCGAAGTGTCGAACGATTCGTTTATCTGTGCGTATGTGCAAAAAGGCAGTAAAAAAGCAAAAAATAGAGACAATTGTTTCATAGTTTATCGGCTTTTGTATTAAAATATATATCTTTGCGATCGATACGTTATAACTGTTCGTCCAGAGATCGTATGCGGGCAAAGTTATAACGATTTTTTTACACATTAAAAAAAGAATGCTCAAAATGAAAGTAGCAATTGTTGGAGTAAGCGGTGCCGTGGGACAAGAGTTCCTGCGCGTGCTTGATGAGAGAAACTTCCCTTTGGACGAGCTTGTCCTTTTTGGCTCTTCCCGTAGTACAGGACGTTCTTATACCTTCCGGGGTAAACAATATACCGTGAAGGAACTCAAGCATAACGACGACTTTAAGGGTATTGATGTTGCTTTTGTTTCGGCCGGAGGAAGTACTTCTATTGAATATGCGGAAACGATAACCAAGCATGGAGCGGTAATGATTGATAATTCCAGTGCGTTCCGCATGGAAAACGATGTGCCTTTGGTTGTTCCCGAAGTTAATCCGGAAGATGCGTTGGTTCGTCCGCGAGGAATCATTGCAAACCCGAATTGTACGACAATTCAGATGGTCGTTGCTTTAAAGGCGATTGAAAAAATTTCGCATATAAAACGGGTGCATGTTTCCACTTACCAGGCAGCAAGTGGAGCTGGAGCATCTGCTATGGCGGAATTAGTAAAACAATATGACGAATTGCTGAAAGGTGAAAAACCGACAATAGAAAAATTTGCTTACCAATTGGCGTATAACTTAATCCCTCAGGTGGACGTATTTACAGAAAACGGATATACCAAAGAGGAGATGAAGATGTATAATGAAACGCGCAAGATTATGCATTCTGATATTGAAGTGAGTGCAACTTGTGTGCGTGTTCCGGTTTTACGGGCGCATAGTGAAGCGACCTGGGTAGAAACGGAACGTCCTGTCAGTGTTGAAGAGGCGCGCAAGGCGTTTGCAGAGACTGAAGGAATTATTTTACAGGATGATCCAGCGAACAAAGATTATCCGATGCCATTGTTTGTTTCCGAAAAAGAACCGGTTTATGTAGGGCGTATCCGTAAGGATTTGACGAATTTGAACGGTCTGACGTTTTGGACGGTTAGTGATCAGATTAAAAAAGGTGCAGCTTTGAATGCAGTTCAAATTGCCGAGTATCTGATTAAGGTAAAGAATATATAAGAAGAAATTCGATAGGGAGACAATATTTATTTGGGGGGAGAGTAGTAGGGACTAACTTACTACTCTCGCTTTATTTAATGCTCCTTGATTTATTTCATATGGATCTAAAAATGTTGATTTCAGATGATTTTATTAATTTATTCTTTTATATATTTGAAAATCTTTTTTAAAGAAACCACAAATGGCTTTTTTATAATTAAATTTTTTTACCATGAAAGAAGTAAATAAAAAGGGTATTAGCCGTAGAGAATTC
>JAQVZS010000007.1:58945-97130 GCA_028708075.1 Massilibacteroides sp.
ATCCGAAAATTCATTATCATCCGGACTTATGTCCCCCTATTTCACTTGATCCGGAACGGAACGAACAATTATGGGGCGCTTGGCGCTGGTATCAGGAAACGGGTAATGGTTATACCGCGGACTGGGGAGCACATATGTTCGATATCGCGCAAGCTGCGATTGGAATGGATGGTTCCGGTCCTGTAGAATTTATTCCGCAAGGATATAACGGAACTTCTTACGCGACTATGAAATATGCGAATGGCATTATTATGACGGAACAACCTTATCTGGACAATAATGATAGTGCCCAGGGCCTTAAATTTATCGGAACAGATGGATGGATTGAAGTTGCTCGTGGTTATTTGGCTTGTTCGGATTCCTCCAAAATTCCGGCTGAATTGGCGGGTAAACGTCCGTTGAGTAAGGAAGAACAAATGAAAATGTGGGAAGAATTCAAGAAAAAACAGGCCGAAGAAAGCAAGAAAAAGCAGAAAAAAGGAGAAGCTTCAAAAGGCGGTATGGCCGGAAGTTATGAAACCAGCTCTCCGCATATGCAGAACTTTATCGATTGTGTACGTTCGCGGGAGAATCCAATTGCTCCGGTCGAAGTAGGTTGTAGCACGAACACCCTTTGTTGTTTGGCGAATATTGCTCGCGAATTGAATCGTCCGGTTAAATGGAATCCTGCGACATTGACTTTTGTGGACGATAAAGAAGCAGCTGCTCATCGTCTATATTGGTATGAATACAGGAATCCGTATAACCTTCCTTATTTCTGCAAATAAAACAAAACGAATTGATTGATAGAAAAGATGTTCCTTAGCGGGGACATCTTTTTATTTGTTTTATATTTAAGGATATCTTGTGGAGGAAAATGCAGACGATTAGTGAGAAGTTAAGAAAATGGTATCGCGCAAATAAAAGAGATTTGCCTTGGAGGGAAAGTTCGGATCCGTATATCATCTGGATTTCAGAAATTATGTTGCAACAAACACGAGTGGCGCAGGGCTATGATTATTTTTTGCGTTTTACTGCTCGTTTTCCGGATGTGAAAGCTTTGGCGGAAGCTTCGGAAGACGAAGTGTTGAAATGTTGGGAAGGTCTGGGATATTATAGTAGGGCGCGAAATTTGCATGCTGCCGCTAAACATGTTTTCTACGATTTGGGAGGCGTGTTCCCGGATACTTACGAAAAGATTTTATCCCTCAAAGGGGTAGGAGAGTACACGGCAGCTGCAATTGTTTCAATTGTTTGGAACCAACCTTATGCAGTGGTTGATGGAAATGTTTACCGAGTATTATCCCGTTTGTTTGCGTTGGAAGTACCTATTGATACCGGAATGGGGAAGAAAATATTTTATACGTTGGCAGCCGAAGTGATGGACTGCAATTATGCCGGTGAACATAATCAAGCGATCATGGAATTCGGCGCATTATGTTGTTTACCCCGTAATCCAGATTGTTTTTTATGTATTTTTTCGGATATTTGCCAGGCGTATACTTTGGGAAAAGTTTCTTTTTTCCCACATAAACAGGGAAAGACAAAGACACGTTATCGTTATTTTTATTATTTTCATGTCCAAAATGAGGATCAGACTTTTTTACACAAGCGTATAGCCGGTGATATCTGGCAAGGTTTATATGAATTACCGTTGATAGAAACCGCTGAGCCGGCAGACTTTTCCGAACTGCAGGAAACCGAAGCTTTTAAAAAAATGTTTGAAGATTGCGGAAAGACAGACATTTCCTTGGAGTTGTCGGGGATAAAGCATGTATTATCGCATCAAATACTGTATGTGACTTTCTATCGGATTAATATAAAAAATACAGGGAGAGGCTTAGAGCGATATAAACAGATCCCTTCTGAAAATCTGAAAGAATATGCTTTCCCTCGACTGTTGCAGATTTATTGGGAGAAAGCCGGTGGAAAGTTGTCAAACTGATTGAATTTATGTTTCTTTGTAATATCATTAATAAACTTAAAGATTATGTCGCTAAACAAAGTATTGTTGATTGGAAATGTAGGGAAAGATCCTGAAGTTCGTTATTTTGACAGTGGTGCGGCTGTGGCTAATTTTCCTTTGGCTACGTCGGAAAGAGGGTATACCTTAGCAAACGGGACGGTAGTACCTGACCGTACGGATTGGCATAATATTGTGGTTCGTCGTGATCAGGTCTCTTTTGTTGAGAAATGGGTGAAAAAAGGTTCGCTTCTTTATGTGGAAGGGAAGATACGTAACCGCAGTTATGATGATCAAAACGGGATAAAACGGTATGTAACGGAAATACATGCGGATCGCGTTGAGTTTTTTTCTTTAGGAACACGCCAGGCAGAAAGTCAGACTACGGGACAGCAGACTTCAACTTCAGCTTCGTTTTCAGAACCTGTCTCTACTTATCAGCAGCCGAATATAGATCAGGCTTCGTCAAATACCGAAACCAGTGACGCGGATGATCTCCCGTTCTGATATTGTTTAACTAATATCCTCCCCCTTGGACTCAGATTATTATTTATCGGTTTTGCATGAACAGATCTCTTTCTGGGATTCGTTGTTCGATCCGATCGTTTTTTTTATTCTTTTGTTTTTATTGTTGTTCTTTTCTGCGTTAATGTCTATTTCGGAAGTAGCTTATTTTTCTTTGTCACCCGATGACATGAATGAAATACTCGGTGAGAAAAGAGTTCTTGATCCATTGGTTAAGAGATTGATCTCCCGATCTGAATATCTTTTGGCGTCTATTTTTATTACAGAGCAAATTCTGAATGTGACGCTTGTCTTGTTTAGTGCTTTTGCGTTTTATTCGTTAGTGAATTTTTCTTTTGCTCCTTTTGTCGGCTTTCTTTTATTGGTATTAATTCTTTCTTTTCTTATGGTGTTGACAAAAGTGATTCCGAAAAGATATGCACGGATTTATCCGTTAAAGATGGTCCGTTTGTTGGCGCCATGGATGAATTTTATCAATTTTCTTTGTTATCCGTTTTCAAAATTGTTGGTAAGATCGACATCTTTTGTGCAGAAGAGATTGAAGAAAAGGACCCCTGATAAAGCGGCGGATGAGCTTTCAAATGCCTTTAATCGTATCCCATCTCGTGTTTCTGATGATAAAGAAATGATTGCTGAGGTTATCCGGTTTTATAATAAAACGGCCGATGAAATCATGACTTCCCGTTTGGATGTCGAAGATATTGATATCCACACAGGTTTTCGCTCAGTTGTGAGTTTTGTGTTGGATTCTGGCTATTCTCGTATTCCGGTTTATGAAGAATCGGAAGATAATATGAAGGGGATACTTTATTTGCGGGATCTTTTGCCTTATTTAGATAAACCGGATGATTATGAATGGCAACAATTAATTCGTCCGGCATACTTTGTTCCTGAAACAAAAAAAATCGATGATTTGTTGGAAGAATTCAGGACAAATAAGATCCATATGGCTGTTGTTGTGGATGAATTCGGTGGGACTTCCGGAATTGTGACAATGGAAGATATTCTGGAAGAAATCGTGGGTGAGATATTTGATGAATATGATGAGGATGATAAATTGTGTATCCGCATGGCGGATGGCAGTTTTATCGTAAAGGCTAAAATTTTGTTGACCAATTTTTTTCGTATGACAGATATTGATCCGTCGGAATTCGGGGAATTAACGGAAGAAGTAGAGACGCTTGGCGGATTATTATTGGAAATAAAAGGTGGTTTTCCACAGGTAAAAGAACTCATTGAATATAAAAAATATCATTTTCGGATTTTGGAGATAGATAATAGGCGTATTTTAAAGGTGAAGTTCTCTCAAATCAAAGAGGGAGAATCCTCGAATTAAATCAGGATGAAAGGTGTCGCTTTCTTTTTGCTATTTATTGTGTGTTGTTCAGGTAAAGAATATACACCGAAACCGCGAGGTTATTTTCGAATAGAGCCGCCTGCAGCGATTTATCTTCCTCTGTCGGTTAAGGCACTTCCTTATTCTTTTTCTGTTTCGAATCAGGTGACTGTGGAACTTTCGCAAAAAGAGAATGAGCACTGGATTAATTTGAATTATACAGCTTTTAATGCGAAAGTATACTGCAGTTATTTACCGATAACTAAAGCACAGATATCGAAAGTAGTGGCTGAATCAATTGATTTGGCGGAACGTTTGAAAGCAAAGGTAAGAGCTTCTGCTTACGAAGATCCGGATAAAAAAGTTTACGGAATATTTTTTCAGTTGGAAGGAGACGCTCCTTCTCCGATCCAGTTTTACCTGACGGATAGTATATCGCATTTTTTTCGTGGCGCATTGTATTATAATCAGGCTCCTAATCGAGATTCTTTAGCTCCAATGACAGAATATTTGCAAAAAGATATAATAGAATTGATTCAATCTTTTAGCTGGAAAAATTGATGGCCTTGTTCGAAAAACATCCTTCGTATATCTTAGGGATATGGAAAATTGAAGAATCAATATCCCAGCTTCTCTCTTTGTTGTGTAAAGGAGAAAATGATTTATTTTTTCTGCAGGATTGTAAAGCTGAATCCAGGAAAAAAGAATGGTTGGTTACCCGTGTTTTGTTGTGGAATTTGTTAGGCGAAGAGACTATAATTGCTCATTATCCGGATGGAAGGCCTTATCTACCAGACCGTCCTGATTTATCTGTTAGTATTTCACATACACATAATTACGTTGCCGTATATTGCGCTGAAGAAGAACCAGTAGGGATTGATATCGAATATCGTTCCCCTCGTGTCATGAAAATAAAAAATCGGTTTCTGACAGAAAATGAACTCGCCATGATTGACCCGGCATTTGAACTCGAACATTTATTGATCTGTTGGTGTGCGAAAGAGACGCTTTTTAAACTGATCCATGAGGAACATATCGATTTTCGAGAACATCTGCATATAAAACCCTTTTCCTATCGTGAGAAAGGGGAAATAGAGGTTTGGGAAACGAAGACAAAACAATCGAAGAATTTTACATTATCTTTCCGCGTAACCCCTTCGTTTGTACTTACCTTTAACAGGTGAATGTGGAAGTTTTTATCTATGCCAAATTTGCCAAGATTCGAATGCTTGAAGTAACAACATTTCCAATCCGTTTTTAACAATCGCTCCACGTTCTTTTCCTTTTTTCATGAATAACGTTTCATCCGGATTATAGAGCAAGTCATAAAGCAAATGTTCGGGTGTTAATGCTTCATAAGGGATATCCGGGTAATTATCCATATGCGGATACATCCCGAGCGGAGTACAATTGACAATAACGGTATAGTATTCCAACATTTTGGGAGTAATTTCGTCGTACGTGATACAAAGATCTTTAGGTGTTCGTGATACGAATGTCGCATCTATCCCAAGTTGTTTTAACCCGTGGAATATTGCTTTAGAAGAACCACCTGTTCCTAAGATCAATGCTTTTCGATGAGATTCTTTTAAAAGCGGTTCGATTGATTGTTTGAACCCGACAATGTCTGAATTATAACCTTTCAGTTTCGTTTTGCCCAAGAAACCTTTTGTGAATTTAATAACATTCACAGCACCGATCAGTTTGGCATTTTCTTCTATTTCGTCCAAATAAGGAATAACTTGCGTTTTGTAAGGCAGAGTAACATTCAGACCGCATAAGTTCGGGTTATCTTTCAGTATATCTTTTATTTCCTTAATGTTGGGAATCTCAAAATTGACATATTGCGCATCAATTTTCTCTGCTTCAAATTTTTTATTGAAGTATGTTTTGGAGAAAGAATGTCCAAGCGGATATCCCAGTAGACCGTATTTCTGCATATATTATTGGTTTTTTATTTCTTTCCTGTATACATTGTACAAACACCCAGCGTAAATGTACGATATTTTACTTCTTTAAAACCATTACGCGTTAAAATATCAGTCATCACACGTCCCTGGGGAACTACTTTAATGGATGACGGCAGATAATCGTAGGCTGCTTTCTCTTTGGAAATCCATTTCCCGATGTTAGGAATAATAATTTTTGAATAAATAGTAAATAATTGTTTCATCGGAAAATATTCCGGCGAAGAAAGCTCTAAAATCATGATATGCCCTTCTGGTTTCAATACTCGGTACATTTCGTGGATGCCTTGTTCGATGTTCTCGAAGTTACGTACGCCAAATGCCGCCGTAACAGCATCGAAACTTCGATCGGCATAGCTGAGCGATAGACAGTCCTGTTGTTCAAATCGGATCGAATCGGTATAACCCGCTTTACGTGCTTTTTCTCGTCCGATCTCCATCATACCTTCCGAAATATCAGCTCCGGTTACCTGTTCCGGGCACAGCTTTCTGCGCATGGCAATGGCTAGATCTCCTGTTCCGGTTGCAATGTCGAGTATTTGACGGGGAGCAAAAGGTTTCAGGTAGGCGATCCCTTTTTTACGCCATCCGTTATCAAAACCTAAAGATAACAGACGGTTCAGTTTATCGTATGCAAATGCGATTTTATCGAACATCCGCCTGACTTGTATAGTCTTTTGTTCCTCACTTTTGTAAGGATGTATTTGCTCTGCTCCGTATGGCATTTATAGACTCGACAGGTAGGTGTTTACGTTTTTTTCTATTCGTTGAAGCAAATGGTCTGTGCTTACACGATCAAAGACTTCACCCGTGATGTGCTCGTATAATTCGATATAGCGTTCGCTAATACTTTCAACAATTTCCGGCGTCATTTCCGGCACCTTCTGTCCTGTTTTTCCTTGAAATCCATTTTCCATCAGCCACTCTCTGACAAATTCTTTTGATAATTGTTTTTGAGGTTCTCCTTTCAAGAACCGTCCTTCGTATCCTTCGGAATAGAAATAACGAGAAGAGTCGGGGGTATGAATTTCGTCGATCAGGTAAATTTTCCCGTTATGATGACCGAATTCATATTTGGTATCTACTAAGATCAACCCTTTTTGAGCTGCAATTTCTGTTCCACGCCGGAAAAGGGCAATAGTATATTTTTCCAATACTTCATAATCTTCCGGCGAAACCAGACCTTGTTTAAGAATTTCTTCTTTTGAAATATCTTCGTCGTGCATTCCAATTTCAGCTTTTGTTGTCGGCGTAATGATGGGTTCCGAAAAACGTTGGTTTTCGCGCATGTTTTCCGGTAGTTTTATTCCACAGATTTCACGAACGCCGTTTTTATAGGCACGCCATGCACTGCCACATAGATAGCCACGAACGATCATTTCTACAGGAAATCCTTCGCACCGGACTCCGACCGTAACCATTGGATCTGGCGAAGCTAACTTCCAGTTCGGACAAATATCTGCGGTTGCATCCAGAAATCTTGCTGCTATTTGATTTAACATTTGTCCCTTGTAAGGAATACCTTCCGGCAATACTACGTCAAAAGCAGAGATGCGGTCGGTTGCGATCATCACTAATAATTCGTCATTGATGTTGTATACATCGCGTACTTTCCCATGATAGACACTTTTCTGACCCGGGAAATTGAATTCCGTTTTAACTAACGCCTTTTTCATAATCTTCCTGTTTATAATCGTTTTTGTTGTTTTTCTTTAATTTCCTTCTTGCGTTTTTCGTCAAATTTGTCGTACGCATTGACTATCCGCTGCACTAATTTATGACGTACGATGTCTTTTTTTGTAAATTCTGTTTTCCCGATTCCGCTGACTCCTTTCAAAATATCCATTGCCTGAATAAGTCCGGATGTCGTTGTGGGGGGAAGATCTATTTGTGTTATGTCACCTGTAACAATCATTTTAGAACCTAATCCCAAACGGGTGAGAAACATTTTTATTTGGTGGGCGGTTGTGTTTTGTGCTTCATCTAATATAATGACGGCATCGCTTAATGTCCTTCCACGCATAAATGCTAATGGTGCGATCTGGATGACGTTCGTTTCCATATATTCTTTTAATTTGGTTGCCGGAATCATATCCTGAAGTGCGTCATATAACGGTTGCAGGTAAGGATCAAGCTTGTCTTTCATTTCCCCCGGAAGAAATCCTAATTTTTCACCCGCTTCTACGGCCGGCCGACTTAGAATAATTTTTCGCACCTCTTTATTCTTGAGCGCTCTGACAGCAAGTGCGATTGCAACAAATGTTTTTCCAGAACCTGCCGGACCGATGGCAAATACCAGATCGTTTTCCTCAAATGATTTTACTAATAATTGCTGATTTTCCGTTCGGGCGGTTATCGGTTTTCCATTCATCCCATGAATGATCAGATTTTCTTGTTTGGCGATGGTTGGTGTTTTACCTTTTATAATATCGAGAATGACATCTTCTCCCAACGTATTGAATTCTTCGCAGTATTTTTCAATCTCCCGGATTTTTTTTAGAAACAGTTCGGACTCTTCTTCGTCCCCAATTACTTTCATCACATTACCTCTCGCCACGATCCGTAATTTAGGGAACAGCGTTTTGATTAATTGCATATTTGCATTGTTAACTCCGTAGAATAAAACCGGATCTACGTTTTCAAGAATATATATCCGTTCAATCATGTGATGCCATTTCTAAGCTTTTTATTTTGGAAACACAAAAATAAGAATATTCTTATATTGTTGTTTTTTTTATTCAATCTAATTAGTGTATAATAAGGTTTTTCCCTTGGTAGCAGATTTGTTTTTGTTTATTGTGCAAGCGAGAACCTGACAGTTACACCATAGTTTGAATTAGACGTTGGGTAAGAAGTGCTTGAAATTAATGGTTTATTAATTTGTAGATCGTAAAATGCACGAAGCGTTAACGAACGGCTTAAGCTGTAATCTGCTGAGAATTGGAGTGTTTTGGCTATATTTCCACTAGTAGGTTGCGTTAATCCGTCTTCAATTTTCCGAATCAAAGATTGCATTTTTCGGTAAGAATAATCGAGGCGGACTGTCAAGTCGTTACTGAAGTTTGCTGTTTTTTTCATCTTCAAGACTTTGTTGAACTCTGTTAATTTATAACCAACACCTATGATAATTTCATTGGTTTGGGCTTCAACTAATTGATATGAAGAAGTATTCAAACTTAAACTACGTGTTTTTCTGTACTCTGCTTTTGTCGTAACATTATTCAACCAGGTGGCGTCAACTCCTATTAGAGGAGTAAACCCTTCCGAGATTGTGACGGAAGAGATGGAATATGGGGATGAAGGAATACCGTTTACAAATCCTAACATACCATTTCCTGCGTCTTCCCATTGTAAAAAAGAGGAGTATGAACCTACACTGTAAGAAGATCGATATTGGTGACTTAATACCATGCTTTTGAAACGCTCTTTGATAAAAGGAATGCGAACAAATCCGTCGTAAGTAATTCGCCAATTCGGGCGTAAGTTGGACAAAGACGGAAATGGTGTGAGTC
Source organism: Massilibacteroides sp. (assembly GCA_028708075.1). Classification (GTDB taxonomy): domain Bacteria; phylum Bacteroidota; class Bacteroidia; order Bacteroidales; family Tannerellaceae; genus Massilibacteroides. The sequence continues at coordinate 68,228 of JAQVZS010000007.1, forward strand.
CGATCTTATTTGCGCTTTGTCCTGTGTAAGCCGCTAGAAATGCAGGAATCAATACATCGGATGAATTGCGGCTGATCTTCGACGGATTGGCATAGATGGTGTTGTCATAACTGTTTTCTATTCGGGTTGCGATAATTTCACGGTTGGTTCTCAATTGTTCAAATGCTTTAGAAGCATAGCCGTTAGATTGGTTGCCTATACTATGCAAAGCACTTCCGATGGTTATTGTGGTCATCGTGAAATTCCCTCCAAAAGTTTCAGGCATTCCGCTTAACATAAATTGTATTTCCGAGCTTCGTGTTTCTACACGATTAGCGTTTAGATCTATTCTAAACCCAGTAAAAGGTTCCAGATTCGCCCGTATATTTAATGTTGTAGCTCGACTGATCATGGCAGGTGTAATAATCGATTCATTCATTACAAGCCATCCTTTTTCTGCGGCTTCATTGATGTAAGAACGTCTTACGTTTCCAAAGGCAAAACCTAACCCCGGAGCCATTCCTTCGGTATAATTTTTTTGTCCGAAAATATCTCCGATTTCAGGGCGAAATCCCGGTAACATCATACCTTCTGTAATTCCATATTGTATATTGATTTGCCTTACAGCCATGGCCAGGCGGGCCAGATGTTGAGCAGACTTGAGAGCGAAGTCTTCTGTAGGTGCTGCTCCCGGCTTGATGGTTAGTTTTAGCTGAACCGTGTCTTTATTAAGAATCATGACACGAGCGAAGTCAATCGGTTTGAACTTGATAGCATATCCTTTCCCGTCTGATTTTCTTGCACGGATATAAAGTTTTTTGGTAAACATTCCATGCTCCACGATTGTTCCGCTGTCCGGATTTAAGGTGACTTCTTTTTCTAATATAACTAGTTTCTTTTTTACATTTCGTTGCGCGTTAGAACGATTATTTCCGAATTTTTGATTTACTGTTTTTAAAAACTTATTTTTATTATAAAGGCTCAGCAAATTAAATCCACTTTGTATGTCGATTTGACGTTGATTACTGATCGTGTTTCCAACTTCTGTTTCATCGGTCGAGGTTACGCGTTTCCAATTATACGTTGCATTATAAGACGTAGAACCATTGATCCAGTCCAGTACCGGAATAAATTGGAATGGCATATTGTAGGTCGCGGAAAATGTTTGGTCGTATTTCATCGGCGTCCCCAAATCCAAAATACTTTGTATAACGGAATCTTTCCATACTTGATACTGGTCCGGATTAAGTTTTTTGTTGACCTGTACATATGGTTCTTCAATTTGAGCGTTCGTTCCCGAAGTGAACGACGTGTTCAGATTGTTGGTTAAAGCCCAGGTAATATTAAACGCTCTGTCCCAATTAAAATTTTGACTGAAAGAAGCTGGGACGTTCGAATTTTCCAGGTTTGTAATATCCCGTAATTGTATTTCGTAATAATTACGCGTCATCGCCGTTTGAAAACTGATATTTGATGGTAAATAGTTTATCCCAAATTGTTTAAGGAATCTCGCATATCCTTTGTTTGTCTTTATTTTTTCGAAAGGACGGTATTGTTTCGCATAAGGGATATAATTATAGGAAAAATTGCCATTGTAATCTTTCGTCGTTTCGTAAATGGTTTCCGGATTTCGGATGTTACTTTCCCGGTAAGAATACCCGAAAGAAAAATTGGCGGGGTCGTAAGGCATTGGCGTTTTACTTTTTATGTTTACACGAACATTGTTAAACGCGATACCTTTTGATGTGGTTACATCTTGTGAAAACGATTTGATGGAATCTTTTTCGGCTTGGGTCGTTGCGTTGTCAAGTACATCCTGCAGTTCGATGTCTTTATCCAATGGATTGTATTTAGGTGAGATGACTTCTTTTGAGTAGGCGTAATAGAGAGGAATACTCACTTGCGCTTTTTTCGGGAAAAACTTCCCTAATTCGATGTTTGTTGCAACATTGAACTGAGTATAGTCATCCATTCTTCTTTCATTTACAGATTGATCCAGAGCACCGAATCCTGCTGTTTCAACTCTGCCGGAAAGATTAACAGTTCCGAGATCGGATAAAGTGACGTTCAAATTTGCATTTGCCGCCCAACCACCATCTTCATTATAATCAGTCAGTCGTAATTCATTAACCCATATTTCTCCACTTTTGCGGTCTTTGGAGTTGTTGCGAACGCCGATCATAATGGTTTTGACTTCTGCCAAACTCGGATTTCCAAGCACGCTGATAATATTGCTTGTATTGTTAGGGTCGTATGCTGAATATGTTTGTTGGTAGCTGACGTTTTCTTTTCCTTCTCTTTTCGCCTTGTTTCGTTTTTGTTTTAAATCTGTCAGGATATTTAAGCTAAAGTTGAGCATGTTGTTTTCCGGCCAAACCAGTTCACGATGCGTACTATTATTCGAACTGTAAGAGCCTGATGGTGTTAATTGAAGAGGGACTTCATATTCATAATAATTATTTTTGTAGTCGGATCCTAACCGAAGAAAAACAGAGAAGTCACCATTTTGCAGATTAGTCTGATTACCTTCTAAGGCTTCTGCATGAACAAACAATTGGAGCCTTCTGTATTGACGCAGGTCATAACTCGTGTTTTTGTAAATTGCTCGAGCATCTTGCGAAGCCAAGTCGGTTACCATTAAAGACAAAGACTGTTCATTTTGCATTTGTAACTGTGGCTGTCCCGGGTCAAACATCCGGCTGATTCCTGGAGGCAGAACATAATTTACCGGTTGTTTATTCCCGTTTTCTTCAATGTTAACGGTAGAAACATCTAATGTTCCTTTATTGGTCGGTAAAGTTCCCGATGCATATAGATCTTGTTCGTAACTTCTCCATTCGCCTCGTACCAACTCGAATTCCCCGAAACGAAGGATGGTCGTTTCTTTAAATCCGGTCATAAACATGCGCATAAAACGAATGGATTTAAAATCCTGAATGGAACCAACTTTTCGAAGAGGTTGTTTTACGGGGATTTTAAATTGATACCACGTAACTGTGTCTGTGTTACCGTTTGGTAAAGTTACCATTGTTTTTTGTTTACTGATGATATAATTACTTCCCTCTATCATTTTTTCAGGACGTAATTCTACTTTATACTGAAAATATTTTTCGTTTTCATTTAGCGTATTGTCCTGATTCAAATCTTCTACATCCGGTAATGTTTTAGCAGCAGAATTATATTTCCCCGTACTTTCAGCAGAATTACCTTCTGTTCCGTTATATCGTTTGTAGCGAGTTAGTATGTCAGCTTCAATAGAATCATAATAAGAACTCCGGTAATAACTATATGTGTCTCCCGCCGGGTCGTTGACGGGCGAGAACGGATCGTCAACCATTTTGTTCCATACATCACCGGATAATTTTGTTTTTAACTTTTCCAAGTAGTCAGCATAAGCACCGTATGTTTTTTCTTCTTCGGAAGACAATCCGTTTAATCCGACGTCTTGTTTTTCGCGGGCTCCGGCAGTATTGTCAAAAGCATAAACCGTACTTTGTATGCGGGGGACTTTTCCCCAAACCGTGAAATCTACCGTGGTAGTGTCTCCGTCAATGGGTAGTCCATTTTCAAAAAATTTCTTTTCGTCTTTCAGTATATCTTCCGAAATATCTCCCAAGTTAAAATAAAGATCACCACCGTCGGCCGTTTTGTCATAAATAAAGGGATCCATCATCCAGAATTCAATATATTCGATGTTGGCCGTTTCAAAATCGCTTTGCTCTATTTTACGCATAATTCCTCCCCATCGTTTTTCGGGATTCTGTAATGATCCGTCTGGGTTGATCATGTCCCCATCCAGATTATAAGGGCCTCTCTCTGTTGGATAGTAAGCCAAATTCAGAACCGACAGTGTATTGTCCGAATAGACTCCCTGATCCTTGTTCGGGTAAAGTTCCGTTACTTTTACTCCACGCATATAGTGATTTGAACGCATATCGTCGTTCATGTACGAAGGTCTCAATGATGAATTCTCTCGAGTGAAGATTCCATCAATATAGTACCATGCGAATAAGGCTCTGTTTTTACCGTATTCAATATCATTTGTCCTTCCGGATTCGGGGAATAGTTCGATATCGGACAATCCATCAGTCGCACCACTTGGAACGCTGGCTAATGTCCAAGCGTAAGGATTTAACAAGTCGAATCCGCTTTGTGTAGATTCGAAATCGTCCAAATAAGAATATCCTCCTGTGTTTTTGTTTTCGTAATGTCCGGCAATCAAATTTGCAAATTCCGCGTTGAGAGAGATTTGACTGGGTTGTGTAAGCGTTAGTAACGGCAGTTTATCCACTAAGTTTGTCAGCCATTGGCTTTCTGTTCGATAAGACATATTAAGTCCCCAAAGTGTGTTTTTTATCGATTCGTCACCAAAAGCGGTTTTGGTTGTTAAAGGCATTTCCGATAAGTGCATAATTGTTCCGCCGAGCGTCAGGTTCTTACTCACTTCATAGCTTAGATCTAACCCCATCATCGTTTTTCGTTGCGTGTTATACATTCCCTGATCTTCCAAGCTCACGCTTATGGAACTTCCACTGGAAATAATCGCTTCGTTTAGAATGGTTACGCGTCCCGAAGTGTAATCAACTGTGTAGTCTACATTTTCAGTTAATAAAACGCCTCCCGCCGTAACCTGTACCGAACCTCTTGGAACGTTACTTGCGCCAAGGTCTATTTCGGCGGCAGAAGAAGCTTTGTACTCCCCTCGCAGAATAAATTTGTTTTTTTCGGCAATCTGACTTGCTGCTGTTAAAGTCGTGTCGTATAATTCCTGAAATACATATTTGTCGGCTATTACATCATTGTTTATTTTTTTTCTTAAATACGATCCGAACGGTTCTACAACGGGAAAAATGATTCTTCCATTTTCAGCAAGTACGGTATATCCTTCCAAAAAATCGTAAAAACCGTCTGGATAAGGTTGGTTCTGCGAATTTAGACGATCCAGTTTCATAACACGTAAGAGAATAGAATCTTTGATTGCTCCTTCTGAAAGATAATTTAGGTAAGTTCCTGTTGTGTCACTTTGATATAAAATGTTCAAACTGAATTTTTCTTTCTGTATGGAATAAGCACCCAGGGAATAAACGTTTTTCATCATTAAATCCCAAAACGGCATAGAAGGAGACATGTTTGTTCCTTTCAATAGTTTTACATATAAACTCCCCGTAGTATTTTCTGCGTCATCCGAAGAAAATTCGCCCACTTGATATGTTTTCCCGTTATACGTATATTCGTAGGCTACTGCTAAAACTTCATCCGATTGAAGTTGAGACTTTAGTGATATATATCCTAAATATTTATTATAACTATATTCCGAATCTTCCAGTCGACGTGCACTTTCGATTTTTTCGTAATCAACACCACCATCGATAAAGCCCGCGAAGGTTTGGGTTACCTTGCTGATGCTTCGTGCATCCGAATAGTTGTTGACAATCGTTTCATAGAGCGTATTAGCATCGTTACGTGAGTTTTCATTTCCTCCCTTTGATATAAATTGAGGATTTGAAATGTGTTTGCTTTCCGCTAGATCAGAGAATGCGACAATATTGCGGGCTTGATCGTAATTACTCCGTTTGTTGGTTATCCAGACTTCTATACGATTGATAAGTATGCCGGAACGGACGTTTGGAGCCTGGTTCGAATAATTATCGTACGTATCCCTGAAGAAATGTGAGAGAAAAAAATGTCGGTTTTCGTCATATGCATCAGCTTTTATTTCGAATTCCTGTGTCTGAACACCGCCACGCGAATTTACAGTTTTAGACTGAGATTCCTGTTGTGCTAATAATGCATTGACTCTTAATTTTCCAAACTGAAGGTCTGCTTTCATCCCGAATAAGGCTGCGCCACCGTTGATAAGTGAATTACCGGTTGTCATGCTGACATTACCGGCTTCCAACGATTTAATGATTTCATCTTCCTCCCCAGTATAAGCTAATTTCAACTTTTTTGAATCGAAGTCAAAAGAGGTTTCCGTATTGTAGTTCATGCCGAAATTAATCTTTGTTCCGACATTTGCCTGTACATTGAGTTGAACAGTTTCGTCAAAGTTAAAGAATGTCCGTGTTCGGGCTCGCTCCGGTAAAGATGGGTTTTGTGTGGAATTGCGTTTTAATCCCAGTGTGATATCTGCACTACCCTGCGTTTTTACGCGTACTCCTCCCGGCCCAAATATTCGTTCACCTATTCCCAGATCGAATTGCATATCGGTCAGGTTCAACTCTTTTTCCGCTTCTTTTCGGAATTCTTCTTCGTTGCGTTGACGGAAGTAAGAACGAAGCGATTCCTGCATACTGTAATTTTGATACTCTTCCGGCGTAAGTGTCATCGGAGTTCCCAGTTCCATATCACCCAATCGGGTACGAACGATATAAGTTCCCGATTTAAGATCGTATTCAATAGTAGTTTTTATATTTTCCGGATTTTTGAGGTCGGCAGGCGATTTTTTGCGTAAATCATCGTATTCCTGGGGTGTTGTTTTAGATACCGGATAACGGGAAGGAATTGTATCTTCTTGTTCCGATAAATAGACTTCGGGTGATGAGAGTGAATTAGCTAAAAAATCAGCATTCAGGGAGTACATACTCACCCCTAACGACAAGAATATCAGCCATAGAAAATATTTTAAAAAATTATGCTTCATTACTCTTTAACCATCCAATCCTTTTTGTGCTAAGAGATTTTACAGCATTCGCAATGCAGTTTTTATCACTTGTTCGACCGATGCTCCGGGAGAATCTTTCAGTATAGCGCCAACTGTTTTCTGTGAAGATGTCTTCTGAAATCCCAGCATAGTAAGAGCAGCAATAGCTTCTTCTGCGATTGTTCCACTATTATTTATCCCCGGGCTTTGCAAATTTTCATCTGTGATAACAGCTGTTTTTACTCTATTTTTCAAGTCGACTAAAATACGTTGAGCTGTCTTTGAACCAATCCCTTTAACGGAAGTGAGAGCCGCTTCATTTTTGCTTGCAATCGTTAGAATTAGTTCGTTTGGTGTAAAAGAGGAAAGAATCATCCTTGCTGTATTGGGCCCAACTCCCGAAACTGTAATTAACATGAGGAATAATTCTCGTTCCATTTTTTCGGAAAAACCGAATAATAAATGAGCATCTTCCCGAATTATTTCATAAATATAAATCAATCCGTTCCTTTTTCCGTTATAGGCGCTGTATGTGTTTAGTGAAATATTTAATTCATAACCTATTCCACTACATTCTACAATCATACGCGCGGGAGTTAATTCAACAATTTCACCCTTTATATATTCGATCATTTTTTCTGTTCATTTAAATCCGTATTAATTATAACGAAAAAAATACGAAAAGCGTATGTGGAAGTGGAATTACTTTTATAATTCTCCAGGCTACTGTTTCCAGAAGCCAGGTGTCAGAATCGTTAAAACTGTGAAGATTTCCAGACGTCCCACCATCATGAGAAATCCTAGATACCATTTCGCTATTTCCGGGATCTCCGAATAATTATTAATAGGACCTAAATTGCCTAATGCTGGGCCGATATTTCCTATGCAAGATACGGTAGCGCCGATTGATTCTTCGAATCCTATTCCTGAAAACGAGAGAAACAAACAACTTATAATAATTAGTGCTAAATAGGCAAAAGTAAAAGCCATTATACGATATACAAGATCACTTGAAATGGGTCTTCCATTAATTCTTACCGGAATAACGGCATGTGGATGTGTCTGTTTTTTAAACACATTGGATAAATTTTTGGTCAATATGACGAAACGGGACATTTTTAACCCTCCACTTGTTGACCCGGCACAACCTGCTATAAACATTATAACCAATGCAATAAACCAGACGAATGGTCCCCACTTGATATAGTTATCTGTTGTATATCCTGTACTTGAAATTAATGTTACGACTTGAAAAATAGCGGTGCGTATTGCATGTTCCCCTTCTGCATAATGATTAAAAAAGATCCATCCTGCCAGAACAGCGGAAGTTGTGATAACAAATCCTGTAAACCAACGGAATTCTTCGTCTTTAAAAAGTTTTTTAAAATCTCCTTTAAAACAAAAGTAAATAAGAGTCATGTTTACTGAACCAAGAAACATGGCAATAATCGAAACATATTCGATGTAAGCCGAATTCCAATAGGCAAGACTGGTGTTTTTAGTGGAATATCCTCCTGTAGAGATTGAAGTAAATGCATGATTGATTGCGTCGAAGAAGTCCATTGGACCGGCAAGGAATAGCAAGAAAATACAAAGTGTAAGTAACGCATAAACTCCCCATATCCTTTTTGCTACTTGGGTAATACGAGGAAGAAAACGTTCATGGGTAATACCTGTTGTTTCCGCTTCAAACATTTGAGATGTACATCCACCGAAAACGGGAAGTATAGCTACGGTGAAGACAACGACACCAATGCCACCTTGCCATTGCGTTAGGCTGCGCCAGAATAAAAGTCCTTTTGGTAACGCTTCTATGTCGGTTATAATTGACGCTCCTGTTGTCGTAAATCCAGAAATTGTTTCGAAATAGGCGTCGACCAACGAATCAACATAACCACCGATATAATAAGGAAGCATGCCGAGGAAAGAGAGTAGTAACCACGTCAATGTAACGATCAACATTCCTTCTCTTCGTCCGTTTCCCGAATCTTTGGCTTTTTGTCCGACTAAGGTAAAAAGAATTCCTGTCGATAACATGATTAGAGAGGAAATCAACAAAGGCATAAAGTCGTTCCCCTGATAAAGATAAGCGACCACGACAGCCGAAGACATAAATAACGATTCGAGGATAAATAAGATACCTAGAACCTTGATGACAAAACGTATATTGGGCATAGACTTATACAGACAGTTATTTAAAATATTTCTCTAAATCATACATGATATTTTCCAAACAGAATACAACGACATGGTCATTGGCCTGTAATTGTGTGTTCCCTTCAATCATCATCGGTTCTCCGTTTCGAATCAATCCACCCAGCGTTAGGTCTTTCGGAAGTTTTAGATCTTTTATTTGTTTTTGAGTGATTTTAGAGCCTGGTTTAATGATTACTTCCGCTACATCCGCGTTCGAAAAGGCCAGAAATTTCATGTTGGCAACATCAGCATCAAGCAGGAACTGGTAAATATTTCCGGCCGCAATTAATTTTTTATTAATCACAGAACCAATGTCCATATTATTAGCCATGGGTATATAGTCCAGATTTTCTATTTGGGCTATTGTTTTAAAGACCCCGAATTGTTTGGCCGCTAAGCAGGCAAGAATATTCGTGCTTGGATTGTCTGTTAAGGCAATAAACGCTTGCGCATCTTCTATTCCTTCTTGTACTAGTAATTCGGTGTTTCTGCCGTCTCCATTGATGACCAACACATTTCCTGGGGCGACTTCGGCGAACGACTGACTTGTTTCTTTGTTGGTCTCGAGTACTTTGATCCGTATATTGCTTGGGAGATATTGGCAAGTTCGCAGGGCGATGCGGCTAGCCCCCATGATAAATATTTTTTTTACTTCCGGATTATTTTTCCCGGCGTCAAGTTGAACCTCTTTCAAATGGCTTTTCGTTGTTGTAAAAAAGAGAATATCACCGGGTTCCACTTTGTCTGACCCATCAGGAATGATTGTTTCATTTCCTCTCCGTATAGCAACGATATGATATAATTTTTCTTTTTCATTTAATTCGTGCAGATATTTGTTTGCGAGTTCTGCGTTTTCACGGATTTTCACACCTGCTAAAATTAGGGTGCCACCGAAAAGCTCCCAATATTGCCTTGTCCAAGGATGTTGTACTGCAGTGACGATCTCTCTTGCGGCCAGCATCTCCGGATAGATCATTGCATTTATGCCCAACCGCTCAAATCGCTCTTTGTTTTTGGGAAGTAGGTATTCGTAATTGTTTATTCGCGCGAAAGTTTTGGTGGCTCCTAAATTGGAAGCCAATATACAGGCCATGATATTGGTCGTTTCATGGGGTGTTACACTTACAAACAGATCAGCATGCGAAATCCCTGCGTTTTCGAGATCTCGAAGTGATGTAGGATTTCCTACGATCGGCAGTATTTCAGAATTGGATCCTGGTAGAACAAGTCGTTCTTCGTCAGGATCCATTAATATGATATCATGCTTCTCTTGAGACAACATCTTCGCCAGATGTATTCCGACTTCGCCGGCTCCGGCAATAATGACTTTCATATTTCTTTTTAATTAATGTACAAGCAATTTGTTCGCTTTTAGAATAATTGTTGTGAAAACGAACGAATAGCATCCGCAATTCCTTGTGCGTCCATTCCACAAAGATGGAGTAATTCAGGAACCGTTCCCTGTTCAATAAATTGATCTGGTACGCCGATTCGTTTTACATGGGGGGTATACCCTTGATCTGCCATAAATTCCAATACGGCACTACCCAGTCCTCCTTTGCGGACACCGTTCTCTACAGTCAATACGTAAGAAAAATTTCTCCCTACTTCATGAAGTATTTCTTCATCGATAGGTTTTAAATAAATCATATCATAATGAGCGACGGAGCCGGCTTTCCCCTGCAATAATTCAATCGCTTTCGTGACTTCGTTACCGATAGGGCCGATGGATAATACGGCTACATCTTTTCCTTCCTGCAACAAACGCCCTTTACCAATAGGACGCATTTCTGGTGTATTGTGCCAATCTAGTTTCTCCCCTTTACCCCGAGGATAGCGAATGACGAACGGTGCATTTTCCTTGTAGGCCGAGTACATCAGATTCCTTAATTCCCATTCATCTAAAGGTGAAGAAATTACTAAATTGGGGATCGGGCGTAAATAGGCTAAATCGAATACCCCATGGTGGGTTGCCCCGTCTTCTCCAACTAAACCGCCACGGTCGATACACATTACGATATGCAGGTTTTGTATTGCCACATCATGTATTACCTGATCGTAGGCTCTTTGCAGGAAAGAAGAATAGATATTGCAGAAAGGGATTAACCCTTCTTTGGCCATTCCGGCAGAGAAGGTAACTGCGTGCGCTTCGGCTATCCCCACATCGAACGCTCTTTCCGGCATTATTTTCATCATCTGACACATCGAACAGCCGGTTGGCATCGCTGGTGTTACACCCACGATCCGTTTATCTTGTTCCGCCAATTCGACTAATGTATGTCCGAATACATCCTGATAAAGTTGAGGTTGATTCAATTTATTCGATAAAATGCGCTGGCCGGTTTCTTTGTTAAACTTTCCTGGTGCATGCCATTCAATAGCTGATTTCTCTGCGGGGGCATAGCCTTTCCCCTTCTTTGTTTTTATGTGCAGAAGTTTGGGACCTTGCATCTCTTTGATATCGTTGAGCACTTTGACTAAATAGTTGACATCGTGCCCGTCAATCGGTCCGAAATAGCGGATACTAAAACCTTCGAAAAGATTATGCTGTTGTGTGAGTAATGCTTTCAAACTATTGTTGAAACGGAGAATATTCCCTCTTCTTTTTTCCGTAATGAGATTCATTTTCCGCAGTCCTCGATAAACATCATAGCGCATCTTGTTATAAGCGTAACTGGTGGTTATATCTACCAGATACTGACTTATTCCTCCGACATTATTATCGATTGCCATATTGTTATCGTTGAGTATGATTAACAGATTGTTTGGGTTAGTCGATGCGTTGTTCAGTCCCTCAAAAGCTAGACCGCCCGTCATTGAACCATCTCCAATAACCGCGATGACATGCCGATTAGTTTCCTGTTTTAAATTTGAGGCGACCGACATTCCCAGCGCAGCAGAAATGGAGGTCGAGGCATGTCCAGCAATAAACGCATCGTACTCGCTCTCTTTGGGATTCGGGAAACCACTGATTCCTCCTAATTTCCGAAGTGAGTGAAAAGCGTCCTTTCTTCCGGTTAATATTTTATGCCCGTAAGCCTGATGCCCCACATCCCATACGATTCGGTCGAAAGGGGTATTGAACACATAATGCAAAGCGACTGTAAGCTCTACCGTCCCCAAACTGGCGCCTAAATGTCCGGGGGTGACAGAGAGAATATCAATTATATATTGACGTAAGTCTGCACATACATCTACTAATGCTTCCTGAGGCAAGGCTCTCAGATCTTCCGGCGAATTGATCTTATTTAATATTTGTTTGTATATAGATTCCGCCATGTTAAATTTGGAATTAATGCGACAAAGTTAAGGAATAAACGCCACATAACCTGCCATATTGTTTTTCTTTTAGTAAAGCGTGTTTCATCAAAAAGTCAATCCGTCTGTTTGTTTTGATAATCCGATAGAATATTGTTCGATAATGTGATTTTTTTTAAGGTTGACGCGGATAAAAGTTATAAAAAAAAATAAAATGGATGTGTTTTGTGCGGTTCTATATTTGAAAAAATACTTGTGAGATTTTGTTTTTTCACTAATTTTGCATACGCATTGTAGGATTGCCTTTTTTTACGGCTATCTACAATCAGAAAAATAATATTAATTTATTAGCATCGATTTGCTAACGTTATCTAGTCATCAGATGGATTCTATTCAGACAGCTTTGTTGCTTATGGGGGTTGGTTTGCCCACCGTTTTTTGTATTCTGTTTCTCGTTATTATTATTGCAAAGATGTTGATTCTTGTAGTGAATAAGTATGCTCCAGAACAAGAACGGAAGCATCTGTCAGTAGAAACGGGACAGGTTATTTCTCCAGTCAAAATGTCGGCGATTGCTGCTGCAATTAGCGTGGTCACACAGGGGAGGGGTCATATTGAGAAAGTTGAAAAAGAATAAATAAATGAAATCAAGAAAAGTAAAATTCAGTTTAGTGTTTCGGGATATGTGGCAATCGTCCGGTAAATATGTTCCGAGGGTGGATCAATTAGTTAAAGTAGCTCCGGCGATTATAGACATGGGGTGTTTTGACCGGGTAGAGACCAATGGCGGTGGATTCGAACAGGTGAATCTGCTTTTTGGTGAAAATCCGAATAAAGCGGTACGTGAATGGACCAAACCTTTTCGTCAGGCAGGTATTCAAACCCATATGCTCGATCGTGCGTTGAACGGTTTACGAATGAGTCCCGTTCCAGCTGATGTGCGTAAATTATTTTACAAAGTAAAGAAAGCGCAAGGCACGGATATCACCCGTACTTTTTGCGGATTAAATGATATCCGGAATATCGCTCCTTCCATTAAATATGCAAAAGACGCCGGTATGATTTCTCAATGTGCCCTCTGTATTACTCATTCGCCAATTCATACGGTCGAATATTATACCAACATGGCGAAAGAACTGATTCGTCTTGGGGCTGACGAGATTTGTATTAAGGATATGGCCGGAATCGGACGTCCGTATTCTTTAGGAAAAATTGTCAAAAATATAAAAGATGAACATCCTGATATTTTGATTCAATATCACAGTCATGCGGGCCCTGGTTTTAATATGGCCAGTATATTGGAAGTATGTAAGGCCGGATGTGATTATGTGGATGTCGGCATGGAACCGCTTTCTTGGGGAACCGGTCATGCGGATGTGTTGGCTGTGCAGGCTATGTTGAAAGATGCCGGGTTTGATGTGCCGGAAATCAAAATGGATGCTTATATGAAGGTTAGGTCTATGTGCCAGGATTTTATTGATGATTTTTTAGGACTCTACATCAGCCCTAAAAATCGTTTGATGAACTCTTTGCTGATTGGGCCCGGATTGCCCGGCGGTATGATGGGTAGTTTAATGGCCGACTTGGAAACGAATTTGAAGACGGTAAACAACGCGCGAGTTAAACGTGGGAAAAAGCCAAAAGATCAGGACTATCTGTTGATTAAATTGTTTGAAGAAGTTTCCTATGTCTGGCCGAGGGTGGGTTATCCTCCATTGGTTACACCGTTCAGTCAATATGTGAAGAATCTGGCGCTGATGAATGTAATTCAGATACAAAAAGGGAAAGAACGTTGGTCTATGATCGCCGATGATATTTGGGACATGTTGCTTGGCAAGGCAGGACGTTTGCCGGGATCATTAGATCCAGTATTGGTCGAAAAGGCAAAGGCAGAAGGACGGGAATTCTTCACAGGTGATCCGCAGGATAACTATCCGGACTGTTTGGATCGTTATTTGGAACAAATGAATGAAAGATGTTGGGAACGCGGAGAAGACGACGAAGAATTATTTGAATATGCGATGCATCCGGCTCAATACGAAGCGTTCAAGTCCGGAAAAGCAAAGGTGGAATTCTTAGCGGATATGGCAAAACGTAAAGCGGCACAAAAGGAATGCGAACAGGGAGGTCAGACTTCGGCAAACGCGTTGCTTCAATTGCCATTAAGCCCTCAAGTTATGGATGTTGATGTAAATGGCGAAAAGTTTAAAGTGACAGTTTCTTTTGGTATTTCTTCCGAAGAGGCTCCGCAATCCGCCGTGTTACAGCCACAAACGTCTGTGTCGGCATCGGCTCCGTCTGCTTCGGGGGAAGAGAAGACCTTATTGTCTCCATTAGAAGGAAAATTCTTTTTGACGAAATCCGCTACGGAAACAGCGATTAAGGAGGGGGACTCTATTAAAAAAGGGCAAGTCCTTTGTTATATTGAAGCGATGAAAACATATAATGCGGTCATGGCTGATTTCGATGGCATTGTTGCGCAAATATGCGTGGGAAATGGAGCTACGGTCATGGAAGATGATGTATTAGTTAAATTTGCCTGAGAGTCGATATGAATCAGATCTTAGAAAAATTATATGGGATGACTGCTATCAGCAATATTGTTGCTGAGCCACAGTTTCTGATTATGTATGTATTGGCTTTTGTTCTTCTCTATTTAGGGATTAAAAAAGAATACGAGCCGATGTTGTTGATCCCGATCGCTTTCGGTGTTCTGTTAGCGAATTTTCCGGGTGGAGGTATGGGCGTGATCCAGGCTACGGAAGAAAATGGGATCGCGCAAATGACGTTGCTTGAAATAGCGCACGATTACGGTTTGATGAACTTTATTTATTATTTGTTGATTAAAACCGGATTTTTACCACCGATCATTTTTATGGGTGTAGGAGCACTGACAGATTTCGGCCCTTTGTTAAAAAATCTTCGTCTTTCTATTTTCGGTGCAGCTGCGCAATTAGGTATATTTGTTGTCCTTTTCGTGGCTATATTCTTGGGTTTTACGCCGCGTGAGGCTGCTTCTTTAGCGATTATTGGGGGAGCAGACGGTCCTACGGCTATTTTTACCACTATTAAACTGGCTCCTCATCTTTTAGGACCTATTGCGATAGCCGCTTATTCCTATATGGCATTAGTACCGGTGATTATTCCGTTAGTCGTCCGGTTTACTTGTACGAAGAAGGAATTGAGCATAAATATGAAGGAACAGGATAAATTATATCCCAACAAAGTAGAAATAAAGAATATGCGTGTGCTGAAAATTCTTTTCCCGATTGTTGTGACAACGCTGGTGGCAATAATTGTCCCTTCGGCAGTCGCTTTGGTGGGGATGTTGATGTTTGGTAATCTGGTTAAAGAGGTAGGTGCAAATACCAGTCGTTTGTTTGATGCGGCGTCAAACAGTATAATGAATTCGGCAACCATTTTCCTGGGCCTCAGTGTGGGAGCAACAATGACGGCAGACGCTTTTCTAAATTGGAAAACGATCGGAATTGTAATTGGAGGATTTCTGGCTTTTGCCTTATCCATTTTCGGTGGAATCATTTTTGTAAAGGTTGTAAATTTGTTCAGTCGTAAGAAAGTGAATCCTTTGATTGGAGCAACGGGCTTGAGTGCTGTGCCGATGGCTTCCCGTGTAGCTAATGAAATTGCGCTTAAGTATGATAAGAAAAATCACATTCTTCAGTATTGTATGTCAAGCAATATTTCCGGAGTTATCGGATCCGCGGTTGCTGCTGGAGTGTTGATTTCATTTTTAGGATAATCTTTTATACTATATATTATAGGGAGCACTCGAAAGTTTTTTCGGGTGTTTTTTTTTATGAAAATAGGAAGGAAAATTGCTTTAAGTGCTTTGGTAAACAAATTAGGTTTCGTTCGAGTTTGCAAAATAAATGCTTTGGGAAGCTTATTGTGAATAAAAAATAAAGAATAACCAGAATACCGTTATTCTGTTTATATTTGCATGTTATCAACAATTTGGTTGATTTATCAACAGTTTGTCCAATTGTTGCAGAACAGTCAAAGGAAGTGTTGATTTTTTGGTATAGCTTTGCGACCGAAACAATTAAAGCTTAACGGAATGGGAAAAATAATAGCTTTAGCAAATCAAAAAGGTGGTGTAGGTAAAACAACAACAACAATTAATTTAGGTGCTTCTTTAGCTGTGCTTGATAAAAAGGTTTTGATTGTGGATGCTGATCCCCAGGCAAATTCATCTTCGGGTCTTAGTATCGATATCCGGAATGTGAAAGTGTCTATTTACGAATGCCTGATCAATAAAGAATCGCCTAAAGATGCTATTATTGCTACGGAGGTGGAGCATTTGGACATTATTCCTTCGCATATTGATTTGGTCGGTGCGGAGATTGAAATGTTGAATCTGGATGATCGGGAACAATTGTTGAAGCAAGTGCTTTCTCCATTGAAAGATTCGTATGATTATATTTTAATCGACTGTTCGCCTTCGCTGGGATTGATCACGGTCAATTCGCTGACTGCTGCCGACTCGGTTATAATTCCTGTTCAATGTGAATATTTTGCGTTGGAAGGCATCAGTAAACTGCTGAACACGATTAAGATTATTAAGTCGCGGTTAAATCCTGCGTTGGAAATAGAAGGATTTTTGATGACGATGTATGATTCTCGTTTGCGTTTAGCTAACCAGATTTATGAAGAGGTGAAGAAACCTTTCCAAAATTTGGTATTTAACACCGTGATTCAGCGAAATATTAAATTGAGCGAAGCGTCTAGTTATGGAAAACCGGCGTTGTTGTATGACGCGGAATCGAAGGGAGCATTGAATCATATTCAATTGGCGCAAGAATTAATTGAAAAGAATAAGAAATAAATAAAGAGGATAAGACTATGGCAGTACCGAAAAGATCGCCACTTGGGCGCGGATTGGAAGCATTGATAACGATGGACGACTTGAAAACCGGTGGTTCGTCTTCTATCAGTGAAATTGAACTGAGTAAAATTCAGCCGAATCCGGAGCAGCCACGTACGGTCTTTGAAGAAGAGGCTTTGGAAGAACTTGCTGCCTCTATACGGGCTTTAGGGGTGATACAACCGATCACATTGCGTGAGCTTTCCCCGAATAAGTATATGATTATTTCGGGTGAAAGACGTTACCGGGCTTCTTTGAAAGCCGGATTAACACAGATCCCCGCTTACATTAAAACTGCTGACGATGAGAATGTGGTGGAGATGGCACTTATTGAGAATATTCAGCGGGAAGATCTGAATTCGATAGAAATAGCGTTGGCTTATCAGAAATTAATCGATATTTACGGGCTTACACAAGAGCGGTTAAGCGAACGGGTAGGTAAAAAACGTGCGACGATTGCGAACTATTTGCGTTTGTTGAAATTACCCGCCGAAATTCAGATGGGTTTAAAAGATAAAAAGATTGATATGGGGCATGCTCGTGCGTTGCTCCCCATGGAAAACCCGAAAGAACAGTTGAAACTATATGAACGGATACTGAAAGACGGTTTGTCTGTCCGTAGTGTGGAAGAGTCTGTGAGAAGCGGGGGTGAGAATGAGAAAAAAAAGGAAAAGAAACCGGGAATGCCGTTACTGCCGGAAGAATATAATTTGTTAAAGGATCATTTGTCCGCTTTTTTCAAGACAAAGGTGCAGTTAACTTACAACGACAAGGGAAAAGGAAAGATTACGATCCCTTTTTCATCAGAAGAGCAATTAGAGGATTTGATTGGGTTGCTGGACAAACTGAAACGATAAACTGTTTGTTGTGGATAACACGTTTAGGATAAATAAAATAATATTATGTTTGTTGTTGCTGGTTTTCGTTGTCCTGAGTGGAAAATCGCAGAAGATAGTTCCCCATACGGATGTGAAATCTGTGGCAGATACCATTAAACAGGTGACGGCAACCGATTCGGTGACGCAGGCAGTTCTTAAGGTGGCTGATTCGCTTGCGTTAACGTCGTCGAATGAGTTGCGTGTTGCGGAGCCTTTCAAACCGAATCCGACTAGGGCGTTGCTTTATTCTGCGATTGTACCTGGATTAGGGCAGATTTATAATCATAAATATTGGAAATTGCCTATTTTGTATGGGGGACTAATGGGCTGTATGTATGCTATTACGTGGAATAATAAAAATTATGAAGATTATTCCGATGCGTATTGGGGGGTGTTGCAGGAAGATCCGCTTGCTCATAAGGAGCTTTGGAAACATTTTGTGCAGGGAACGGTTGATTGGAACGATGATGATGCTATGCTTGAGAAAGCAAATGATACGAGTTTTCAGAGTCAGTTGAAACGGAAAAAAGATTATTTTCGCCGCTATCGGGATATGAGTGTTTTTATTGGCCTGGGCGTATATTTTTTAGGGATGCTGGATGCTTATGTGGATGCTCATTTGTTCGATTTTGATATTTCACCCGATTTGTCGATGCGTGTCGAACCGATCGTCACCCCGGGGAATAGTTATAGCCCGCATATATATGGGATTAATTGCAGCATAAAATTTTAAAGTAATGATAAGACATATCTTGACCGTAATAGGGTTGCTTCTGGGCTTTTCCTTTTTTCTTGGAGCTCAGAACGAAATGTTGGAATTGGAAGATGTAGGTTGTATTCCGGAAAGTATGGATGCCAATCTCGACAGTCTTTTGCATTCATGGCATGTGCAATATTTTACGAAACCCATTGATTATTGTCATGATGACGAAAACAATGTGTTTTTCCCTGATTCGGTTTATGAGCAACGTCTCGAAAGACTTCCGCATATTATTCCTATGCAGTATAATAACGTGGTTCGCAAATGTATTGATTTATACGCAGAACATCGTCGTGGACTGTTACGTTATATGTTGGGTATGGCTGATTATTATTTTCCAATTATCGAACAAGTGCTGGATGAATATAATTTACCGCTCGAATTGAAATATCTGGCGGTAGTTGAGAGTGCCTTGAATCCGAAAGCGCTGTCGCGTGTTGGTGCTTCAGGGTTATGGCAGTTTATGCTGCCTACCGGCAAAATTTACGGATTGCAAATAAACAGTTTGGTTGATGAACGGTTAGATCCGGAAAAATCCACGCAAGCCGCTTGCCGTTATTTTAAGGATATGTATGCAATCTATAATGATTGGAATCTGGTACTTGCGGCTTATAATTGTGGTCCGGGAAATGTGAATAAAGCGATGAAGCGTTCTGGAAAAACGGATTTTTGGGATATCTTTCCTTATCTTCCGAAAGAAACGCGTTCTTACGTCCCGCTTTTTATCGCCGCTAATTATATCATGAATTATTATTGTGAGCATAATTTATGTCCTGTGCAAACCAATCTGCCTTTGGCGACGGATACGGTTATGGTCAGTAAACCTTTGCGTTTCGATCAGATAGCTGGCATTCTGTCCTTGGATGTTGAATTATTAAGAGCGTTAAATCCTCAATATAAAAGAGATATTGTCCCGGGTAACACTGGCCCTGTCGTTTTAAAACTGCCGGCATCCCAAGCTTATGCTTTTGTGGATAAAGAAGATACCATCTATAGGGACGATCCGGGACTGTTGTTGGCGAATGCTACTGAAAAGAATGGAAAAAGTATTCGCGAACGAGTTGTTCATATCACGCAACGTGGTGAAAACCTATACACGGTAGCTAATCGGTATGGTGTCACGGCAAGGGACATTCGCAAATGGAACGGATTGGGCAGTAACCGGGTGAAATCCGGGAAAAAATTGATTCTTTACGCGGATAATGGAGGCATTTCATTTGATTCGGTTTCCTCAGAAAAAAAGAAAAATACTTCTCCTTCCGAAACGGATTTTGGCAATAAGGAATTCTTGTCATACCGTGTTCAATCGGGAGATTCTTTATATTCAATCTCAAAAAAATATCCCGGAGTCAGTATTTCTCTTATCCAGGAAGTCAATGATTTGACGAATAGTCGCATTCGTCCGGGGCAAATCCTTAAAATACCTGTGATTTAAACACGTTCTTCCTCCTGTCAACGCAAATTATATGAAGTATATTTATATATTTGTGTATTCATATTATAACGAAGAAAGAGGTAGATTATGAGTGAGGGCAATAAGACCGGGGTAGAAGACATGTCTGTTGAAGAGCAACAAATTCGTGCTGAATTTGATGCTCTTATTCAAGATTATTTGAATTCCAATCATCGGAGAAAGGTGGAATTGATTACCAAGGCGTTTGAGTTTGCCAATCAGGCACATGCAGGAGTGAAGCGTCGTTCGGGAGAGCCTTATATTATGCATCCTTTGGCCGTTGCACGTATTGTTTGTAAGGAGATGGGCTTAGGATCTACCTCTATCTGTTCTGCATTATTGCATGATGTGGTTGAAGATACGGAATATACGGTTGAGGATATAAGCAATATGTTCGGCCCCAAAATTGCCCAGATAGTGGATGGGCTGACAAAGATCTCGGGCGGTATTTTTGGGGAACAGGCTTCCGCCCAAGCGGAGAATTTCCGAAAACTTTTGCTTACTATGAACGATGATATTCGTGTGATTTTGATAAAGATCGCGGACAGGTTACATAATATGCGCACATTGGGGTCGCTTTTGCCAGCAAAACAGTTTAAAATTGCCGGAGAAACGTTGTATCTGTATGCACCCTTAGCTCATCGTTTGGGACTTTTTTCGATTAAAACGGAACTGGAAGATTTGAGTTTTAAATATGAACATCCTCAAGAATATGCGTATATAATGGAGCGTCTGAAAGAGACTGAAGCCAACCGAAAAGCGTTGTTCGAACGTTTTGCCGTGCCGGTAGACAAGAAGTTGCAAAACATGGGACTTACGTATGAAATGCATGCTCGTGTGAAATCGGCTTATTCTATTTGGTATAAAATGGAAAATAAAGGAGTCTCGTTTGATGATATTTACGATATTTATGCGGTGCGCATTATTTTTGAAAACCAACCTGGAATTGATGAGAAAACGCAATGTTGGGAAATTTATTCTGCTATTACGGATATTTACCGGATACGCCCCGACCGTATTCGGGATTGGGTGAGTCGCCCGAAAGCAAACGGTTATCAGGCGTTGCATCTTACGGTCATGGGGCCGGATGGACAGTGGATGGAAATACAGATACGCAGCCAGCGCATGGACGATATTGCGGAAAAAGGTTTTGCCGCCCATTGGAAATATAAAGAACACAATGTCGAGGAAGACACAGAATTGGATAAATGGTTGCATACGATTACGGAGATTTTAGAAAATCCGGATCCTAATGCATTGGACTTTTTGGATACAATTAAATTGAATCTGTTTAGTGCGGAGATCTTTGTGTTTACGCCAAAGGGAGATATAAAAACTTTACCTCAGGGAGCAACCGCTTTAGATTTTGCGTATGCTTTGCATACGAATATCGGGAATAAATGTATAGGCGCAAAAGTTAATCATCGTCTTGTTCCTTTAAGTCACCCGTTGACTAGTGGCGATCAGGTTGAAATCCTCACTTCACGCTCGCAGGAACCTCAACCGGAATGGATGGGTTTTGTAACTACAGCTAAAGCTCGGGCAAAAGTGGATTATGCCTTAAAAAGGGTACGTCGCGAAACTGCCCGTGCAGGAGAACAGAAAGTAATTGCGGCCTTTAAACAGGCCGATATTGAGCAGAATACGAGTTTATTCGACAAAGTAGCGCTTTATTATGGTTTTCCTAAACGGGACGATTTGTTTTGTTCTGTGGAGAAAGGAGAAACTATTCTTCCTGAAAATATCAAAAAAATACTGAAAGAGAAAACGGATAATCGATTCTTGAAATATTTAAAACAAGCATTGAGTGTTGGAAAAACTTCCTCATCCGATACGCCTGAGGAGGTTGGTGAAACGAAGGAAAAACTTCAATTCGATAAGAAAAGACCTTATATTTTGCGGGAGGAAGCTTTTAACCGGAATTATGTGATTGCCGATTGTTGCAAACCGATTCCTGGCGACGATGCGTTGGGTTTTATAAATGACGATGGGAATGTCGTGGTTCATAAACGTTCGTGTCCGATATCCATGCGTTTAAAAAGTAGTTTCGGCGAGCGAATCTTGTCGACGGAGTGGAGTAGTCACCAGACGGCCTCTTTTGAAGCGACACTTGAGATCAAGGGGATTGACTCATTGGGCGTTCTAAGTAAAATATCCAAGATTATTTCGGAAGATTTCAATGTAAATATACAGCGTTTGCTGATTGAGGCGA
The DNA here is from genome assembly GCA_028708075.1 of Massilibacteroides sp. Lineage (GTDB taxonomy): Bacteria > Bacteroidota > Bacteroidia > Bacteroidales > Tannerellaceae > Massilibacteroides. The sequence goes on from JAQVZS010000007.1 coordinate 90,492, forward strand.
AAGATGGAATGTTTGAAGGGAAAATCAAGATGAAGGTTCATGATGTAGAAGATATTCAAAAAATCTGCATCGCTTTGTCTAAGTTGAAAAACATCAAATCTGTTGGCCGCGTGGCTGAATAGTCATTAATTAAAAGCAGAAACTCCATGAAATAGTTTCTTCATTTCATGGAGTTTCTGCTTTGTTAATGGCTGTTAGAACGGGAGATCGTCTACCGGATTGACCGGGCCGAAATCCGGGGTGGTCAGCGGCGTGTTGTCTAAGGGACTTTGTGTTTCAGGTGTTGGTTGCATAGCTACATGATCTACTTTCCACGCGTTTATGTTCGTGTACCATCTTCCCTGATATTCCCGACTATCAATGTCGAAAAACACAGTCACATCTTCGCCCAATTGGATGGCCGCCTGCTCAATGCGGTCTGCACCAAATAACTGAAAACACACTTTTTTGGGGTATTGATCGAATGTTTCCAATACGTATTCTTGTTTTTTCCATTCATTTCCATTCTTGCTTGTTCCACCTTGAGCAGGTAAAACAGCAATTATTTTTCCTGTAATTTCCATGTTTTTCTTTTTATTTAGCGCACAAATTTACGGTTTTCTACCGGAAGAAACTTCTTCTTCTTTCTGTTTTCCTACGCTTATGTTCCTTTTTCATCTTCCAAATCATCGAACGCATCACGGATTGAAAGAAGTTCAGCCTTTATTTGCTTTAACCGATTTACGATCTCTTCTTGCCTAATGGTGGTCTCTTTATTATCTTTCAATTTTTGTCTGGCGCCGGCCAAAGTCATTCCCCTTTCTTTGACGAGATAATAAATTAAACGGATTGCATCGATATCTTCCTGTTTATAGAAACGCGTTCCTTTTCCGGTTTTTCTGGGACGAATGGTATTAAATTCCTTTTCCCAAAAACGTAAGGTCGATTCGTTGAGGTTAAACATGGAGGCTACCTCGCTGATCGAATAAAAAAGTTTTTTATTGTTCGAACTTTTCTCTTCCATTATTTAATCCATTACCTGCCCGTGATTTTCCGCGATCTGAATCATGCGGTCGTACTCTTCCGGCGTAAGATCCATGAAATAATATTTGGCCGGATTATCGTTTTTACCGCGTACAATAACTTCGTAATGCAGGTGAGGCCCGGTTGATTTTCCAGTGTTGCCTACATAGCCGATGATCTCACCCCGTTTTACTTTCTGCCCTACACGAGCTTTGAATTTATTCATGTGTCCGTAAAGCGTTTTGTATCCGAATCCGTGGTCGACGACTAGGCAATTCCCATATCCCTGTTTCCATCCAGCGAATGTGACCGTGCCGTTGCCTGTTGCATAGATGTCTGTCCCTACTTTTGCCGAAAAGTCCATTCCCGCGTGAAACCTTCGTGTCCGGTAGATTGGATCAATTCGCATGCCATATCCTGAGGCCGTACGTCTTAAATCTTTATTGGAGATTGGTTGTATGGATGGAATACATTGAAGTCTTTCTTCCTGAGATTTTCCCATGTTGATTAATTCATCGAGAGAGTTCGATTGCACATACAATTGTTTACGGAGCATATCCATTTTTTGTGTTGTAGCAACAATCAGTTCCGAATTCGGAAGGTTCATTAACTGTTCGTAGCGATTTGTGCCCCCGAAACCGGATTTGCGGATTGATTCGGGAATCGATTCGGCTTGAAAAATAGCGCGGTAAAGATTTTCATCCCTTTGTTGGATGTCGCCTAAAACATCCAGTGCGTCCGTAAGTCGAAGCGAAAGAATTTCGTATTGCGTCTGGAGCAATTTGTTTTCTTTGATCAATAATGCTTCGCGTGGTGAATCGATTAGGTACATCATTCCGAAGAAGGTGCCGATTCCAAAGATAATACCTGTACTCAAATGACGTAATATCGTGAAAAAACGGTCTTTTGCCGACGGGTAAACCCGTTCATAACTAAGCGTATTGGGATTGTATAGATAGTATGTTTTTCGCGATTTAAATAGCTTCATGGAATATTTTATTGTTCAACCTTTCGCAAAAATAATAATTTGAAGTACTTTTGCAAATTGTTTTTCAGAATATTAACGAGACTAAACAGACATATGTTGACAGCAAAAGAAATTCGCGAGTCCTTTAAAGCCTTTTTCGCATCAAAAGGACACCAAATTGTGCCTTCAGCGCCAATGGTGATTAAAGGTGATCCGACATTAATGTTTACAAATGCCGGGATGAATCAATTCAAGGATATAATTTTGGGAAATGTTCCGATCAAATATCCTCGTGTTGCCGATTCGCAGAAATGTTTGCGTGTCAGTGGAAAGCATAATGATTTGGAAGAAGTTGGTCATGATACGTATCATCATACCATGTTTGAAATGCTTGGCAATTGGTCTTTCGGCAATTATTTTAAAAAAGAAGCGATTGGTTGGGCGTGGGAATATCTGGTAGAGGTGTTGAAACTGAATCCGAATCGTTTGTACGCTACCGTTTTTGAAGGTAGCGGAAGTGAAGGGCTGAATCGCGACGAAGAAGCAGCTGGTTATTGGGGGCAGTTTTTGGCGAAGGATCATATTCTGAATGGAAACAAAAAAGATAATTTCTGGGAAATGGGGGATACCGGCCCTTGCGGTCCCTGTTCCGAAATACATATCGATCTTCGTCCGGAAGCAGAACGTGCGGTGGTTAGTGGAGCGACGATGGTGAATAAAGATCATCCGCAAGTGATCGAAATTTGGAATTTGGTCTTTATGCAATATAACCGTAAGGCAGACGGTTCGCTTGAATCGCTACCTGCGAAAGTAATTGATACCGGAATGGGTTTCGAACGTCTTTGTATGGCCTTGCAGGGGAAAACGTCTAATTATGATACGGATGTGTTCCAGCCCATCATTCAAGATATTGCGGCTAAGAGCGGTTTTGTTTATGGAGAAGATAAGCAAAGAGATATTGCTATGCGTGTGATCGCAGATCATATCCGGACGATTGCGTTTTCGATTACTGACGGACAATTGCCCTCAAATGCTAAAGCGGGTTATGTTATACGTCGTATTTTGCGTCGTGCCGTACGTTATGCCTATACATTCCTGGGGCGTCACGAAGCGTTTATGTATACGATACTTCCTTCGTTGATTGAAACGATGGGTGAGGCTTATCCGGAACTGGTTTCGCAGAAGACGTTGATCGAAAAAGTAATCAAAGAAGAGGAAGATTCTTTCCTCCGTACCTTGGAAACGGGGATTCGTTTGCTGGATAAGAAAATTGTGGAAGCGAAGGCTGCCGAAAAAACTGTTTTGAGTGGAATGGACGCGTTTACCTTGTATGATACGTACGGATTCCCATTGGACTTAACGGAATTGATCCTGCGTGAAAACAAGATGGAAGTGAATCTGGATGAATTCAACGCGGAAATGCAGAAGCAGAAAGAGCGTGCCCGAAACGCGGCTGCCGTGGAAACTGGCGACTGGATCGTGATCCGGGAAGGCGAAAGTCGATTTGTCGGTTATGATCAGTTTGAATGTGATGCTGAAATCCTACGTTATCGGAAGATTAAGCAGAAGAATAAAGAGTTTTATCAATTGGTGTTAGATAAGACCCCTTTTTATGCGGAAATGGGTGGACAGGTAGGTGATACTGGATGGTTGATCAGTGAAAGCTCTAAAATAGATATTATCGATACTAAACGAGAAAATAATTTGCCGGTGCATTTGACAGCCCATTTGCCGGAAGATGTGATGGTTGTTTTTACGGCGAAGATAAATAGGGAGAAACGTATCCAATGTGAGTGTAATCATACGGGCACACACTTGTTGCACGAAGCGCTTCGCGAAGTGTTGGGTATGCATGTAGAACAGAAAGGTTCGTACGTTTCTCCGGAATCGTTGCGTTTCGACTTTTCCCATTATCAGAAAGTTACCGACCAGGAAATACGGGAAATTGAAAAAAAGGTAGGACAGAAGATCCGTCAGGATCTGGTGTTGGAAGAGCTCCGTTCTGTTCCCATCAAACAAGCGAAAAAAATGGGTGCGATGGCTTTGTTTGGCGAAAAGTATGGCGAAGAAGTGCGTGTTATTAAATATGGGGATTCTATTGAATTATGTGGTGGGACGCATATCCCGTCTACTGGAATGATCGGTTCTTTGCGTATTGTAGGAGAAAGTTCTATTGCTGCCGGTGTTCGCCGTATTGAAGCGGTTACGGCGGAAAAAGCTGAAGAATATACGTTTGTCTTGCAGGATATTTTTAGCGAACTTCGACAGATGATGAATAATATGCCGAATGTAGTACAGGCTGTCAGACGATCGATCGAAGAAAACGCCGAAATGAAAAACAAACTGGAACAGTTTGTGAAAGAAAAGACCAAACAGTTAAAAGAAGAATTACTTGCCCGGGCTAAACAGATCAATGGCGTGTTGGTGGTTCAATATATTGGCGCAGCAAATGCGGATATGGGTAAAGATATCGCTTTTCAAATCAGAGGAGAACTTAAGGAGTCTTTCGTCTTTGTGGCAGGTATTGTGGAAGAACCGAAATGTACGTTGATGGTTATGCTGAGTGAAGATTTGGTGGCCGAAGGGTTGAACGCGGCGCAACTCGTGAAGAACGCGGCCAAACATATTCAGGGTGGCGGTGGTGGTCAACCTCATTTTGCTACGGCCGGCGGAAAGAATATAGATGGTCTTACCCGGGCTGTCGATGAGATTCTCGGGATATTGAATAAATAATTCAGGAGAATGGTCGATCGGAATGTAGTCATATCAAAAGATTTGAAAGTTGAATTAGCAGCTTATCTGGATACGCTAAAGTATGATAAGGTGTTTATTTTGACGGATGAAAATACGCAGCGGAATTGCTATCCGGAGGTGCGCGAAATCCCTTCTTTGTCGCAAGCGCCTGTCTATACGGTCGGAGCGGGCGACCTGCATAAAAACATTGAAGAAGTTACCCGTTTATGGACATTCTTAAGCGAAGGAAGAGCCTCAAGGAATTCTCTTTTAATCAATCTTGGGGGAGGGATGATTACGGACATGGGCGGATTTGTTGGTGCGACATTTAAACGTGGGATCCAGACTATTAATGTGCCAACCACTTTGATGGCTTCTGTCGATGCAGCCGTAGGTGGTAAAACCGGAATTAATTTTAATGGATTGAAGAATGAAATAGGTTCTTTCTATCCGCCGCTTCGTGTATTTATCTACAATTTGTTTTTGCGCACGTTGGATCGTGATAATATTTTATCGGGTTATGCAGAAATGATAAAACACGCCTTGATTTCTTCAAAAGAGGTTTATGCTGCGGTGTTTTCTTTCGATCCGGATTCGGGAGCGTTGGACGAATTGGACAAACTGGTCGCTCAATCCGTTGCCATTAAAGAACGGATCGTGGAAGAAGATCCGAAAGAAAAAGGGATTCGAAAGGCACTGAACCTGGGGCATACTATTGGACATGCATACGAAAGTTTGTCATTCCATAAAAAACATCCGTTGTTGCATGGACATGCCGTCGCAGCAGGGTTGGTCGGAGAACTCTATTTATCGCATAAAGTCTGTGGTTTTCCTATGAATGAACTGTCGCAGATTGTGTATTATCTCAAGACTTATTATGCGCCGTTTATTCACGATTGTGATGATTATGTAATGTTGTATGAATTGATGACGCACGACAAAAAGAACGAAGGAGGGATTATTAATTTTACGCTTTTATCCGATATCGGACAAGTAAAGATTAATCAGTCTGTCGATAAACAACTGGTCTTTGGCGCCCTGGATTTTTACAGGGAAAGCTTTGGAATATAACAAAAAAAATCTACCTTTGTACTCACAAACAAAGCGGGGTGTAGCTCAGCCCGGTTAGAGTACGCGTCTGGGGGGCGTGTGGTCGGACGTTCGAATCGTCTCACCCCGACCGATGAGAATCAAGGAGTTAAGGCAATGCTTTAGCTCCTTTTTTATTGGGGGGGTGCCAAAAGTTTGCTAATATGACGACATCAATGAATATTTTTTAGGTTTCATCCCGATATGTTTTTCAAAAACTCGTGAAAAATGACTTAGGTTTGTGAATCCTAATTGATAACCAACTTCAGATACCGACAATTTGCCTGCTTTTAATAGGTGGGCAGCTTCCTTCATTCTGAGGTTTTGAAAATAACTGAAAATGCTATTACCAAAGACTTGTTTGAATAAATTTCTTAATTTTGATTCGCACATGCAGGCTTGTGAAGCTAAATCAGCGATATCAGGTGGTGTACTTAAATCAAATATTATTTTATCACGGATGGAATAAATTGTTTGAATGTCTTTTTTGTTGAGCGAAGAAATAGTTGTGTGTTTTCGTTTTAAAAGTTCAACAAATAAACGACATATCAATTCTTCTGCTTTTACTCTAAAGAAAAAACTCTGTAAATCTGTAGGAATTTCTTCATTTATTATTTCATGAACTACCTTTTGAACCGAAGGAGAAATCAACTCTTCAAATAAGAAAAAATGTTGATTCTTCGTAATGGATTGTAAAATCTGATTTTCAGAATTAGTATCTAATATTTTTTTTAAATACTCAATTTCTATTCCGATATTAATAGACTGCTGTTTGGATTTTCCCGGATAAATTAGATCATAGTCGATATTATCAGAATATACTTGCACCGATGGAAGAACCTTATTGG
>JAQVZS010000031.1 GCA_028708075.1 Massilibacteroides sp.
CGTGGAAGGGGAAGGGAAGATAGACGGACAGGGAAGAGTGTTAGCCTTAACTATTGATAGTTTGCATCATATTGGAGAGCGGATCGACCCGAACTACAACAAGTATAATTTACGCCCTAATGAAACGATGCGTCCGAAGTTGTTTCGCTTCTCGACGTGCAACGGGGTACGTGTTTCCGGATTGGAATTGCAGAATAGCGCTTGCTGGGGACTGTCGTTCGAATTATGCCGTAATCTGCATATTGATGGCGTAAAGGTGTTGAATCGTGCTTATTGGAACAACGACGGAATGGATATTACGGATTGCCGGAATGTGCGTGTTACAAACTGCGATGTAAATTCGGCAGACGATGGGATTTGTCTGAAATCCTATTATCCGGGCTATGCGAATGACAGTATCTACATCGCTAATTGTACTATACGTAGCAGTGCCAGTGCAATTAAGTTTGGTTCAGCATCGTATGGAGGATTTAAAAATGTGACCATAAAGGATATAAAAGTATATGATACGTTCCGTTCGGTTATTGCTATCGAATCGGTCGACGGTGCCGAAATTGAAAATATTGAAGTTTCGAATATCGAGGCGAAAAATACGACGAATGCTATTTTTATTCGTTTGGGACATCGTGGTGGAAAGCAACCGGGAAGTATCAAGAATATATATATACATGATATGAATGTACAGCTTGCTTTTGGTCGTCCGGATATTGAATATGACATGCGGGGGCCGGCAATAAACTTCTTTCATAATCCCTTTCCTTCTTCCATAACGGGTATTCCCGGACATAATGTAGAGGAGGTGAGAATTGAAAATGTTCGGATAACCCATCCCGGAAGAGCGTCTAAAGGTATGGCTTATGTCCCATTGAGTCGGTTAGAACAGGTTCCGGAGCAGGTAAAAGAGTATCCCGAATTTCATATGTTCCGGGAATTACCGTCTTGGGGCTTTTTCGTTCGTCATGTCGATAATATTACATTTAAGAATGTAGTGTTGACCGTCAAAAAAGACGACTTCAGACCGGCATATGTTTTTGATGATGTACGAGAGTTAAACATGAACAATGTTTCTATAAACGACAAAGATCAAAAGTCTCAAGTTATTCTAAAGAATGTGTTAGATCCAAAACTTACTGTAAAATCAGATCTTATAAAAATCGTAAAATAGATTATCAATGAATTTTAATATTATTGCCCCATGAAAAAGACAAATAAATGGATTAGTTTGGTTTACCTGTTGTTGGGTGTAAATATACTCTCTTTTGCAGAAAAATCAGTAGATTATGCCTCTAAAGTGAGAACAATGATAGGAACAGAAGGAAAGGGGCTTGCTTGCGGCTACCTATATCCGGGGGCTTCTTATCCATTTGGAATGGCTCAATTTACGCGTACATTCTTTTCTCCAAATACGGGCTTTTCACTTAATCAGCTGAGCGGAGCCGGATGTTCGAACCAAGGAAATTTCCCGACTTTACCGCTAAATGGCGAGTTAACGTTTTCACCTGATAACATTCTTGATTTAGGCGTAAGCATAACCAATGAAGATGGCATTGCCGGTTATTATAAAGCAACTGTGCAAGAAAATATTCAGGCGGAATTTACGGTGACTGAAAGAACCGGAATGGCACGCTATACGTATGCTCCAGAAATAAAAAGAGGAACTGTAATTATTGGAGGCGGTATAGCAAGTACTCCAGTTGATATGGCTACAACTATTATTACAGGAAAGAATACATGTGAGGGCTTTTCAGATGGTGGTGATTTCTGTGGTATCCGCGCTCCGTATAAACTTTATTTTGTTGCCGAATTTGAAGGAGACATTGTTTCTTCTGGAACATGGAAAGACGATAAGCTTAAATCTGGTAGTTCTTTTACTGAAGGAAAAAACTCCGGATTATATTTTACGTTTGATGTTTCTTCAGAAAAAACAATACAATATAAAATTGGAATTTCTTACGTATCTATTGAGAATGCGCGAGAAAACTTAAATATCGAAAATCAGGGATGGAACTTTGATCGGGTGAAAAACAATACAGTGAATAAGTGGAATGAATATTTGGGGAAAATTGAAGTTAATGGAACGAACGATGATCGGATCTGTCAATTCTATACTCATTTTTATAGAGCCTTGATTCATCCAAGCGTTTGCAGTGATAACAACGGTGAATATATGGGGGCTGATTTTAAGATACATCAATCTAAAAGAAAGCAATACACAAATTTCAGTAATTGGGACACATATCGTACACAAATTCATTTGGTTTCGATACTTGATCCGGAGATAGCTTCCGATATTGTAACTTCCCTTCAGGATTTTGCAGTACAATCAGGTGGAGGTTTTCCTCGTTGGGTCCTGGCAAATATTGAAACAGGGGTTATGCAGGGGGATCCAACGTCTATACTGATTTCAAACGCTTATGCTTTTGGGGCAAGAGATTATGACCCGCAACCTATTTTGGGTACGATGAGACGGGGAGCAGAAATTCCAGGGACAAAATCGCAAGACCAACTAACACGTCCGGCATTGGATATGTTTCTTGAGCTCGGTTTTTGTTATGCGTCAATGCAATTGGAGTATAATTCCGCCGATTTTGCCATAGCACGTTTTGCTTTAGACGCTTGTAAAAATACAGAGATTGCAGAAAAATACACAAAACGCGCTCAGACATGGAGGAATTTATTCAACCCTCTGACTGGTTGGTTACAATCGAGAAGAAAAGAGGGATGGGTAGATTTAATATACGATTTCAGAGAATCTACTTATAATAACTATTTTTGGATGGTTCCGTTTAATATCCAGGGCTTGATTGATATTTCCGGAGGGAAAAAGGAAAGTGAAAAAAGATTGGATTTCTTATTTAGACGTTTGGATGCCGGTTATGATGACGATTGGTATGCTTGCGGAAATGAACCTAGTTTCGGTATTCCCTGGACATATAATTGGGTTGGCAAACCATACAAAACACAAGATGTTGTCCGTAGGGTGATCAAAGAACAATACTCAACAAAGAATGACGGACTGCCTGGTAATGACGATTTGGGCTCAATGGGGTCATGGTATGTGTTTTCTTGTATAGGCCTTTATCCCATGATTCCCGGTGTAGGTGGTTTTTCAATCAACTCTCCGATATTTCCGAAAATAAAGCTGCATTTGAAAAATGGAGATGTTATTATCAATGGTGGATCTGAAAACAAACCGTATATCCAGTCAATGAAATTAAATAAGAAGTCATTTAATAGCACTTGGATTGATTGGAAAACGATAGAGTTCGGAGCAACAATTGAATACAAATTAGCGGAAACTCCTAATTATAAATGGGGAACTCAAATAACGCCTCCTTCATACAATTAAACATGACTTTTATGCAAGTTCATATTTGCTGAAATCAGCAAATATGAATCTTTATTGTAAAAGTTATTTTGTTGATTGTATGACATTAAAAAAATTAACGTCTTTTATTTTTGAAGCGTTTCAACAAACGTTTTCAAGCGCCTCAAGCTTTTTAAGATCATTATCGAATTATCTCGGACTTGCATTTAAATTAAAAAGGCTGTATCATGAAAAAAATAATGACTATAAATCTTATTTCTTTACTCATTTTTGTGTGCTTTTCATCTTGTTCTCGAAAGATTAAATATGAAGAGATATACGATCCGATTCAAGATGTCGGACAATTTCAACTGCCGTCATTAAACAAGACTCCAAGCTATTGTTGGTTTCTGAAAGTTAATGCTGCCAATTCAAATCAGGCTCTGAAAGAACATATACTGGCAACTTCTATTGCAGGTTTGACAACCCGGGCAATGCAAGAAGGGAAAACTGATGTTGGAATTTGGATTAATAATAATAAAGATAAAAACATAGCTTATCAAGTCGAACTTCAGTCTCTAAAAGAGAGAGGATGTCACTTTTTGGACATGATTTCTCCTGTTGAACTTGCTACCAAAGAGGTTCCGCCGCATAAAGGAGCAAAGGTTAGTGTAAAAGATCTGTTTGATGGATATATATTGATAGATATGGATAGTAATCCGGAAAGTGGGGCGGTAGCAGTAACGGCCTCTCATGTTTATAACGGCCTTATTGTTGATAAAGAATTCAAGGAAATTTTTGAAGAGGCCGGTTATAAAATGCTTTACGATGCTTCTAAAAAGAATGTGCGGGATGCTTGGACTGAATTTGGACATAAATGCGCTACAAACGGTTTGGTGATTATGCCGAATGATACGTGGGAATTGAAGGATGTAGCGATTCAGCATGGTTGGTTTTTTATGAACCTGTATGTCAAGCCACATAGCTCGGATAAAGGGGATTACTGGGATTTATATGAACATGTTTGTACGGTTTTGGATAATCATACTTGGATATACGGGTGGGAAGAGGGTCCACACGACGAAAGAGGAATAAATGGTATGGCTTCGGAAAACGCGCATGCCACAGCTATTAATGACTGGTTTTATAATTATTGTCTGACGAACGCAGATTATCGAAACCGGCAGGAATCTATTTTGGCGAAGGTGTTAAATCCGAAAACAATCGATTATCACAAAAATAAGCGGTTGGTTTCTTATTATATGAGTGACGGAGATAATAACCAATGGATGATGGGTGGATTTATCGAACATTGGTATGACGTGTCGGCCGCGAGCGCGAATAAAATAGCCTTTGGCATTAATACGACGGCGATGCCCCAAATGGCTCCTGCAGCATATAAATACCTGTTGGAACGCCAACCTGAAAATACGACATTAATAGAAGTGCAAGGTGGATGTGTATTCTATTGCGATACGTATGGCGAAAAAAAAGATCGGAAGAAACAGCTGCGTGAGCGTGCCCGTATGACAGCCGCTCATATGAGGCAACATCGAATTAAGGTGTTGGGTTTGATGGCGAAAGATTCTGTTGGGTCGGGAAAAGCCCAAGAAGCATACCAAATGTTTATAGAAGAGAATGACCAGTTAATCGGAATTGTCGCTTTACAGTATACGCCTTACGCGGGAGGAAAAGGAGATATTTATTGGTTTGAGAATAAAGAAGGTTATAGTATTCCTGTGATTACGGTTAAGTATTCTTTGTGGAACGAACCGTTAAACAGGGCGCGTGAAGGAACACCTAAATATATCGCCGATTGCCTTGACGGTGATTCGCATAATCCGGATTTCAATTTAGTCTGTATACATGCTTGGAGTCGTTTTTCTGATCAGGGAAAAGATTGTGACGAACTGGCGGAAACAAAACCTGGTGAAGTTATGGGTAGTGATATTGCAACTTTATTGACTAATCATTTAGATGATACCTATGAGGTAGTAAGTGTGGAAGAAATGATATGGCAACTCAGGATGAAATACTATCCTGAACAAACGAAAAAATATTTGGATTCTTTGATGTAATTTTCAAGTAATTAAATAAATCGTCTATTAATATGAAGACAACGGTTGTTCGTTTTTGTTTCGTTATTATTGGAATTCTTCTTTGTGGATCCATCTTTTTCTGCCAAAATGAAGAAACAACGGTTGATGACTTGCGTTGTGAGTCTCTTATTAATCCGATAGCTGTGGAAGCAAAAATTCCTTTATTGAGTTGGAAGATAGAGTCGGCACAACGGAATAAGAAACAATCGGCTTATCGTATTTTAGTGGCGAGTTCACTTTCTTTATTAAATGAAAAAGAGGCGGATTATTGGGATAGTGGTAAGGTGAATACCAATCAGTCTGTAAATATCAAATATCAGGGCAAAGAGTTGTCTTCACGCAAAGAACTTTTCTGGAAGGTGATGATTTGGGATGAAAAAGGTCAGACTTCTTCGTGGAGCGAATCGGCTGCTTGGTCGATGGGGCTGCTCGACGTTTCGGATTGGGATGCCCAATGGATTACGAACAGAGAAGATTTGTATCCTGACTCGACCTTGACTTTTCCAGCTCCTTATTTTAGAAAGCAGTTTGAAGTTGGGAAAAAAATTAAACATGCGAAAGTGTACGTGTCCGGGCTGGGCTTTTATGAATTGTATTTGAATGGCGAAAAAGTGGGAGATCACGTCATGGCTCCGGTGGTTTCTAATTATGATAAACGGGTGTTGAGGAATGTCTTGTATTATTATGACGATCAGTCGACTCAGCGGGTTTATTACAATACGTTTGATGTGACTGAACAGTTACAGCGAGGGAAAAATGCATTAGGAGTTATTTTAGGAAATGGCTGGTATAATCAACGGGCTAGAACGGTGGAAGGATGGATGTGGTATTCGACACCGCGTCTGCTTCTTCAATTGGAAGTTGAATACGTAAACGGTTCTGTTGAGAAAATTATTACGAATGAAACCTGGAAAACGAAGGATAGCCCTCTGTTGTATAATTCCATTTTTGTGGGAGAAGTGTATGATGCAAGATTGGCTTGTAATGCTTGGAATGAAACGGAATATGACGATCGACAGTGGGAGTATGCAAAAATAACGCGGGCTCCGAGTGGTGCTCTATACTCGCAGCTGGCTCCGGCGGATAAGCTTATCCGGACTCTTCCAATGACCTTGAAAGAACAATTGAACGACTCGACCTATTTATATGAATTGCCGGAAATGATTTCAGGATGGGTGGAACTTCGCGTAAAGGGAAAAGCCGGATCTGCCGTTCGTTTGAAATTTATCGGAGAAGAAGGTGGTGATTTTGGTCAACAAGATGTCTATGTTTTGAAAGGTAAAGGAATAGAACGATGGGAACCAAAGTTTACGTGGCATGCGTTCCGTTTTGTGGAAGTTGTTGCGCCGGACGTTACGCTAGATGAAAACAGTTTGCTTGCGAAAGTTGTTCATACTTCTGTTGAAAGGGTAGGGGATTTCAGTTGTTCGAACGAGTTGTTTAATAAACTATTCGAGGCTTATATTCGTACGCAGGAAGCCAATTTTCACGGAAGTATCAGCAGCGATTGTCCACATCGTGAACGGTTGGGCTATACGGGTGACGGGCAAGTCTTGACTGAAAGTTCGATTTTGTTGTTCGATATGCGCCGTTTTTATATCAAATGGCTCGACGACATGGAAGATGCAAGGAATAAAAACTCTGGTTATGTGCCTCATACGGCGCCTTTTGGTGGCGGAGGCGGTGGCCCGGCGTGGGGTTCGGCATTTCTTCTCGTTCCCTGGACGTATTATACGTATTATCAGGATAAAACGGTTTTGGAAAAATATTATGAAGGAATGTCTCAATGGGTTTCCTATCTTGAAACGCGTACAGATGAGCAAGGTTTGATTGTTCAGGAAGAACCAAGCGGATGGTGCTTGGGTGATTGGTGTTTGCCGAATGATCCGGATAATATTCAGCTGCCTGAATCGTTGGTGAATACGTGCTATTATTATCATTGCGCGGATTTAATGTCACGAATTGCGAAGTTGTTGGAAAAGACGGAAGATTATTCCCGCTTCCGGAATTTAGCGCAAAAGATTAAAAATGATTTTAACGCGAAATTTTTTAATTCGGTGACGAACCATTATTGGGAAGGACATTCCGGAGCGGATGTATTCCCGCTTGCCTTCGGCCTGGTTCCCTCGGGTAAAGAGAAAGAGGTGTTTGACGCATTGTTGAATCATTTGGAGGAAATCGATTATCATTTTGATACCGGTTTTTTGGGAACGCCGCTGTTAGTTAATGTCTTAACGGATTATCGGCGAGACGATATTGCTTATCGAATCATGAATCAACGTACCTTTCCAAGTTTCAGTTATCTTTTGGATCCTGCGTACAGCACGCTTTGGGAAAGATGGGATGGAAAAGAGTCCAGATGCCATCCGTTTTTTGGAAGTGTCGTGTCCTGGTTTTATAAAGCATTGGCTGGTATAAATCTGGAAGAAAATAAATTGATTATAGCACCACAAGTTGTTGGTGATCTCACTTTCTGCCGTGCATCTTATCAATCACCTTATGGATTAATACACTCTTCCTATTTTGTTGAAGAAACAAATGTGTTAAAGGTGAAAATGTTCATCCCGGCAAATTTGGCAGCAGAAGTTTATTTACCCGCGACGGCAAAATCGACGATTAAAGAGTCCGGGAACCTAATCCCAGAACAAAAAAAACTCGTTGCACTAGATAAGCCTGGCTCAGGAAGAATAAAAATGGTTCTGGGTTCCGGCGAATATCATTTTATAATCACAAATTTTCGTTAAAAAGAATGGAACACTTCCGTAAAAAATAAAACGGCTAAATTCGCATCCTGCCGTTTCTGCATTAAACCATTTTAAACAACAGAAAAAAGTTTTTTGCGGATGAATAGTGTTTCTTAATAAGGAGAATCAATTAAATTTAATCGACCGTTTATTTTATAAATAATTTTTTATATCTGTTACGATACGACCGTCAAATAAATTTATAACACGTTGAGCAAAAGATGCGTCGTTTCGAGAATGAGTAACCATTACAATCGTAATCCCTTCTTGATTTAACGCAAGAAGTCGTTTCATCACGTCTTGTCTGTTTTGTGAATCCAGATTTCCCGTTGGTTCGTCTGCCAGAATTAATAAGGGATGAGTTACTATAGCACGGGCAATTGCTACACGTTGTTGTTGTCCACCCGATAATTGGTTTGGAAAATGATTTGCCCGATGAGTAAGATTTAATTTTTGAAGCGTTTCTTCTACTCGCCTTTTTCGCTCAGGAGGCTTAATATTCATGTATACTAATGGTAATTCAACGTTCTCAAAAACATCCATTTCTTCAATCAGGTTGAAACTCTGAAAGACAAAGCCTATTTTCCCTTTTCTGAACTCAACGCGCTTGCTTTCTTTTAAATGTCCTACTTCCGTTCCATCTAAAAAATATTGCCCGGAAGTAGGACTATCTAATAAGCCTAAGACGTTTAACAACGTACTCTTTCCGCAACCCGAAGGCCCCATAATTGCCACAAACTCACCGGGACGAATGTGTAAAGAGACTGCGTTAACGGCAGTTGTTTCTACTTCTTCGGCACGAAATATTTTATATAAATTTTCTACCCTAATCATAGTTGATATTTGTGTTTTAGGTATTTGTTAATTGTTTTTGTTCTGTGATTGTAGTTGCTGTATTCGGAAATATCAACGTGAAAGTTGTCCATTCGTTTTCTTGCGTATACCTTAAGCTGCCGCCATGCAGACGCATGATATAACGAGAAAGACTTAGCCCAATACCTGAACCTTCTTTTTTAGTAGAGAAAAAAGGGACAAAAAGTTGAGGAACAATTTCGGATGGGATAGGCAAACCATTGTCGCTAATGTGAATGTTTGTTTGGGCTACATTCTGATGAACAATGATTCGAATATGTCTTGAGCAAGGTTCCGAATTTATATTTGAAAAAGCTTCGGTTGCATTTTTAATTAAATTCATTAAAATCTGAAAAATCTGACTTTCATCCCCATATAAGACGGTTTCTTTTTGATTAATTATTTCAATTGAAATTTGTTTTTGTTTTAACTCTTCGGCAAATAAGTTGGTTATTTTTTCGAGCAAGGAGTCTATTTTTACTTGTGTAATCTTTGGCTCGGGTACGCGGGTGAGGCGGCGATACGATTCTACAAAACTCGAAAGGCTCTGCGCAGTCTTGTGGATAATGTCTAACCCATCTGTTGTTTTCTCCCAGAGTTGTTTTGTTACTTTTCCTTTTTCAAAAGAATGAAAAGAGTATAACAAAGCTTCGCTTAAAGAGACTATCGGCCCGATAGAGTTCATAATCTCGTGCGTAATCACTCGGATTAGCCTCATCCATGACTCCATTTCTTTTGCTTCCATTTCATTCTCAATATTACTTAAGGTAATGACTCGAACTTTTTCTCCGGATGCAAAAACTTCTACGGTTTGCACACTTAGCAGAACGCTTTCTCTTTCGTTTTGAATTTGTAACGTGAGCTTTTTACCCGGGTGCAGATTTTTGAAAAGAGAAGGGAAAGAATCATCTATATTTCTTAATTGATTCAAATGTACAAGACTGTTTAACCCCAATAACTTTAGAGCCGATTGATTTATATTGCGCACTAGCCCCTTCTGGTCTGTGATCAGTATTCCCGTCGGAATATTTTCAACAATGACACTGAGAAAAGCTTCGTTATGTATCATTTCTTGATGTGCCAGAAGTAGAACTTTCTTTATGCGGTTTAGCATCCGGTTTAGTTCTCTTTCTCGTTTAGACATTTTGTTTTCAGAAAAATGAAAAGAATAGTCTTCGTTTTCTAGTGCATCAAGTAAAAATAAAATGTTTTTATTGAATTTTCGGTAATTATTAATTAACATAATCAATGAAAGGACAATTCCACTTGAAGCGATAATACCATAATTTACAAGCCTAAGTGTAAAAAAAGAAGATGCAGCTGCAAGTGACAAAAACAGAAGGATAAGACCGATCAAAAGATTATTTTCTATTGATTTAAACATGTTTTTTCAATTAATTATATGATGCTCTGTTTTATAGATGATATTTTTTGATTTTATGATATAGTGTTGGACGGGTAATTCCTAATTCATTGGCGACTGTAGATCTATTACCGTCGTATTTTTTTAATGCTTTTTCGATTAATATTTTTTCCATTTCCTCAATACTGAAAGACTCAATGTTCAATGTGGCTCCATCGTAAGCTCTTAATAAAAAATCTTTTGGTTGAAGTACGATATTATCACTTAGAATGACTGCTTTTTCAATGGTATGTTCCAACTCTCTTACATTGCCCGGCCAGTCGTAATCCTCCAGTTTACGAAGAGCTTGTTCGCTGAGTTTCATTCCATATTTATCATATTTTCCTGCTTGTTTTTTTAAAAAGAACTGGCTTAGTAATGGGATGTCTTCTCTGCGTTCACGTAAAGGCGGAACTTCAAGATGGATGGTGTTGAGACGATACAGCAAGTCTTCCCTGAATTCTCCTTTTTGTACAGATTGAATCAGATTTTTGTTGGTGGCAGAAATTAAGCGAATATTAATAGGGGTAGGATGGTTGCTGCCCACTCGTGTAATTTGTCGAACCTGTAAAACCGAAAGCAGTTTCGCCTGTGATGAATAAGAAAGATTTCCTATTTCATCTAAAAAAAGAGTCCCATTATCCGCTGCTTCAAATTTGCCGGCACGGTCGGCTTTCGCATCCGTAAAAGCACCCTTTACATGTCCGAATAATTCACTTTCGAAAAGAGTTTCGCTGACTGATCCCATATCTACGCAAACCATATTTTCGGTAGAACGTGGAGAATATCGATGAATGGTTTTAGCGATAAGTTCTTTCCCAGTTCCATTTTCTCCGGTAATCAGTACATTTGCATCTGTTACAGCTATCTTTCTAATGATTATCAATAGTTGCTTCATAATACTCGATTCTCCCCAGCAGATATCTGTTTCTCTTTGCAAGTCGTCGTTTAGTGTCTTTTGTTTTTCGCGTAACTTAAGGACTTCTTTTCTGGAATATCTTAAAGCTTTAGCTGCTTCTAATGTTGCTAACAACTTTGCATTATCCCAAGGCTTGACTACAAAGTCGGTTGCACCTGCTTTTAGTGCTTTTACAGCTAGATCAATATCTGCGTAAGCTGTAAAAAGAACTACGGGTAACTCTGGATCCGCTTTTTTAATTTCCTGTAACCAGAATAACCCTTCATTGCCGGAGTTAATCCCGGCAGAAAAATTCATGTCTAACAATATTACATCCGGACTTTTACTCCTTAATTTAAATAATAGATTTTGAGGAGAGTCTAACAAAAATACTTCTTCAAAATAATCACTCAACAAAAATTTTATGGAGTTGAGTACATTTCGGTTGTCATCAATAACGAATATACTTCCTTTTTTCTTCATTTTTATTCACTTTTTAAAGAATTTACCGGATTGGATGTAGCCGTTTTCAAGGTTTGTAAACTCACCGTCAACAATGCGACACAAATCGATAATATTCCTGCTGATAAAAAGACCCAAAGACTGAGTGACGTGCGTATTATAAAATTATCTAACCAATTATCCAAGAAAAAGAAGGTAATCGGGCAAGCAATCAGAAAAGAAACGATTACCCAAATCACCACATCTTTATTTAATAATATCAGTAAATCGATTAAACGTGCTCCATTGATCTTCCTGATTGCTATTTCTTTGACACGACGTTGTGTCGAGTAAAATGCCATGGCGAATAACCCGGCAATTGAAATAAGAAAAGTGATTAACATGGCGTAACGCAACACAGCGCGTGTATTAATCTCATTTTTGTATTGTTCATGGTATACTTCGTCTAAAAATCTATATTCGAAAGGAACGTTGGCGTTTACTTCTTTCCATTTCTTTTCTACCGCTTTTATAGCTTCGTGTGTGTTTCCGGCGACTCTGAAAAAGATCGGGTTATGATCCTCCCGTGATAATGACAAATACATTTGAGGGCCTGGATGTTGATGTAATGACTTTACGTATGAATCTTGTATGACACCTTTAACCGTATATGTTTTTCCGTCGTTTTCCAGAAGTTTTCCTCCTATGGAGACATAGCTGAAAGTAGCGTCAACTGGGTTTTCAAAACCTAAAGCATGCGCCATACTTTCATTGATTACACAATAACGGAACTCGTTCGAACTTTCCATTTCTAACGGATTATCTCCTGCGATAAATTTCATTTCAAAAAAATCGAAGTAGTTTGGCGTTACTTCAGAAAGATCAACCAAAATTGTTTTTCCATCCTTTAAGTTTCGAATGCCAGCACCATTTCCAATCTGGAGGGGCAGGTTATATTGTTTAATTGCAACATCTGCTATTGCCGGATTACGTGTGAGTTCTTCTCTCAGGGATTTAAAGTCAACGCCGAAACTTTTCCAGCCTTCTACATAAAAAACATTTTTGTTATTAAACCCTAAGTTTTGCATAAGTAAGGTGTCAATTTGTCGGCTGAAGAAAAATACAATGATCAACAGAGTGATAGAAGACGTAAACTGGATAATAACTAACATCTTCTGTAAAAAAGAGATTCTTTTCCCCTTGAATTTACCATTTAATGTATCAATTATGCCGAATTGAGTCATTCGGAATGCTGGAAAAGTACCAGCCATTAAAATGGTAACTACGATTAGAATACCTAAAAAGAAATATAATTGTGGATTCGAGAAATCAATAACGGTTATGGATCCAGTGTATTCGTTAAAAAGCGGAAGCGCCAGTAGCGTTAATAAAAATCCTCCTCCTACTGAAATTAACACGTATATTGCTGTTTCTTGATAAAATTCTAAAATTAATGTACTTTTTGCTGCCCCTTGCGATTTTTTTATTCCTATTGTTTTTGCTCGTATAAATGCAGTTGATATAAATAAATTCGTAAAGTTAATACATGCAATAACAAGAATAACGAAAGCTGTAAAAATCAAAATCAGTAAAAAACGTTTGTCTCCTTTGACGGCATGGTCAAAACCATTATCTGATTTACTAAAATGAATATCTTTTAAAGGTTCTAATTCTACTTGATTATAGGCATCTCCAAGAAAACAAACAACGCCAATTTTATTGATTTCAGTCAAACGTTTTTCGACAGACTTGATATCCGTTCCTTTTCGTATCCGCAAATACGTATCATAATAAAAGCCACTATTCCATTGAGAATTTTTAAACGAGCCGAAAAAAGGGAACAACATTTCTCCCTGAATATGGGAGTTCCGGGGAAAGTCGTGCATAACGGCAGAAATATAAAAACTGTATCCGTGTGAAATGATTAATTGTCCAATGGGGTCTTCTCCCGGGAAATAACGGGCAGCGGCCGATTCTGTTATGACGACATTATCAGGAGCTGAAAAAACATTATTGCTAATACCTTCTTTTATAGGAAAGGGGAAAAAAGAAAAGAAGCTTGAATCAACCATCAAGCAGGTTACTCCAAAGGTCACCTGATTATGTATTGTTATACCTTCATCTTCTTTTACGACGCGGCACATTGCTTCAATCGAGGGTAATTCATTCTGAATAATTTCTCCTAACGGTTTAAAAGAGGTGGCGGCCTTTGTTCTTTTTCCGCTTAGCTCAAAAGTTTGAACAACCCGGTACACCTGATCCCCCTCCGGATAAAATGAGTCGTATGTTAATTCATTTATGGCCCATAAGCCGACAGTCAAGGATACCATAATACCCAGACTAAGACTGCAGATGTTAAAGAATCCTACGATCTGTTGTTTCTTAAAGTTACGATAAAACTGTTTCATCCGGCTATCTGTTTTACATGATTACTAATTTTTATCAATAATGGTATCTAAATTCGTGCCAAAAATTATATATCTCTGTATAATAATGCATTAATGAGCTCCGTTTCAAGCGGAAGTGTCTGATTTCTTTACAGTGGTTTGTAAAAATATTTACATCTGAACATTCGTTGCATATTTAGTAAAAGTAAAGAAAAACATGGTAAACATAAAAAAATCGGTGAAAATACACATTTGATAATTATGACTTCATTTCTCAATTTGTTTAAACAAATATAAACGTTAAGAATAGTGGAACACTTCTGCAGAAAAAGAAACGGCTAAATTCACATCCAGCCGTTTCTACATTTAACCGTTTTAAACAAAAAGAAAAAGTTAGTTAAGGTATGAATAGTGTTTCTTAATAAGGGAAATCTATTTATCATTAAATAAAATGAGTAGCAAATATACAATAAATTTTTTTTTAATACTCATTTTGCCATTTTTTCACAATTAGGAATCACTCCTGATAAAAATTAAAAAAATGACATATCAGTTGTCTTAAAATTATACTATAAAACAAAATATTAATTTAACGAATGACAATTTTTCTAACGGTGTCTTTCAAACGGACAATATAATATCCTTTTGCAAGATTTAGCACGTATTCGCCCGAGGAATATTTAATTTCAGTTTCGAAAACTTTGACACCTACAATACTGTATATTTCGAGTTTGCTGCCAACAAGTGCATTTTTTATTTTTAAACGATTATCAATAATCGAAATTTCGACTTCCGCAGCCTCTCTTTTTTGTTGGGTGGAATACAATATTTCATAGCGAGAGATCGCATACAAATCACCCGAAATGCCTGCTGTTAAAACAACATATAAGGTTATATACGAAAATATCTTCATGTATATATCTCAATCAGGTAACAAATGTAATTATTTTTCTTCTTAATTAATCAGAATGAATAAGAAAACAATTAGACAGGAATGACTAATCCTTCCATCCCAAGAATTGTATCGGGGAAAATACGATCTGCTTCCTGCTTTAATACGTCCAAGTCTTCATACCTGGCGGAATAATGTCCGATCACTAAACGTTTGGCTTTTGCCCTCAGCGCAATTTCGGCGGCTTGGGTTGCAGTGGAGTGAAAGGTCGCTTTGGCGCGTAGAATCTCGTCTTCGCCGAACGTCGCTTCATGGTACAGCAGATCGACATTTTCGATGAAGGGGATGATTGCCGGATAAAAAGCCGTATCCGAACAATAGGCATATTTTTTAGGTGGATTTGCTGGAAAGGT
The DNA here is from genome assembly GCA_028708075.1 of Massilibacteroides sp. GTDB lineage: Bacteria > Bacteroidota > Bacteroidia > Bacteroidales > Tannerellaceae > Massilibacteroides. The sequence continues at coordinate 15,436 of JAQVZS010000031.1, forward strand.
TAATCGATTGTTAAGGACGATTTCACCTTCATTCGTAATATAATCCTGCCCTTGTTTGATGTTTTTTAATTGCTTAACGGGAATCTTGTAAAAATCGACCATCTCACGAATAATATGTGGTTCCTTCGGCTTTTCTTCAAAGAGAAATCCGCATGTCGGAATGCGGTGCTTTAATGGAATAGTGTATACACAGACCGACCGGTCTTCCATGATGAGGGTGTGTTGGTTCGGATCAATGTAATTAAACTTTACTTCAAAAGGGATACCTTTACAGAAGACATCCAGCACAGGTTGCATATATTTTTCAATCTCCTTTACCGCGTGAATAGTGATAGAAGCCGTACGTCCGAGTAATCCCAACGTAGAAAGTAAACCGGGCAGGCCAAAACAGTGGTCGCCATGCAAATGTGAAATAAAAATATGATTTAGGCGGTTAAACCGGATTCGCATTCGTCGCATTTGTAATTGAGTACCTTCGCCGCAATCAATCATATATAATTTATCTCTTAAGTCAATGATTTGGGAAGTTGCTAAATGCCTTGTCGTCGGTAAGGCCGATCCGCACCCCAGAATATTCAGATTAAAGTCTGCCATAAAATTATCATCATGTATTCCGAGACAAAGGTAGGTTATTAATTTAAAACTCGATAATAAATTCTATTTGTTACGATTTTTGCTACGTGGATGGTGTCCCAATATTTCCCGTCGCAGAAATTCCCGGTCGATGTGGGTGTAAATTTCCGTAGTGACAATGTTTTCGTGTCCGAGCATCTCTTGTATGGCGCGTAGATTGGCTCCTCCTTCCAATAAATGGGTGGCAAAAGAATGACGGAACGTGTGTGGACTGACATTTTTTTTGACTCCGGCTAGTTCTGTTTGCTGTTTGATAACATGGAAAACCATGATGCGCGATAGTGCCGTTCCTCGCCGACTTAGAAAAAGGATATCTTCAAATCCTTTTTTAACCGAAATTTGATTTCGGTCGTATAAATATTTTTTGATTTCGCGGATCGCCGTGTCGGAAATCGGGACCAGCCGTTGTTTGCTGCCTTTCCCTTCCACTCGTATGAATGCTTCTTCAAAATATACGTCGGAATAACGAAGCGAAGTGAGTTCGGATACGCGCAATCCGCAACTATACAGTACTTCCAGTATAGCCCGGTTACGTTGTCCTTCAGCTTTGGAAAGATCAATCGAGTCTAATATCTTATTGATTTCTGCAACGGTAAGAACTTCCGGCAGCTTCATCCCGATCTTCGGCGATTCCAGTAATTCCGTCGGATCTGCTGTTATGTAATCGTCTAATACTAGAAAACGATAAAAAGACTTGATTCCGGAAATGATTCGTGCCTGCGAACGGGGGTGAATACCCAAATCGCGAAGACTTGCTACGAAATGTTGCAAATCCGGATAAGAGATCGACTTGTAATCTTTTCTTTCACTCTCCAAATAATTTAGTAATTTGTCTAGATCCGTCAGGTAAGCATTGATTGAATTCCCGGCTAACGCTTTTTCTAAACGTAGATACGTTTTATATTTATTAATAATATCTATATATTGCTTTTGCATTGTTTATTCATCGATTTACGAATGTGTAAAATAAAATGATTACCTTTGTATTGAGTTTTTGCTTTTAAAGCAATTTAAAGCAAAAGTAATAAACTTGCAATTAGAATGAAGAAGATTCAGATTATTAACGGGCCTAATCTCAATCTGCTGGGTAAACGGGAACCTGCAGTTTATGGGAATACTTCATTTGAGGCTTATCTGAATGAATTACGCCGTTTATACTCACAATGTGAAATAGCCTATTTTCAAAGTAATATAGAAGGTGAGTTAATTGATAAGATTCATGAAGTGGGATTTGAATTTGACGGAATAATTTTAAATGCGGGTGCCTATACACATACATCGATCGCTTTGCATGATGCCATCAAAGCGGTGAAAACCCCGGTGATAGAAGTACATATCTCGAATGTGCATGCGCGTGAATCGTTTCGGCATATTTCCTTTCTTTCACCTGCCTGCAAAGGAGTGATCCTTGGCTTCGGAATGGATTCCTACCGCCTTGCGGTAGAAGCTTTCCTGTAATTTCCCTGTGTAAGATTAAATAATAAGTGATATAATTTTTATTAGGTATATGTTAAAGCATACGAAGATTGTTGCTACTATTTCAGACCAGCGATGTGATGTCGATTTTATTGATTCTTTATATAAAGCTGGAATGAATGTTGTGCGTTTAAACTCTGCGCACATGAATGAAGAAGGGTTTAGCCGCGTCGTAAATAATATACGGATTGTATCGGACCGTATTGCGATCTTGATGGACACCAAAGGTCCTGAGGTGAGGACGACATCTACCGCCGCACCGATCCAATTTAAAACAAAAGAGCTGGTTAAAGTTGTTGGAAATGCGCAACAGGAAACGACTCATGAATGCATCAGTGTTTCTTATGCCAATTTTGTAAATGATATGACCATCGGTAGTGGAATGCTGATCGATGATGGGGATTTGGAATTGAAAGTGATTGAAAAATATGCCGATCACCTGATTTGTGAAGTGGAAAACGATGCGACGCTTAGTAGCCGGAAAAGTGTGAATGTGCCGGGCGTACGGATCAACCTTCCTTCCTTGACAGAGAAAGACCGCCGGAATATTCTTTTTTGCATTGAGAACGATTTAGATTTTATCGCTCATTCATTTGTTCGTAACAAACAGGATGTATTGGATATACAGCGTATTCTGGATGAGCACAACAGTCCGATTAAGATCATTGCTAAGATTGAAAACCAGGACGGCGTCGATAATATTGACGAAATTCTGGAAGTGACTTACGGTATTATGATTGCTCGCGGAGATTTGGGTATTGAAGTCCCGGCGGAAAAGATTCCGGGCATTCAACGAATGATCATCCGTAAATGTGTAGAAATGAAGAAGCCGGTGATTGTTGCGACTCAGATGTTGCATTCTATGATTAATAATCCTCGCCCTACACGTGCGGAAGTGACGGATATTGCTAATGCAATTTATTATCGCACGGATGCGTTGATGCTTAGTGGGGAAACGGCTTATGGGAAATATCCGCTCGAAGCTGTTCAAACGATGACGAAAGTGGCGCGTGAGGCCGAAAAGACGAAATTAACGGCGAATGATATCCGGGTTCCTATCGAAGGAAACGATTTGGATGTTACTTCTTTCCTTGCTAAGCAAGCGGTTAAATCGTCTTTAAAACTGCATGTGAAAGCAATTATTACCGATAGCCACTCCGGAAGGACTGCTCGTTATTTGGCGGCCTTTCGTGGAACGTCTACAGTTTACGCAATTTGTTACAACGAACGTGTAATGCGTATGTTGGCCCTTTCGTATGGCGTTTGGGCGGCCTATCAGCCGTGGACGGAAAGCAGGCGCGCGTATTTCTTCGATGCATTGAACGAATTGAAGAAAAGTGGCCGTGTAACCAGTAATGATATGGTTGCTTATCTGAGCGGAAGTTTCGGCGAAGGGGGAGGTACGACATTCCTGGAAATTAATAATGTAGGGAAAGTGTTGGATGCGAAGAACAACTATTTGCTTCCTACTTTTAAAGAATAATATAGAATGGATCAATCCGCGTTAGAGGAATATATTCTGTCGCATATAGATGAAGAGGGCGAACTGCTCTCGACGTTGTATCGCGATGCAAATGTCCATCTTTTACGGCCGAGAATGATTTCCGGACATCTGCAAGGGCGAATATTGAAAATGTTTTGCAGGATGTTAAAGCCCATGCGTGTACTGGAAATCGGAACCTATACTGGCTATGCTACGCTTTGTATGGCGGAAGGTTTGGCTGAGGAGGCATTGATTCATACCATAGAGATTAATGACGAGATGGAAGACTTCATCCAGAAGTATCTGTCTCGTTCGCCTGATCGCGAAAAGATACGTGTATATTTTGGAGACGCGATGGAAATAATTCCTACATTAGAGGACTTGTTTGACTTGGTATTTATTGATGCGGATAAACGTTTGTATTCGGATTATTACGATTTGATTTTCCCGAAAGTTCGAAAAGGCGGACTTATTTTGGCGGACAATACGCTATGGGATGGCAAGGTTTTAGAAATGCCGGAAAGCGCGGATCGGCAGACGAAAGGGATTTTGGAGTTTAATGAAAAGGTTAAGAACGACGGACGGGTGGAAAAGGTTATTCTTCCGCTTCGTGACGGTTTGACTATGATTTGGAAAAAATAGCTGGATATGGAAAGTACAAGATTGAATAAGATCGGTCGACTTATACAGAAGGAATTGGGAGATATCTTTCAGAAGCAGACACAAGGAATGTCGGGAACGCTTGTTTCGGTCAGTGTCGTACGTGTCAGTCCCGATCTGAGTATTGCTAAAGTTTATTTGAGTATCTTCCCTTCGGAAAAATCCCCGGAACTTTTAGAGGCAATTCGTGCCAATACTAAGGCAATCCGGTTCGACTTGGGGCAGCGGGTGCGTTTACAATTACGTAAAATCCCTGATCTTTCTTTTTTTATTGATGATTCGCTGGACTATATCGAAAAGATCGATAGTCTGTTGAAATAATTTTTTTTGCTTTGAATCTGCCCTTACATATCGCGAGGCGTTATCTTTTTTCGAAAAAATCGCATAATGCGATCAACATCATATCCTTGGTTTCTGTTTGTGGAGTGGTGATTGTGACGATCGCACTCGTGTGTGTATTATCCGTAATGAACGGGTTCAGCAGTGTTATTGCATCGCTTTTTAGTGATTTTGACCCTCAATTGAAAGTAATACCTCGAACAGGTAAGGTGTTTGTTCCTGTTGTTCAGGAAATGAAACGGATCCGGGCGTTGCCGGAAGTCGACCAGATTAGCGAAGTTTTGCAGGATAATGCTTTGGTGAAGTTCAACGATCGTCAGGTTGTCGCGGTTTTAAAAGGGGTAGATGCAAATTATGCGAAGCAGATCAATATAGAAAAAACATTGGTGGACGGAGAATTCAAACTTCGTGAAGATGTGGTGGATTACGCGACGTTAGGGATTGGGCTGGCTTATTATCTGGGGATTAAGACCGGTTTTGTTTCCCCGATGGAAATTTATGCTCCGAAACGTGACAAGAAAGTAAACTTATCTAATCCGACTACTTCTTTTAATACGGAATACGCTTATATAGCCTCTGTTTTCAGGATAAATCAGCAGGTGTATGATGATAATTATATGCTTGTTTCGCTCGATTTGGCACGATCTCTGTTCAATTATGAGAATGAAGTTTCCGCATTGGAAATCCGTTTGAAAGAACCTGCGGATACAGATAAAGTGAAAGCAAAGATAGAGCGTATTTTGGGAGGTCATTATTGGGTGCAGAATCGGGAAGAACAGCAAGCGGCGTCTTTTAAAATGATGGCGATTGAAAAATGGATGATCTTTCTGATTCTTTGTTTTATTTTGATTATTGCTTTATTTAATGTTGTCGGTTCGTTATCTATGCTGATGATCGAGAAGAAAAAGGATGCTCGTATTCTTCAAAACCTGGGGGCCGATCGTCGTTTGGTTAAACAGGTTTTTTTATACGAAGGTTGGATGATTTCCGGTTTTGGGGGGCTAATCGGACTGGTTATCGGCGTGACACTTTGTCTTTTACAGCAGGAGTTTGGTTGGATCAAATTCGGAGAAGGGGCAGATGCGTTTATAATTGATGCCTATCCTGTGTTGGTACAGTTCTGGGATGTTGTAATTGTTTTTTTGACGGTTTTATCCATAGGATTCCTTTCAGCGTGGATTTCTGTGTATAAATTGGGGCGTAGATGGCTGGAATAAAAAAATAGCCGGAAGCGATCCGGCTAAAAAATAATATCAGTTGAATTCTTTCTCAAACTTCAATTGAGCGTCGGCAATAAATTGTTTAATCCTGTGCTCATCTTCCTTTTTACAAATCAACAGCACGTTTCCTGAATCTGCAACGATATAACCTTCCAATCCCTGTATAACGGCCAATTTGTTTTTGTCGCCTAAGGCGATCAGATTATTGTTGCTGTCATACATCATCGCTCTGCTTTTTAACAGAACATTCTGGTCTTCATCTTTAGGGGCTATATCATAGAGCGAACCCCATGTGCCCAGGTCTGCCCATCCAAAATCTACGCCTAGCATATATACATTGTCTGCTTTTTCCATGATTCCATAGTCGATGGATACATTCTGACAGTACAGGAAGTTCTCATCGATAAACGTTTTTTCTTCCGGGCTATTAAATTTGTCCAAACCCAGATCGAAACGAGCGGTAATATCCGGCAGGAAACGTTTGAAAGCATCAATAATAGAATTTACATTCCATAAAAACAATCCCGAATTCCAGAAGAACTCTCCACTTTCATAAAATATTTGAGCCAATTCGGCATTCGGTTTTTCCGTGAACGTTTTTACCTTGTTAAAATCTCCGATCGCTTCTTCATCACTTTGGATATACCCGTAAGCTATTTCCGGTCTGCTGGGTTTAACCCCTAGAGTCACCAAAGCATTATTGTTTTTGACGAATCCCAGGCCTTTCTTGATGTCTTTTAGAAATTCCTCTTCTTTAAGAACCAAATGATCCGAAGGTGCGACGACTATATTTGCGTTCGGATTGCACGCCCTGATATGATAAGATGCGTAAGCAATACAAGGGGCCGTGTTACGCCTGGAAGGTTCCAGCAATACCTGTTTGTCTTTTAACTCAGGCAATTGCTGTTTAACAAGGGGGGCATAAAGCTCGTTGGTGACGATATAAATATTTTCTTTGGGAATAATTTTAGAAAAACGATCGAATGTCATTTGCAATAGAGAGCGTCCGGTACCGAACATGTCAAGAAATTGTTTAGGATAAGTTTCGCGACTGAAAGGCCAGAACCGACTTCCGATCCCTCCTCCCATGATAACACAATAATTATCTGTCATGATGTGTTGCATTTTGTGATTATACTACAAAGTAAACGAAATATTCCTTCATTTATTTCCTTTATAATCCTAATAAATCAAAGAGAATGTATAGGCTTTAAAAAATACCGGGGAACTATTGCGATAATAAAAAAAAACTCTACCTTTGCAACGCATTAACAAAAAAATGCCCAGATGGCGGAATTGGTAGACGCGCTGGTCTCAAACACCAGTGGATTCACTTCCATGCCGGTTCGATCCCGGCTCTGGGTACTTTAAAGCTCTTATTTTCAATTGAAAATAAGAGCTTTATCTTTTTGGGGGTGTAAAAAAGGTGTAAAAACGTTTCTTGTTTAGCTTTTAAATGATGATCTTATTTGGTAAAGTTCCACATTTTTCCTTCAGAATCTTTTTTCATTGAGCTTATTATGGTTTTCTTATTTAAATCTTTTATAGGTACACCATACCATATCTGATTTTCTTTCATTCCTGATATAAATGCTCGTCTTTTTACTTCTGTCACATATTGATCAGTGAATAACTCGTAAAGAGGAGTTCCTTTTTCTTCCTCTTCTAGTTTTTGAAAGAAAATATAACCATCATAATTTTCTTGATAACTACCAATTTTAGGATTAAATTTAACTTCTAATCCCGCATCGAAAGGCTCTCTTCCGAATGGACTATCCATTAAATCAAATGCAATAGGAATATTACTATTAACATCAAATACATAATCAAATAATCCATTTCTGAGTTTTCCTGCAACTTCTCCTCGATTACTCTCAGATAAACAATGTGAAAAAATACTAAAAACATCCTTTTTTGAGAAACGCTCAACTAATTGTGCTCCTACTGTATGTGCTGATTCTTGCCCTTTTGGTGTTGAAAACATCCCTGGCACACTGGGTGATTTATATGCATGCATAAAGCCAACAATAAAGAGAGCATTACGCTTATCTATAGTTGTTTTCATGAAATGTTCAATAACATCTGCCATATTCGTATTTCTATCTTTTCTTGGGAAATTTCTCAAATCATCATCAGTTCTCATTAAGTGCCATGGTGTCTGATAATCAGTAAGGATAACTTTTATTTTTAGATCCTCAGGAAGCTTCTTGTTTAGTTTCCATAAAGCAATCATAAAGTCAAATTCATCCTTATCATGCCATCCGTTCATTTGTTCACATCCGAAAATATCCAACAAGATATCGGTGTCTAATATTTCTTGTGCATAGAATCGATCTAAGTCATTTTGTTTATATGAAGGTAATTCAAAAAAGACTACTCCTGTTGTTTTAACAAAATCAGGCTCTTGAATAACTTTATTTAGTAGCTCCCATGAAGCTTTTCTTCTGTGACGTTCTCCATATATTACAATTTTATGATTTGTCAGTTTTTCAATAATGTAGCGATGAGGTGATCTTCCATGTGTTTTCAGGTAATTCACAAAATTGATCGTATCTGTTGGTGTTTGTTTTACGATCTCTATCTTAGGAATAAAAGAGGCTAGTTGAGGTAGGTAATCTATAATACTAGCTTTTGCTTTCGCTAAACCTTCTTCAATACCCTCTCCTGCATTCAACCATTGGCCATTTTCCTTACTCAAATATCTTATCAGATATAATGAGTCTTTATCGCTTGTAGTAATAACTGCTGCAACTGAATCCTTGTATATAATACATTCTTTAATTTCTCTGTTTAGTATTTCATTTCTATTCTTTTCAGGTATTGTTTTGTCTTTAGTATTCTCATTTGCGAATGAATGATGAAAACGATAAGTACTAAAAGGCCTCCACATGCTTTGTTTACCATTTGCTCCAATATAATTTATGGCTATATAGGCCTCCAATGGCGTTTTAGAGGAATACTTTACAGGAAAGTCTTTAACCGGTTTGTCGATATCCATTGTCTCAAAATCTGCTTTATTTTGTGCAATTACGGTAAATGAAGTCAGAATGAATACACAATAGAAAAAGATACATCCGAATAGTTTGTTTATTCTTTTCATAATTATTTAAGTATTTGTTTCTCACAAAATAAAGGGAAAGTAAACAAAAATACGTTTATATTACATAAGGATAAGAGATGCATAAGCGTCTTTTATCTCGTTTATAATCAGTGTGATAAAAGTAGGTAAGTGTTAAAAACTTTATATCTATTTATTTACAAGTTATATCGTATTCAATAACGGGTGTTATATCTGATAAATTCGACAATATCTTCTCCTTGTGGCATATCCAGTTTTTCTCTAACTATAGTTTTGCGTTGATAGATAGTACGGATGCTTTGTTGGGTAATAACGCTTATTTCTTTAGTAGAAAAGTCTGCACAAAGCAAGCAACACAGTTGTATCTCTTTCTCGCTGAAAATGCTTCCAAAAGAGTAGTTCATTTTGGTATAAAAGTTATCGTAAAGTGAGTCTATCAAAGCATAGAGATCATTCCATACAATTAGAGAGTCAACAGGAATCTCTTCATTTGTTATTTTAGCCATACGTTGTAACATTTCCTGATTCTGACTTGTGGGGTTAGAAGCTGTTTGCCTTATAAGTCCCAACTGTTGAAGCAATACTTTTTTGAAGTAAGTATTATTTTCTCTACTTTCTTTCAGATCAATGGATACATCTGCTAATAATTCTTGAATCGATTCCATTTTCTCTTTCATTTGGTAGATCTTTTCTTTTTTTCTTCTGATGTATAGATATGTTAAGAAAGTAATTAGTAAAATAACAAGAATAAGACCCAATAACAATAATTGGATGCGTTGCTTTTCTATAGTAAGTTCCTGGTTTTGTTCTGATAATTTTTGTTTAACGAATAATTGTTCTTCGAATTTTTTCATCCTTTTGTCCTGATCAAAAAGTAATGAATCGGAATACTGCCCGATTAATCCAAAATCAAAAGAGCCTCCTTTTGTGTAGTCTACAATATTTTGCAAAAAAGCTAATCCTTGTCGTGTAAAAATAAAACTCTTTTTATTCTCTTTGCCAAAGTCTTGATCAAGCATCTTCTTTATATATAACTGAGCAGAATCTAACTGGTGCTGTTGTATAAATATTTCGGCTATCATATAAGGGGCTACAGTGAATGTCCCGATATTGTACTGTTCCATATTCCTTATATTAGCCAAAGCTTTATCATATTCTTTAAATCCAATTTGGATGTCTGCATAGTTTCTATAGTAGTGCCTTATGCTGGCAGTATCATTCTTATATTTAGATAAATTAATTGCTTTCTGCATGTAATAATCAATAGTATCGTTATTCTTTATCCTCGAAAAGCTCAGAGCTGCCATGTAAAATACCGAGGGATAAGAACCGTTATATTCAGATGCTTTCAAATAGTTATGATATGCCGATAGATAATCTTTTTTGGAATAAAAATCATTTGCAACCGTTCGTAATATAATATATGTGAAAAGACTGTCATTCTCTTGTTTCGCTAATTGCTTCGCCTCTTCCAAATAAATAGGATAATTAGTCGTGTCATTACTCCAGGACAGATGATTAAGAACAAGCTTATAAGTTTCTTTTAGTTCTTCTAACATATTGTGCTTTTTGTAATAATCTAGAGCAACGATAATCGTAGAATCTTCAATAGTCGATTTTCCTTGTAAAACATGTAAGGTTGTACGTACCCTCCAATAATCAGCCCGTTGCCTATCTGATAAACAGTTAATATCCCGTATTTTATCCAAAATACAGTCTGCACTATCTGTATTAGTAGATACAATAGAATCAGCCTGCTTTAATAGTTCAGTCGTTTGTTCCGACTTAGAACAAGATACAAGAAGTAAGAGGTGGCATAATAGATAGATAAGAACGATTGTTTTACAATTCATTTTAGAATAGTATAATTAAAAGATTTTTTTGTATAAATCAAAGATATGATTTTCGTTTCTTTTATTCTTTCAAATCTAATACTTTTGTTATATATTGTCGCTCTATTTCCGTTAAATTTGTCTGATGCATCTTTATGATTAGTTAGGTCACCTTGAATAAGGTATGTTAAGACGAATACGGGTTTAAATATCCCAAAAAAGAATGCGAAGACGAAATCAAATATCTGTACACCTTAAGACATTAGGAAATATTGGAATAGAATGTCCGCGTATCATCTACGGAACGAGTTATCTTGGGAATCTTTACAAGGAACTTCCCGCGGAAGAAAAATTAGCGCTCATGAAGGAGTGGTTCCGGGTAACTGAGGGGAAAGTCGTGATAGACAGTGCCGGCAAGTATGGTGCCGGTTTGGCTTTGGAAGTCATTGGCCAGGGACTTCAAAAACTGGGTATTGCTCCAGATCAAATTACGATTAGTAATAAATTGGGATGGTTTCGGGTACCGCTCGAAACGGAAGAGCCTCGTTTTGAACCGGGCGCTTGGAAGAATTTGAAACACGACGCGGTTCAGAGAATAAGCTATGAGGGTATATTGGCCTGTTGGGAGCAAGGTTGCGAATTGTTGGGCGGATTGTATAAGCCGGAATTGGTTTCGGTACACGACCCGGACGAGTATCTGGCTGCTGCGGTTAATGATTCGGATCGTAAAACTAGGATGAATGATATCTTGGGAGCGTATAGGGCGTTGTTTGAATTAAAGGAAAAAGGTGAAGTAAAAGCCGTTGGAATAGGATCGAAAGATTGGCTGGTGATTAAAGAGCTTTATCAAGAAGTTAAGTTTGATTGGGCCATGTTTGCGAATAAATTTACCCTTTATCATCATCCCCGGGCGATTGTTGAATTTATTGAACGTCTTTCTGGGGATGGGGTGGGGATCATTAATTCTGCAATTTTTAATGCCGGTTTTCTTACCGGAGGCCAATTTTTTGATTATCGAATGACTGATTCCGATAATCCGTCGGACAAGATATTGTTTGATTGGCGAGAAAAATTTTTTGCTGTTTGTGAAAGGTTTTATATTTCACCTGGCGATGCTTGTTTGAAATTTGCCTTGTCTGCCCCTCAGATTCACGCTGTGGCTTTGAATCCGAGTAAGCCTGAACGAATGGCGCACAACAAAGAAGTTTTAGAACGGCAATTTCCGGAAGAATTCTGGTTGGAATTAAAGAAGGAGGGCGTGATTGATCCTGAATACAAATATGTATAAGCCAATACCATGATTATTGATACGCATCATCACTTATGGAATTATGATCCGATAGAGTTTGACTGGATTGATGAGGATATGATTTCCATCAGTAAAAGTTTTTTGCCGGCAGATCTTCAGAGCACGTTGGACGGAACCGGAGTGACCGGTGTTATTTCCGTACAAGCTAGGCAAAAAATTGAAGAAACAGAATGGCTGCTTTCCTTAACTGCAGAAAATGAATGGATGAAAGGGATTGTCGGCTGGCTTCCTCTGGCTGCAGAGAATATCAGTGAACTTCTTCAGAAATATTCGACGAATAAGTGGATGAAAGGTCTCCGGCATGTGGTGCAGGCAGAACCTGATCCTGAATTTATACTGGGTAAAGCCTTCAACCGGGGGGTCTCTTTATTAAAGAACTACAATTTGGTTTACGATGTTCTCATTTTTCAACATCAGCTTCCGGCCACTATTCGATTTGTTGATCTACATCCTGATCAATTATTTGTTTTAGACCATATAGGCAAACCAAGAATAAAAACGCATGAGCTTGAGCCTTGGGCCAGTAACCTCAAAATGTTGGCTGAGAGAGAAAACGTTTATTGCAAAATTAGTGGAATGGTTACTGAAGCCGAGTATAAAAAGTGGAGTCCGACACAATTGAAGCCCTACTTCGATATCGTGCTGGAGGCCTTTAGCCCTTCACGATTACTATTTGGTTCTGATTGGCCGGTATGCCTTGTTGCAACAACATATGCTGATTGGGTGCAGTTGGTAAAGCAGTTTTTATCGGATTTGAGCATCCATGAACAAGAACAAATCCTTTATAAAAATGCAATGACAACCTATAGAATTACTTGAAAATAAAATCGCGATTTTTATTAAGAAAAATTTTTCCGTGTATAGTAAGAAGTAAATCAATAAGATAAAAAATGAAAGCAATTGAAATAACAACGCCGGGAGAAATGCAGATTGTTGAACGTGAAAAACCTTGCCCCGGAAAAGAAGACATCCTTTTAAAAATCAGTTATGTGGGGTTTTGCGGCTCGGATTTAAGTACCTATCTCGGTAAAAATCCATTGGTTCAATATCCAAGAATTCCTGGACACGAAATATCAGCCATAATAGAAGACACCGGAGAAGATGTTCCCGGTAAATTTAAACCCGGACAGAAAGCAACGGTCGTGCCTTATACCAACTGCGGGCAGTGTTCTGCTTGTAAGCGAAAGCGGTTTAATGCTTGCCGTTATAACCAGACTCTGGGTGTTCAGCGCGACGGCGCTATGGCCGAATATATTGTGGTACCCTGGCAAAAGGTTTTAACCGATGATGCTTTGAGCGATGTTCAGCTTGCCTTGGTTGAACCTATGACCGTGGGGTTTCATGCTATTGATAACGTAAGGGTAACGGATCTGGATACGGTTCTGGTTTTTGGCTGCGGTATGATAGGAGCGGGAGCTGTTCTACGGGCTAGTCTGCGTGGGGCAACGGTTATTGTTGTCGATATAGATGATCACAAGTTGGAGATCGCTCAGCTGTTGGGAGCTGGTTTTCTAATCAATTCAAAAAAACAAAACTTGCATGACGAACTAATAAAAATAACAGACGGTAATGGACCTTCTGTCGTGGTTGAAGCAGTCGGAAGCTCCCTTACTTATCGATCGGCAATCGAGGAGGTTGCGTTTGCCGGCCGGGTGGTCTGTATCGGTTATGCTAAAGAAGATATTGCATTCCCGACAAAACTTTGGGTACAGAAAGAGATGGAGATTATGGGGTCGAGGAATGCAAACCCTTCCGATTTTGATGCAGTAATCAAGTTCTTAAAACAAAATAAATTTCACGAAGATATTTTTGTATCTCATATAGTCTCACCCGAAGAAGCTTTTTCTGCAATGAAAAACTGGTCTGTAGCTCCGGAAAAGATCATGAAAATTTTGGTGCGATTTTGACTTGGCATCTACCAACTAACCCGTCGGTGGACTATGAAGAGTCCTCTTTTGAAAAAACTTTATAGCAAACCATGGACACCTAATGTTATCAGCAGGATATATCCTAAAATCAAACCGATAATTCCGGCAAAAAGACCTGTTTTTACCATTTCTTTTTGTTCGATGAGTCCTGTGGCGTGCGCTAAAGCGTTCGGTGGGGTACTGATCGGCAGTAACATGGAGAGCGAAGAACTTAAAGCAACGCCTATTAGGAGAGTTTGGATCCCACCGAAAGCAGCAAGCTGGTCTTGCATGCTTGTTCCTACTACTGCTAAAATGGGAATGAGCAAGGAGGCGGTTGCTGTATGAGAAATAAAATTGGCCATTATCCAACAGAGTAAACCACTACCGAGAATCATAAGTAAAGGCGACCAGGTGCCGAATGGAATGGATTCAACCAAACGTACGGCTAATCCTGTTTCATTCAGGGCTACTCCTAACGCGAATCCTCCGGAAACCATCCACAGGACACTCCAGTTTATTTCTTCTAAATCTCGCCGTGTGATGATTCCACTAACGGCAAAGACGGCGATAGGAATCATGGCAATCACGTTGGCGCTTACTCCGGTGATTTTGTCGGACATCCACATGATAATAGTGACCATAAACGTGATATAAACAATCCAGGCTTTTGGCCCTTTTTGTGTTTTTCCTTCTATTTTCAGATGAATTGTTTTTTGCTTGAATGGATAGAGAAATCGGAGAATCAACCAGGAGATAAAGAGCAGGACGACGGCAAACGGAAACATGTAGGACATCCATTCGCCGAATCCGATATTCATGTTGAGTCCTTCGGGATCGTTTAAGTATTTTAAGGCAATTGCATTGGGTGGAGTCCCTATTGGTGTTCCTATCCCTCCGATGTTGGCAGCCAATGGAATTGCCAACGCTAAGGCGATTCGTCCTTTGCCGTCGCTGGGCAGCGCTTTCAAAACTGGGGTCAGGAATGCCAGCATCATGGCTGCTGTTGCTGTGTTGCTAATAAACATGGAGAAGAATCCGGTAACCAAAATGAATCCTAACAGAACCTGTTCGGATTTGGTGCCGAAGGGTTTTAGCATGACTTTGGCCAAGAGCACGTCGAGCCCTGTTTTTGTGGCGGCAATCGCCAGAATGAATCCTCCCAGGAAAAGCATAATGATGGGGTCGGCAAACGTGGCTATCAGTGTTTTGTAGTTGACTACTTTCCCCATCACTCTTGCCGGATCGAGTTCTCTAAGGAACCACAGGCTATTGTCTGATACGGTAAGCAATAATAACGTTATGATCAGTACGGAGGTACACCAGGCGGGAACAACCTCCAATATCCACATCAGAACGGCGAGAATAAAGATCGCGACGACACGCTGTTCGATGACGGAAATATCGCCTAAACCTAAGAGATGAGGGGGGACGAACCAAGCGGTAAAAAACGCAATGCAGGCAATGCAAAGGGCGATAACAGTCTTTAAATAATGTTGTTTAGATAATCTTTTGACGAGCTTAAGTTGCTGTACTTCCTCAAGCAAATGAAATCCTTGAAATGACTTAAACATAATAATTAGGGTATAAGAGTTTGTTCTTTTAACTGTTTTGCAAAAGTTAAAAGTTCTTCCGAACCCAACGCTTTATGAAAAATGACAGATGAGACAGAAAAGAATATATAATCTGTTTCTCTGACGCTGCTTTTTTCGCGAAAGCATTGTCAACCGGATTAAGGCAGGTCTCCTGACTTGCTTCTTTCGTACTGCCTTCCCGGCTTTTCCCAGTGGCTTTTCGT
>JAQVZS010000032.1 GCA_028708075.1 Massilibacteroides sp.
ATGTCCTTGTACAAATACACCGACTACCGTTGCAGAATTGGAAACATCATCACCGGAATTAACAACAGAAGTTCTTTCTTCGTTCTCATAATCGGCACCTAGTGTTATTTTATTCTTTAATTCTTTTATATTAAAAACAAGATCATTTTTAATACTTACGCCCATTGTATTATCAGTAATATCGCTGCTCATTTCCATATTCCGATGGTTGTAATAAGCGTTTGCATTAAGATTTACCAATGGAGATCCCGGTTTGAATTTATAGTCTAATGTATATGTTCCTCGTTTAGTAACGGTATGTGTAGCACTTTGTGTAATGTCGGGCGTTCCCATGTCGCTTCCGCTTCCACCTGTGATGTAGTCGCCTTCGCTGCGGTTATATTCGGCACTGGCTCTTAACTCATGCGATTTATAGCCCAACACACTCAGCTTTGCAAAATAATTTTGTGTTTCGGCACCGGTGTATGGGACAATGGTCGTGTCGTTCGAACGGTAATTGTTTTGTTTGTCATAAGAGGCTACAATCAGCAACCCTAAATATTCATTAAATTTTGTACCCAGTATAGCGCGGGGAACGTAGCCGTTGGAAGCCCCGGTCACACTAGCCGAAATTTTCCCGCCAATCTTTCCATATCGGTAATCCAGATCCTGAGCATCAATAGTTGAAAAAGAAATGCTTCCACCTAACCCACCCGAACCGAGAGTCGCATCCGAACTGGTTGAGACACTAACTTCTTTCAACAAACCCGGATCGATGCTTCCAGCATTGCCACGATGTTGAAATAGGCTACCGCCCTGCTTTGCCCCATCGATTGTGACATTCAGATTGCTGCTTTCAATGCCTCGTAAGTAAATCCGTTGTCCGTACGTCCCGCCACCGCCTACAGTTACCGACGGTAGGTCTATAAAAATATCCTTCATATCCGCAGCCTGAATACGATTCAGATACTCCTTCGAAATTTTTTCAATATTATTAGCACCTCCGGATGTCCCTATTACCGAAACTTCAGACAACTCGGTTGATTCAATTTCCATATTAAAATTAAGCTTTTTAGTCGAAGTTTCTGTTATTTCAATGGTCTTTTCCTGTGGTTCATAACCAATAAAAGTTACCCTTAGCCGTACTTCACCTATCGGGACTTTGGTAAAATTGAATTCACCTTTATCGTTGGTGCTCATTGCCAGATTATGTGTTTTTATACTTACCGTAGCACCAGGCAACGGCTTATTTGATTCATTAAGAACAACGCCCTCTATTGTTTGCGATTTTACGCCCCCCATAAAAGCTATAAAAAATAAACTCGAAAAAATAAATTTTAAAAAAATATGTTTCATAATGTTGAATATTTTAAAGAATACCCATTAATAGGGATTGATTGCCATCCTTTTTTCTGTTTTTTTTGCTATCTAAATTGTTGCAAATTTGCGCAAGAGAACGCGATCTGTTTTATATTAAACGACATCAATTTTTTAAAATAAGGTATATATGAAAATGAAAGTCTGGGCAAATGGGATAAACAAAGTTGCATGTTTGTCGGGATTGGGCTCATATAAAAAAGCAATAAATATTTTTCCAGAGGGCCAAGGGAAAATAGGCAAAGAAGAACACCTCCTGTACTATTCCTCCTCGTTATTTTGCATTGTGCGTTTAGATTCTAGTGCGAAGAAAGCCAGTAGTGTAGTGTGTGAATTTGAGGGAAACGGTATTGTGATGTCTTTTCAGAAGCGAGGGAAAACATCTGGCGAAAATGACCAAGGGAAAAGGCAAATGTTTGAAAAACAAAATAATATTTTTTTCCTCAATGGCTTTGCTAAATGCCAACAAACCGAGGCGGATTGTTTCCGTATTGTACTCTCAAAATCATACGTAGAAAATTTGCGGAAACTCTACCCTGGGGCAATGGCTCCATTAGTAGAAGCTTATCAAAAGGGTTGTGATTCTATGTCTGAGCATTCTCATTTGACTACAACATTAGAGATGGTACAAATTATAAAAACCATTGAGAACTTATACCTACGTCAGGATGAAGGGAAAGAAATGCTTATAGAAGCTAAAATAAGAGAGTTGCTTTACATTCAAATTATGCAGCACTTAAAAACGTTGAATAAAAAAGACCTTAAAATTGAAAAATATAGGATGCAAATGCAAATGGCTTGCCAGTATATTGAAGAGAATATTCGTGAATTACTGTCGCTACACGATATTGCAATGGCTGTTGGCGTATGCGATACTATTCTGAAAATAGGATTTAAATATTTCTATGGGAAAACCGTTTTTGAATATTTTAATGAATACCGCTTAAATAAGGCCTGTGATTTTTTACAAGATGCTTCTCTTTCTATTTCAGACGTGGCTTTTCTTGCGGGATTTAAACATTCCTCTCATTTTTCAACCTCCTTTAAACAAAAATACAAAATAACACCTATTGAATACCGAATTAAAAATATTGAGATGTTTCCAGCAATAAAAGTCGGATAAAATGACTGGAATACTCAGAAATAAAAAAACCCAACCGCTCTTTTTATGAACAGTTGGGTTTTACCAAAATCAAGTTTCTTTTTATTCTTTTGTTTCTTCTGCTTCAATTGCAGGAGTAGAAGTTTCAACATGAGAAGTTACAGGAGCCGCTTCAACTTCAGCAACGCTTTTCTTCTTTCTGCGTCTTGTTTTTGTTTCCTTCTTCGTATTATCTTTCAACATATTATCGTTGTAATCTACTAATTCGATAAAACACATCTCTGCGTTATCGCCTAATCGATTACCTGTTCTAAGAATACGAGTATAACCACCCGGACGATCACCGATCTTCTGTGCAACACCATTGAATAATTCTGTAACAGAATATTTGTTCTTTAAATTACTAAAAACCACACGTCTTGAATGAGTCGTGTCATTTTTGGCCTTAGTAATCAAAGGTTCAACATATTTACGCAAAGCCTTTGCTTTTGCAGTCGTCGTAAAAATACGTTTATGCAAAATCAAAGACGTAGCCATATTAGAAAGCATCGCAGCTCTATGTGAACTGGTACGACCCAAATGATTAAATTTTTTATTATGTCTCATCTTAATTACTCTTTATCTAATTTATACTTTGTCGTATCCATTCCAAAAGAAAGATTTAAACTCTCTAACAATTCATCTAATTCTGTTAAAGATTTTTTACCGAAGTTCCTAAACTTCAACAAATCATTCTTATTGAATTTTACTAAATCACCAAGAGATTCCACATCTGCAGCCTTAAGGCAATTAAGGGCACGTACAGAAAGATCCATATCAGACAATTTACTTTTCAGCAATTGACGCATATGTAATACTTCCTCATCAAACTCTTCATTACCTTCCGTATCTGTAGTCTCAATAGCAATCTTCTCATCGGAGAACAACATGAAATGATGAATCAGAATTTTTGCTGCTTCTTTCAAGGCTTCTTTTGGATGAATCGAACCATCCGTGGTAATATCTAAAACCAATTTTTCATAATCAGTCTTTTGCTCCACACGGAAGTTTTCAATTGAATATTTCACATTACGAATCGGGGTAAATATCGAATCGATTGCTATAGCCTGCAGATCAGACAATAATTCTCGGTTTTCATCTGCCGGTACATATCCACGTCCTTTATCTATCGTCAACTCAATCTGCAAACTCGCGGTAGGATCCATTCGGCATACTACCAACTCGGGATTTAATACTTCGAACGCAGTTAAATGCTTTCCAATATCACCCGCCTTGAACATTTCGATCCCCGAAACTGAAATACTAACTTTCTCACTTTCCACGTCTTCTACAACATGTTTAAATCTAACTTGCTTCAGATTTAATATGATATTGGTTACATCTTCCAAAACTCCGGGAATCGTTCCAAATTCATGTTCAATACCCTCAATTTTAATTGATGTAATAGCAAAACCTTCAAGTGATGACAAGAGAATACGGCGTAAAGCATTACCTATTGTTATGCCATAACCGGGCTCTAATGGGCGGAACTCAAACTTGCCAAAAAAATTGTCCGCTTCCAACATTAATACTTTATCGGGTTTTTGAAATGCTAATATCGCCATGAAATCAATTATTATTTAGAATACAATTCTACAATCAACTGTTCTTTTATATTTTCAGGAATGTCGCTTCTCTCAGGTATATGTAAAACTTTACCTGCCATGGAAGCTGCGTCCCACTCAATCCAAGGATATTTACTGTGATTAAATCCTGACAAAGAATCAGAAATTACCTCAAATGATTTGGATTTTTCACGTACACCTACAATCTGTCCGGCTTTTACCGCATATGAAGGGATGTTAACGATCTTACCATCAACCGTTATATGACGGTGAGAGACAAGTTGTCTTGCCGCTGCTCTTGTAGGAGCAATTCCTAATCGATAGACAGTATTATCTAAACGACTTTCTAACAATTGTAGTAATACCTCACCTGTAATACCTTTTGAGCGTGATGCTTTTTCAAAAAGGTTTCTGAATTGTTTTTCCAATACACCGTAAGTATATTTCGCTTTTTGCTTCTCACGAAGTTGGATTCCGTATTCAGAGGTTTTTCTTTTTCTGGTATTACCATGTTGCCCCGGAGGATAATTCTTCTTTGAAAGTACTTTATCAGGTCCAAATATAGCCTCTCCGAATTTACGAGCTATTCGTGTCTTAGGTCCAGTATATCTTGCCATTATTTTTAATTTTTAAACCTTGAATTTGAAAAGTACAGCCGCGATTATAGAGAGGGTAAGGTGTATATAATCTATTTACTGTTCAAATTCAAATATTAGTTATTATACACGTCTCTTTTTAGGAGGACGACATCCATTATGTGGTAATGGAGTTACATCAACAATCTCTGTCACTTCAATACCTGCACCATGTATGGTTCTGATAGCAGACTCACGCCCATTACCAGGTCCTTTTACATAAACCTTAACTTTTCTCAACCCTAAATCAAATGCAACTTTAGCACAATCCTGCGCTGCCATTTGCGCAGCATAAGGAGTGTTCTTTTTCGAACTTCTAAAGCCCATTTTACCTGCTGAAGACCAACTTATTACTTGGCCATCGCTATTCGCCAATGATACTATTATATTATTGAATGAAGAATGAATATGTGCTTGACCATATGCATCTACCTTCACATTCCTTTTCTTTGCAGCTGATGTCTTTTTTGCCATATCAAAAATTATTTAGTAGCTTTTTTCTTGTTAGCAACTGTCTTCTTCTTGCCTTTACGCGTACGTGCGTTGTTCTTCGTGCTCTGACCTCGTAAGGGTAACCCGATACGGTGCCTTACACCACGATAACACCCAATATCCATCAATCGTTTAATGTTTAACTGAACTTCCGAACGAAGATCTCCTTCAACTTTGTATTCGAGTCCTATAACTTCACGTACTTTCGCAGCTTGTTCGTCTGTCCAGTCTTTTACTTTGATATCACGGTCAATCTCTGCTTTCTTTAATATAGAATTTGCAGCACTGCGACCTATACCATAAATATAAGTCAAAGCTATCTCACCTCTCTTATTCTGTGGCAAATCTACACCTACTATTCTTATAGCCATATTATTACTTTAATTATTAGTTTGCAAAAATAAGAAATTATCCTTGACGTTGTTTATATTTAGGATTTTTCTTGTTTATCACATATAGACGTCCTTTTCTACGAACTATTTTACATTCAGGAGTCCGTTTCTTTAATGATGCTCTTACTTTCATATTGTATTTTTTATTTGTATCTGAATGAAATTCTGCCTTTCGACAAATCATACGGTGACATTTCAACCCGGACTTTATCGCCCGGAAGAATCTTTATGTAATGCATTCTCATTTTCCCCGATATATGAGCCGTAATTTCATGCCCATTCTCCAACTCTACACGAAACATTGCATTCGATAATGCTTCTACGATTATGCCATCTTGTTCTATTGCCGACTGTTTAGCCATATAAAATAATTACACTTTTTTTTCTAAGACTTCTTCTAAATATTTAAACGATGATAACACACGCGCTTTTCCTGATTGTATCGCAATACAGTGTTCAAAGTGTGCCGATGGTTTACGGTCTTTAGTTCTGACAGTCCAACCGTCTTTCTCAAAAACCACATTTCGTTTTCCTAAATTGATCATAGGCTCTATGCAAATACACATTCCTTCACGCAATAAACTACCGGTTCCTTTTTTCCCATAATTGGGAACTTCTGGCGATTCGTGCATCTGCTTTCCAATACCATGACCAACTAATTCACGAACCACAGAATAACCGTTCTTTTCACAATGTTCCTGAACAGCTGAACTGATATCACCGATTCGTTTACCTTCTACTGCATGCTCTATTCCGATATACAAAGATTTTCGTGTTACATCAAGTAAACGCTGAACTTCTGGAGCAATTTCCCCTACACTGAAAGTATACGCGGAATCTCCAACAAATCCATTTAAAACCGTTCCGCAATCTATAGATACAATATCACCTTCCTTTAAAATAATCTTGTCAGAAGGTATGCCATGAACAACGTGTTCGTTTACCGATACACATATTGAATTTGGAAACCCACCATATCCTAAAAAAGCAGGAACCGCACCATGATCACGGATAAA
Source organism: Massilibacteroides sp. (assembly GCA_028708075.1). GTDB lineage: Bacteria > Bacteroidota > Bacteroidia > Bacteroidales > Tannerellaceae > Massilibacteroides. The sequence continues at coordinate 6,598 of JAQVZS010000032.1, forward strand.
ACTTTCAGCTATTCTATCTAACTGCAACGTGGAAATCCCCGGTTCAACATATTTGGCTAATTCACCTAAAGTTTTTCCTACTAATTGATTAGCCAAATACATAAACTCTATTTCTTCATCTGTCTTTAGATATATCATCTTTATTTTCAATATGCTCCAACAGCTCCGGAGCGACCTTTTATTCTCCCAGAATTTAACAATCCGTCATAATGACGCATCAAAAGATGACTCTCTATTTGTTGAAGCGTATCCAATACGACACCAACCAATATTAATAAAGAGGTACCTCCGAAAAACTGAGAAAATTCCATACTAACTCCCGCAATACGCGCGAATGCTGGCAAAATAGCTACCAACGCTAGAAAGAATGCACCAGGCAAAGTAATTCGATCCATTATAGAATCAAGGTATTCCTTTGTATTATGTCCTGGCTTTATTCCCGGAATAAAACCATTATTCCTCTTCAAGTCATCCGCCATCTGAGTCGGATTTATAGTAATTGCCGTGTAGAAATAAGTAAACAAAATAATTAACACAGCAAATACAAAATTATACCAAAATCCTGTATTATCCATAAAAGCAGTCCAAAAATGACTGGTGTTTTCTGAATTTGAAAAACCTACTATGGAAATAGGAATAAACATAATTGCTTGAGCAAAAATGATAGGCATCACATTCGCTGCATTTACTTTTAGCGGAATATATTGACGCGCACCTCCGTATTGTTTATTCCCTACTATTCTTTTAGCATATTGCACTGGCACTTTTCTTACTCCCTGTACAAGTAAAATAGCACCGCCAATAACCAATAACAAGAATAACATCTCCATTAAAAACATAACCAAACCACCGGTCTTATCCGTAGTTCTGGATATAAATTCCTGAAACAGAGAATGTGGTAGCCTCGCAATGATGCCTACTAAAATTATAAAAGAAATACCATTACCAATTCCTTTATCCGTGATTCTTTCTCCTAGCCATAGAATAAACATACTCCCCGCTGCCATTATTATTGTAGAAGATATCGTAAACCAGAATCCGGCAGGCAAAGACGCATCCACCGCTTTCAATTGCACACTTAAATTAATAAGATATGTTGGCCCTTGAAATAATAAAATAGCAATGGTTAAATAACGAGTATATTGATTAATTTTTTTTCGGCCACTCTCGCCTTCACGCTGCATTTTTTGGAAAGATGGGACTGCTATTGCTAATAATTGCATCACAATCGAAGCCGAGATATACGGCATGATGCCTAATGCAAAAATGGAAGCATTAGAAAAAGCGCCTCCGGAAAACATGTCAAGCAATGCCAACAACCCTCCTCTTGTCTGTTCCTGCAAAGCGGTCAACGCTTTAGGATCTATACCGGGAAGCACAACATAGGTTCCAAAACGATATATGGCGACTAAAAGAAGAGTAGTGAGGATTCGATTTCTCAAATCCTCAATTTTCCAAATATTTTTTACTGTTTCAACTGCTCTCATAACTTAGAGTTTAACTACTGTTCCACCAGCAGCTTGAATAGCGGCTTCCGCACTCTTAGAAAAGGCATGCGCAGTCACCTCAATATTCAAGTTCAAACTACCGTTTCCCAGTATTTTTACTAATTGAGAAGTAGAAATGAAACCCGCATTAATCAGTTCTTCCAATCCGATCTTCGTATAATTATGCTTTTCAGCCAATTGTTGTAATACAGATAGGTTTATTGCTTTATATTCTACTCTGTTAATATTTTTAAACCCAAATTTAGGAAGACGTCTCTGTAAAGGCATTTGCCCTCCTTCAAATCCTATTTTTCTGGAATACCCAGATCTGGACTTCGCACCCTTATGCCCTCTTGTGGAAGTTCCACCCAATCCGGAGCCGGGACCACGACCAATCCTTTTTCTTGTTTTAGTAGAGCCTATTGCAGGCTTTAAATTTGACAAATTCATATCTTGTAATATATAAATTTTATACTAACCTTTATTTCTCAATAGAGACTAAGTGTCTCACTTTCTTTACCATCCCTAGAATTGAAGGAGTAGCTTCATGCTCAACTGTACGATTCAATTTCCTTAATCCCAAAGCATCAAGAGTTCTTTTTTGATCTGCAGGACATTTTATCCTACTCTTGATTTGTTTAATTTTAATCGTTGCCATATTTTTATTTTTTAGCCATTGAACACTTTCTCGACTGCTATTCCTCTATTTTGAGCTACAATAAACGGACTTCTTAATTCATTCAAAGCCGCTATTGTCGCTTTTACAAGGTTATGAGGATTGGAAGATCCCTTAGATTTTGCCAATACATCAGTTATTCCCACACTCTCTAAAACTGCGCGCATAGCGCCACCAGCCTTTACACCGGTTCCTAATGTAGCCGGTCTAATCAACACTTCAGCACCACCAAATTTTGCGACTTGTTCATGAGGTATCGTTCCTTTATGTATCGGTACACGTATCAAGTTTTTCTTAGCAGCCTCAACTCCTTTAGCGATAGCAGTTGTTACCTCTCCGGCTTTACCTAATCCCCATCCTACGATACCATCTTCATTTCCGACTACAACAATAGCAGCGAAACTAAATGTACGACCACCTTTTGTAACTTTAGTCACACGATTAATTGCGACCAAACGGTCCTTCAACTCAATATCGTTTGTTGACTTTACTCTATTATTAATTTCTGCCATCTTGATTAAAATTTAAGACCACCATTACGGGCAGCATCAGCCAATTCCTTAATTCTACCATGATATAAATATCCATTACGATCGAATACAACCGTTTGAATACCTGCTTCAATGGCATTTTTAGCAATTTGTTCTCCAACTTTAGCGGCCGTTACTTTTTTTGCATCAGTCTTCTCCAGTTTTATCGAGGAAAAAGCAGCTATAGTAACCCCTTTCGTATCATCGATAATTTGTGCATATATCTGCTTATTACTTCTAAAGACAGATAAACGTGGACGCGCTGACGTACCAACAATTTTATTTCGTACGCGTTGCTTTATTTTTTTTCTTCTTTCTTCTTTTGTCGTCATGCTAATTCAGTTTTAGTTGATTTATTTACCTGCCGATTTTCCAGACTTTCTTCTTAATTCTTCACCAACAAACTTAATACCTTTTCCTTTGTATGGTTCAGGTTTTCTAAAAGATCGGATTTTTGCACAAACCTGACCTATCAACTGTTTGTCCGCAGACTCTAATAGAACTAGCGGATTCTTATTTCTCTCCGTCTTTGTCTCAACTTTAATTTCATTCGGTAATAACATATAAATATTATGTGTATAACCTAACGCAAAGTCTAACAACTGACCTGTATTGGAAACACGATATCCGACACCAACCAGTTCCAACTCTTTCTTATAGCCCTCAGAAACTCCAATGACCATATTATTTATTAATGAACGATATAAACCATGTAACGCACGGTGGTTTATCTCATCTGTCGCTCTGCTCAACCTAACCTCACCATCACTAATCGTTACTTTTATATCCGGATTTATCGCTTGACAAAGCTCTCCTTTCGGGCCTTTAACTGTAACTACAGAATCTTTCATCGTTACGGTAACACCTGCAGGAATATGTATGGGTAATTTTCCTATTCTTGACATATCAACTTCCTCCTACAAATTAATAAATGTAACACAATACTTCTCCGCCTATCTTATGATCACGGATTTCCTTATCGGTCATTACACCTTTAGAAGTAGAGATAATAGCGATACCCAAACCGTTCAATACTCTTGGCACATCTTTGTAACCAACATACTTCCGTAAACCAGGAGTAGACACCCTTTTTAATGCTTTAATCGCATTCACTTTATTCACTAAATCATATTTCAGGGCAATCTTGATTGTTCCCTGAGGTCCATCTTCTACAAATTTGTAATTCAAAATGTAACCCTTGTCAAAAAGAATCTTCGTGATTTCTTTTTTCAAATTAGAGGCCGGAATTTCAACAACTCTGTGTTTCGCTTTTATAGCATTACGCAACCTCGTCAAATAATCTGCTATAGGATCTGTCATTATATAAATAATTAAATTGATCCGGACTACCCGGACAATATTTAAAACTAATTCACCAACTTGCTTTCTTTACACCTGGAATCAAACCATTTGATGCCATTTCACGAAATTGTATACGAGAAATGCCAAACTGACGAATATAGCCCTTAGGACGACCAGTTACCTTGCATCTGTTATGCAATCTAACTGGTGAAGCGTTTTTGGGTAATAATTGTAAAGCATCATAATTACCTTCAGCTTTCAATTGAGCTCTTTTTGCTGCATATTTGGCAACAAGTTTTGCTCTCTTCACCTCGCGAGCTTTCATTGATTCTTTTGCCATATTTACTTAATCTTTTTTTATATTCTTAAAGGGCAATCCAAATTCTCTTAACAAAGCATAACCTTCTTCATCTGTTTTTGCAGAAGTCACAAAGGTAATATTCATTCCCAATATTTTAGTAATACTATCAATATTAATTTCCGGGAAAATGATTTGTTCTTGAACCCCTAAAGTATAATTTCCTCTTCCGTCCAACTTACTTTCAATCCCTTTGAAGTCACGTATACGGGGAAGAGCCACTCGAACTAATCTCTCGAGAAATTCATACATTCTCTCACGGCGTAATGTTACCATTACTCCAATCGGCATTTTTTTTCTTAATTTGAAATTGGAAATATCCTTCTTCGAAACTGTCGCAACAGCCTTTTGTCCTGTTATAAGTCCTAATTCAGTAAGCGCAACATCAATAATTTTTTTATCTGCAGTTGCTATACCCAATCCTTGATTAATGACAATTTTCTTTAATACAGGAACTTGCATTACTGATTTATAAGCAAACTCTTTTGTCAAGGCAGGAACAATTCTTTCCTGATACTCTTTTTTTAGACTGGCAGTATTACTCATTATTTAATTTCCTCCCCAGATTTTTTTGAATAACGCACTAACACTCCCTTTTCATTTAATCGACGTCCAATACGTGTCGGTTTTCCCGTCTTAGGATCCAATATATTTAAATTTGAAATATGAATAGGAGCTTCCTTTTTCTCTATCCCACCTTGCGGGTTTTTTGCGTTAGGCTTAGTGTGTTTAGACACCATTCTTACACCTTCTACAATTGCTCTGTTTTCTTTAACAAGCACTTGCAAAACACGACCTGTCTTTCCCTTGTCAACGCCAGTGTTCACAAAAACCACATCGCCTTTTTTAATATGTAACTTACTCATTACCTAAAGTTTATTATTTATAACACTTCCGGTGCAAGTGAAACAATCTTCATATTTGTAGCACGTAATTCTCTAGCTACAGGGCCAAAAATACGACTACCACGAATATCCCCTCCTGCATTCAATAAAACACATGCATTATCGTCAAAACGGATATAAGAACCATCCGAACGACGGATCTCTTTCTTGGTTCGAACAATAATAGCCTTAGAGACTGCACCCTTCTTCACATCACTTGAAGGTATAACACTTTTAATCGCAACAACAATTACATCACCTACTGTTGCATAACGTTTTTTAGTTCCGCCCAAAACACGAATACAAAGAGCTTCTTTTGCACCGCTATTGTCTGAGACGACTAATCTTGATTCTTGTTGTATCATATTACTTCGCTCTTTCGATTATTTGAACCAATCTCCATCTCTTAGTTTTACTCAAGGGTCTAGTTTCCATAATTCGTACCGTATCCCCTATATTGCATTCATTCTTTTCATCATGAGCGTGGTATTTTTTTGTTTTATTCACAAACTTACCATAAATTGGATGTTTTTCTTTCCATTTCACAGCGACTGTGATGGACTTATCCATTTTATTACTAAAAACTACGCCCGTTCTTTCTTTTCTTAAATTTCTTGTTTCCATCGAGCTCACTGATTATTTGTTGTTTAATTCTCTCAAGCGTAATTCCGTTTTTATACGTGCAATCGTCCTACGTTGTTGCTTGAGTTGAGCAGGATTTTCTAATGGAGAAATACTATGCGTGATAACTTTTTGATTCAATGAAGCTACTTCAGCATCTAATCTCTCTCGCAATTCTGCGGTTGTTAATTCTCTTATTTCTGCTATCTTCATAACATTTACGCATTTTGATTTTGCATGTCATAATCACGTCTTACAACAAACTTTGTTGTTACCGGAAGTTTTTGCGCAGCTAAACGCAAAGCCTCTTTCGCAACGTCAAAAGAAACTCCTTCAATTTCAAAAATCATTCTTCCAGGAGTTACTGGAGCAACAAATCCTTCCGGAGATCCTTTCCCTTTACCCATACGTACCTCAGCAGGTTTTTTAGTGATCGGTTTATCCGGAAATACCCGAACCCAAACCTGTCCCTGACGTTGCATATAACGAGTTACAGCAATACGGGCAGCCTCAATCTGTCTTCCCGTAATCCATTTATTCTGTAACGCTTTGATTCCAAAAGATCCAAAAGCCAACTGATTACCACGTTGAGCTTCGCCCTTCATGCGTCCTTTTTGCTGTCTTCTGAATTTAGTTTTTTTTGGTTGTAACATCTTCTCTAAATTCTAATAATTAACGATTAGTTTTTTTTCTCTTGAAGTTTTTCTCCCGTCCTCCGTCATTACGACGACCAGATTCCTTCGATGTTGTAAAAGAAGGAGCAAGATCTCTTTTCCCATAAATCTCACCACGGCAAATCCAAACTTTTACTCCAAGCAAACCAACTTTAGTCAACGCTTCTGCTAATGCATAATCAATATCGGCTCTAAACGTATGTAAAGGAGTTCTTCCTTCTTTATACATTTCTGAACGTGCCATTTCAGCACCGTTTAAACGTCCTGATATCTGAACTTTTATACCTTCAGCACCCATTCTCATGGTAGAAGCAATAGCCATTTTAATCGCACGTCTATACGCTATCTTTCCTTCTAATTGACGTGCAATATTATTAGCAACAATAACAGCATCCAGTTCAGGTCTTTTTATTTCAAAAATATTAATCTGGACTTCTTTATCTGTTATCTTTTTTAATTCTTCTTTCAACTTGTCAACTTCCTGTCCTCCTTTACCGATAATAATCCCTGGACGAGAAGTACAAACAGTAATTGTTATTAACTTTAAAGTTCGTTCTATAACAATTCGCGACACACTAGCTTTGGCAAGACGGGCATTCAAATACTTGCGAATTTTTGTATCCTCTAACAAAGTATCTCCATAATTCTTCCCCCCATACCAATTAGAATCCCATCCTCTGATGATTCCTAAACGATTACTAATCGGATTAACTTTCTGTCCCATCTACAATTAATTTTGACTTTCGTTTGTACTTAGTGTATCCACAAATAACGTTACGTGATTCGAACGCTTACGAATTCTATAACCTCGACCTTGAGGTGCCGGTCTCATTCGTTTCAATGTTGTACCGCAATCGACGCATACAGAGGAAACATATAATTCTCCGGCTTCTGCTTTTCGCTCATTTTTTTGCTCCCAATTGGCAATAGCTGAACGAAGTAACTTTTCAACTTTTGCTGCAGCTTCTTTATTTGAAAACTTAAGAACGCCTAAAGCTCTAAAGACTTCCATTCCACGAATCATGTCAACAACAAGTCTCATTTTTCGTGGAGAAGTAGGAACATTCCTCAATTTCGCAAAGCTCATTTGCTTTAAGGTTTCTTTTCTTGCTCCAGCTGATATTCTTTTTCTAGCACCCATTTTATTGATTCTTTTTTATTTCAAAACCAAATATTCCTGTCTTATTTCTTCTTGTTACCAGCGTGACCACGAAAAGTACGAGTGGGAGAGAATTCTCCTAACTTATGTCCTACCATATTTTCTGTCACAAATACAGGAATAAATTTATTACCATTATGAACTGCAATAGTATGGCCCACAAAATCGGGGGAAATCATTGAAGCTCTTGCCCAAGTCTTAATTACAGCTTTCTTACTTGACTCATTCATAGCCAAGACTTTTTTTTCAAGCTTAATATTAATATACGGGCCTTTTTTTAGTGAACGACTCATAGTTTACTTAATTAATCAGATTACTTTTTCCTTCTTTCTATAATATACTTAGAAGAATGCTTCTTAGGAGCTCTTGTTTTCAAGCCCTTTGCATACAAACCCTTACGAGATCTAGGATGTCCTCCTGAAGCACGTCCTTCACCACCACCCATTGGGTGATCTACTGGGTTCATAACAACCCCGCGGTTACGTGGACGGCGTCCTAACCATCTAGAACGTCCAGCTTTCCCTGATTTTTCAAGACCATGGTCTGAATTTCCAACACTACCAATCGTAGCCTTACATGCAGCAAGAATCTTTCTGGTTTCTCCTGAAGGCATTTTTATAATTACATAATTACCTTCACGCGAAGTCAACTGAGCAAATGTACCCGCAGAACGAACCATTTTTGCACCTTCTCCCGGACGAAGTTCTACATTATGAATAATCGTACCTACCGGAATATTTGCCAATGGTAAAGCATTACCAATCTCAGGAGCCACGTCACTCCCTGAAATCACTGTTCGGCCTACCTCTAATCCTTCAGGGGCTAAAATGTAAGCTTTTGCCCCATCCGCATAATACAACAATGCAATTCGAGAGGTACGATTCGGATCGTACTCTATCGTTTTAACTGTTGCAGGAACGCCATCTTTATTTCTCTTGAAGTCTATTAATCTGTACTTTTTCTTATGACCACCACCTATGTAGCGCATAGTCATTTTCCCGGTGTTATTACGACCACCTGTACGTTTTTTCCCTACTACAAGAGACTTTTCTGGTGTACTCGCAGTGATTTTATCAAATGCACCAATAACTTTATGTCTCTGCCCCGGTGTTGTGGGCTTTAATTTACGTATTCCCATTTCTTTCAAATATTACTAAAGAAATCTATTGTTTCTCCTTCTTTCAACGTCACTATTGCTTTTTTAAATGAAGCCTGTTTTCCCGTTATAACTCCAGATTTAGTATAACGACTCTTGCGTTTGCCCGAATAATTCATCGTATTCACGTCGACTACAGTCACGCCATACATATCTCCAACTGCCTTTTTTATCTCTAACTTGTTTGCATCAGGAGAAACTCGAAAGCCATACCTATTTGGCATTTTTTCCGTTATCGCAGTTTGTTTCTCTGTTATTATCGGCTTAATAATTATTCCCATCTTCCAATCTCCTTATGCTTTTAATAAATTTTCCAATTCAGAAACAGAACTTTCTGTCAATATTAAATTTTTAGCATCAAGGACACTATATGTATTTAGATCAGAAGCAATTATAACATTTGCCTTTTTTAAATTTCGAGCCGACAAATATACAAATTTGTTCCTTTCTGCTAACACCAATAAAAGCTTTTGATCAGCGATGTTCAATTTTTCTGTAATTGAAATAAATTCCTTTGTTTTAGGAGCTTCCATTGAGAAATCTTCAACTACAATAATCGCATTTTCTTTCGCCTTATAAGAAAGAGCGGATTTGCGAGCCAAACCTTTAAGCTTTTTATTCAATTTAAATCGATAATCTCTTGGTTTAGGACCAAACACACGTCCACCTCCTACTAAAACTGGGGAATTAATATCTCCTCTACGAGCACCTCCTCCACCTTTCTGACGGATCAATTTACGCGTACTACCAGAAATTTCACTTCTTTCTTTTGCCTTATGAGTACCCTGACGCTGGTTAGCCAAATACTGTTTAACATCCAAATAAATGACATGATCATTTGGCTCAATCCCAAAAATTGCATCATTCAAAGTTACCTTTCTTCCGGTATCTTCTCCTTTAATATTTAATACGTTCAGTTCCATTATTTTTCAATTAATACGATTGAACCTTTTGCTCCAGGAACAGATCCTTTAACCAATAAAAGGTTGTGTTCCGGTATCACCTTAATCACCTCCAAGTTCTGAACGGTTACACGTTCATTTCCCATTTGACCCGCCATTCTAGTACCTTTAAACACCTTTGCCGGGTAAGAACAAGCACCAATACTACCCGGAGCACGCAAACGATTGTGTTGACCGTGGGTAGACTGCCCTACGCCACCAAAACCATGACGTTTAACAACTCCTTGAAACCCTTTTCCTTTAGATGTTCCAATCACATCAACAAAACCTGCTTTTTCTAAATAATCCACAGTGATTACGTCACCTAAATTATAAGACGTTTCAAAATTTTTGAACTCGGCCAAGTGTCTCTTCGGGGTTACACCAGCTTTCTTGAAATGACCTAATTCCGGCATAGTTGTATGTTTTTCCTTCTTCTCTTGGAACCCCAACTGTACAGCCTCATAACCATCATTTTCAATCGTTTTGATTTGCGTAACCACACAAGGACCTACTTCGATAACAGTGCATGGAAGATTTTTTCCCTCGGCACTGAACACGGATGTCATTCCGATTTTTTTTCCTAATAATCCTGGCATTTCACTTTAATTTAATAACTCACACTTTAATTTCTACTTCCACCCCACTCGGCAATTCCAACTTCATCAAAGCATCTACCGTTTTCGCTGTTGAACTGTAAATATCAATCAACCGTTTGTAGGAAGATAATTCAAACTGTTCACGAGACTTTTTATTCACAAAAGTAGAGCGATTCACAGTAAAAATACGCTTATGAGTAGGTAGAGGTATGGGACCACTTACCACAGCCCCTGTAGCCTTCACAGTCTTTACGATTTTCTCTGCCGATTTATCGACTAAAGAATAATCATAAGACTTCAATTTAATTCTGATCTTTTGGCTCATTTTATTATATTTCTAAAATTATTTGATCAAGTCAACCCTGCCCTGTACTTCCGTCAACACTTGTTTTGCAATTGATGGAGAGACTTCAGCATAATGAGAAAACTGCATGGAAGACGTTGCACGTCCTGAGGTTATTGTACGTAAAGTCGTTACATAACCAAAAGTCTCTGCTAAAGGTACTTTGGCCTTTACAATACGAGATCCGGTACGACTGGTTTCCATACCTTCTACCTGACCACGTCTTTTATTTAAGTCGCCTATCACATCACCCATACTTTCTTCCGGAGTTACCACTTCTATCTTCATTATTGGTTCCATCAAAGCTGGTCCAGCCTTTTCTGAAGCACTCTTAAATGCCTGTATCGCACAAATTTCAAAAGACAATTGATCGGAATCTACCGAATGGAAAGATCCATCTATCAAAGTTACTTTCATTTGATCCAGTGGATATCCAGCCAAAATACCATTCTTCATAGCCTTCTCGAATCCCTTTTGAACAGAAGGAATGAACTCTTTCGGGATATTACCGCCCTTAACTTCATCAACAAATTGCAATTCACCTACAAAATCAGGATCGGCAGGTTCAATTCTAACAATAATATCCGCGAACTTACCACGACCTCCCGACTGTTTTTTATAAACTTCACGTAATTCAACACGTTTAGTTATCGCCTCTTTATAAGAAACCTGTGGACGTCCCTGATTACACTCTACCTTAAATTCACGACGCAATCTGTCTATAATAATATCCAGATGCAACTCACCCATTCCGCTAATAACCGTCTGACCGGTTTCTTCGTTTGTTTGAACACGGAATGTAGGATCTTCTTCTGCAAGTTTAGAAAGTCCGACCCCCAACTTATCCAAATCCTTCTGCGTCTTAGGCTCTACAGCAATACCGATAACTGGTTCTGGAAATTCCATAGATTCCAGAACGATCGGATGAGCCTCATCACATAAGGTATCACCTGTACGAATGTCCTTAAAACCTACTCCTGCACCAATATCACCACAACCGATAACTTCCATCGGATTTTGTTTGTTCGAATGCATCTGAAACAAACGTGAGATACGTTCTTTCTTATCTGAACGCGTATTCAACACGTATGATCCGGCAGGCAATGAACCGGAATAGACTCTAAAGAAACATAAACGCCCTACATACGGATCTGTCGCGATCTTAAATGCAAGAGCCGTCAAAGGTTCTTCAAACAGCGGTCTACGCACAATGACTTTATCGGGATCACGAGGATCTGTTCCTTCTATTGCCGACGTATCACTCGGACTTGGTAAATAAGCACATACCGCATCCAACAGCGTTTGTACACCCTTATTCTTAAACGAAGATCCGCAAATCATCGGATTAATCTTCATTTCTAATGTTCCTTTACGAATAGCCACGCGAATCTCATCTTCAGTAATTGAGGCAGGATCGTCGAAATATTTTTCCATCAATGTATCATCACACTCAGCCAAAATTTCCAACATTTTTTCCCTCCATTCCTCAGCTTCGCCACGCAAATCTGCCGGAATCTCTTCCACATCATATTCAGCCCCCATCGTTTCATCATGCCAAAAGATCGCTTTCATCTTAACAAGATCAATAACACCTTTAAACATTTCCTCAGCACCGATTGGCATCTGAATAGCACACGGATTAGCTCCTAAAATATCTTTAACCTGACGAACAACCTCAAAGAAATTCGCACCCGAACGGTCCATTTTATTTACATAACCAATTCGCGGCACATTATACTTATCTGCTTGTCTCCAAACCGTCTCAGATTGGGGTTCAACGCCACCAACTGCACAAAAAGCAGCAACGGCACCATCCAGAATACGCAATGAACGCTCTACTTCAACAGTAAAGTCAACGTGTCCCGGAGTGTCAATCAAATTAATTTTATATTTATTATTCGCGTAATTCCAAAAAGTTGTCGTTGCAGCAGAAGTAATCGTTATACCACGTTCTTGCTCCTGTTCCATCCAGTCCATCGTAGCAGCACCATCATGTACCTCACCTATTTTATGAGTCAATCCTGTGTAGAAAAGAATACGCTCGGAAGTCGTCGTCTTTCCCGCATCAATATGCGCCATGATGCCGATGTTTCTTGTAAACTTTAATAGTTCGTCAGCTTTTGTCATTTTTTGTTATTTCTCCTAAATATTACGCTAATTAAAACCTAAAATGAGCAAACGCACGGTTTGCTTCCGCCATACGATGCATATCTTCTTTTCTCTTAAACGCACCTCCCTGATTGTTATACGCATCTACAATTTCTGCGGACAACTTATCAGACATTGTTTTCCCACCTCTTTTGCGGGAAAAAAGAATAAGATTTTTCATCGAAACGGATTCTTTACGATCTGGTCTAATCTCTGTAGGTACTTGGAAGGTTGCACCACCTACACGACGTGATTTAACTTCAACCTGAGGAGTGATATTATCCAAAGCTGCTTTCCATATCTCGAGAGCAGTCTTTTCTTCATTTGGCAATTTCGCCTTAACGGTTTCCAGAGCAGAATAAAAGATTTCGAAGGCAGTATTTTTCTTGCCATCATACATCAAATGGTTCACGAATTTCGTAACCTTAACATCACCATAAACAGGATCTGGGAGAACCTGTCTTTTTTTGGGTTTTGCTTTTCTCATTTGTTTTCAAATTTACGTCTTTGTCTTTGGTTGCCTTAACATCGTCTTCAACGGTTCCGCCGAACCATTTACTCAACCCTTTAGCCTATCCAAATAACTCAAACCAAATTAAATAAAATACATGTTTAATTTAAATTCTCAGTTTGAAAGGGATTTATTTTTTTCCTTTTGCAGCAGGTGCAGCTCCCGGTTTCGGACGCTTTGCTCCGTACTTCGAACGCCTTTGAGTACGCCCATTCACTCCCGCTGTATCCAACGTTCCGCGAACAATATGATAACGTACACCCGGTAAATCCTTTACACGTCCTCCACGTACTAATACTATAGAGTGTTCCTGCAAGTTATGCCCTTCTCCAGGGATATAAGCATTCACCTCTTTGGTATTCGTCAAACGAACTCTCGCAACTTTACGCATCGCAGAGTTAGGTTTTTTAGGAGTAGTAGTGTAAACACGAACACATACACCACGTCTTTGCGGACATGAATCTAATGCCGGTGATTTACCTTTTACTTCCAAAGTTTCCCTTCCTTTTCTAACTAATTGCTGAATTGTAGGCATTTTTTACTTTTTTTACTTTAGAATATTTTCTTTATTTATTATCTTCTAACGTTTTATCAGGCTGCAAAGATAGTTATTATTTACATATAATCAACACTTTACAACCGAACAGTCCTTTTTTCATTAAAAGCGGGACAAAGTTAGCGAAATACATTTACTTTTCAATTAACAATATAACCTATTTTTAGATTATTTAACCAGTGAAAAATACAAGACCCCTCATTTAAATCGCTTCTCTAATTCTTCATCATTTATAATCGATAGAATAATCTTGCCTTCCGGAGTTAAACGAGATTCTCTACAGGAAAAAAGTGCTGCGATCAAATGATCCATTTCTTCTATAGCTAACGTTTTTCCATAATTAATGGCAGCCACTTTGCCTAACGAAAGGGCCAGAAAATGATTCAGATTACATTTTACAGAATTGCGATTATCCATCGCCTGGTTAAGAAGGTCCTTTATTAATTCTGCAGGTCCAACCCCGCCCACTTCCGCTGGCAACGCATTTATTGCATAACTATTATTGCCTAAGTCTGACAGATCAAAACCTAAATACTGCAAATCCGTCATTACTTCCTTATAAACGGAAACTTCGGACGTGGTTAACTCAACTATTTCCGGGAAAAGCATTTTTTGCCCAATCCCCTTTTTCCCATTCAATCTGTCCAAATATTGTTCATAAAGAATACGTAAATGCGCACGGTGTTGATCGATAATAACTATACCGGACTTCAGTGAAGTAATGATAAATCGTTCTTTATATTGATAACAGGAATTTTCATTTTGTTTGAGATCTTCACCAATATCTTCATTATAAAAAGGAATCTTTTCCGTCATGTCATTTTCCGCTTTGGAGTTCTCCATTTCCTGGTCAATTTCCGATCGATTTTTTTCAAAATCATCATATAACTTTGCCCAATCAAAAGCAGTTTTTTCTATACTTCTATTTGAAGACGAATAAGTCGAAGACGGATTGAACGGATTGTAATCGTTGTCAACCTGTACTGCAGGAGGAGTCAACCGGCTATTTTTTTGCTTTTCATTATATATAGGAATATCAATCGCATCCTGTTTATCAAAATCAATCATTGGTATTACACTCGCTTTTGCTAACGCTTCTCGAATGGCGGACACCAGTATTTGCCATATTGGACGCTCATTTTCAAATTTTATTTCCGTTTTAGTCGGATGAATATTGACATCTATTGTTTGCGGATCAACTGTAAAATAGATAAAATAGTTCGGCATTTCTCCTATCTGGATCAAGTCTTCGTAAGCTTGCATTACCGCTTTATGAAAATAAGAGTGCTTCATAAAACGGCCGTTTACAAAAAAGTATTGCAAAGCTCCTCTTTTTTTTGCGGTATCCGGACGAGCGACTAAACCGGAAATCAACACTAGACTACTATCTACTTCAATAGAAAGCAGCTGCTGATTTAAAGTCTTTCCAAACACATCCAGAATACGTTGTCTTATTCCAGCTTTCGGCAGATGAAATATTTCCAGTTCATTGTGAAACAAAAACAATTCTACAGAAGGGTTTACTAAAGCAACGCGCTCAAATTCATGCACGATGTTGCGAAATTCCGTTTCGTTCGATTTCAGGAATTTACGTCTTGCCGGCACATTAAAAAACAAATTTTTTACGGTTAATATACTTCCTCCGGCACAAGCGTCCGGTTCGATATCGGTCAGTGTAGATCCGGCAATAGAAAGTTTCGTCCCCACATCCGACTCTTTCTGCCGCGTACGTAGTTCAACTTGCGCAACGGCCGCGATTGAAGCGAGTGCTTCACCACGAAAGCCCATGGTTTTAAGCGAAAAAAGATCATCAGCATTGAGTATTTTGGAGGTAGCATGCCTTTCGAAAGCCATTCTTGCATCCGTTTCGGACATTCCTTTCCCATCATCAAGCACCTGAATCATCGTTCTTCCAGCATCCTTAATGTTTACTTGGATACAAGTGGCGTCTGCATCAATAGAATTTTCGACCAATTCTTTTACCACAGAAGCGGGACGTTGTATAACTTCCCCTGCTGCAATTTGATTCGCTATACTTTCCGGTAATAGATGAATAATATCACTCATCGCCAAAATAAAAACCAAGCCAATAAACCTAAAAAGAGCAGAATCATGATCAACCGAAAACTTTTTACTTTTCGACTTTCAACAGTATCTCCTTTATTCAAGCTTTTTTTCAAATGACTCGTACCTTCTACAAATGTCCCTTTGATAGACGGTTTATACTCACTGAGGTCATCCAATCCCAACTCTCGTTTAATCCGACGTTCGCGTTCTTCTTTTTTTTCTTTTTCAGGATCCCAATAAATAGGTTTATGTTCAAACTTACGAGGTTTACGTGTTTTAAAAAATGAAATTCCAGCCATCTTCTTCTCTTTTTAATATTAAACCAAACTTCAGTGTACAAACTTATTGCTTCTTTTCGGCTCATCTGCCAATATTTCCCGAGAATGAACTGTAAATATATCATTTTTATCTTTGGGACGTAAATAATCATACCACTTAAAATCTTTCAATGTTTTCTGTTCGGGTTTTAAATCCGGAATCGGTGTTAAACTTCCAACGGGAGTCGGCCAGATTTTTAATTTTTCTAATTTATTTTCTTTTAACCAAATGCTCAGAAATCCGCTTTTCGATTCATTAAGTCCAACTTTCGTTCCATCTTTTTCAAGCGGATAAAAAATAGATTCCGCATTCCCTTCGACATCAATCAACCGGACAGATTCTCCTTCAAAATAAGCTTTCAAATCACTTCCTTTCAATTGATTATAATAAGTCGAATCCACATGCTGAATAGCAAAAGCATATTCTTTCACGTGTGCATAGTCAATTGCACTATCTTTCATAAAGATCAAAATCGTATCTCCCAAAAGCTGGTACTGTTCATTCCATAGAATAGGAGCACGAAACATATACAACACCGAATCTTTCGTATTAAACTGTAACGAATCACAGACTCCCTGAATATCTACTCGATAAAAACGGACTCCATGGAAAGCCTTTATTTCCCGGTAAAGCGAATCGACTGTTACCATTTCCAGCGTATCTCCATGCAAATACAAGGTATCACCTTTCGAATATTCTAGAAAACGCGCACTATCCGTCGCAAACGCATATTCGGTCAATTCATTATAATAACCATACTGACCTTCTAAAATTACTTTTTGTACTGTATCACGGAGACACATATTTCCAAAAGCTTCACCAAACCCGGACATTTTATCATATGAGATCGAATCACCTATTAAAATTCGATTGCCAGAAACAACTTGCGAACGATTCAGAAGAGACGATTTATCTGCAACCGTATCGTACCAACCTTTCGACGTATAAACCGTAGCGCTGTCCGAAATAATCACCGACGGGCCAAGAATCGTTGCAATTTTGGACGCAGTACTATATTCCAGCGTGTCTGAAAACAAAGTAAATTGCGGATTCTCAAGTTTAACGCTGTCGTTAAAAACAGCCATTTTGGAATCCGGAGAATATTTACCATAAAGGGATGATAAAACATTTTGTTCATCTACAATTTTCCCTCCATCAAAATAATACCCAATATTAAGTGCCCTGTCATAATTCAAACTATCCGTATAAAGAGTAACTTGATTATTTACCATCCGCACATTCTTTCGTAAACGAGCTAATTGTGTATTCCCATCATAAATCAGGTAATCTCCATACACAAAAAGGGTATCCCCTTGCTCCATGCGCACATTACTAAAAGCTTCAAGCGAATTTTTTTCTTCATAATAAAAAGCGCTGTCACAATACATATAAGAGCTGTCATGACGAAAGCAAACATTTCCTCTTAGAATTTGAGCTTCTGGATTAATGTCTTTATCAAATGACAATAAGTCCGTATGCTCCAAAAAAACAGAAGTTGTCTGAGGAGATGATATGGAATCTTTATCCTGTGCGTAAGAAGAAAAAATAACGGATAAAAACGTGAATAAGCATAGGATTTTATATTTCGCACTCATTCTTTAACCCACCCGGGAAATTGGAAATCACAATTACGCCAACCTTCACTGACTCGTATATAGGTCGTTTTCTGTTTTTTTCTAATCCAGTCATTTAGCAATTCCTCTCTTTTCCGAGCTTCAACTATACCTTTCAATGCCTGGTAATCATCCGAGAGATTCGCCTTATGACTTTCCGTACACGCTTTTAATTTAACAATAGCAACTACTTCTTTTTGTTTATTAGTAATCATCTTGAAAGGTTTGGATATCTCACCTACTTTCATTCCATACACTATTTTCCCGATTTCCTGTGGCAATTCCTGCATTTCAAAACGGGGAGTTCCATGATTATTTCCCTCGTAATTTGAATTAACCATCAAACCTTTGTTATTGCGGGTATCCTTATCATAAGAAACAAAGGTCGCCGCTTCTTCAAACGTAAATTTATTATTGATCAAATCGGTATAAAGTGAATCCATTTTCACCATTGCCTCATTCATTTCACTTTCAGATACTTTGGGACGTAAAAGAATATGACGGCAATTGATACGATCTCCTCTTTTTTCAATCAATTGAATAATATGATAACCATATTCCGTCTCCACAATACTGGAAACACGCTTCGGATCGGACAGGTTAAACGCCACATTGGCAAATTCAGGCAGTAGCGAAGTCTTTCCTAAGAAGCCCAATTCTCCACCTCTTTTTGCCGACTCCGGGTCTTCTGAATACAACCGCGCAAGAGTGGAAAATTCCTTTTCTCCTTTATTTATCTGCTCAGTAAATTCTCTTAAACGAGCTTTGATTCCATCGATTTCCTGAAAAGAAATCTTAGGCTCCATAGTAATGATCTGCACCTCCACCGTCGTTGGAATCGTCGGCAAACTGTCTTTCGGCAACTGGTTGTAATATTTCCTCACATCAGCTGGCGTAAGTTTGATTTCTCCGATCAATTTCTGTTGCATTTGCTGCACAATCTGTTGTTCGCGAATCTTCTCTTTCCTTTCATCTTTGATCTGCGATAACTTCATATTGAAATATTCTTCCAGTTTTTCTTTAGACCCAATTTGATTGATCGCATAATTAATCCACCGGTCAACTTCTTGGATGATTTGCGTCTCGCTTACTTCGATACTATCAATCTTCGCTTGATTTAAATAAAGTTTTTGAATCGCCATCTGTTCTGGAATAAAGCAATACGGATCACCCTCAATACGTTCACCCTGCATTTGCATATCCAAGCGAAGCCGCTCTATATCCGAACGAAGAATAGCATCGTCCCCTACGACCCATACAATTTCATCAACCACATTCTCCTGTGCTTTCACAAAACAAGAGACAAACATCATCATAAAGAATAAAGCCAGTAACTTTTTCATTGTACCTGTATTATTTCGCGCTTTTACGATCGGTGTGAAAAATCACATCTCCACGCTTTACCGCATCTGTATATAATTCATTTTCAAATTCTTCTATAAATTCTTTCCGCTTCTGGTTGATCAACATCTCTCTAATTTGAGGTTCCGCATATTCATATGGCGCAACCTTTCCGGAGGGAATGTATTCTTCGATATTCAACAAATAACAATGCGTACTGTCTGACACTTCAACGGTTCTGTTTGTCTGCAAAAACGAATTTACATTCGACACCGGCAAAGGAATATTTCCCATTACATCCTCAAACCCGACCCATTTGTCGTAAAAGTATTCATAAATACTTGCATTTTGAATACTATATTTTTCAATTTTTTCCAACGATTCAACCGAATTTGATTTATACCATTTCTTTACGTCCGACAATCCGGGGGCATCGACAGGTATTTTCAGAAAAAGGCCTTTTATAATCGCATCTTCTAATACAAACCGATCCTGATTTTCTTCAAAATAAGTCAGTTTATCACTCTCCCGGAGATTGGCGGACAGACGTTCCGTAATCAAACGTTCCTGGTATCGGTAACGTGTCAATGATTTCCTATAGGCTTCGACCAACCGATCAAGACCTTCAGCTTCATCTCCCAAATTCTTCTGCGCTATAGTATAGATCAACTCATCTTTGACCCATTTTTTTATATAACTTTCGACAAACAATAAACTGTCACCCGATGAAGATCCCTTTGGAATCAAGCTTTTCACCTCAGAAAGATACAAAACTTTCCCGTTCACCTCAACCAAAACACCATCCTCTGCCGAGTGTTTCTTGTGACAGCCACTCAACAAAAATACAAAGGCTATAAAAAGAAAGCAAATCCTCATCCTTGTTCTTAATATTTCTTTATCTTTTTCAATAACGCTCTATTTACAATCACCGGATATTTTTTCTGTAGCTCATCAATCCATTCTTTTTCAAAACGGGGTTGTTCTTTCGCGGGATGTCCCCAAACACGTGTATTGCTGATCGCGAACAACAGTATTCCGTCCCGGTATTCCTGTAATAAATGGCTGTATTCAGGATATTTTTTCTCCAGATTTTCCTTTTCTAATGCTGTCACGACATCTCGCACAAAAAGGTCATACACTTCCTGCATAAAATCGACCGAATAATTTTTTGTTGAAAAGGGATGACTTGCCAGATAGGCACAAAAGATATTTTGAGTCAGCACCTGCGCACCAACGACAAATAGGGTGTCTTTTTTATCCGCGACACCAGCGAAAAACATAGAATCCGTCGGGAAATAGCAATCGCATACACGTTTTAACTCCGCATAATTCCCCGGATAAAACGTATAATTGTACTCTTTTTTTAACCGGGAATCGAACGAATCATAATACTCAAAATTCCATTCTCCTCTTTTCAGAACTGATGCAATATCTTTTTTTTCTTCTTCAAATGAAGAACGGGGTTGTCTATCCAATAATTTTATAATATGATAACCGAAAGTGGTTTTCACTACATCCGATACATCGCCGGAATTTTTTAATTGAAACGCTGCATCCTCAAAAGAAGCGACAGTAGTGCCACGTCGTATAAATGGCATCACACCGCCTTTAATGGCTGTACCAGAATCTTGCGAATATATTTTCGCCAGCTCCTCAAAATCTCCTCCCGCCAAAATTTGGTCTCTCACCTTGCATGCTTTTTCCAAGGCCTTTTTTCTCTCCAATTCAGTTGAGTCTTTTACAAGAAACAAGATGTGGGCGACTTTCACCTGCTCCACATTCGGTTTGCGTTTGTGTAATTTAATCAGGAAATACCCCATGGCGGTACGTACCGGCTTGGAAATTTCTCCTTCCCCTAATGCAAAAGCAATATTGTCAAATGCTTTGGGCGCATTCAGAGGCATTAATGAATGAACGTATTCGTACGAAACAGACTTACCCTCTGTCTCTTCCAGGGTTTCCCCTGTTTTATCAAAATCCTCACCCTCAAGAATTCGCCGGTATACGTCGTAAGCCTTTTGATATACAACCGCCGTATCTTTTGTTACGACACGCCCAGAAAAAGGGAAAAGAATATAACTCAACTCCAGGGCTTCATTTCCCCTTTCATAAATCTTCCTCACAAAAGCCTCTTCTCCTTGGGCGTCCGAGAGATAACTGGAAATTAATTCAGCCTTATAGCGATTATATTCTTTAGCAAAATCGTCGGTCTTGTCTAATCCAGCCGCTTCTGCATCTGCTACTTTTAATTTGAAGTTTTTAAACAATTCCACATAAGCATCTAAGGACTTCCTGTTGGTTAAATCTACTTCATTATTTTTAGCGGCCATGTACACAAATTCTCCAAGCAGAATTTCTT
The DNA here is from genome assembly GCA_028708075.1 of Massilibacteroides sp. GTDB lineage: Bacteria > Bacteroidota > Bacteroidia > Bacteroidales > Tannerellaceae > Massilibacteroides. Next base: position 28,241 of record JAQVZS010000032.1, read on the forward strand.
TCCCCCCTACAGTCATGACAACAGAATCTGCATGAGTCTGCGCTTTACTGATGAAAGGAACTACAGCACAACATAACAAGTAAAAATATCTCATCCGGAATTTCTTTTTCATATCTGGTATTTTTATAAATCACACAAAATAGTAAACGTCGTAAGCCACAAAAAAGTGTATCGACAGTGGCTATTTAGTGTTTTTTATAACCATCAGTTTGCCATTTCCGATAAGAACTTGATCCGTACCAAACGAATTTCTTCTTCCGTATAATCTCCGCCAAGCTCTTCGATCGCATCTTCAAGATCATCAGTTTCCGAATCTTTGAAATACTCATAAATATCCTGCATATGGTCTTCGTCCATCACATCATACAGGAAATAATCGATATTGATTCGTGTCCCGGAATAAACAATCGCTTCCACCTCATCCAACAGTTCGCTAAATTCCAGTCCTTTGCTTAAAGCTATATCGTCCAACGCAACCTTACGGTCTATGCTTTGAACGATCCAAACCTTAAGCTTGGATTTATTTGCCACGGTGCGGACACGAAGATCTTCCGGCCGTTCTATCTCATTCTCTTCAACATGTTTTTTTATCAAAGCCACGAACTCCTGCCCGTAACGTTTCGCCTTACCGGCTCCAACCCCGGGGATATTTTGCAATTCTTCCAGCGACACGGGGTAAGTCGTAGCCATTGCTTCCAGCGAAAGATCCTGAAATATAACAAAAGGAGGTACCTCCAAACGTTTCGATAATTTTTTTCTCAAATCTTTCATCATCGAATACAAAACCGGATCAACGGCACAAGTTGCTCCTCCACGTACCGGCACTTCTTCCTCTTCTTCCTCAAATTCATTATCTCTAATAATCTTGAAAGATACCGGTTTTTCCATAAAGGCTTTCCCTTTTGGGGTAATCTTCAAAAGTCCGTAATTTTCAATATCCTTCTCTAAATAACCTCCGATAAGCGCCTGCCTTATCACAGCATTCCACGTCTTTTCATCTTCATCTTGACCCGAACCAAAAATATCCAACTCATTATGCTTAAACGACTGGATTTCGGCAATCTCATTTCCCATCAGGATATTAACAATATACTCTGCCTTAAATTTTTCTTTTAGCGCACTGATCACTTCCAATACGGCGCTCAATAATTCTTTTGCTTCCACTTGTTTCTTAGGGTTCAAACAATTATCACAACTACCACAATTATCTTCTAAATATTCTTCTCCGAAATAATGCAATAAAACTTTTCTACGGCATACCGCTGTTTCGGCATAGGCGGCTGTTTCCAACAATAATTGTCGACCTATTTCCTGTTCTGCCACTGGTTTTCCTTGCATGAATTTCTCTAATTTTTGCAAATCCTTATAAGCATAAAACGCGATGCATTGCCCTTCGCCTCCATCCCGGCCGGCACGACCTGTTTCCTGATAATATCCTTCCAGGCTTTTGGGTATATCATAATGAATCACATACCGGACGTCCGGCTTGTCAATCCCCATACCAAATGCGATGGTTGCCACGATCACATCAACATCTTCCATCAAAAAAGCATCCTGATTGGCTGTACGTGTGGCGGAATCCATTCCAGCGTGATACGACAACGCTTTGATCCCGTTCGCACGCAATATATCGGCAAATTCTTCGACTTTTTTACGGCTCAAGCAATAAATGATACCCGACTTTCCTTCGTTCGCTTTAATAAATTTAATGATTTCCCGATCTATATTCGTATCCTTTTGACGAATCTCATAATATAAATTCGGGCGATTAAACGAAGATTTGAAAACGGTAGCATCGATCATTCCCAAGTTTTTCTGGATGTCGTGCTGCACCTTGGGCGTAGCTGTTGCTGTCAACGCAATCAACGGGCGTTTTCCTATACTACTAATTATCGGACGTATCCGACGATATTCCGGACGAAAATCATGTCCCCATTCTGAGATACAATGGGCTTCATCCACGGCGTAAAACGAGATATTCACCTGACGCAAGAAATCGACATTTTCTTCTTTCG
>JAQVZS010000008.1:0-6771 GCA_028708075.1 Massilibacteroides sp.
CTTTTCCTGTATTTTATTCATAGGGGCAACAAATAGTTACTCTCAGGAAACAACATTTACCTTAAATCTAAAATCTACTTCAATAAAACAAGTTTGTGAAAGAATTGAGAAGGAAAGTGATTTCTTGTTTGTTTTTGCTGGAAACGCAAAAAAAATGGTGAACAAAAAAATCGACTTGTCGATTAATTCTGAAAACATTGAGGATGTACTGACTAATATCCTCTTAGAGACAAATTTGACTTATCAAATATTGGATAAACAAATTGTAATTTATCAGGCCGACAATAAAAACGATCTTAAAGAGGTTTTAAAAAGCCAACAACAAAAAAGAACGATCAAAGGCTTTGTTAAAGATGAAAAGGGTGAACCTATTCCATATGCTTATGTTTTGGTAAAAGGCTCATCGGTTGGTACTTCTACGATGGAAGATGGTTCTTATGAAATAGCTATTCCAGAAGATGTTGTTTTGATTTATACTTATATTGGTTATACTTCAATGGAAATCCCAACAAAAGGGCGCACGGCAATTGATGTCATCTTAAAAGAAGACAATATAGGATTGGATGAAGTGGTTGTTACTGGATACAACACGGTGGAAAGAAGGCATATTGCTTCGGCCATTGAATCTGTTAATATGTCTTCTGTTGAAACAAGGCCTCTTTTTAAACTGCAGGAGGCATTTGGCGGAACTGTGCCGGGCGTAGTGCTAAATAGAAGTACTAGTATTCCCGGAGGTTCAAGTAGTATCAATATACGTGGCGTAGGAACATTACAAAGTTCAACCCCGCTTGTTATTGTGGATGGCGTAGAGCAATCTATGGCAGATCTTGATCCTACTCAAATTCAATCAATGACTGTCTTAAAAGACGCGGCTTCAACTTCTATGTATGGCTCGAGGGGTGCAAATGGTGTTGTTGTTATTGAAACTAAACGCGGAGAAACCAGTGACTTTAAAGTTAATGTTAATGCATGGTCAGCGGTCAATTTATCTATAGAAAAACCTGATTTTGTAAATGGAGACGAATACATCATGCTTGTAAATGAAGCTCGTACAGCTCAAGGACAGGAGCTTTTATCTGAAAGCAGAGAAGGTGATGATGTTAATTGGTTGGACGCAGTGACCCCCAAAACGGCTTATGCATATAATGCTACAGCAAACATCACCGGCGGCGGCGGAGTTGGTCGATTCAGTTTAATGTTAGGTTATAATAAAGAAGAAGGAGAAACCGGTCTGGAAGGTTCAAACAAGTTTAGTGCGCGTTTCAATACAAATATCAATTTAGCTGAAAAAATTATCATTATGGCAGACTTCTATGCACATAGATTAAATGTTGATCGTGGTTATGATGGGGATGCGGATACACCTTATGAGCAGGCATGGCAAATGAATCCTACTCAGCAGATATATTGGGATGATGATATTATTCAGGAAAAATATAAACATTACCGATTGTATAATGATATAAATCCGGTTGCTTATATCAATGCGGGAGGTTGGAAGAAAAATATATATGATAGAATTACGATCAATTTGAGGCCAAGGTATTATATTCTTCCTGAGTTATATATTGCCGGGGATTTGTCTTATATGATTGAAAAGTCGGCAAATAAATATGAGAGAATGACTTATAAGTTTTTTGATGGAGATAAAATACCTTCTACCGTTTGGAATCATAGCGTTGATGCATCGCAAGGTGTTAGTGAAAGTCAACTAACCGCTCGAGGAACTATAAACTATGAAAGTGCACTTCGCGGAGATAAAGACAAATTGTATGCTGTTGCTGGTAGTGAAGTAATGTCGAATGTGTTTACTAATTATACAGAATATACAAAAGCGTCTTTCTTCGGAAAAGTCACTTATTCCTTTGACAACAGATATATATTAGAAGGAACTTTAAGAGGTGACGGAAATAGTAAGTTCGCTCCCAAAAAACGTTGGGGAATTTTTCCTTCAGTATCTGCTGGATGGAATCTTCAAAATGAATCTTTTATGTCGGATATCGTAAAAAGTAAGGTTCTCAATACCTTTAAGATTCGTGCCTCATGGGGTAGGATAGGAAATGAGAATGTAGATCCTTATTTATGGCAAGAAGTTGTAAATACATGGGGATGGACAATGCGTGTACCAAACCCGAATTTCTCATGGGAGAAACAGCAACAATTTAATGTTGGAATTGATTATGGGTTTTTCAATAATAGACTGACAGGGTCATTTGATGTTTATGATAAATACTCTACAGATCTTATTTGGAGTAACTTTTCTGTCCCGCCACTCACTGGTTCATATTATTTGGTAACATCTGTAAATATTGGTGAAGTTAGTAATAAAGGATGGGAGTCAAGTGTTAAATGGTCTGATAAGGTCGGTGATTTTAGATATTCTCTGGGCTTAATCTTCTTTGACAATAAAAACACTATTGAGAAAGTCGGATATACAGATGATGCTATAATTAATTCAAATTTGCCTTATGATAACCAAATATGGAGAAAAGGAGATCCGTTAAATAATTTTTACGGATATCAATCTCAAGGATATTTTCAGTCAGAAGAAGAAATAGCCACATCTGCGACAATTTCAGGTAAAACCTATGTTGGAGATGTTAAGTATGTCGACCGAAATAATGATGGTTCGATAAATGATGAGGATAAAATAATATTGGGCGATGCTAGTCCACGTTATAACTATTCGATATCTGTTGATTTAGGCTATAAAAATTGGGATTTTGCTGTACTCGGAACGGGTGTAGGGAAAAGAGACGGTGCTATTCTTGGACTGGAAGGACAACCTGTTATTGTAGATGGATCCACTAATGCATTAGGAACACCCAGAAGACAATATTTGGAAGGACGATGGACAAGCGATAATCCGAATAGTAGATTTCCAAGAATGTGGTCCGGAATATCAAGTAATAGTGCACAATTAAGTGATGTATGGATGAGTGATGCGTCTTATTTTAGAATACGCTCATTGCAAATTGGCTATACTTTTGATAAAAAAATATTTTCTAAGAGTCTTTCGAATTTAAGAATTTATGCAAATGCTGAAAACTTTCTTACTATTACAAATTGGGAAGGGTTAGAGCCTGAAAGAATCCGTGGTGGAAATGGTGTTTACCCAATGATGGCTACATATAGTCTGGGTATACAAGCTACATTTTAAATAATAAAAAAAATAAATTATGAAAAAAAATATATTAGCACTATTCATTGTATCATTAGTGTTTACTGGATGTGACAATTTTTTGGATAAAACTGACCCTACAGCTACATCGTTCGATCAATTTTATAATGATGAAGAAGATCTTAGGCGTGTATGCTACAGTAGTTATGTGGATGTTTTTGCATCCGCTCTCAGGCAAATGACTTTCTGGAATCAGGAGGGGAAAAGTGATAATGCGTATTCTCGAGTTGAAAGTGACTATCATCAATCCGTTGCGAATGGAAACCTAAATAGTAATACTACGGCTGTTCAATATTACTATAAACTGCATATGAAACATCTGGGACGTCTTAATGTATTTATTGATAATGTTGATTTACCTTATGTTGAAGATGAAGCTGTTCGTGCAAAATACAAAGGCGTGTTAGAGTCGTTACGTGTGTGGCATTATTTCATCCTTACCTCAAGATGGGGCGACGTCCCTTTTCTTCTCCATCAGGCCAATTTGGAAGATGCTTTACAACCTGTGACGCCAAAAGAAGAAATCCTTGATAGTTTGTTTGTGATTGTTGAAAGGGTTAAGAATGAGTTGCCACAAGAACAGTATGAAACGAATAAGTATATGTTTAATGGACTTTCTTTAAGATCTTTAGCTATGAGGTATGCTTTGTATAATGGTCGATATGAATTGGCTATAAAATATGCTAGAGAAATCATTGATGCGGGTTATTACGAATTATATCCTAATTATGGTGATTTATTTCAATATGCAGCATGTTCAAATAACAAAGAATTTATTATGCATCAAGACAAAGATGCTAACAGTTCAAGATATTCATTTCGTGATTTAGCGCCTCAATTTAGAACTGGTGGTGGACAGTCATATTGCGTTCCTTTAAAAGCTTTAGTTGATTCTTATTGGACATTGCAAGGTAATTCTATTGATGAATGTCCATTACATTCTAAAGAGGAATATGAATTAAATCCTAAACTTAACCGAGATCCCAGATATTCTGTAAGTATTATGGGTCACGGAGATTTGTTCTACGGTGAAGAATTGGATATATATAACACCAATGCCCTTACTTATTATACGAATACTAGAGCTAGCAGATCCGGATATTGGTTCAGAAAATTTGTTTCTGATAATGACGCATTTAATTCCGGTGGCTCTACCACTCTTGAATATGCGAATTTACGTTATGCAGAAGTTTTGTTGTCGCTGGCTGAGGCTAAAATAATGCTTAATGAGATAGATGATGAAGTAAAGAGTTGTATTAACCAGATAAGAACCCGTGCTGGTTTGGATATGAGCGAAGCTGATGTCACATTACCTAAATATTCATCATATACACAAGAGCAATGGATCAAACTTATTCGTAATGAAAGACGAATAGAATTAGCCGGAGAGGGACAACGATATGATGATATCATCCGATGGAAAATAGCAGATACTGTTCTGAATGAACCTGCCGAAGGACATACACGATTGGTTGATGGAAAAATAGAAACATTAAAAATCGAAGATAGAAAATTTGATGCTTCTTGTAATTATTTATGGCCATTCCATGAAAGTTGTTTGAATGTAGAGCCTAATTTAGTGCAAAATCCAGGTTATTGATGGCGTAAATAGTAAAGAATAGTAGATCATATGTTTTTTTATTAAAAAATAAACATAGAGAATTTGATAAAAAGCAATAAAACAAAAGAATAATTCTGTTTTATTGCTTTTTTTATATATAATTGTAATCAATGAAGAAGCCATGACACACAAGTCCAGACTGAGATTTTAGAAATGTTGCAAAATGGTGTATCGATAGAGGCTTGCAAGGATTGTAGCGATAATTTTAATGTTTCCGACACCTTGTCGGAGTTGGGGATAAACGTAAGATATATGGGACAACACTTGACAGAATATTTGAAAAATGAGGAGAAAATAATAACAATTTGACCAAAATGAAATTAGATAATGGGGTATCCTGTTAATCGTGGCTAATTTAATTAACTCTTTAATTCGAGATAATCTGTCAGTTCATTGATAGCATATAGAGGCATGTTTGTTAACCATGTTTCTTCCCTGAAATCTGACATGGAAGTCCGTATAGCCATTTTGGATTTATTCTTTTGGACAAAAGCCCGTAAGCTTTTTGCCTGAAGATTTTCGGCTGCTTTTACTTCTATTGGAACAATCTCATTTTTGTACTGTATAAGTAAATCTATTTCTCCATCCGATTTCTCCGATGACCAATAGAAAATTGAGATTTCTGCATCTGTAACCAATTGTTGCAAAACATACTGTTCGGTCAAAGCTCCTTTGAACTCAGTAAAAATTAGATTGCCATCAAGCAAGGTTTTCACATCGAGATTTGCCATTGCTCCCAACAAACCTATATCAAGCAGATACAGTTTAAAAGCTCCCATATCTTCATAGGCTTTCAAGGGTAAGGCTGGTTTAGATACTCTATTGATTTTGTGTATTAAACCACAGTCCATCAACCAAGCTAATGCTAATTCAAATTCTTTGGCTCTGGCTCCTTGTTTTATCAATCCGTAAATGAATTTTCGGTTTTCTTTCGATAATTGTGCAGGTACAGAATTCCAAACCATACGGATACGTGGAACGACATCAGTAGGAGCATGTTTTGAGAAATCTTGTTCGTATGAATTAAGTATTTGCTGCTGAATTTGGCGTACTTCACTAAAATCCTGATTAATTACATAATTTGAAACCACTTCGGGCATACCTCCCACATAGTAATATTGCTTTAACAGTTCAATGTACTTTGTTTTAAAGGTGTTTATCATTTCCCATTGCTGCTTCTGAATTAAATCGATCAAATCGTGTTCTCCTAATGCTTCTAAAAATTCAGTAAAACTTAGAGGATATAAATCTAAGAACTCAACTTTACCTACCGGAAAAGATGTATTCTCATGTAATGCGATTCCCAGTAAAGAACCTGCTGCTACAACATGGTATTCGGGGGCGTTTTCTCTAAAATATTTCAAAGAAGTTAAAGCTCTTTCGGCTTCTTGAATCTCATCAAATATAATCAGCGTTTTGTTTGGTTCTGGTTTTATTCCTGTTGCGATCTGAATAGCTAATAGAATACGAGGTATATCGAAATCGTTTAAGAACAATGTTTTTAGCTGCTGATTGTCTTCAAAATTTATATAGGCGAAATTCTCATATTCGGTTTTGGCAAATTCTTTCATCAACCAAGTTTTACCAACTTGGCGAGCTCCTCTGATAATAAGAGGTTTTCGTGTATTTTTTTGTTTCCATTTCTGTAAGAAACTTAATGCTGTTCTTCTCATATATTTGGTCGTTTTTTTGCTGTTTACATAAATACCCTATGACTTTACGTGTAAAGATACATTTTTACCCTATGACTTTATGTAAAATGATATACTTTTTATCTTTTGCGCTTATTATTCCTATTTTTTATGTGTTTTGTATCAGTTCTTTTGTCATCTTATAAGACTTCTATTAACCTATTTTTCACCATTTTCCACGCCTTCTTATTGTCATACTCCACTCCCGGTCTTAATATGGCATGTATATCCTCCATAAATTCCCTGTCAAGTAGTTTTTCTTCCATATTGGAAAGAAA
>JAQVZS010000008.1:6871-51918 GCA_028708075.1 Massilibacteroides sp.
AAATGACGGTATTGTTGTGGATATGTTGCTTTACCGTTCGCTTAGTTCCGAGGAATGCTAGCCGTTCACGAATTTGTTTTAATATTGGATTGATCGGCTCTGAATTGATTTGCACTAAATCTATATCTTCCGAATAGTTATCATAACTTATGATAAATTCTCTGGTATTTAGCTATAATCACCTCTGAAATAGGCCTTAGTGGAACTTTAGATAATACATTTGTTTTCTCTCTATTAATAAATATCCAATTTTGCCCATCAACTCCCTTTACTATATTTTCTTTCCGAAGCTGTTTAATATTTATGTAAGCCAAACCTGAATAGCAGTAGAAAATTTGATTTTTATCCGTTGAATAACAGATATTTATCGGAAAGAAAAAGAGCAATGGGTAACGATATGGAAACGAGCGAACTACTTTCGCTTGCTTTGGTTTACATCGTTTCAAATAACTCTTTTGCAAAAAAAATGAAAAACTGAAAACCTCATACTATTTCCCACAAAATCCGTACCTTTGCCCACGTAAATAAACTCATTGTCTAATTTATGAAGTGGCAACTCTGTATATAGCTATCCAGCTCCGGGCATGTCGGGAAGTTTCTTTCCGACAGTGAATTACTATGTCCGTTCCTGTCACAGAGTTTAATCAGCAAATTTATTATTGATTGTTTGCAGTGCTTTTGAAAAGTGCTGTGCAGACATGCCATTTCGTAAAACAAAATGAATTATACATATAAACAAATCTGGCTCATCAACCTGCCCATAATGGTGAGCCTACTCATGGAACAGTTGATAAATTTGACCGATTCCATTTTTCTAGGGCACGTCAGCCAAATAGATTTAGGAGCATTAGCACTGGCTGCAATGTATTACACGGCCATTTACATGCTCGGTTTCGGGTTCAGCCTTGGAGCGCAAGTTGTCATCGCAAGACGGAACGGGGAAGGACGACACAAAGATGTCGGCAAGGTATTCTTTCAGGGATTATTCTTTTTGTCTGCTTTTGCTGTTGTAGTATTCGTATTGTCCAAACTGTTTTCACCTGTATTGCTTCGTATGGTGATTTCGTCGGATAATGTTTATCAGGCAACCATGCAATATATAGAATGGCGGGATTATAGTTACCTGTTCGCTTTTCCATTGTTGGCAATCCGTGCTTTTTTCACTGGGACAACCAAAACCAAGATTCTTACCGCCAACTCAGTGGTTATGGTGGTATGCAATATCCTGTTCAACTACCTACTGATTTTTGGCAAAGCAGGATTCCCAAAATTGGGAATCAGCGGAGCAGCTATCGGTTCATCCCTTGCCGAACTTGTCGGGTTGCTGTTTATGATTGTCTATATGTGGCGACACGTGGACAAAAAACAGTATGGATTACGTGCAGTATTTGACATCAAGTTATCGCTTCACTTGCTGAACATTTCTGTTTGGACAATGGTGCGGTCATTCTTTTGTATCGCTCCGTGGTTTCTGTTCTTTGTGGCGATAGAACATTTGGGCGAATGTGAGCTTGCCGCCGCCAATGTAGTAAGAAGTATTTCAATGCTCTTTTTTGTAATTGTCAATTCATTTGCAACGACTACGATTTCGTTGGTAAGCAATCTAATTGGAGCAAAGCAAATAGAAAAGGTGAAGCCGACTTGCCGCCGTGTTATTACGCTGAATTATGCATTCGGTATTCCGCTTATATTGTTGGCTTTTGCTTTTTCAGGTGTTCTTTTGCGATTGTTCACCAATGAGGTGGCAGTTATTCACACGGCGTTTTACCCGTTTTGTGTAATGCTATCGACATTCATTATTTCCGTACCCGCTTACACCTATTGCAATACGGTAATAGGCATGGGCAACACCAAAATAGCCTTCATATTTCAGATGATAAACATAACTATCTATTTGGCTTATCTGTTCCTGCTTTCACGCACTGAGGGTATTCCATTGGCGATGTACTGGACTTCCGAACAGCTATATGTTATCGTATTGCTTGTGTTGTCCTTGCTGTATCTCAAAAGGAATAAATGGCAAAATAAGAATTTATAGTTCCAATAAATATTTAGTTATGTGGAATATTCTTGACACCAAACTATATGTGATTTTGTCTGACCCATTTACAAGAGTGATTCAGATTCGGAAATAAAGGAAGCCTATAAAGAATTTGTCGAAAGATTAATCCTATATCTGGATACGGAAACAGATAATATAAAACGTGTTCGCCTAATCAATATGACATAGGTAGAGTTTGAAACGATAAAGTCTTTGGAACTTTCATACGGGGCGAAAAAGGATATATTGAAGATTGTGTATTCGGACAAAGTGTTATCGCTGATAAATAAGGAGCTGGATTTGATACACCGCCAGATGGAACATCCGAAGTATTTTATCAGGATAGAAACCGACTGGAAGTCTCCTTTATTCCTGAATCCCGATATCATTAATTACACGGACGTCATGGAAAATATCTGTGGATTTTACTATTTACACTGTATTAATGGGATTAATGGAAGGAATGTCCCTTTCAGTTTGTTAGTAAACGGATTTGAGCATTTGTTCAACTTCAAATTTGCCGACCAGTATAAGAAACGGGATGAAGTAATCAAACGAAAGTCCAATAAGCGAACAGGATTCTTAGACCGCATGGGTACTGCTATTAACCAGAAAGCCAAAGAAGAAGGCTATTGGTAAAAAATTCATTTTTTAATTGTTGTAAATCAGCGCATTATAAATTATTTATAAAACAGGTGAGTGTAGCAAGTCTCACATACTGGTAGAGGAGATTATTAACTCCTCTATGCTATTAAGAAGTATGAGAGAGGGATACAACACTTTTAGAGAGGTTTTGAACAGTAAAGATGAGCTTAGATTAGACCAATGGCTCGAGAAGTATAAGTCGACCAAAATACGGAGGATTATAAGTTTTATAAATGGCATTAATCTTGATTTAAAAGCAGTAAAAAATGCCATTAAATACCCTTGGAGTAAAGGAGTTGTAGAGGGTCATGTAAACAGATTAAAAAACAAGAAAAGAGAAATGTATGGCAGGGCGGGATTTGAGCTGTTAAGACGAAAGGTAGTTCTTTCCAACTCAGGATAGTCTGCACCAAATTTGACGAAGAACCCCGTTTCACCGGAATAAACAATTATTCGGCAAAATCCTGACTGGCGAATTGGTTAAATTCTACTGCAAATGTGACTGATTCGAAGATAGTTCGTATTTTCGCAGACGATAATTGATAGAAATAGATAAGATGGATAAGCTGAACATTCTTTGGACAACGGATAATAAAAATACGATATTCAATATGCTTTCTATGTATGCTATTAACTCGAAAAAGAGAGGGTGGTGGAAAGAGGTAAACGTGATTTTATGGGGAGCGTCCGTAAAACTTGCAGGCCATGACACACAAGTCCAGACTGAGATTTTAGAAATGTTGCAAAATGGCGTATCGGTAGAGGCCTGCAAGGATTGTAGCGATAATTTTAATGTTTCCGACACCTTGTCGGAGTTGGGGATAAACGTAAGATATATGGGACAACACTTGACAGAATATTTGAAAAATGAGGAGAAAATAATAACAATTTGACCAAAATGAAATTAGATAATTTACCTGTTGAAGAAATAGGAAGACTTTTCCCTATATATATCGTTCCTTATAATCCTAATTGGAAAATACTATTTGAGAAAGAAAAGAATTTGATAACAAGCGTTTTAAGCAATGATATAATATTATTGGTTATAGAACACTTAGGTAGTACCTCTGTTGAAGGACTTGCGTCTAAACCTACGATTGATATTTTACTCGAAGTGCCGAATTTGAATGATGAGTTAAAACAGACGCTCATTCACAAATTATCAAAAATCGATTATGGGAACATGGATAACGTGGAAGACGATCACAGAATGACCTTCGGCAAAGGTTATGATGAAAATTATTTAACCACACAATCCTATCATTTACATATTCGGGAAAAAGGAAATTATCCACAAGACGAGATTTATTTTAGAGATAGTTTGCGTGAAAATCCAGACATACGAGATGAATATGCGAAATTGAAATATTCATTAGCTGAAAAATACAAATATAATCGGGAAGAATATACACGGGCAAAAACGGAATTTATAAAAAGAATTACAGAACTGCAAAAAAGGAAAATGAGTGAGATTCCGATACGAAAGATAAAAGAAAGTGAGGGGATACTGAAAGACTTGTTATATGAATCAATCTATCAGCCAGACGAAGAGAATCTAAAATAAAAAATTTCCGGATATTTGATGAAATACCTTTATTGTCCAACAAAGGAATTAACATCATAATTGGAGAAAATAATTCCGGCAAAACAGCGATCATTGATGCTTTGAGGATATAACAAATCCGTATAAATCAGAGTTTATACGGATTTGTATTCTTTTGAACTTCAAAAAGTGGAGCTGGAGAGATTCGAACTCTCGTCCAAACGAGGAATTAATTTGCTTTCTACATGTTTATCTTTGCTTTAATTGTCGGGGAGGAGCAAGACCAAAGCTACCGACTCTTCCCTTATCCTCTAAGGTTTCGCTCAGCGTTCGAGGCGTCCGCTAAACTATTTCCGATATTGCTGCACCACCTGATCGGACCGCTTCGGAACCACAGCATCCGGGTGATGTTACGTCCCCACAACTATTGCAGGGATTAAGCTTTAATCTACTGTGCTTCGATCAAGCAGCGTAAGCGTAATTGTTTTCGCCAGTTAATTGTTCGTTGTCTGAGATTTAAGTGCAAGCCAACCACGCACTACATGCTTACAAACCACTTCTACCCGCTGTCAAAACCGGTCAGCCCCGTGATTGTATTTTCCGACGAATAACGCTTTATTGACGGATTAAATTTGACTACAAAGATAATGTTTTATGTAGATTATCGTTAGTTTTGTCGAATTATAACGCATGAAATATGGAAAACACGTTAGGATATCCACAAAAGAAATATCCGGAGCCGGTTAAACGGTATTGTCAAACGTTGGAACTGAAAGACGATCCGGAATTAATTAAAGAGTACATCAATCGGCATAGCGAATTGCGTCACTGGCCAAAAATAGTAGAAGGAATTCGGGCCGTCGGTATTCTTGAAATGGAAATATACCTTTTGGGAACGACACTTTTTATGATTGTGGAAACACCACTTGATTTTGAATGGGAGTCTGCTTTTGAAAAATTAGCAGGGCTTCCTCGCCAACAGGAATGGGAGACGTACATGTCGATCTTCCAAAAAGCGGATCCGAATGCTTCTTCTTCTGAAAAATGGCAGTTGATGGAACGTATCTTCCACCTGTACGAATGATTTATTCCAGAATGCCGATTTCGCGGAACCAGTCTTCTGCTCTGTCCGGCCATTCATTGACCGCTGATCCGGTGTCACGCAATCCGTAACCATGTCCTCCCTGGCTGTATAAATGCATCCGGGCAGGCACTCCGGCTTCTTTTAACGCGTAATAATAAAAGAGGCTGCTGTTGATATAGGATTTGTCGTCTTCGGCCTGTATGATTAATGTTTGAGGGGTTTGCGCTGTTGGTTTAACTTCCGGAGAAACCTGGAAATCGGCCGCATCCAAATAAGCGGGATAAACCAGAATACAGAAATCCGGTCGACAACTGACTTTATCTATCGCATCTATTGCCGGATATGCTTTTTCTTTGTAATTGTTGCTGACGGTAGCCGATAAATGAGCCCCGGCAGAAAAGCCCAGAATCCCGATTCGGCTTTTATCGATGTTGAGTTCCTTGGCTTTCGAACGGATATAACTGATTGCACGCTGGGCATCTTGAAGCGGAGCTTGGTGTTTGGGCAGCCCCTCCCTTCGAGGAACGCGGTATTTTAAAAGAACAGCTGTAATTCCCAGGTCGTTAAGCCATTGGCAAACTTCATCTCCTTCCAGGTCGTAGGCTAAAATGTTATAACCTCCTCCCGGACAGACCAGAACTGCCGAACCATTTGCCAACTCTTCAGACGGGGTATAAACTGTGATGGTCGGTTCGCTAACGCCGGTGATACGCAGAACCGATTCTCCTCCGGTAGAACCTCCATCCCGGTCTGCTTTTTCGATTAATTTTGTATTCTCACCCGGCGCTCCGTCCGGGAATAAAAGTACCGGATCTTCTTGTGCGGCAATTGGATTAATCATAAAACTTATTAATAAGCATGTAATAATACCTTTATGTAACATAGCCTATAGATTTTTCGTATAATTAGATTTGTATTACGAAGATAGAAATAAAAATATATAGAGCCGACAAGAAATGTAAATTATTATTTAGATGCGTTGATAACGTAAGAATGTTGTGTTTTTTTGTTGTGGATATTCTCTACATTTCCCCATTAATATTCCACAATTCAATTTGCAGATGTTCTTTTTATTCATGAGATTAGATTTTGATTTTAAACGGAAAGGAACAAAAATAAAAGAATGCATGTTTTTTGGCCTGTATATTGAACGGTATTAACTGTATTCGTTTTTAATGTTTAACTGTTTTAAATTTTAAAGTCATGAAAAAGATTGTTTTAATGTTCGCGATTCTTGCCGGAGTGGCATTTACTGTACAAAATGCAGATGCATTAACTGTTGTACAAAGTGTTGAAAATGTAAATCAAGATGAATTTGTGAAAATTGAAGTGAAAGATCTTCCTCAGCTGGTGGTTGATGCTGTGCTGAAAGCGAATGAAGGGGCTACAATTAAAGAAGCGTTTGTTTCGGGAACGGACGCAGACAAAAAGTTTAAAGTTGTTGCCGTAAGTGCTGAAGGTGAAGAACTGACCTTAATTTTTAACGGAAAAGGGGAAATTATCTCTTAAGTTGGATTGGTTGTAAAACGTTTACTGATCTGGACAAAAGACAGGGCCTGATTCTGGGGAGGAACAGGCTCTGTCTATTTTATGTTGTCATGAGAAGAGCTAAATTCTTCGCTTGTTTTATAACTCAAAATGTTCCGGATCGCGTGTAAAAGAATAAATATCGACAACGCCTTTTTCGAAATATAATATTTCAAAAAGTTCGTCGTTCGCGGAATACCCGGGTACGGGAGATTGTTTTAAAAATTCTTCTTTTGCTGTTACAGACGGGTCGACTTTTACGATACCACAGATACGTACCCAGTCTTCGTTATTCAGCATACCTGCCATTTCTATTTTCGGATTGGCTACCATTTGTTTGAAACAGTTTTTATTGTTACTGGTACAGATGTACAGCTTTCCATTGATTTCGGCAACAGCCCCAAAAGGACGAACTCTTGGTTGATCGGCTTCATTGGTCGCTAAAAAGAAGACTTTACATTTTCTTAATAGATCTACAGCTTTATTCATGTTCTTCACTTTTATTATTTTTACACAAAGATATAATCATAACGCAAAAACTTTAACATTAATAGTTTTTATTTTCCTAAGTTTGTTCTGTTTTTATGATTATTGTTTTACTAAAAATATAATGGCATTATGAAAAATCGGCTGTTTATGCTTTTGTGCCTGCTTTTATTTGCAGGCTATTCGATGGCGAATGAAAAGGTGATTCGTATTTCTACGGATCGTGTGAGTTTGATTTATAAAGTAGCTCCGAATGGACGGTTATACCAGGTTTATTTGGGGAAACAACTTACACAGGATTCGGATATTGCTTATTTGCCTGAAATGGGAGAGGCCTATCTTACGCATGGTATGGAAGATTATTATGAACCGGCGATCCGGATGCTGCACAACGACGGCAATCCTTCTTTGTTATTAAAATATGTGTCGCACGAAACAAAGCAGACGGCTCCGGATGTGAGGGAGACGGTGATTCGTTTGCGGGATGAGAACTATCCTGTGGAAGTGAACTTATTTTTTATTGCGTATGCGAAACAGGATATTATTAAAACTTACACGGAGATAAAACATGCTGAAAAGAAACCTGTGACACTCTATAATTATGCCTCGTCGCTTTTACATTTGTCGGCCGACCATTATTTTCTGACGGAATTTTCCGGAGACTGGGCGCACGAGGTGAATATGACGGAGTTGCCGCTGGCTTATGGAAAGAAATTGCTGGATACAAAATTGGGTAGTCGTGCCGATATGTTTTGCAGCCCGTTTTTTTTGCTTTCTTTGGATCGCAAAGCGGAAGAAAATAACGGCGATGTTCTTTTCGGAACAATTAGTTGGACAGGGAACTTCCGTTTTACGTTCGAAGTAGATCATTTGAATAAGTTGCGTATTCTTTCCGGAATCAATCCGTATGCTTCTGAATATGCGTTACAACCGAACGAAGTGTTTCGTACACCCGAATTCGTGTTTACGTATAGCGCTGAAGGGAAGGGTTTGGCAACGCGAAATTTCCATCGCTGGGCGCGGAATTATGATTTAAAGGATGGAAATAAGCCGCGGATGACGTTGTTGAATAACTGGGAAGCGACTTATTTTGATTTTGATGAAAATAAACTGGTTACCATCATGGATGAGGCTGTCAAATTAGGCGTGGATATGTTTTTATTGGACGATGGTTGGTTCGGAAATAAATATCCCCGCAGTAGCGATAGGCAGGGTTTGGGCGACTGGGATGTAACAAAAGATAAATTGCCGAACGGAGTTGGTAAATTAGTTGAAGAAGCTCAAAAAAGGAATATAAAATTTGGGATCTGGATTGAGCCGGAGATGGTGAATCCGAAGAGTGAACTGTACGAAAAACATAAGGATTGGGTTATTCATTTGTCAAATCGGGATGAGTATTATTTCAGAAATCAATTGGTTTTGGATTTGAGTAATCCGAAAGTGCAGGATTATGTGTTCAGTATTGTAGACAATTTGATGACACGTTATCCGGGCATCGCTTATTTTAAATGGGATTGCAATAGTCCGATCACTAATATTTATTCTCCTTATTTGAAAGACAAACAGTCTCATCTTTATGTCGATCATGTCCGCGGCGTGTATAATGTGTTCAAACGGGTGAACGAAAAATATCCCAATCTGCCGATGATGTTGTGTTCCGGTGGCGGCGGACGTTCGGATTTTGAAGCATTGAAATATTTTACAGAATTCTGGCCGAGTGACAATACGGATCCTGTGGAGCGTATCTTTATTCAATGGGGATTCTCGCACTTCTTCCCGGTAAAAAGTATGGCAGCGCACGTCACCAGCTGGGGAAAACAACCGTTAAAATTCCGTACAGATGTCGCGATGATGTGTAAATTAGGTTTTGATATCCGGGTGAATGAAATGACGGAAGAAGAGCAGACGTTCTGTCACGATGCGGTAAAGAATTTCAAGCGCTTGAATGATGTTGTTTTGGAAGGCGATATGTACCGTTTAGTTTCGCCTTATGAAAAGGAACATGCAGCCATGGCTTACGTGAATGAGAAAAAAGATCATGCCGTATTGTTCGCTTTTGATATTTACCCGCGTTATGCCGAGCAGAATCAACCGGTAAAAATGCAGGGGCTCGATCCTCAGGCGAACTATAAAGTAGAAGAGATCAATCTGATGCCGGGAACTTCTTCCCGGTTGAGAGGCAATGGACAAGTTTATTCGGGTGAATTTTTAATGACAGTAGGATTACCGGTCTTTTCTTCCCGTTCTACGACAAGCCATATTTTGGAGATTACACGTAGGTGATCTAATGGATGGTCTTTTTTCGGGGGAAAATAAATAATTCTATCTACCTTTGTAATAAATAAGTCGGCAATTGTTTTTGCCGACTTATCTTAATAAATACGGTTATATGGCAAAAAAGGCTAGTGCGACAAGGCAGAATACTGTTTCGAATGGAGAAAAAATGCAGGGGATAAAATCGTTTTTTGCAAACGAACGTACACATTTTGTGTCGGGATTGATCTTGATGATTTTTACTTTATATGTTGGTTTGGCTTTAATCTCATTCTTTTTTACCGGGGCGGCCGATCAAAGCAAGATCGAAAATGTGCCGGTAGCCGATTTATTGACGAATCGTGGTTCGGTTGCCAACTGGACAGGTGTGAGAGGAGCTTATATCGCTGATCTGCTGATGAACCGCTGGTTTGGGATTTCCTCGTTTATGATTCTGTTCTTTTTGGGATCTTGGGGAGCTAAGCTAATGAACCTAAAACGGGTAGCGTTGTTTAGGCGTTTTCTTTTTTCTGCCGTGATGCTGATTTGGGGCTCTGTTTTTTTTGCGTTCTTTTTTATAAAAGGATATGAAGATTCTTTCATTTACCTTGGAGGGCAACATGGTTATTATGTTTCTGAAGTTCTGATTAAAAATCTCGGAATACCCGGGACGATTTTATTGTTGGTTGGTTCTTTTTTAATTATTTCCGTTTTTGTTTCTGCAAAGACTATTCCGTTTCTTCGTGGACTTTTTAGCTTGGGTTGGATAAAGAAATTTAAAAAGAAAAATGAAGGAGAAACAGATGAAGAAGAGGATCGAGTATTCGATACCGAAAAAGAATTGGAAAAAGCGGAAGCGGGAAAACTGAATTTTGTAAAAAAACCCGGAACTACAATCAATATTCCGGAGGATGAAGATAGTGTTTTTGAGATAACGGTTCCGGGGGAAGAAGATGTATTTATCCCGTCGGAGCCGGCAACAAAAGGGAAAAAAGAAGAGGAGGAACCGGAAGAACCTGTTTTCTCGGTGGAAGTGCCTGTTGGAGATGATGAGCAATATGATGCCTCAGAGATGGGAGATTATGATCCGAAATTGGATTTGTCTTCTTTCCGGAATCCGACGCTCGATTTGTTGAAAAAATACGATACAGGCGAGCATCAGGTGGATATGGAGGAGCAGATAGCTAATCAAAAAAAAATCAAACAAACACTCGAAAATTTCGGAATCAGTATTGCGTCGATTAAAGCTACGGTAGGTCCGACAATTACGCTTTACGAAGTTATTCCTGATGCGGGGGTGCGGATTGCCAAAATCCGGAATTTGGAAGATGATATCGCGTTGAGTCTTTCGGCGTTGGGGATACGTATTATTGCTCCGATGCCGGGAAAAGGTACGATTGGGATCGAAGTGCCGAATAAGGACCCCCAGATTGTCTCTATGCAATCAGTCATCGGTTCCCGTAAGTTTCAGGAAAGTAAATACGATTTGCCTGTTGCTTTGGGAAAAACGATTACTAACGAAGTGTTCATGTTTGACTTATGTAAAATGCCTCACTTGCTTGTGGCAGGTGCAACAGGACAGGGTAAATCGGTCGGTTTGAATGCGATTATCACCTCTTTATTATATAAGAAGCATCCATCTGAATTGAAGTTTGTTTTGGTCGATCCCAAAATGGTTGAATTCAGTATCTATTCTTCCATTGAAAAACATTATCTGGCGATGTTGCCGGATGCGGACAAACCTATTATTACGGATTTTTCGAAAGTAATACAGACGTTGAATTCTTTGTGTAAAGAAATGGACGACCGGTACGATTTATTGATGAAAGCTCATACCCGTAACATAAAAGAATACAATGAAAAATTTATCGGCCGTCGGCTGAATCCACATAAAGGACATAAATTTATGCCCTATATTGTGGTGATTATTGATGAGTTTGGAGATTTGATTATGACTGCCGGAAAAGAAATTGAGCTGCCGATTGCCCGTATTGCCCAGAAAGCGCGTGCGGTGGGTATTCATATGGTTATTGCAACACAGCGTCCTTCTACGAATATTATTACGGGTACTATTAAGGCAAACTTTCCCGCCCGTGTGGCGTTCCGGGTTTCTTCCATGATCGACTCGCGTACAATTTTGGATTATCCGGGGGCGAACCAGTTAATCGGACGCGGTGATTTATTATTCTCGCAGGGAAATGATATGACTCGTGTACAATGTGCTTTTGTTGATACGCCGGAAGTTGAACAGATCTCTAATTTTATTGGTAATCAGGTGGGTTATCCTACGGCCTTTGCTCTCCCGGAATATGTTGGAGAAGGAGAGGGCGACAAAATGCCGGGGGCCGTTGACTTGTCGGATAGGGATCCTTTATTTGACGAAGCTGCCCGCCTGATCGTCATTCAGCAGCAAGGCTCGACTTCTTTGATTCAAAGGAAGTTTGCGATAGGATACAATCGCGCGGGACGGTTGATGGATCAATTAGAAGCCGCCAGAATTGTAGGACCCTTTGAAGGAAGTAAGGCGCGCCAGGTACTTTTGCAGGATGAATATAGTCTCGAACAACTCTTAAATTCGCTGAAATAAAGATGAAAAAGCAAATACTCTTTATCTTTTTGTTTTTTAGTTCCGTATTGTCTGCTCAAAATGCCGATTCTATAGTTGATAAGGCGGCGAAAGCTTATGAAACGGCTAATGGGGCGAAAGCTTCCTTTTCGATGAGTATTCGTTCGGACAAGCAACAGACAACAGAGGGGTTTGAAGGTGAAATACAAATCAAAGGGAATAAGTTTACCTTAAAAACACCGGATATGTGGATCTGGTTCGACGGAAAAACGCAATGGACATATATGCTTCGCACAGAAGAGGTCAATGTGACGAATCCGGAAGGGGAGGATCTGCAATTGATGAATCCGGCATTGTTGTTGAAGGATTATAAAAAAGGATTTAAAACGGAATATAAGGGGGAAAGTACATCTCCATCCGGCAAGTCGGCTTATAATGTGATGCTTTACCCTCGTAAAAAAGGGAATATTCAACAGGTTGATCTGCAGATTGAGAAGTTATCTGCTTTGCCAACTTCAATTACCGTTATGTTTAAAGATGGCACAACAACTTTAATCCGTATTTTGAATATGCGAACGGGTTTGAACCAACCGGATCATTTGTTTGTTTTCAATGCGTCGGATTTCCCCGGCGCAGAAGTGATAGATATAAGATAAAAATAAATTTAAAACGATAGACAACGATGATGACAGAAAAAGTACGTTGCCTGATTATAGGATCGGGCCCCGCTGGTTATACGGCGGCTATTTATGCTTCTCGGGCAAATTTATTCCCGGTTTTGTATGAAGGGCTTCAGCCGGGCGGACAGTTGACGACAACAACGGAAGTGGAGAATTTTCCGGGTTATCCCCAGGGAATTACCGGGCCTGAAATGATGGAAGACCTGAAAAAACAGGCTGAACGTTTCGGTGCGGATATACGTATCGGTATTGCGACGAAAACTGATTTATCTGCGGCACCGTATAAAGTGATGATCGATGATGAAAAAGTAATCGAAACAGATGCCTTGATTATCGCCACGGGAGCAACGGCCAAATACCTCGGATTAGAAGACGAAAAGAAGTATGCGGGAATGGGCGTTTCTGCTTGTGCAACTTGTGATGGGTTCTTTTATCGAAAAAAAGTGGTCGCTGTAGTTGGAGGCGGGGATACGGCGTGTGAGGAAGCGCTTTATTTGTCCGGCTTGGCCAAACAAGTGTATTTAATCGTTCGTAAACCGTTTCTCAGAGCTTCGAAAGTTATGCAGGAAAGAGTATTTAAAACGGAAAATATCCAGGTCTTGTTTGAACATAATACGATCGGCTTGTTCGGTAAGAATGGGGTCGAAGGGGTTCATTTGGTCAAACGAAAAGGAGAGTCGGATGAAGAAAAAGTGGATTTGACAATTGACGGATTTTTCTTAGCTATAGGTCACCAACCCAATTCTGAGATTTTCAAGCCGTGGGTAGAAACAGATGAAGTGGGTTATATTAAGGTCATGCCGGGAACACCGCGGACAAATGTTTCAGGTGTTTTTGCCGCAGGTGATGTTGCCGATCCGCATTATCGTCAGGCTATAACGGCTGCCGGAACAGGATGTATGGCTGCTATTGAGGCCGAACGTTATTTAATGAACTTATCCAAATAAAACAATACTATGAATTATCGGAAAATAACAGCTCTTTTTTTATGTTTATTTGCAGCATCTTGGGTTTCGGCTCAGAACAAAAGCCAGATTATCGCTCATCGTGGCTATTGGAATACGGAATCGTCTTCGCAAAATTCGTTGAAATCGTTGAAGCTCGCGCACGACATACAAGCCTATGGCTCGGAATTCGATGTGCATTTGACGGCCGATAATGTATTGGTTGTCTTTCATGACGACCGGATCGACGGACGGCGTATTCAGGACTTAAATTATGCAGATTTGAAGAAAATGCGTCTTTTGAACGGTGAGAAGTTGCCGACGTTGGAAGCTTATTTGAAAAAAGCCCAAAAGTTGGACGGATTAAAACTGATTTTCGAATTAAAAGTGCACGCTACTCCGGAACGAAATCGTGAAGCCGCCAACCGTTCGGTAGAATTAGTAAAAAGAATGGGATTGGCTGATCGTACCGAGTATATTAGTTTTAGTTTAGATGCCTGTAAAGAGTTTATTCGTCTTTCTTCGCGCACGCCTGTATTCTATTTGAACGGTGAATTATCGCCTGTTCAACTCAAGGAACTTGGCTTTGCCGGGTTAGACTATAATATAGGTGTTATGAAAAAACACCCGGAATGGTTTAGTGAAACCAAAAAGCTGGGATTGAAAACAAATGTCTGGACGGCGAATGATCCGGCTTTGATCAAGGAATTGATGGATATGGGCGCTGATTTTATTACGACCGATATTCCCGTTGAAGCTCTTCAGATCGTAAAATAAGCGAATGCTGACTTTTGCTGATGAAAAATAGAATCGTATTCATTTATTTGCTTGTTTTTCTTTCTGGCTATGCGTATGCTGAAACGCCCAAATTTGAAATTCGGGCAGCTTGGTTGACGACCGTTTACGGTTTAGACTGGCCGAAACACCCGGCGACCACTAAAGCGGGTTATCAACGGCAACGAGAGGAATTATGCTTGTTGCTCGATAGTTTGCAAAACGCAAATTTTAATATGATTTTTTTACAGGTTCGATTGCGGGGCGATGTTATTTATCGTTCGGCAATTGAACCTTTTTCTAAAATATTTACGGGTAAATATGGAGTTATGCCTGATTATGATCCGTTGGCCTTTGGCATTGAAGAATGTCATAAAAGGGGGATGGAATGTCATGCCTGGTTTGTTACATTCCCCGTAGGATCAGCGAAAGTGGTGAAAGAACAAGGGAATCGATCAGCCGTCAAACGGCGGCCGGAGTTATGCAAGCGTCATAATGACGAATGGTATTTGGATCCTGGATTGCCGGAGACGCGTTCTTATTTACGCTCGTTGGTAAACGAATTGATTGCGAACTATGACGTGGACGGTATTCATTTCGATTACATTCGCTATCCGGAAAAAGCAAATCGTTTTCCGGACAGAACGGTTTATCGTAAATATGGGAAGAAAGTATCGTTGGACGAATGGCGGAGAACAAATATTTCTTCCTTGGTCTCCATCGTCTATGATGATGTGAAGAGACAAAAGCCCTGGGTACAAGTTAGTTCGTCACCCTTAGGAAAATACAGCCGGATTTCTCGTTTCCCAAATGCTGAGTGGACAGCTTATGAAAGTGTTTTTCAAGATGTCCGAAAATGGTTGCAGGATGGGAAGCAGGATATGGTTGTTCCTATGATGTATTATTTATACGATGATTTTTTCCCTTTTGTGGATAATTGGGTGGAAAACGCGAACGGTCGTTTTATTGTTCCGGGGTTGGGGGCATATCGTCTGGAACAGACGGAAGGGAATTGGGAGCTCAATCATATTACGGATCAAATTGATTATTGTCGGAGTTTCGGAGGAAATGGGACTTCTTTATTCCGGGTAGGAAATGTGTTGGATGACAGCAAAGGCTTTTATTCGGAATTAAAAAATACGTATTATAAATATCCGGCGATTTTGCCTCCCTTAACCTGGTTGTGCGACGAAAAACCAGCATCACCGGAAGAAGTGCGTGTGGAAAGAAAAGATGGCGAGCTGATTCTGTCGTGGAAAAGACCCGAAGATGATAGCACAATTTCGTATTATACTGTTTATTCTTCCTTGTCGGATACGCTCGACATGAATAAGGCAAAATCGATATTGGCTACAGGACTCAGAGATACAGTACTCTATTTGCCGATCAATGACGTGAAAGAACAGGAATTTATTTTTTCTGTATCGGCTTCGAACCGATATCGTATTGAAAGTCTGCCTTCGCGCGAGACTTATTATTATTATTCCGATTATATTAAGTAACCCGCTGGAATAGTTAAAATACGTATTATACGCTGGATGCTTACTAAAGAATATTATTTTTGCCCGAAATGAGACATAAATTTACCTGCATAACGCTGTTGTTGTTAACTTCATTCATCTTTTATGGTGGGGCAGGGGTAAAGATTGTTACGTATTGTTGTCATGATTGTTGTAAAGCCGGGATAAAGGCGGTTGTTGAAAAAAGTTATTGCGAAACGCATCATCATTTTGTCACGGTCAATAAAAATACCGCAGAAACACAACTAAATGATTCGCACGTTTGCAGCCTGGAACGGATTAGTTTTGAATGGAATATACAGCATGATGATGAACTGTTTTCTTTCGAACCTTTGTGTTTTGATGTTTCGTTTGATTTATTCGATATATTGTTGATTTCAGAACATTTTTCGAATCTAATGACGAACGGCAAGGAAAATGATCCTCCCCCTGTACGTTTGCCGCGTAAATATCTGTCTTTGTTGACTGCACTTCTGATTTGATTTGGTCTTTTTTATGTTTGAAAGGGTATATATTTTATACCCTTGGAGTTTGTATTGAATAAAGCCAAATCAAATTGTAAATTATTATGTTCTATATTAAACAATCTTATTTATTTATTTTATTTTTATTTGTCTCTTTTTCGGCTTTAGCCGGTGAAAAAATAAAAGGTCGTGTTGTCGATTCCGATAATCAACCGATTATTGGCGCCAATGTCTATTGGGAAAAGAGTCGTAAGGGAACAACCTCTGACATCGATGGATACTTTGAATTGGAAAAAGTAGGTAGTGAAAACACCTTAGTAACGAGTTATATCGGATATACGCCCGTTGTAACCACTTTGGATGTGGCGAATAAAGAATTATTAATCCGGTTAAAAGGGGTAATCGAACTGCAGGAAGTTGTCGTTAGTGAACGAAAAGCCGGGACGATCTCTTCTCGGACAAGCGTTTTACAGACTCAGAAGATAACGTATGATGAACTGTGCAGAGCTGCCTGCTGTAACTTAGCGGAAAGTTTTGAAACTAATCCTTCCGTGGATGTTTCTTATTCCGACGCCACGACAGGGGCCCGGCAGATAAAATTGTTGGGACTCTCCGGCACGTATGTTCAAATGCTTACCGAAAATTATCCGAATTTTCGCGGGGCGGCTTCTTTATACGGATTGGATTACGTGCCCGGTACCTGGATGGAAAGTATTCAGGTTTCCAAAGGGACATCTTCCGTAAAAAACGGTTATGAAGCCTTAGCAGGACAAATAAACGTGGAATTTAAGAAACCACCGACGGCAGATATTTTTTCGATAAACCTTTTTGCCAGTGATGCCGAACGCTACGAAGCCAATACAGACGCGTCATGGCATATTAATGAAAACCTGTCGACTGGCTTATTGGTACATTATTCGAAGGACAATAATGAACATGATAGGAATGGTGACGGATTTTTGGATATGCCGTTGAAAGAACAGGTGAATCTCATGAATCGCTGGAATCATAAAGTTGGAAATTACGTTTCTCAATATGGCGTGCGTTATTTAAATGAAGACCGGACCGGCGGACAAGTGGTGCATGTTTCGCATGGAGAAATTAGTGATCCTTACCAGATTAAGCTTAAAACGAACCGGGTGGAATTGTTTACCAAACAGGCGTATATTTTAAATCCGGAAAAGGTAGAAAGTGTCGCGCTCATTCTTTCAGGTTCTTATCATGAACAATTGTCGGATTATGACCGTACGCCCTATAACGTATATCAGAAAAATCTGTATGCGAGCCTGATGTATGAAAAAGAGTTTTCCGAAATGCACAGTTTAAGTACCGGTTTAAGCCTAAATCACGACGGATTTGATGAAAACATTACGCTTGCAGGCAAACGTACGCTTTATAATCGAGAAGAAACGGTGCCCGGAGCATATGCTCAATATACTTGGACTTTGAATGATAAATTTATTGTGTTAGCGGGGATTCGGGGTGATTACAGTACGCTTTACGACTTTTTTGTAACTCCGCGCATGCATATCAAATATAATCCGTTCGATTGGTTTCACGTTCGTGCTTCAGCCGGTAAAGGTTATCGGACGGCAAATGTGTTGACGGAAAACAATTTTCTGTTGGCCAGTACCCGGAAATTGCAAATAGAGGAAAATATGGATCAGGAAGAAGCTTGGAATACCGGCTTGAATCTGTCTTTTTACATTCCATTATTTGGAAAAGAATTGACGTTGAACGGTGAGTGGTATTATACGGATTTTATTAAGCAAGTGGTTGTGGATGTCGATAGTGATCCGCATGCGGTACGCTTTTATAATCTGGATGGACGGTCCTATTCGAACAGCTACCAAATCGAAGCAACGTATCCTTTCTTCCGTGGCTTTACATTAACGGCGGCTTATCGCTATACGGATGCGAAAACGGATTATCAAAATGTCGACGGTCAGATTTATCGAATGAAGAAACCGTTAATGAGCGATTACAAAGGATTGCTGACGGCCTCCTACCAAACCCCATTAAAAAAATGGCAGTTTGACGTAACCTCGCAATTTAACGGTAGTGGGCGTATGCCGCTTTCGGATAGCGAAAATCCACTTTGGGAAAAAGAATTTAAGTCTTTTACGATTGTCAATGCACAGATAACGAAATATTTCCGGACTTGGTCGGTCTATCTCGGAGCGGAGAATATATTCGATTTTGAACAAAAAAATCCGATCATTGATGCGGAGAATCCAAGAGGAGAAAATTTTGACGGAACGATGGTATGGGGCCCTGTTCACGGGCGTAAGATCTACGCCGGTTTACGCTTTAATATCAGTAGAGATTAATCACCTAAAAAAAAAACAATATGAAACGATTTGTATTAACTATTATTGGAATTTTGTGTATCAGTTCGATAACTCTTGCGCAAGATAAACCTGCGAAAACAAAAAAAGAGACGGTAACATTCTATATTGAAAATATGGATTGCCAACATTGCGTAAAAAAGATAGAGAAGAATATCGCTTTTGAAAAAGGCGTTACGGATTTAATTTGTAATCTGTCCGATAGAACAGCTAAAGTAACGTATAATACGACAAAAACGTCGGAAGCTAAATTAAGGTCGGCTTTTAAAAAAATCGATATGGAGGCAGTTTTAGTCGGTGAAAAGCCAAAAGAAAAAAAGTAATTTGATAAAAAATAATTTATATTTGCAAAGCCTCTGTATCAGTGGCTTTGCTTTCTTTTAGATAAAAGAATAGCGTAGTATAATAAAAGTGATAAAGACATTCTTTTGCTGTGCAGCGTTTGCTAATCGATTAGCATCTATCAATTGTACATCTTTAAAGGGGATGTAGAAGGTAAACTGGATGAACGAACAACAACTAATAGAGAGTTGTAGGAAGGGAGAACGAATCGGACAAAAGGAACTTTATGACCGATTTGCACGCAAAATGATGGGTGTTTGCTATCGTTATGTGAACGATAAAGAAACTGCCGCTGATTTGTTGCAGGAAGGTTTTATAAAGGTTTTTCAAAGTTTGGATTCGTATTCCGGTGCAGGTTCGTTTGAAGGTTGGATTCGGAAGATCTTTATAAATTCCGCGTTGGAATATTTACGGAAAACGGATATTTTACGAGATGCCGCGGATTTAGACAACAGAATGGAATTAGCACAACCGGATAGTTCGGTGATTTCTTCTATGTCTGCAAACGAGTTGATGGAATTAGTGTGTGAGCTTCCGACCGGTTTTCGGACGGTATTTAACCTTTTCGCGATAGAAGGGTATTCTCATAAGGAAATTGGGGAGATGTTAAATATTACGGAAAGTACATCTCGTTCGCAGTTTACAAGAGCAAAACAATTATTGCAAAAAAAGATTAAAGGGTTGTATCAAAGAGGATGAAAATAGACGATAGAGATAAAATAGATGATTTATTTCGTTCAAAATTATATGATTTTGAATCGGATGCTTTACCTGACGAAGTTTGGGGAAAGATTGAAGGCCATCTGAATAAGCAAAGGTATACCTTGTCTTCTACCAGATGGCGGTGGTGGGTTGCCGCTGCTGCTGTTACGACTCTTTTACTTATTGGTAATGTCGTTTATTTTTTTAATAAAGAATCCGTAAATCCGATTGTCGCGGAACAAATAGGACAAAAAACGGATGAATTAAAATCGACTATTCGTGAACAGGAAAACATTGTTCCGGGAAAAACAGTCATTACTCCCCAAATTGCCGAAGCTAAAAACGTTCGTGAAAAGGTACTTTTTAAAAAAGCTGAAACAAAAGCTGTCCGAATTGAGGATGCTAAAGAAATTTTGCCGGAATCAATCGAAGTGGAAGAAACGATCTCTGTTCAGGAAGAATTATCTGAAGGAATAGATACGATAGAAACGAATGAACAGGAACCGGTTGTTGAATCTTTTGCGAATCAAATAGAGGAGTCTGTACCTGTTTCTGTTAAAGAAAAAATAAAGACTAAACGTTGGAGTTTTGGGATGGGAGCCGGGAGTATAACGGCTGGGTCGAGCGATGCTGCAAATCTTTATGCTTTCCGGAATACAACAATGGAAAATATTCAGTTGGATTTTCTGAATTCTGTTGCTGCGGAATATGCGGAAGAAGCTCCCAAAACAGATATAAAACACCGTCAGCCGATATCTGTCGGTTTTTCGGTGAGCTATATGTTGACGTCGCGGTGGTATTTGTTGGCCGGATTAAATTATTCGTATCTGTCTTCAGACTGGAAAACGAATGGAAATTATTTTACGGAAACCGAGCAAAGGCTGCACTTTGTGGGGTTACCCATTTCGTTAGCTTATAAGATTGCCGAATGGAACAGTTTTATGTGGTATGCCAGTGCCGGATTTATGCCGGAAATCAACGTGACGGGAAGAGTAAAAGAAACCCGCTATGTAGACGATCAAATTTTAGGTGATCCGATTAAAACCCATGTGCGCATGAAGGATTTGTATTGGTCTGTGAATGCGGCAACAGGTGTAAGTTATCCGATTTTCCGCTTCCTGAATGTATTTGCTGAAGTAGGAGCTGGTTATTATTTTGACAATGGAAGTAAAATGGAGACTGTACATTCCGATAAACCATTTAATTTTAATTTGAGTGTCGGTTTGCGATTGGGATTTTGATTTTATTAACGTATAAATTATATAAATTAAAAACAAATGAAAAAACTTATTTTTGCCAGTTTGTTGACATTCGGCGCTTTTTTGATGACTTCATGTTTAGGAGAAGGCAGTAACCAACAAAGTGGAGTTAGTTATGGGGTTGTTGATATTTCGGAAAAAACATTTCAGAAAATAATACAAACGGCTTGGGGCTCTGTTTATTCTGCTGAAGTTGCACGCAGTACTGATCTTACGATAGGAGATTGTTGCCAGTTTGCATTTGTGCTGGATGGAGATATTCCTGAAAATACAAGTGAGGCAATTGCCTCAAACGGATATTATACGGTAACTGTTTCGCAATATGCAGATGTCCCGAAATCGTCTGCCGTTCCTTATTTGGAAGATACGGCGGCTATTTCGGAAAAGGAATTGACTGTCGCTTCTGTAGATTTGAGCAATACCGGTTTCATCGCAACTTCGGGGGCCCTGTATCTCTTTTTGCAGACTTATCATGAAGGATTTTCAACGGATCAAGAGCAAACCTTTAGCATGTCGTTCGATAGTAATCAGAAACCGGAGCAGGTTAACGGAAAAAATGTATATAACCTCTATCTTCGGGTGAAAAAAACCGAAGATGGAAAGTCGCTGACTTCAACGGTAGGATTAGTTAACGCTTTTGACCTTTATAATTTTATTTATAATGTAAAAGCGAAAGGCGAAGACGATGTGAAATTTCAGATCAATTATATTAACAGCCTGAATGACGATAAGACAGAGGCCACGTGGAAGTCATCTGATGTTATGACGTATACCTTCTCTGATGATGAATGATTTGAATGGAACTAACCATACGAAAAGAGAATAATCGGTAACGGTTATTCTCTTTTTTATTACCTTTGCATTTGTATTTTTCGTTTATTGAACATTTTGTACGATTGAATAATGAGAACTGAAAAATGTATATATAGTTGTTTGGCGATTATATTACCGCTTTTATCCACATCTTGTTTGGATGAAGGGGGAAATGAAATCATGCTGACTTCCCAACCTGCCGTAGTCAAATTAGTGCCTGAAAAAGTTTTTCTGCTTAAGGGAGGGGATAAAATTTATACGGAAGAAATGGAGTCCGATCCGAACTTGGAAGAAGGAGATTGCGGCTTGGCCGATTTTGTGTTGGATTATTCAGCTGCCGAAAATATAAAGAATAATGTCGAAAATAGCGGTTATTATACGGCAAGTGAAGCAGTATTCACCGAATTGACAAAAAACGGTGTAAATGAAAATTTGTCTGATACGGGGAAAGTCTACTCGGATGAACGAGTGGTAACGACTCTGTATGAAAAAAGTACGTTGTTAGAACAGAATCTGTTTCTTTTCACGAATCATTCAATACAATTTGACACGAAAGAGCTTGATCTTTCGTATAATAAAGGAAGTGAGCCGGAGGCGGAAGAAGATGGCAAACGGGTTTATAATCTTTTCTTACGCATTACAGGCGACTCAATCGGCACACAGAAAGAAATTAAATATAATGTGTTTGATTTAGCTTCTTTTATTGCCACTAAAAGTGTAGTCGAACGGCAAAATGGAGAGGATAGCTTATATTTCAGGATTAACTATGTTTCGGCGATTAAAAACGATTCCGTACCGTCATGGGCTGAATCTCAAAATTTTGCTGTTTCTTTGTCAGACGAAAAATAAGGTGCGGACTAATGGAGAAGAACGATGTTTGGTGAAATATTTAAATGTTTAATAGCTTTAATCTCACAACCTGCCAAAGCTTGGGAAACGTTAAGTGAAGAAGAACAATCTGAAAATAACGAGCATTTTTTAGCTAACTATATTTATCCGTTGCTGGGCTTAGTGGCTATTGCCGCATTTTTAGGGATTCTGTTTACCCGTAAGGAATTTCATGTGGAATTAGCATTAAAAGCTTCTGTTAAAGCATTTCTTTCTGCTTTAGGCGGATTTTATTTAGGTGCTTATTTATTGAATGAATTATGGGATAGTGTTTTCAAACGTGAAAAAGATTTGAAACTTTGTCAGCGGTTTACCGGTTATTCGTCTGCTTTACTTTTTGTTTTATCCATTGTTTTGGCTTTGTTGCCCGAGTTTTTTTTCTTAAAGATTTTTATTCTTTATACGGTTTATATTATATGGGAAGGAGCTGCACCTTACATGAAAATAGAAGATCATGAACGGATGAAGTTTGTTGGGGTTTCGTCAGCGGTAATTGTGCTAACTCCGTTTGTTATAGAAATAATTTTGGTGTTATTGATGCCGGGGCTGCGTTTTTGATAGTCTATAGAAAATGAAAGAGAAAATAAGTAATTCAGTTCAAATAAAGAATAAACGCGCGACTTTCGATTATGAGTTGCTCGACACGTTTATTGCC
This sequence comes from Massilibacteroides sp., assembly GCA_028708075.1. GTDB lineage: Bacteria > Bacteroidota > Bacteroidia > Bacteroidales > Tannerellaceae > Massilibacteroides. The sequence goes on from JAQVZS010000008.1 coordinate 30,406, forward strand.
GGTATCGTGCTTACCGGGACCGAGATCAAATCGATTCGTTTAGGAAAAGCAAGTTTGGTCGACACGTTTTGTCTGGTTGAAAAAGGGGAATTGTGGGTGAAAAACATGTATATCGCGGAATATTTTTATGGGACTTATAACAATCATTCGACGCGACGTGACCGTAAATTGTTATTAACCAAAAAAGAAATAAAAAAAATAGAGACAGCCGCAAAAAATAATGGGTTTACACTTATTCCAACACGTATGTTTATCAATGATAAAGGTTTGGCGAAGGTGGTTGTGGCAATAGCAAAAGGTAAAAAAGAGTACGATAAGAGGGAATCCATTAAAGCGCGTGATGACAAGCGGGAAATGGATCGGGCTTTTAAAAAGTAAAAGATGGACAAGGTTATTCAACGGGTATGGTCGTGTGTGAAAAAGGCTTTACCCAAGGCTGGCAAAACTTGTGTTTGGCTGTTTAAAATTATACTTCCGGTTTCATTGCTGGTAAGGTTACTTCAATATTCCGGAGTACTCGATTCGATAGCTTCATTTTTTTATCCGGTTTTCTCGTTAGTCGGGTTACCCGGTGAAACGGCTATTGTCTTCATCACAAGCTTGTTTACCCCTCTTTACGCGCCGGTTGCTTTGATTACATCCATGTCGTTGGGATTACGGGGAGCTACCATCCTTGCGTTAATGTGTTTATTGTCTCATAATTTGATTGTAGAATCTTCGATTCAAGCTAAAACGGGTTCTTCCTTTTGGGGGATTACCTCGTTGCGAATTTTCATGAGTTTTGTCATTGCTTTTACTTTAAACTTAGTCATGCCAATTGACGGATGGGGGCAAGTGCTTACTACGGAAAGCGCGGAAATTTGCAACAGTTTGCCGGAAGTTTTTCAGTTATGGTTTTTTTCTTCTGTCCGGATTGTTCTGACGATCGCGATAATAGTGACGGCTTTGATGTTATTGCATTATGTGTTGGTCGAATTTAACTGGTTAACCCGAATTTCCGTATGTTTGTTGCCGTTGATGTCTATTTTCGGATTGCCGAAAGATACGGCTTTTTCGTGGTTAGTCGGTAATTTGGTCGGATTGGCTTATGGCGGAGGAATCATGGTGGAACAAATTGAAGAAAATAAATTGACACGTGAATCCGGGAAACTTCTAAATATTCATTTGGCAATCTCGCATTCATTATTAGAAGATACGCTTATTTTTGTAGCTATTGGTATTCCTGTTTTGTGGATTGTTGTCACGCGACTATTGTTTGCTATTGCTGCTGTATGGTTACATAGAGGGTATAATTATTTAAAAATGAGAAATCTGAATCATTCTTATGGTTAAAGAAAGATTTATAGAATTATTAAAAGAACGGATCTTGATTCTGGATGGCGCTATGGGAACTATGATCCAGGGATTTAAATTAAGAGAAGAAGATTATCGAGGAGAACGTTTTGCGGATTATCCGACTCCCTTGAAAGGAAACAACGATTTGCTTTGTATCACTCGTCCGGATGTGATTAAAACTATTCATCGTCAATATTTGGACGTGGGTGCGGATATTTTTGCTACAAACACCTTTAATGCCACAAAAATTTCGATGGCAGATTATGCGATGCAAAAATATGTCCGGGAAATCAATCTCGCAGCCGCGACTTTGGCACGGGAGGTGGCGGATAATTTTATGACCGAATACCCCGAACGTGAGATTTTTGTCGCAGGATCTATCGGTCCGACCAATAAAACAGCATCTATGAGTCCGGATGTAAGTAATCCGGCGTATCGCGCCGTTACTTATCAGGATTTGTATGATTCCTATAAAGAACAAATCGAGGCACTGATTGATGGAGGTGTCGATATTCTTCTCTTTGAAACGACGTTCGATACGCTAAATGTAAAAGCTGGATTAGAAGCCGCTGAAACAGCTTTGGAGGAAAAAGGAAAAGATTTACCGATTATGCTTTCCTTAACGCTTGCGGCACAGGGGGGGCGGACGTTTTCCGGTCAAACATTGGAGGCCTTCTTGGCTTCTGTTCAGCATACAAAGATTGTCAGTATCGGATTGAACTGTTCGTTTGGTGCTGCGGAAATGAAGCCTTATTTGCAGGAATTGGCGAATAAGGCTCCTTATTATATAAGTGCTTATCCGAATGCCGGATTACCGAATAGTTTTGGTGAATACGACGAAACGCCAGAGACCATGGAAGAACATGTGGGAGCTTTCGTTGAAGAAGGGTTAGTTAATATCTTAGGAGGATGTTGCGGTACGACGCCGGCTCATATTGCCCGTTATTCGGGATTGGTGAAAAATGCTCAACCACATATTCCGGCAAAGAAACCGCATTGCCTCTGGCTTTCGGGCTTGGAGTTGTTGGAAGTTAAGCCGGAAAACAATTTCGTGAATATCGGTGAACGTTGTAATGTTGCCGGATCCCGAAAATTTTTGCGACTGATCAAGGAAAAAAACTATGAAGAAGCACTTACAATTGCCCGCAAGCAGGTAGAAGATGGCGCACAAGTTATCGATATAAATATGGACGACGGCATGTTGGAAGCAGAAAAAGAAATGGTGACTTTTCTGAATCTGATGGCTTCAGAGCCGGATATCGCGCGTGTTCCGGTTATGGTCGATTCTTCCAAATGGAGTGTTATCGAACAAGGTTTGATGTGTTTACAGGGCAAAAGTATCGTTAACTCCATAAGTTTGAAAGAAGGAGAAGCCGTCTTTTTGTTGCATGCCAAACGAGTAAAGCAATTAGGAGCCGCAGTGGTGGTCATGGCGTTTGATGAAACGGGACAAGCAGATGTATTTGAACGCAAGATCGCTGTTTGCGAGCGTGCTTACCGTTTGTTAGTCGATCGCGTCGGATTCAATCCGGAAGATATTATTTTTGACCCGAATGTTCTGGCGATTGCGACAGGTATAGAAGAACATAACGGTTATGGTTTAGATTTTATCCGGGCGACCGAATGGATTAAGCTGCATCTTCCCGGAGCAAAAGTGAGCGGTGGGGTCAGCAATCTTTCTTTTTCTTTTCGCGGGAATAATTATGTGCGCGAAGTCATGCACTCTGTTTTCCTGTATCATGCAATTGCGAAAGGGATGGATATGGGAATTGTCAATCCTTCCTCTTCCGTTATGTATGAAGATATCGATCCGTCATTCAGGACGTTGGTCGAAGATGTTATTTTGGCACGCCGTCCGGAAGCTGCGGAGGAATTGAGTACATATGCACAAAATATTCATCAGGAAAAGAACGGAACGCAAGAGGAAAAGCACGAAGCTTGGAGGGAGTTTTCTTTGCCGGAACGTTTGGAATATGCTCTGATTAAAGGAATCGGCGATTATTTGGAAGAAGACTTAAAAGAAGCGTTACAGGTATATGACCGTGCTGTTCAAATCATCGATGGTCCGTTGATGGCTGGGATGAATAAGGTGGGGAATCTTTTTGGTGCCGGTAAAATGTTTCTTCCGCAGGTAGTGAAGACTGCCCGTACCATGAAAAAAGCGGTGGCTGTTTTGCAGCCGACTATCGAATCGGAAAATGCGGTAGGAGGGTCGGCTAAAGCTGGAAAAACAGTCTTTGCTACCGTTAAAGGCGATGTACATGATATTGGAAAGAATATTGTGTCTATTGTTCTTGCTTGCAATAATTACGAAGTAATTGACTTGGGGGTTATGGTACCTGCTGAAACAATTATAAAAAAAGCGATCGAAGAAAAGCCGGATTTTATCAGTCTTTCTGGTTTGATCACGCCATCGCTTGAAGAAATGGCGCATGTGGCGAAAGAGATGCAAAAAGCAGGGCTTTCTATTCCCATTATGGTTGGAGGGGCAACGACCTCCAAACTGCATACCGCAGTGAAAATAGCACCTTACTATGATCATCCCGTGATTCATGTTTTAGATGCGTCGCAAAATCCGCTTATAGCCGCTAAATTGTTGAATCCGGTAACCCATGATGAATTTGTCGCTCAGTTGAACCGGGAATATGAAGCTTTGCGGGCTTCCCTACAAGATAAAAAAGAAACCTTAGTCTCGCTTTCAGAAGCAAGAAAACATCCGCATCCCATAAATTGGTCTGCCTACATTCCGGTTAAACCACGTCAAATAGGAGTCCATGTGATTCCGTATATTCCATTGGAAGAGATTATTCCGTATGTTCATTGGAACTTTTTTTTTAGCGCCTGGAGATTGAGCGGAAAATATGCCGAATTAGCTTATCTTCATGATTGTGATGCCTGTCGTGCGGAATGGTTGAATAAATATGAAGGAGAAGAACAGGAGAAAGCAAAAGAAGGGATGAAACTATTTTTCGATGCGAAAAAAATGCTCGACCGGCTTGTTGTTGACAAAGCAGATTACTGTCGGGCAATTTATGGTTTTTTCCCTGCATCGAGCAATAAAGACATGATTCGTTTAGGGGAATTGGAAATGCCTGTATTGCGGCAACAAGCCCAAAAGAAAGATCGTACGGACTATAAATCTTTGGCCGACTACGTTATGCCGCTATCCGAAGGACGTGAGGATTATGTAGGTGCATTTGTGGTAACGGCTGGAGCCGGCGCAGAAAAATTACATGCGGAATTTGAAGCGGCAGGAGATACATATAGCGCGATGTTATTGCAAAGTTTAACCGATCGGCTGGCAGAAGCTGTGGCTGAATACCTGCATGAAAAAGTCCGCAAAGAGTATTGGGGGTACACGCCGGAAGAAAACCTGAGTATTTCGGATCTGTTCCGCGTAAAATATCAGGGAATTCGTCCGGCAATTGGATATCCCTCGCTACCGGATCAACTGCAAAACCATTTACTCGATCAATTACTGGACATGTCACGTATCGGAGTCCGTCTGACGGAGAACGGTGCTATGCTTCCGACTGCGACAGTCAGCGGTTTGTATTTCGCACATCCCGACTCACAATACTTTATGATTGGGACAATCGATGATGAGCAATTAACTGAATATTCATCCCGTCGAGGATATACAATAGAACAGACCAGACGGTTGTTAAGCCGTAATGTCCCTATATGACACGTCCCTTTTTTTAATAGTTCATTCATCTTCGTAGCGTATTTATAAAATAAAAAATATCTTTACATGCTAAAGATAGCAATATTGATATTTTGAATTTGCATCAATTGTTACATCATTTTAATTAAATCATTAGTTTTGTATTTATACGAAAATCTGAACGTTTAAGACCATGAATAAACTGATCCTTTCTTTTTTACTTATTTTGTCGCCTTTGAATATGCTTTTTGCACAAGGTAAAGCACCGAAATGGATGAACAAAAGTCGCAACGCAGTCGTAACAATAACTACATTTGATAAAGATAACCGTCAGTTACATTCCGGAACCGGTTTTTTTATTTCCGAAAATGGAGAAGTATTGACCGCATACAGTATCCTGAAAGGAGCGGCAAGGGCGCAGGTGACCGATATGGATGGTCAAAATTATCCCATAGAACGGCTTTGGGGAGCAGATGAATTGTATGATGTGGTACGTATTCAGGCGTCTATTCCCAAAAAAGTTGCTTATTTCCCGCTTGCACAAGAACCAGTGGCTATCGGCAGCCAGGTTTATCTGATGCTTTTCTCCACGGAAAAGAAACCCGTTTTTAAAGAAGGTCAGATCGTGGAGGTAAGTAAATTGAAAGATCCGTACGCATATTATAAAGTATCTTTTCCTTTATCTTTAGGAGAGGTTAATTCACCTTTGGTGCTGGCTACTGGTGAAGTCTTGGGGTTAGCACAGGAAGATGCATCCGGAAAGAATGAACAATCCTATGCGGTATCTGCCGGATATGCCCATAGTTTGCATATCTCGTCAACAGATTTTCTAAGTTCGACTTATAATGCTATCTTAATTCGGAAAGCCTGGCCGGAAGATCCAGACCAGGCGATTGTTGCGCTTTATCTGAAACGAAGCGCACAGAACCCTCAAGAATATTTGGAAACATTAAATGACTTTATAGCGACTTTTCCTTCTGCTCCCGATGGATATACTACCCGGGCTTCCCATTGTGCTACTTTCCGGAAAGAGTTGGCTGCAGGGTCTAATGAATCAATTTACTTGGATAAGGCGTTAGAAGACATAAACACGGCAGCCCGTTATTCAAAAAATCCGGGTGATGTGCATTACAATCGTGCAAAACTGATATTCGATACTTTTGCGACTGACACGACCATTACTCAAGCAGGCTGGTCAGTTGAAGACGCTTTACAGGCGGTAACCCAGGCAATCGCACAAGAAGATAAACCCATTTATCGTCAACTGCAGGGAAATCTCTATTTTTATCAACAAAAATTTGAGGACGCCTATCAATCATATATGGTGGTTAACGAATCGGATATGGCTAGCCCTGAATCGTACTATATGGCAGCAAAAGCCAAAGAAAACACAATCGGATTTAATATTGGCGATGTGATTGCTTTATTAGACAAAGCGATTGAGAAAACCGGAACTCCTCCCGGATCTGTTGCCGCCACGTATATACTCGAAAGGGTTGATTGGAAAATGAAACTGATGATGTATCCCGAGGCTATAGCCGATTATGATTTATATTATAATGCGGTAGGAGGAAGGGTAGAAGCACCTTTTTACTATTATCGTGAACAGGCGAAATTCCGTGCCGGAGATCTGGAGGGAGCCTTAGCCGATATTCAACAAGCTATCCGGATGAATCCGGCAGCCGATTATCTGGCAGAAGAGGCTTCCGTCTTTATTCGTATGGAAAAATATACAGAAGCTTTGGCAAATCTGGAAAAGGCTTTGGAGAAAGCTCCGGATTTTGCGTCCTGCTACCGTTTGAAAGGCGTATGCTTGGTTAGACAAGGCAAGAAAAACGAAGCGTGCGAAGCTTTTAATAAAGCGAAAGAATTAGGTGATCCGCTGGCAAACCGACTTTTACGCGAACATTGTAAATAAATCTTTCATATAGGCGGATAATTGATTTGTTTATGCCAGTTATAAAAAAACGATTTTTTGACGTCATTTGAGGATTAATCAGCGTTAATTGAAAATTATATATTTTTTGCTTTATCTACGTTTGTTTTTATTAAAGAGATTTTTTTATTATATGTAGATAAAACAAATAAAAAGTGAATAGAATAAAAATCATTCATGGGAATATCTTAACTCCGTATCGAATTATTAAAGATGGAGTTATATGTATTGAAGATGAAAAAATCTGCGAAGTCAGTGAAAGAGATGTAAATTTTCCTAATGCAACTGTTATTGATGCAAGAGGAGATTATGTCTCTCCCGGTTTTATAGATTTACACACGCACGGATCCGGAGGTTGTGACTTCATGGACGGAACTGTAGATGCATTTTTAAAAAGTTTAGAAATGCATGCTCAACATGGAACAACTTCACTTTATCCTACGACATTAGCTTCGACATTGAAGGAAATGTTGGCCACTATTGAAATTTATGAAAAATCTGCCAAACAAAATACTAAGGGTGCTTCAATGATGGGGCTCCATTTAGAAGGTCCATATTTTTCGATGAATCAGCGTGGAGCTCAAGATCCCCAATATATAAGAGATCCGGATCCAAAAGAATATATGGAAATTTTGAATTCTACTCGAAATATTGCGCGTTGGAGTTCGGCGCCAGAATTAAAAGGGAGTCAAGCTTTTGCTTCAGCTTTGTTATCACATGGTATTTTACCTTCCATAGCCCATACAGACGCAATATATGAAGAAATTTTGCCAGCTTTTGAATGGGGATACACTCATGTGACCCATTTATACTCAGGTATGTCCGGAATAACTCGTAAAAATGGCTTTCGCTATCTTGGGGTAATCGAATCTGCTTTTTTAATTGATGAAATGACAGTCGAAATTATTGCAGACGGAGTCCATCTGCCTCCAGAATTACTGCAATTGATTTATAAAATTAAAGGGCCGGGAAAAATTGCGTTAATAACGGATTCAATGCGAGCAGCAGGAATGCCTGTGGATAAAAGTATTTTGGGAAGTTTGAGTAATGGACAAGAAGTCTTAGTTGAAGATGGCGTAGCCAAATTGCCGGACAGATCCGCTTTTGCGGGTAGTGTAGCTACGACTGACAGATTAGTACGTACAATGCATTTTTCTGCAGGAATACCGTTGTTAGAAACGATACAAATGATCACTTATACCCCTGCATGTATTATGGGAATTGATAAAAATAAGGGTTCATTGTCTGTAAACAAAGATGCAGATATGGTGCTTTTTGATGAACAAATCAATGTGAATATGACGATAATTAAAGGAAATATTGTGTATAAAAACGAAACAAAATGTCATTAATAAAGTCTTTTAAGAAAGATCTGTTACAAGTGAGAATCTACGAGTCTCGTGCAGAAATGGGAGAAGTTGCAGCTGCTGATGTTGCTGTAGCAATACGTACACTGTTGGATAATAAGGCTGAAGTGAATATGGTTTTTGCCGCAGCTCCTTCACAGAACGAGTTTTTGGATGCTCTTTGTAGTGAAAAAGGAATTGAATGGAATCGTGTCAATGCCTTTCATATGGATGAATATGTGGGTTTACCAGAAGACGCTCCTCAACGATTCGGAAATTTTCTACGTGAACGTATTTTTAGTCGTTTGCCATTTAACTCTGTTAATTATATTGATGGAAATAGTCCTGACAAATTAGAAGAATGCAAAAGATATACACATTTGTTGGAACAATATCCTATCGATATTGTATGTATGGGAATTGGAGAAAATGGGCATATTGCATTTAATGATCCGCATGTCGCGAAAGAAAATGATCCGGAGTGGATGAAAGTTGTTGATTTGGAAAAAATATGTAGGCTTCAACAAGTTAATGATGGTTGTTTTACGACGCTAGATGAAGTGCCAACGTACGCATTTACTTTAACTGTCCCGACTTTAATGCGTGGCAAACAATTATTTTGCGTGGTTCCCGGACAAACGAAAGCATGGGCCGTGGCTCATACAATTAATCATCTAATTTCAGAAAAAATTCCTGCGACTTTTCTACGCAAACACAAAAATGCCATACTATATTTGGAGCCAGACAGCGCAAAAGAGTTGTTTTTGACTCCAATTCAAACGCTTGTTTGACATGCTTATCAATGTTATATCTAAATAGTGAATTCAACTTTATAAATTTAATGTTATGAAACGCTTTATTCCATTTATTTTTTTATTTTTTATAATAAGTTGTACATCCCCGAGGTCTAAAGAAAAAGTAGAACCTGAGAATAGTGCTATTTCACAAGATGTTTATACCCCCAAACTTTTAGGTTATAAACTAGTTTGGGAAGATGATTTTAATGGGGCAACACTGGATTCGACCAAATGGGAAATAAGACAGATTGGACCGCGTCGGATTGGCTATAATGATGCCCGTTCAATTAAAGTAGCAAACGGCAATCTTAATATTATGTATGATATTGTGGGTGATAGTATTTTGGTTGGCGCCGTAGGATCTCAAGGCCGTTTTGAAACAACATATGGTTATTTTGAATGTAAAGCTCGAATGCCCAAATCTGTCGGACCTTGGGCTGCTTTTTGGTTACAATCTCCACTTATTTCTGCGGGTGAGGATCCTGCAAAGTATGGCGTAGAAGTTGATATCTTTGAGTATTTTAAAGAATACGGAGCGGATATAACCACTCATGCTTATCATTGGGCTTATGGGCCAAATCAAAGAGGTGTTGGCCCTTTAAAAAGTCAGCTAAAAGGGCTTGATGACGGTTTTCATCTTTTTGCCTTGGAATGGACACCTGAAAAATATGTATTTTATATAGATGGTTTAAAATTCCATGAAGTGAAAGAAGCTATATCACATATAGATGAATATATGATTTTAAGTTATGAACCTGTTGATAAATTAGAAGGAATAAAAAAAGCTTGTGCTCCTGATACTTTTATGGTTGATTATGTTAAGGTATATAAAAAATAAAATGGAATTAATTCTTATTTTGACGTTTTTTGAAGATTAGTATACGCAAAATGTCGCATTTATTCCTATATGCTTATTTAAATTTGAATTGTTTGTAATAAACCATATAAAATATTGTTAATCGATATAAACATTATGGAAAACATCGCTTCTACTCGTATTATTCCTATTAGGATTGTTTTCAGTCTTTATGTTTTATTAGGGTATTGTTATATGGACGCATTTTGAGGATACATAAGCGTAAATCGCATAAAAAATGGTGATAAATGTATCTATTTTTGCTTTAAAGACTTTTGTCTATTAATAATGAATTGCTGAATTTAAAAAAGGAATATGAATATGAAAAAAATTTCCCGCCGTCAATTTATGACTACTGCATCTGCCGTAACTTTAGGGGTAGTAGCAACAAATAATGTGTCAGCTTTTGAGAAGATTTCTTCTTCAGCGAACACGTTAGCTATAGCTGGGGGAACACCGGTTAGGCAAAATAAAACGTGGCCTAAATGGCCGCAGGCTGATGAGAAGGTAATAGAGTCCGTAACAAAAACTACGCGGAGTGGCATTTGGTGTAGAATTGATTCGCCCAATGGAACGGTTCCGACTTTTGAAAAAGAATATGCATCCTTAATGGGAGCAAAATATTGTGTAGCAACAGGTTCCGGAACGCAATCTCTTCATACTTGCGTGGAAGCGTTGGGTATCGGCCCCGGTGATGAAGTAATAACTTCGCCATATACCGATATGGGAACAATTTCAGGGATATTATCTGCGAGAGCTTTACCTGTTTTGGCGGATATTGACAGAGAATCATTTCAATTGGATCCGAAAATCGTCGAACGCCTTATAACTCCTAATACAAAAGCAATCATTCCAGTTCATATTATGGGACAACCTTGTGATTTGGACAGTATTATGGCAATAGCTAAAAAACATAATTTATATGTAATTGAAGATGCCTGCCAAGCTCATTTAGCGCAATTCAGGGGAAAGAGATTAGGGACTATCGGTGATGTCGGATGCTTCAGTCATCAATCTTCTAAAACAATACCATGCGGTGAAGGTGGATCTATAATTGGGGACAATGAAGAGCTTATGGATCAATGCTATACAGTAATGAATCATGGGACGAATAAAAAAGGAAGAAGCATAACAATCGGTCCAAAATACCGGATGAATGAGTTTGAAGGAGCAGTGTTGTTGGCTCAATTGCCTAAAGCTATTGAACGGTGGAAACGTAGAAATGAAAATGCAGCCTATTTGACCGCAAAATTAAAATCTTGTCCAGGTGTGGTACCTCAAAAATTATATGACGGGACTGAAAGTGGATCTTTCTATTTATATACCATGGGTTATCGAAAAGAACATTTTAATAATGTTGACCGTGCTGTTTTTCTCAAAGCTTTAGCTGCAGAGGGAATAAACTTAAGTCCTTATATTGCGAATGGTCTACATCGTGAATCATGGGTCGATCATATTCTCGGGTTGAGAGTCTATCAAGCAATGTACTCTCCTGCACGATTAAAGCAATATAAAGAAGAGTTGCAATGTCCTGTTTGTGATAAAGTTTGCAATGAAGAAATGTTGATGTTGTGGGCTTCAGGGCCTTTGTTAGGGACTAAAAAAGACATGGATGACATTGTGGATGCTATCATGAAACTATACGAAAATAAGGATCAATTAAGTAAAGTGCAGTTATAGTAGATTAGCAGTTTTTAATAGAAGATAGTTTACACCGGTAAAATCTAAGTATATGAAATCAAATAATGATAATAATTGTATGAACACCGAATTGACAAGACGTCAATTTATTAAAAAAAGTTCATTTGTCAGTATGGGGCTTATTTCTGGATTGGGTGTAACTTCTTCTATTTTTGCAGCGAATAAGACTCAGCTAACGAATCTTGAACATTCGGATGAGTCCACAATTTCAATCTCTACATTTGATATGGATGCAACCCCTCCTGTTGGTTCCGATTTGGCTTACGACGTGATGAAAGGCGTTTGGGATTTGGGACTCCGGGCTAAAGGATTAGTGTTAACAGGGTGTGGATACCCAATTGTTCTATGTGCAATCGATTGGATCGGCATAGGAAATGAAAGTTATGATATCTTTCGTGAAAAGATGGCAGAAGCAGCGGGAACAGTTCCAGAGAGGGTCGCATTGCATACACTACATCAGCATGATTCTGTTTGGTGCGATTTTGGTGCTGAAAAAATACTACGAGAGAATGATATAGATCCTCAGTGTTTTGATGGTACATTCGCGCGTTCTTTTTTAGATCAACTATGTGTGAGAATAAGGAAGTCTATATCAGAAACAAAAAAAATTTCACATGTGGGGTTTGGTGAAGCTCCGGTTAAAAAAGTAGCTTCGAATAGAAGAATTTTTATGCCGGATGGTCATGTTGAAGAAAGATGGACTGCGTGTACAGATGAAAAACTCCGTCAAGAACCTGAAGGGATTATTGATCCGATACTATCTTTAATTAGTTTTTGGGACGAAAATAGGCCGGTAGCTGTTTTGAGTTACTATGCTACTCACCCACAGAGTTATTACAGAACAGGAATAGCCAACCCTGATTTTCCGGGCTTAGCCCGTTTTATTCGCCAAGCAGCATTACCTGAAGCATTAATGATTCATTTTAATGGAGCAGGAGGAGATGTTGGTGCAGGAAAATATAATGATGGCTCAAAAGAAAACAGGCTTATTTTAGCAAGTCGTTTGGTAGACGGTATGGAAATGGCTTGGAATAATACTGATAAATTTCCTCTTACGAAAGATTTTATTACGTGGAAAGTTGCCAAATTGACTTTACCTCCGGCGGTGTATTTATCTAAACTTAAAGAACAATTAGCTTTAGATAAATCTTTATATCTTGAAAACAGAGATTATGCACGGAAAATGGCTTGGTATAGTCGTTGTCTCGCCGGTAAGACAATTGATGTTTCTTGCTTATCTATTGGTAAGTTAAGAGTGCTCCACATGCCGGCAGAATTATTTGTCGAATATCAGTTAACTGCAAAATCTATGCGTCCTGATTTGAAAATTGTTATAGCTGCTTACGGAGATTATGGTCCTGGATATATTTGTACCGAATTAGCCATGAAACAAGGGGGGTATGAAACAACTGATCGTGCATGTAACGTAGCTCCGGATAGTGAAAAAGCTATCATAAATGTATTCGCAAAATTATTGAGTTAAAACATAGTTTTAATCCTAATCATCATATTGTTTTTTTTATGAAGACTATTTATACAATTTTATTGATCATAATCTCTCCGTTCTCATTATTACAAGCATCAATCAAATCTTGCTATGCGATTTTTGATGCGGATACTTTGAAAATCGGGAATACTTTGATTGAACGCAAATTTCTGTGGAATGCTGGAAACTTACAAACATATAGTATTACGGATAAGACTAATAATCAAATATGGTATAACCAGAAAAATATAGCAGACTTTTTTGTACCTAAAGAAACTGAAGCTGCAACCAATGGAAGATGGAGTGTCAGAGATGTAGAATCATCTATAGTTTCTTTGCACAAGGAAGTCGTAATTGAATATTCAATTGGTCGTTTGGATGTTAAAAGGGTTTACCGCATTTATCCTGATTGTCCGGCAATTGCTATTGATACATATCTAAAAGGAAGTACTCCGGGTACTTGGTCAGTTCATCAAAAGGATTTATCAAGTTTAAAGCATATCGAGACGTTAAATATTCTGACACAAAAAGACGAAATCCCTGTTTTAGATCAGATATCTTTTTCTGGAAAACATTGGCATATTCAATCTGTGGAATTTTTTGATATAACAGATTATTATAACACATTGGTTCGCCCTGTAGAGTGTTTAGCGTATAATGAGAATACATGTAGGGGAAATTTGTTGTTTTTTAATAATTTGAATTTGGATAAAGGGCTTTTCTTTTTAAAAGAAGCACCTTGCTCAGGAGTCCAATTGGCATATCCGGGTGCTGATTTTATTACTAGTCCCGGTGGGATTAAAACAATTGGTTTAGGGTTATATCCTTCTGATTTACGTTTTGATGAATGGACAAAAGCTTATAGTATTGTAACGGGGGTTTATGCGGGTGGCGAATTGGAGCGTTTAGTAGCATTACGTAAATACCAGAAAAAAGTTCGCAGTCAGCAAAGTTCAAGAGATGATATGATTATGCTAAACACTTGGGGCGATAGAGGTGATTTAAATCGATTAACAGAATCCTTTTGCCTTCAAGAAATTGAGAAATGTGCGAAATTAGGGATTACACATTTTCAACTTGACTATGGTTGGTCTGATGGAAAAGATCCCGGAAGTTATAAAAATGTATATAAAAATCCGTTTTTTTGGACTCCGGATAAAAATTTGTATCCTAATGGACTAAAACCTTTGGTTGATAAAGGGCGAGAATTAGGTGTTGAGATTTGTTTGTTTATAAATCCCAGTTTTGAATATAGCTATAACGATTGGGAAAAAGATGCTAATTCAATCATTAATTTGTATAAAACATACGGCATTCGTACCTACAAGATCGATGGTGTTTTATTAACTAATAAGTTAAGTGAAACTCGATTTAGAATGATGCTTGATAAAATTTTAAGTGAAACGAATAATGAAGTTGTCTTTAATTTAGATGTGACTGCTGGACAACGCGGAGGCTATTTTTATTTTAACGAATACGGAAATGCTTTTTTAGAAAATAGATATACTGATTGGGGTAATTATTATCCTTTTTGGACTTTGCGAAATTTATGGATGCTTTCAAAATTTGTACCTGCTGAAAAATTGCAAATTGAATTTTTAAATAAATGGAGAAACCAGGAAAAATACGGAAGTGATCCTTTTGCTCCGATAAATTATTCTTTTGATTATTTGTTTGCTATAACAATGTCTGCTCAACCTTTAGCTTGGTTTGATGCAACCGGGTTACCCGATGATGCGTTTAAAATAAAAAAAATGATATCTCAATATAAGGATGTTCAAGCAAATTTTCATAAAGGGATTATTTTACCTGTTGGCTCAGAACCTTCAGGAAAGGCATGGACAGGATTTCAATCAATTCAAGGAAATGAAGGATATTTGTTGGTATACAGGGAATATACTCCGACAAACCAAGGACGTATAAAAACATATCTGAAAGAAAACGCAGAAGTAGAGTTTGTTCCTTTGATAGGTGAAGGACGAAGATTTAAAACGCGCGTTTCTCCTGAAGGAGAAATCACTCTCTCTCTTTCGCATGAAAATAGTTTTGTAATGTATAAGTACAAAATTAAATAAGTTTTTTAGGCGTGTAGTGTAGACAAACCATACGACATACTGGCAATTTTATGTTTCTAAATTATGCTTTTTAATTTGGATATGCACTTTGTATACCTTTCATTTCCCTCTTTGATAAATTCAGATACGGATTAGATAAATAAAAACAAATAAGAAAATGAATAATAATCGTCGAAATTTTTTGAAAAAATCGCTTCTGGGAACTCTATCATTAGGGATAGGGTCTATAAATGATGAAGCTTATTCAAGGATTTTAAATCAGTCAGATTTAAGTGTAACTCTTGGAAAAGGGCAATCTGTAATGGGATTAAGATGTTCGGCTTTAGATACCGTAAGAATTGCTGTAATTGGATTAGGACGAGGAGGAAGCGCTGTTAGTCGATTAGCAAGAATAGAAGGAACACAAATTGTTGTAATAGACGATTTAGTTCCTGAACGGATTGCAAATGCTCAAAAAACCTTAATAGAAGCTGGGCGCTCTGAAGCGATAGCTTATTCGCAGGAAGATGATTGGATGAAAATATGTGAACGGGACGATATAGATCTAATTTATAATGCAACTCCATGGGATTTACATGTCCCTATTGCTGTATATGCAATGAGACATGGTAAACATGTTGCGATAGAAGTTCCTGCAGCCTTAACTATTGTTGATTGTTGGAAATTGGTTGATACAGCAGAAGAAACACAGCGACATTGCATGATGTTAGAAAATTGTTGTTATGACTTTTTCGAATTAACTACGCTAAACATGGAAAGACAAGGCCTGTTTGGAGAGGTTTTTTATGGAGAATGTGCTTATATTCATGATTTGCGGATGCAATTAGATCGTAGTGACAGTTATCATAATACTTGGCGGGTAAAATATTATACAAAACATACAGGAAACCCATATCCAACACATGGCTTAGGCCCTATTGCCCAACTATTAAAGATTAATAGAGGAGATCGTTTTGATTATCTGACTTCTATGTCGACAGATCAAAGGAATTTGACTTTAGCTGCTATAAATAAATTTGGGAGTGATTCAATAGAGGCTAAGGCAAAATATATGTTGGGCGACATGAATGTATCATTAATTCGGACGATTAGCGGAAAAACTGTAATGATTCAGCATGATGTAACGAGTCCAAGGCCGTATGACCGGATTCATAAAATAAGTGGGACAAAAGGCTATGCTGTAAAATATCCTGAAGCAAAAATAGCTCTTGATCCTGACGCTCACGAGTTTCTTGATGCTGACAATTTTAAATCTTTATCAGAAAAATATGCACATCCATTGTCAAAATATATTGGAGAAAAAGCTAAGAAGATTGGAGGACATGGGGGCATGGATTATATTATGGATTGGAGACTAATTTATTGCTTACGTCATGGGTTGCCATTGGATCAAGATGTCTATGATGCGGCTACGTGGTCCAGTATTGTGGAATTAAGTGAAAAATCAGTATTAAATAGAAGTCAGCCGATTGATGTTCCCGACTTCACCCGTGGCAAATGGAAATCTGCACAACCCTGGCCTATTATTGATATGGAGAATGTTTTCTGTTAGTGAATGCATCGTATATAATTCTATCAAAGTTTTTAAAGAACATTTAATTATGAATAAAACACATAATAACCTTAAATAATAGAGTATGGAAACATTAAAATAAAAATCACCCCTTCCCTTTATATAAAAGGGAAAATAAACAATACTGATTTTAGTATTAGTTTTTACTAATAGTGCAGATGGAACAGGTGCTTTTATCAATATTAATTGATAACTATAGATTGCTAACAATTATATACCACAAAAACGTTAAACGATGAATGTATGAAAAAGTTTTTATTAGAATTGATGTCTTTTCTTTTCTGTATTTGTATAATACATGCACAGAATTTGAATATTAAAGGACTGGTAGTTGATAGCCAGGGTGAACCAATCATTGGTGCATCCATTCGACTTAAGTCTAATCATTTAATGGGTACTATCTCAGATATGGATGGTAATTTTTTATTTGACAACATTTCACCCAACGATGTACTTATTGTATCTTATGTCGGATATATGACGACGGAATTTCCGATAAACTCTCAATCTGTTTTAAAAATAGTATTGAAAGAAGATGCAAAGAGTTTAGACGAAGTTGTTGTTGTTGGATATGGTACGCAGAAAAAAGTAAACTTAACGGGATCAGTTTCTTCTGTTGATATTTCAAAATTAGCTGAAACAAGGCCAATTATCAGTGTTTCTTCCGGTTTAGCAGGTCTTGTCCCCGGTTTATATGTGAAATCATCTAGTAACGCTCCGGGAAATGAAGCTTCAGTATTGGTTAGAGGACAAGGAACATTAAACAATTCATCACCATTAATAATAATTGATGGTGCGGAAAGTAGTTTTGATCATGTATCTCCACAAGATATTGCTTCAATTTCCGTCTTAAAAGACGCTGCATCTTCCGCTATTTACGGTTCGCGTGCAGCAAACGGTGTAATCCTAATTACTACGAAACAAGGTGAAAAAGGGAAACTCTCTGTTAATTACGATGGTTATGTTTCGCTTCAATCTGTTTCAAATAAAATAGATTTTGTAAGTAGTAATGCGGATTATATGGAATTGCAAAATGAAGCGATGAAAAACTCTAATCAAACCCCCAAATTTACACAGGCAAATATTGATGAATGGAGAACTCATGACGGTGAAAACTCGTTATTATGGCCTTCTACGAATTGGATGGATGCTGCATTTCGTTCAACTTGGACTTCAAATCATAATATTTCGGTTTCAGGAGGAACGGATAAAATCAAGTCATTTATTTCAGTAAACATTCAAAATACGCCAGGGATTGTTGAAAATACTGGGGCTAAAAAATTTAGAGTACGTTCTAACAATCAATTAGACGTAACCTCTTGGCTTAAAGTTGGAGTAAATTTAAATGCTTCGCTTACCGATCGGGAACCTGGTGCAGACAGTGGTGTTATAAAGGATTTTTTCAGTGCATCGAATGCGGTTCCTTCCGTTGTTATAAAGAGTTCTGATGGACGATTTGGTGGGACAAATAATAGCGAAGAAAGTTATGCCGGGTGTCTTAGTCCTTTAGCTTATCTTTATAAAAACAAGGGGGAAAATAAAGCCAGAAGTTTAGATTCAAGATTTTTTGTAACCTTGACTCCTTTGGATGGACTGGTTTTAAATGCATCATATCATTATGATTATTGGGATAATAAAATAGTGTATATTCCTCAACAGGTAGAAGGCTGGAATTTTCAAACAGAAGAGGTAACATATCGTAGTGAACTGCCGACTAAAAGTGTAAAAGATTTTGATAATCGTTCAGTAAGAAATTTTATGGATATTAACGGTTCATATGAAAATACTTTCTTTGATAAGTTATACGTCAAACTTTTGTTTGGAGGAAGTCAGGAACAATATACGATTGAAAATTTTTCTGCGACAAAATATGGACTAGCTGATAACCAATCATTAACACAAATTAATGGTGCGACAGGAGAATCTGTAGCTACCGGAAGTCTTAGTGATTGGGCTATGCGTTCATTTTTTGGACGTGCTAATTTAGCTTGGAATGATAGATATCTATTTGAATTTAATTATCGCAGAGACGGTTCTTCTCGTTTTGTCGGTGATAATCGTTGGGGAGGATTCCCTTCTTTTTCTGCAGGATGGAGAATTTCAGAAGAATCATTTATGAGCGATTTACGCAATTCTTGGCTTAATAATTTAAAATTTAGAGCTTCTTGGGGTTCTTTGGGGAATAATTCTGTTGGGAATTATGATGCGATAGCTTTATTGTCTTCTTCGCTT
Source organism: Massilibacteroides sp. (assembly GCA_028708075.1). GTDB lineage: Bacteria > Bacteroidota > Bacteroidia > Bacteroidales > Tannerellaceae > Massilibacteroides. The sequence goes on from JAQVZS010000008.1 coordinate 49,410, forward strand.
TATCCTTTGAATGGTACACCTGTTACCGGATATAGTGCAGGAAACCTTGCTAATGCAAATTTAAAATGGGAATCTACCTATGTGACTAATATCGGATTGGATTTTGGTATTAATAACAAATTAAATGGGAGTATTGAGCTTTATAGAAAATTAACAAAGGATATTTTAGCTCAATTACCAATACCTCTTGAAGTTGGACTATTGTCAGCTCCTTATCAAAATAGTGCTGAGGTTCTTAACAAGGGAATAGAAATAAATCTGGGATGGCAAGACAAAATTAACGATGTTGGCTATTATATCAATGGTAATTTCACGTTTAATAAAAATGAAGTGACAAAATTTAAGAAAGGTGAAGCCTCTATTAATGGATCTACAATGATAAAAGAAGGTTATGGTATTAATACACAATATGTTAGATTGGTTGATCGAATAGTACAAAACGAGCAAGATTTGGCTGTTGTTCAAAAAATAATAGATAATGCACCGACAGGTAAAAATCCGTTTCCTGATGGAACGCCTCAATTAGGAGATCTGCTTTATCAAGATACGAATAATGATGGTCTTATAAACGATAATGACAGAGTTCCTGTCGGACATGGTTCAAATCCTCGATTTTTGTTTGGGTTAACTTTTGGTGCAAATTGGAATGGCTTTGACTTTTCTTGTCAATTAGATGGTATTTTGGGGATTAATACTTATTTTCAAAACAATTTTTATACGACAAGTATCATGCTTCCTCAAGTTATTAACAAAGATATTGAAGAAGGGAGATGGTATGAAGGAAGAACGACAGAGGCAACGTTTCCTCGTTTAACGACCTATTCCGTAAACAGAAATGTTCTTAAGAGTGATTTCTGGGTAAAAGAAAACTCGTATTTGAAAATTAGGAATATTCAGTTAGGTTATACAATACCTGCTAATCTTATATCAAAAACAGGTATCAATAAATTAAGAGTTTATACATCGTTAGAGAACTTCTTTACTATAACTAATTATCCCGGATTAGATCCGGAAGTGTCAAATATTGGATATCCTACAATGAAACAAGCTGTATTTGGATTAAATCTTTCATTCTAAAAAATGTCCATATGAAAAAGTTAAATATTTTATTTTTATTAATAGTTATTGCTTTATCTTTCAATGGTTGCTATGATCTTGACAGATACTCACAGGATCAATTAAGTACAGCTACTTTTTGGAAAACAGATGAACAAGCAAATCAAGGTATAATTCCTGTTTATGCAAGCCTAAAGAATGGTTATGCTTTTGGAATCATTTGGTCAATGGATTGTGTTTCTGATATAGGTTGGGGGTATGATGATAATGTGGGTCTTCAAAGTATCATTCAAAATTCTTTCAACGCTAATACGGGACATGTGAAAGCTAGATGGCAACATACGTATGATGCTATAAAAAAAGCAAATGATGTTATTCGAAATTTAAATTCCTCTCAGACGGTAAGTGTGGATGTGAAAAATAAAGTAATAGCGGAAGCTAAATTTATGCGTGCTTTACTCTATTTCCATCTGACAAACTTCTTTGGTGGAGTTCCTATTTATGATGAAACGGTAGATTATGACGCTGATTATATGAATCTTACATCTTCACGTTCAACAGAAGAAGAAGTGAGAACTTTTATTCTTTCTGATTTAACGTCTGCTATTGAATATCTTCCCGTGAAATGGGATAATGCAAATTATGGAAGAGCAACAAAAGGTGCCGCTTACGCATTAAGAGGAAAAGTTCATTTGTATCAAAAACAATATGCAGAGGCTTCTCAAGATTTTGAAGAAATTGTTCTAGATTCCAATAACTTAGGATATGGATATGAATTAAATCCTGATTACGCCTCATTATTTACTCAAGAAGGACACGCTTCAAATGAAATGATTTTTTCTATACAAAACTATTTGGCCGTTGGTTTTCAATTGGGTATGGGCTTTGGTTTATATGTTGGGAATCAATCTACTTTTGGTTTTGGCTGGAATAATGTGTTGCCTTCTGTAAATTTAGTGGACAGTTATGAATTGAAAAACGGCAAAACTTTTGATTGGGATGATTTTATTCCCGGATATAATGAAAGTCCTGAAGTACGTAAAGAAGTGTTTGTCTCTACTTTAAGTGAAGATAAAAAGACAATAGTTTCTTACCCTAAGTATTACAATGATCTTTTGGCAATGTATGATCAAAGAGATCCAAGAATGCAACAGACAATAATACTTCCTTATACGCATTATCTTGCTGGTAATCCAAAAGTGAGAGATACAGAACTTATTTATGCGGCAGGAGCTGCAGATGCAAATGGCTTTCCTCTTGTCAGCAGATATAACTTTCCTTATGTTTGTTATTTGTATCGCAAATTCGTACCTGAAGGTAATATGGACGGACAATTAACTCAAAAATCTGATCGTCTTTATACTCCGATTAATTTCCCATTGATTCGTTACGCTGATGTTTTATTGATGTTAGCCGAATCGTATAACGGGCAAGGAAAGATAGATAATGCGGT
>JAQVZS010000008.1:52018-93703 GCA_028708075.1 Massilibacteroides sp.
ACGGACAATTAACTCAAAAATCTGATCGTCTTTATACTCCGATTAATTTCCCATTGATTCGTTACGCTGATGTTTTATTGATGTTAGCCGAATCGTATAACGGGCAAGGAAAGATAGATAATGCGGTTAAATATATTAATATGGTTCGTGCACGTTCAGGTATGGCATTAATAAATAATGGAAGTACATGGATGGAGGCTCGTACACAAGATGCTGTTTTGGAAAGAATAAAACACGAAAGAGCTGTTGAATTAGCCCTAGAAGGGCATAGATATATAGATTTAAGACGATGGAATGTGTTAAATAAAGCATTAAGTCAACCAATTACGGATGTTATAGGTGTTGAATTAATGAAACGTCAACCATTTTCGGAACAACATTTATATTGGCCTATACCTGCAGAAGCTATAGATAAAAATCCGAATTTGGAACAAAATCCAGGTTGGTAATAGATAATTAAAATATACCGGGTTGTGAGGTTATTCTTCTCAGCCCGGTATTGAATAATATTGATATAAATAAAGGAAAATGCTTAAATACAATCCTATAATTCATTGGTTCACAAGTTTTTTTATACTCGTTTTTTTTAGTTTTTCTTGTTCTTCTGAGGAAAATAAAGAACAGAATAAACAAAAAGCATTTGAATGGGTTTTTAAAGACTTGGCAAAATTAGATCCCGTTATGGTTCAGCAAGTTATATCTTCAGAGCACGGAAAACGTCATTACGTAGATTGTGATGATGATGGGAAACCGGATGAAGTTTGGTTTATTGATACAGATATTCGTCACACAACGGAAAGAAGCCCGCTTTTGGTACGCGCTATAGATCGAGATAAAGATATGTCGGAAAACGGGGAACCAGATTTGGATAATGATTTGTATATTGTAGATTGGCATGCAGATGGAAAGATAGATGCAATAATAGAGTATATAGATAATGATGGTGATCAGGATGTAGATATTATGCATATGTTTTTTTATGATGAGAACTATGGATTGCGCGTGTGGTGGTGTCGAGATGATGGTGATGATAATTTGCTTTGGTATAATGTTGATTACGCGTATTTCCAAAATTTATGTGAATTCAAAACCCATTTTGGCGGAGATGAATCCTTTGCTTGTATGTATATTAGTCCAGGGGATGATCATTGGACACCTTTTTTAGAAAATCCGTTTTTCTTTTATGATGAAGATAAAGATGGCATAACAGAAGAGGTACTTCGTTTTGTTGGCGATAATAATAATATACGTTCTATTCGTTGGAGTTTTGATGCGGATAATGATGCCACAGAAAATTCTCCACGTGATTACGATATTTCTATCACAGCCCTTTCATCTGATTATTATGAAACAGATCCCGATCATGATAATAAGAACACATCACTTTTTTTTAAAGAGGAAGATAGTGAAACGGTTATGATTTATGGTTTCCCGGCTACAATAATGAGAAGAACTAATGCCAGATCTTTTGTTCAAAAACAAATATGGGCTAAAGTATTAATGACTTGGGATGAGAATGATCTTAATTCTGCATATCGTGTTGAAGGAAATACCTATGAACGTTGGGAAGGAGTAATTGCATCTGCTTCAACAGAACCTAATTATGAAATGATACGTGTTGGTTGGCCAGATTGTGGTTTTGTAAATAAACGATATGAAATATGTATGCAGCCTAAAGGTATTAATGAATACTATTACAGTTCTTCTGACCATAGAATTCATTTAAAGAACAGTGATAAAATCTGGTTAAAAGTAGATTATGATTACGACACAAAAGTTGACATGGTTTATGAATGGCTAGATAAAGACAGTGACGGGTTTGTAGATCATATAACATTGGATCTGGAAGGAGACGGTACGATTGATGATAAATGGCCTTTGGACAAATCCGGAATAAAACCAATAACGTGGACTTTTGAAGACGTATATAGCTTTCAGTCTTTAGTAGTTAAAGAAAATCCTCAATATTTATATTATTTAAACAAAGTTTTGATATCGATTCTTGAGAAAAAAGAAAAAGGGGCAAGTTCTGAACTTGTTTGGAATTTTATTCAAAATAAAATGCTTTGTGAAAATTTAGATATAGATCAGTCCAGTAGACTATTACAAAGTGACGAATCATTACTTTATTATTTGAGTTTAGCTGTTGACAGACAAATAATAAAACTGAAAAAATTGTATATAAATGAATCTTTCTGGGATATGTTTTATACCTTTAGAAGTAAAGGAGACTATAAAAAAATGATGGAATTAGTTCAGAAAGAATTTGATCTTCATTTGAACTTAGTTGACTATAATACATGGATAGATCAATTGAGAAGTAAACCCAGAGAGAAGCTTGTGGCTTGGAATGAAAATTGGGTAAAACCAAATATTGGTTGGGAATCTAAAAAAATTGCTTTTCGCTGTTATGATGGTCATTTTGATATATATTGTAAACGCATCGATACTTTGATATATCCTAATATTGCTGATGGAGCTAGTTTTCATGAGGATACGAATAATTGGGGAATGGATATTCTTCATATCAATAAAAGAGGTGGACTTGGTGGTTTAGTATTATATATAAATGGAAAAGCTTTTCCTTTGAGAAATGAAAAACAGCCGGATGATCCCGTTTTTTCTTCTAAACTATTTAAAGAAACTGAAGATCAGGTTGTCGTAGAATTAAAAGTGAATAATATAGGAGCTAAAGAGAATCCTTATTCAGCCCAAATATTAGCTTCTGCCCATGCCGGCAGTGAAGACTCTCAAATAGATATTAGAATTTCAGGTGGAAATACGGCTGATGATATTAAATTGGGTATTGTTTTACCTGTTTTACCTCAAGAAATGTTTTTTATAAATCCCGAAATAGGGATTATGGGGACTTGGGGATTTCAAGATCCTGCCATTGGATGGATTGGGTTAGGCGTTATTTTCCCGGCTAATAAGTTTGTATATTTAGATAAGTTATCTGACGAGTATTGTGCAGTATTAAAATATACTACAGGAGAAACTATCCGTTATTATGCTACAGGAGATTGGCTTCGTTCTCATCGCTTTGGACCTACAGGTGGTGGTAATGATTGGCAAAAGAAGATGCTTCTAAAGGCTGCTTCTTATAATCAATAAAAGTTGATAAAACAGTATCCATAATATAATAGAAAAAATGAAAAAAAACGTATTTATTATTTTATTGGCATTAAGTGTTTGCTTAATAGCGCAAGCACAACAAATCCCAGTAAAAAGAGTTGTCTTATTTATGATCGATGGTTTTAGTTGGGAAGCACCAACAAAAGCCAACATGAAAGTTTTTAACAGCTTAATAAAAGAAGGAACTTATGTTCAAAAATCATATGTAATTCTCCCTCATCATCCGACAGTAGGCGATTATAGTTTATACAACAGTTGCTCTTTCCCCAATCCGGTACTTCATCAAGGAACATTGTTCTTGAGTCCGAAAAATAAGATGATTCAAGAACTTTTTTCTCCTAAACAACAGACTGCATTAATTGTAAATACAGTAGATTATAGAACAATAGGTCGTGGTTTTTCTACAGCAGTTTTAGATGATACATTTTCAGATGAGGATGTGGTTGATTGCGCAATTCGTGTCTTGCAGGATCAACAACCCGTTTTTATGCGTGTACATCTTCAACGAACGGGGCAAAGAGGATATGCAATTTCACAAAGTACATCGGATATACCGTATTGTCGTAATATTTTTTATCCTAATTCTCCTTATATACAATGTATTGATAGTGCTGATGTTCAATTGGGACGTTTTATCGATTTTCTGAAAAAATCTAAAATGTTTGATGATACAGTTGTGATTATTACTTCAGACCACGGACAAAGTAAAATCGGATGGCATCCGCTTTTTGATGAGGACAGTTGGTGTACTCCAATTCTTTTCCTTGGTGCTGGAATAGCTAAAGGACGCGAATTACCCTATTTTGAACAGACTGATATAGCTCCTACTATAGCCGGATTATTAGGCAAAATTGGGCCTTCCGATAATGGAGCCGCAGGTGTTTTTGTTAAATCGATGTTGAAATCGGAAGATCCTGCATCTTTTCATTCTCCAAGGTATTTAAAAAGATTAAATGAGCAAATCAAAGAATACAATTTTCTTAGAGCAGAAATGATATTACGTTCAAAGACAAATAGCTATTATGGGAATGTTGTAGCTTTATTGGAAAATAGAACTTTTAATGAGCCCTTTTATCATCAAGATCGTGTTACAGATTGGTACAAAGCTGGTACAATAAAGCATATGATAGAAGTAAATGAACAGATGTTGGAAAAAATGCGTAATATATTATCTGGTAATTTAAATTGATAATTATTGCTTTTTATATGAAAACAGGTAGAAGAAATTTTATTAGACAAGCAATTGGAGCTGGTTTGATTACCACTGGTTCTCTCTCTGGTTTAAAGGCCGAATCTTTAATAGAGATTTATGAAAATACAGTTCAGAATAAAACACATAGACAACACTTTAATATGTGTGGTTATAGAGCTCCTAAATTAAATACTGTAAAAATTGGGTGCATAGGAGTGGGTAACCGGGGATATGCTAATTTAAAACAATTGACTTACTTGGATGGTGTAGAGATTAAAGCTATTTGTGATTTAATGCAATTTCGGATAGATGAGGCGCAAACTATGCTTAAAGAACAAGGATTTCCATTGGCCAAAGTTTATGTTGGCAGTTCTGATTTATGGAAAAAAATGTGTGAAGATCCAGATATTGATTTAATAACCATCGCAGTTCCCAGAGGCCCTCTTCATGCTGAAATATCAATTTATGCAATGGAGTGCGGTAAACATGTAGCTGTTGAAGTTCCTGCAGTTTCTACAATCAGCGAGGCTTGGAGACTGGTTGAAACCTCAGAGAAAACGAAGAGACATTGCGCATTATTGGAAAATTGTTGTTATGACTTTTTTGAATTGCTGACATTAAATATGGTAAGGCAAGGTTTTTTCGGAGATTTGATTCATGCGGATGCTGCTTATATCCACCATCAAAATAATTACGATAAGACAAGGGATGGAGATATGTGGCGTTTAAAAGAAAGCCAACATCATAATGGAAATTTATATCCGACACACGGATTAGGCCCTGTTTGTCAGGCTATGGATATTAATAGAGGTGATCGTTTGACAAAGATGGTTTCTATGTCATCTGATGATTTCATGATGGGAGAAACAGTGGCGGAATTGGCAAGAACCAACAATTTTTATGAAGAATTCAATACACATTCTTATCGTGGGAATATGAATACTTCAATTCTTAGAACCGAAAAAGGGAAGACGATAATGTTACAATATGATATTACAAGTCCACGTGTTTATTCACGCATCCATATGCTTAGCGGGACAAAAGCTGCAGCATTAAAATATCCTTTACCGTCTCGTATTTCAGTCGGACACGAATGGCTTAATGATGAAGAAATGAGTGATATTTCCGAAAAATATATGCCGGAAATTTGTCGGAGAATAGGAAATATGGCTAAACAAGTAGGAGGGCATGGAGGAATGGATTTTTTAATGACATGGCGATTAATCGATTGTTTGAGAAACGGTTTGCCTATGGATATGGATGTATATGATGCTGCATTATGGGGATCTATCATTCCATTAAGTGAATGGTCGGTAGCAAATGGGTCTTTTCCCATTGAAATCCCTGATTTTACATGTGGTACTTATAAGGTAAATACTCCTATAGATATATCTCTTTCAGAGGGAGCAAACACAAAAATAAGAACTGTTCATTTATAATTTATAAACTATTAAATAAAAGTCTTTATGAAGAAAAAAAAATCTATTTTATTCTCCAACATATTGATTGGATTGTCTATAATTTTATTTATTCAATGTAATGAAGAGATGAAGAAAGAGAAAAATGAACAGTCAAAATCGAAACAAACTTTAGTAGCAAAACAATATTATTCCGGATTTGCTGAAGCACATGATACGTATAATGCTATATCTGCAGCAAGTGATGGGAAAATATATTATGTTCTTTCTTCAACGAAACACGATGTAGGTGGGCAATTTTATGTTTATGATCCTGAGATAGATAAAACAACTTTTATCGCAGATTTATCGGTTGCTTTAGGAGAAAAAGAGAAAAACTATATTGCTCAGGGGAAAAGCCATGTTGAGTTTTACGAATATGACAATAAACTATTTTTTGCTACACACGTAGGTTATTATGAGATGATCGATGGTTCCGAGCAACTTCCTAAACATGCGCCGGAGGGATACAAGCTTTATCCAGGAGGGCATTTTCTATATTATGATATGAAAACTGGCGAAATAAAAAGTCTGGCATTAGCTCCTCACGGAGAAGGTATTATTACGATGACAATGGATAAAGAAAGGGGACATCTATATGGGATTACTTGGCCTAAGGGTTATCTAATAGATTATGATCTAAAAAAAGGAGAGTTGAAAGATTTAGGTTTAGTTGATGAATTAGGTGAAGATGGTGTTATAGGTAAAGATTATCGCGTCATTTGTCGTTCTATGTTTGTGGATCCGAGAGATGGTTTGGTTTATTATTCTACAGCGGATGGAGATATCTATTCCTATAAATCCGGAGACAACGCTCCTCAAAAAATAGAGAATACGAATCTCAGATTAGACTATTTTGGAACTTATGATTATACAGGAGCAGGTAGCATGGGGTATAATTGGAGAAAAATATTTTGGTATGAACCAGAACAGATTGCATATGGTGTTCATGGTAACTCCGGTTATTTGTTTAAGTTTGACCCGAAGAACGAAACTATCGAAATTGTTGAAAGGATAACATCCGAACCTTCCCGGAAAAGTGGAATGTATGACCAATTTAGTTATGGATATTTAGGTTATATGTTGGGGCCTGATTCTACTATTTATTATTTAACTGGCGGTCCAGCTTATAATAAAGACGGGAAACGGATTAAAGGAGTGGATGAAATAGCGATGGGGGCAGCAAAAGGATTGGAAAACTTGCATTTAGTTACATTTAATATCCCCCAAAAAAAATACGAAGATCACGGCCCTATATTATATGAAAATGGAGGAATTCCTACTTATGTAAATTCCATAGCTATGGATAAAAAAGGAAATGTGTATACGCTTGCTCGATTTAATCATGATGGAAAAGAAATTGAAGATTTAATAAAAGTGGAGATTAAATAGAAAGTAATCTAATTTTCATAGTAAAGAAATTATGTACAATCGTTTTTTGATATTGTTTGCTTTTTCTTTCTTTTTAAGTCCATGTAAGGCATTAGTAAAAGAGGAGGCTATGGGAAAACAACGGTCATTTGAATGGGTATTTGGCGATTTAGTTAAATTAGACCCGGAAATGGTTGCTAAAGTTATTTCTTCAGAAGCTGGGAAACGGCATTATGTAGATCGAAATGAAGATAACAAACCTGAAGAAGTTTGGTTTATTGATACATCTCCCCGTCACACTAAGGAAAACAGTCCGATTCTTGTGCGTGTTATTGATGAAAATGGAAATTTAGAAATGAATGGTGAGCCTGATCAATGTGGCGATCTTTACATAGTAGACTGGCATGCAGATGGTATTGTTGATGTTGTTTTGGGCTATGAAGATTTAGATAATGATCAAGATGTCGATCGTATGGGGCTTTATTTTTATGATAAAGTGTATGGATTGCGAGTTTGGTGGAGTAGGGATGATGGGGATGATAATTTATTATGGTATGATGTTGATTACACCTATTTTCAACCTCTTTGTGAAAACAAGACCCATTTTGGAGGAGATGAATCTTTTGTTTCGTTATATATAAAACCGGGAGATAAACAATGGACTCCTTTTTTTGAAAACCCTTTCTTTTTTTATGACAGAGATGGTGATGGCATAACAGAGGAAGTAATACGGGTTGTTGGAAATGATTATATACAATCCTTGCGTTGGAGTATGGATGCCGATAATGATGCGACATTAGATTCTCCACGTGATTATGATGTTTCTATTTCTTGTTGTGCTCCGGGGTGGACATTCGATGAAAAGGGAAAAACTAATTATACTCTTTCTGTTGATAGCGTAATTGGTGAAAAATTATCTATTCGTGGAATCCCTACAAAATTAATATTAAACCGTTATTCTACGCCCTCATTTTTGCAAAAACAGACTTGGAGTAGAGTCCTTTTTACCTGGGATGAAAATGATTTGAATATTGCCTACAACAATCCTGAGTCTCAAAAAGAACGATGGGAGGGTGTTATTGCATCTGGTGTAGAAGAGCCAGAATTTATGATGCCTCGTATTGGATGGCCGGACTGCGGTCCTTTTAATAAACGCTATGAATTATGCTTGACCCCAAAAGTGCCTAATGAATATTATTTTAATCCGTCAGATCGTCGGATACATCTTAAATATACTGATAAAACTTGGCTAAAGGTTGATTATAATTACGACAATAAAATTGACATGTTTTATCTTTGGAGTGATACAGATCGCGATGGTATTGTGGATAATTTGGAGATGGATACAGATGGAGATGGAACGATAGATGATTCTTTTCGAATAGATGTATCCCAGATTGAACCCGTTAAATGGGACTTTAATACAGTTAATGCATTATATTCGCCGGTTATTGTTAATGAGCCTACAATTGTTTTCGATTTAAATCAAGCCTTAAATCAAGCGTTGAATCATCTAGATTGTGAAATGAATCAAGAGCCGGTTTGGAAAATGATAAATAATCGAATGGAGGTAGAGAACTTGAATAAATGCATTTCAAAGAGACTAATTAATAGTGATGAAACGGTACTTTATTATTTGAGGTTATTAGCCGATCAACGAATTAATTTCTTGAAAAAAGGATATAAAAACAAAACGTTTTGGAAACAATTTGAAAAAGAAAGATCTTGTGGAAATTTAAGAAAAATGACTCAACTCTTGCAGCGGGAGTTTGGTGAAGTAACAGGTGAGGATTATATTTCTTGGATTAATTCTTTACGAAATGAGCCAGAAAAGAAAAAAGTAGCTTGGAATAATACTTGGTTACCGCCTAATTGGGGCTGGGAGTCAGAAAAAGCAGCGTTCCGCTGTTATGACGGACATTTTGATTTGTTCGGGAAACGTAAAGATGCGCTTCTTTATCCAACAATAGATAATGCAAGCAGCTATCATCTGGATGATGGGGGAACTGGTATGGATATTCTGCATGTTGGAAAAACCGGTGGTTGCGGAGGACTTGTTTTATATGTAGACGGTATTTCCTACCCCGTTCGTAATGAAAAAGGAATAGATGATCCGATATTTCAGGCAAGATTATTTGAAGAAACAGATACTTGTGTAACGATTGAATTTAAAGTAACCGGAGTAGGGCCTAAAGACTCTCCTTATACTATTTACATCCGCCCTTCAGCTTTAGCAGGGAGATATGATTCTCCTGTCGAAGTTGAAATTGAAGGAGGAGACTCGCAAAGAAAGATCCAACTTGGACTCGTCTTAAATGTATTACCTATCGAAAAATTCTTTTTTGATAAGGACAATGGGATTATGGGGCTATGGGGATTTCAAGAAGTCGGCATCGGATGGATTGGGACAGGGGTTATCTTTGATCCGGATAAATTCTTATATATGGATGAACACCCCGATGAGCATCGCGTGGTTTTACAATGCGAAAAAGGTAAAGTGTTTAAATATAATATTCAAGGAGACTGGTTACGTGGACATCGTTTTGGCCCTACTTCAGGAGAAAAAGATTGGCTGCAAACTCTTCGAAATACTGCAAACTCAATAAAAAGGGAATAACAAATGTTTACGATATATAAACAAATGGTAAAACTGTTTGATTTTCGCAAGGGTAATAGCTGTTTGATTCGTGTTTTAGTTGTAGTTTTTTTGTTTTCCACTACTATTCATGCGCAGGTTTCATTTGGAATTCCTGAAAAATGGAATGATAATTGGAAATTTTTATTAGGAGATGAACCACAAGCTGTTTCCAACAATTACGATGACAGTAAATGGCGAATTCTGGATTTACCACATGACTGGAGTATTGAAGCTCCCTTGAGCCCCAATTTAGCAAGTTGTACCGGTTATTTACCGGGAGGAATAGGTTGGTATAGAAAGTCTTTTCATCTGTCGGACAGTTTGAAAAAGGAGAAGGTGTTTATTTATTTTGAAGGTGTTTATAAGGAAAGTGAAGTTTATCTTAACGGGCATTTAATAGGAAAGCGTCCTAATGGTTATATTTCCTTTATGTATGACTTAACTCCTTATCTGTATTCAGAAAAAGAAAATGTTCTAGCGGTACGTGTCGACCATAGCGAATCGGCTGATTCCCGTTGGTATACGGGATCTGGTATTTATCGAAATGTTTGGCTTATTCATTCTAGGAAAACACATATTGACCAATGGGGTATTTTTTGGCAAGCAAAACAGATCGCAAAAAATGCCGCTTTATTGGATGTTCAGGTAAATATTAAAAACGAAAGTGGAGAAAAACAAAATCTCATCGTGCAACTGGAATTATTTTCTGCAGAGGGACGTGTTGTTTCTCGAAATTTTCAAAAAACTCTCTTGCAAAAAACAGATTCGTCAAAATTGATGAGTCTACCATTAAAAATAAAGAATCCTGTTTTATGGGGACTTCAACATCCTTATCTTTACCGCTTAAAAACATCTATCTTGTGCGATAATAAAATAGTTGATGAAAGTATTGTCTCTGTAGGGCTCAGGTTTCTGCATTTTGATCCTGATAAAGGTTTTTCTTTAAACGGAGAAAATATAAAGATTAAAGGGGTATGTATCCATCATGATGCTGGTTGTTTGGGGGTTGTAGTTCCTCATAAAGTTTGGAAAAGACGTTTACTCAATTTGAAGAAAATAGGGTGTAATGCCATTAGGATGAGTCACAATCCACAAGCTCCCGATGTTTATGATCTTTGTGATGAATTGGGATTGTTGGTCATGGATGAAGCATTTGATGAGTGGAAATATCCGAAGAAAAAATCAATTACTGGATGGAATACCGGGACTCCAGGATATCAAGGTAATTATTCTTTTTTTGAAGAATGGGCGGAACAGGATATAAAAGATATGGTGTTGAGAAATAGGAATCATCCATCTGTTTTCTTGTGGAGCATTGGAAATGAAATAGACTTTCCCAATGATCCGTATTCGCATCCTATTTTAGAAACGGCAACCTTTAACCAGCCAAGTGTATTAGGCTATTTACCAAATAATCCGCCGGCTGAAGAATTGGGAGCTATTGCCAAACGTTTAGCTAAACAAGTCAGAATGTATGATTCCACTCGTCCTGTAACAGCGGCTTTAGCTGGTGCTGTTATGTCCAATGAAACAGAGTATCCATATGTTTTGGATATTGTGGGTTATAACTATTCGGAATTCCAATATGAAAAAGATCATCAAAAATACCCAAATCGAATAATGTTCGGAAGCGAAACTGGTAATAGTTTTGCAAGTTGGAAAGCTACCAGAGATAATGATTATATTTTTGGACAATTTTTATGGACGGGAATTGATTATTTGGGGGAATCAAGAGAATGGCCTTCTCGTGGATATAAACATGCATTACTGGATTTGGCAGGTTTTCTGAAACCGGAAGGTTGTTTTCGGCAGGCATTATGGGATACAAAGCCATTTATTTATATCGGGACATTTTCTACAGGGAATGGAATTGATCGCTCACTGAATGCCTTACCTATTTGGAATTATTCGTTAGGAGAAGATATTCGTGTTGTATGTTATACAAACTGTTCTAAAGCCTTGCTTAAATTGAATGGCAGAATAGTTGGTCAACTTAAAGAATATAATGATGATAAGGGATTCATTACTTGGAATATTCCATTTAAGTCGGGACTTTTAGAGGTGGTTGGTTTAAATGGAGGAAAAGAGGTTGTGAAATATGCAATCCAAACTACAGCGCGTTCTTATGCTATTAAAGCATACACTACTGATATAGTTTTAAAAAAGGATAAGGATGTGGCTCAAGTTGAAATACAAATAGTGGATAAGAATGGGATACCTGTATTATTATCTAAAGATGAAATTACTTGTCAGATAGAAGGCCCTGCAAAATTATTAGGATTGGAATCCGGAGACAATCAGGATATGGGTAATTATAGAGATAATGTACAGCCGGTCTATAACGGACGTTTATTGGCTTATATCCAAACTATTGGAAAATCCGGGGAAATTAGAATTACATTTACCTCTCCCTGGTTAAAATCAGCCGACATATTTTTTACTGTGGAATAATTATTCTTTCGATGTTATTGTTGTTGTCGATTATATATCTTTGCCTTGCGTTCAAAGGATTAAAACTACAGAAACATGGCGAAAATACTACTCTTGACGGATTATTCCAGTGGATACAGCAGGGACTTACTGAGGGGACTGGTTCGTTATTCCAAAGAAGTTGGTTCCTGGTCATTGCAGCGTATGCCTCTTTATTACAGTTTGATGCATGGTGAACGAGGAGTATTGGAATATGCCAAAAGATGGAAAGCTGATGCAATTGTTGCAAAATTAAGTGAAGTTAATATCGATTTGCTAAAAGAGTTGAATATTCCTGTTGTGGTTCAGAATTATGAGAGCAGACATCAAAATGTATCTAATCTTACCGGTGATTATTTTAATACAGGTGCGATGGCAGCTAAATTTTTCTTGAATAGAGGGTATCATAATTTTGCTTTTTATGGTTTCAAAGATGCTATTTGGTCAAGAGAACGGTTAGACGGTTATAAACAGGAAATCGAGAAGCATCGCAATCATTTATATACGCTCGAAAATAATAAAAATAAAGAGGAGTGGAGCTATAACCATACGATTCTCGGTAATTGGTTAATGGAATTACCTAAACCTATTGCTTTATTTGCTTGTGACGATTATTATGCTTTACAAGTATCGGAAACTTGTAATCTGTATAATATTGCCATTCCGGATGATATAGCAATATTGGGAGTCGATAATGATGAATTGTTATGTAATCTTTCAGATCCATCACTATCTTCTATTGTATTGGATGTGGAAAATGGAGGCTATCGCGTTGGTAAATTACTCCATCAATTGATTGATAAAAAAATAATGACGCCTTCTAATATTGTAATTGATCCTTTGCGTATTGAATGTCGAGGTTCTACGGAAAAATACCTTATAACAGATAAATATATTCAACAAGTAATACAATATATTGAAAAAAATTATGCCAATGCGATTTCCGTGAAAGATATTTTGAAAGAAGTGCCGCTTTCCCGTAGAGTATTAGAAAAAAAGTTTAAAGAAGAAGCCAATATTACGATATATCAATATATTCAGAATTGCCGGATTGATTGCTTTTCCCGGTTACTTATGACATCTGAGTCTTCGTTGTTGGACGCGGCTTATCTTTCCGGATTCGATAATTATAAAAACGTTTCTCGCGTTTTTAAAAAATATAAAAAGCTTTCTCCGGTGGAATATAGGAAGAAATATAAATCGAAATAAGATTTATTTGACGCTATTTGAAGAATCTGTTGCGTCATTAGAGATATATATATCTTTGTGATTAATTTCCTTTGTTATATCTGAGTAATATGAATTTAAACGTTTCCGGGCAATTGCTCGGAAATTGTTATACAAACAATAACGACAATTATGCAAACTGTAACAGATTCTCAAAGTAAAAAAAGTACATTGATATCTATAGTGATTATAGGCACTATGTTCTTCATCTTTGGGTTGGTTTCGTGGGTAAATGCTATCTTGATTCCTTATTTTAAGATCGCATGCGAATTAACGCATTTCGAATCCTATTTTGTAACATTTGCTTTTTACATTGCTTATTTGGTGTTATCTGTCCCGGCAGCTTTCTTTTTGAAAAAAGTAGGTTACAAACGGGGGATGGTTTATGGCTTCTGGGCAATGGCAATTGGTGCGTTATTGTTTGTGCCGGCTGCGTTGACACGTACGTATGGACTTTTTCTGACCGGATTGTTTGTGATCGGCACGGGATTAACGGTGCTTCAATCAGCTTCGAATCCTTATATAACCATTATCGGGCCGATCGAAAGCGCAGCGAAACGAATAAGTATCATGGGTATATGCAATAAATTCGCCGGCATTATTTCCCCTCTTATTTTTGCTGCTGTTGTTTTAAAAGTGACGGACAGCGATCTTTTTCTTTTATTGGAATCCGGCACATTGGATGTTGCGACCCAAAATTCCTTATTGGACGGATTGATACGACGAGTGATTCTTCCGTATTCTATTTTGTCTGTATTACTTTTCTTGTTTGGATTATTTGTACGACATTCCGTTTTGCCGGATCTGAATCCGGAAGAAAGTAATAAGGAGTCTGTAAAAGATAAATATAAACAATCTGTTTTTCAGTTTCCTTACTTAATTTTGGGTGCATGGGCTCTCTTTTTTCATGTAGGGACGCAAGTTATTGCAATTGATACAATCATTGGATATGCTGGGACGATGGGCATGGATTTGCTGGAGGCAAAAGTGTTTCCTTCTTATACGCTGTCAATGACCATAATCGGTTATATTTTGGGAATAATATTGATTCCTAAATATATTTCTCAGACTCGTGCTTTGCAAATTTGTAGCGTTACCGGGTTCCTGTTTTCTTTGGGAATAGTTTTATTGAATCATCCGGTGACAATCTTGGGGCACACAACCGATCTGTCTATTTGGTTTCTCTGTGCCTTGGGATTACCCAATTCTTTGATTTATGCCGGTATCTGGCCTCTTTCGATTCATGGATTAGGACGTTTTACAAAAATGGGTTCTTCTTTATTAATTATGGGGTTGTGCGGAAACGGGATTATGCCGGTACTTTATGGTTATTTAGCCGATCATTGGGATGTTCAATCGGGTTATTGGTTGTTGATTCCTTGTTATCTTTATTTGATTTTTTTTGCAGTATACGGATACCGTATACATAAATGGCCGTTAATTTTAAAATAATTATGATATGAAAATGCGTGTTATTACAATCTTATCTTTTTTATTATTTATCTTCGCATCGTCGCAGGCTCAACAGATTTTTCGTGTCGGAATCATAGGGTTAGATACGTCGCATTCGCCGGCTTTTATTAAAATGTTGAATAGTGAACAAAAAAAAACAGAGTTCAACGGTTTTCGTGTCGTTGCTGCTTATCCATACGGTTCAAAAGCAATAAAAAGCAGCTATGAACGTATCCCATCCTATATGGAAGAAGCTGAAAAATATGGCGTAGAAATAACGAATTCTATTGAAGAATTGTTGACTAAAGTGGATTTTGTAATGTTGGAGACTAATGATGGGAATTTGCATTTAGAACAGGCATGTAAGGTGTTTAAAAGCGGAAAACCTGTTTTTATAGATAAGCCGGTAGCAGCTAATTTGTCAGAAACCTTGGCGGTCTTTATGTTGGCCGAAAAATATAATGTGCCGATGTTTTCGTCTTCGTCTTTGCGATACAATCCGGAAACGCAAAAAATACGAAATGGTAGCTACGGAAAAGTATTAGGTGCAGATTGTTATTCACCGGCTCCAAGTGAACCTTCTCATGCCGATTTTTCCTGGTATGGGATTCACGGAGTCGAAACATTGTATACTGTAATGGGCACGGGATGTCAAGCCGTAAGTCGGGTTGCTTGTGACAGCACGGATGTTGTAACTGGATTATGGAGTGAAAACAAGATTGGAACGTTTAGAGGGTTACGCTTTGCCAATCAAGGATACGGAGGAACGGCTTTTTGCGAGAATGGGAAAGTTGTTCCGGTAGGAGGGTACCCGGGTTATGAAGTTTTACTGGACGAAATTATTCGGTTTTTCCGGACTAGAAAAGTCCCGGTTGCTCCTGAAGAAACCATCGAAATATTTGCTTTTATGGAGGCTTCGAATGAAAGTAAACGTAATCAGGGGAAAATCATCTCCATACAAGAAACGTTAGATAAAGGCCGGAAAGAGGCAGCTCGTATCCTGAAAACAAAAAAATGGTGATATGGTATAGTTTAAAAAGTAATATATAAAATGGGTGAATCGGACATAGATAGAAGAGCATTTATAAAACAATTGGGATTAATTGGTCAAGGTAGTTTAATGTTGAGCGCTTTGCCTTGGCTGGAAGGATTTGCAGCAGACAAACAAAAAGAACTGAAGGGAGAAAAGGCTAAGATAGCGATTATCGGAACTGGTTCCCGAGGGCTTTATCATATTAATAATATGCTATCGATGTCGAATGCCGATATTGTTGCCTTGTGTGATATTTATCCTCCTCATTTGGAGGATGCTGCCGCCTTATGTCCCAAAGCTAAAAAATATACGGATTATCGTGAGGTATTGGCGTCGACGGATGTTGAGGGTGTCTTGATCGCTTGCCCTCTCCATATGCATGCGCCGATTACCATCGACGCATTAAATGCCGGAAAACATGTGTTTTGTGAGAAATCTATGGCACGCACTCCAGAGCAATGCAAAGCAATGTATGATACGTATAAAATGACCGGGAAGGTGCTTTATATTGGTCAGCAACGATTGTTTGACTTGAAGTATATTAAAGCGCTTGAAATGGTTCATAGCGGGAAAATAGGTGAGGTGGTTGGAATACGGAATTTTTGGTTTCGTAATAACGATTGGCGCAGGCCAGTGCCGGAACCTTCTTTGGAACGACAGATCAATTGGCGCTTGTATAAAGAATACTCTGGGGGTTTGATGACGGAATTGGCAACACATCAATTACAAATTGGGACATGGGCGTTAAAACGTATTCCCGATTATATCATGGGAAGCGGAGACATTGTTTTTTGGAAGGATGGTAGAGAAGTCTATGATAACGTGAACGTGATTTACCATTATTCGAATGGTGTGAAAATGACTTTCGAGTCTATTATTTCTAATAAAAGGTATGGAATGGATGAACAAATACTGGGACATACCGGCACTTTGGAGTTGGCGATGGGTAAATATTATCCTGAAGAACCGAAACAGGCTCCTGGTATTCAACAATTTATTAATCAGATAGAGCATAAAGCATTCGACAATATATCAATAGCAGGACCCAGTTGGGTGCCCGAAACGGCTTCCGAAAATAAAGGCGAATTTGTTGTTGATAATGTTAAGACGCATGACGGTTCTAATACGACAGGTGCTGTGGGAGACGGCTCAATCGAATTAGTGTCGTCATTTTGTGATTCAGTCATTTCCGGAAAGCCAATACCTGTGTTAGTAGAAGAAGCTTATTATTCTTCTATTTTGGCGTTGCTTGGGTTACAGGCCATGGAAGAACATAAAATTCTCGCTTTTCCCGAAGAGTATAAAATTCCGTATCTAAATCACGCTTAATCATGAAAGATATTGTTATAACAGGCAAGAGACTTCGTTTAGAAGGTCTGATTTTTACCGGATGTTTTATCGTTGCATTTTTGTTGAACGTTTTTTCGATTGTGTTTTATAAGACCGAATGGAAAGAACTTTATACGCAACTATTATGGGTGATCTGCTTGAGTTGTCTTATTTATTTTTTATTTCTTGTCTTACGTTTGTTGTATTTTTTTTTAAAAAGGATTTTTGTCGCAATACGTAATTTATAGACATAGACATGACAGTTTCTTCAACCTTCACTGAAACGGCCGGACTTTTTTACGGTTCACACATAGATATAATGGGGACGAAGTTGGAGGCTGTCATTGTAAATTCAAACAAGGATAAAATAGCACAATGTTGGAAAGAAATCCAAGAGGAAGTTTGTCGTTTGGATCTTCTTTTGAACAAATTCAATCCGGCAAGTGAACTGTCTTCTCTGAATCAAAAAGCGAAAATAAGACCGGTGAAAGTAAAGGAAGAATTATGGAATATTCTGAACGATTGTCGGGAGTATTACGATAAAACCAACGGGTATTTTGATGTCAGTTTATTAAATTATACACATGTAGTGTTTGACAGTCGGGAACAAACGTTATTTTTTAAAGATAAAAATACAGAACTGGATCTCGGGGGGTACGGAAAAGGATATGCATTAGAAAAAATTAAACAAATTCTGCTGCGGTCTACTATTAGTTGTGCTTTGATTAATTTCGGCAACAGTTCTATTCTGGCTATTGGTAAACATCCATATGGCGATTATTGGCCGATTGGGATACAGAATCCATATAATCCCGAAAAAACTCTTGGTATTATACAACTGAATAATAATAGTATGTCAACTTCCGGAAATATGCCTAACCATCCTAAGCATATTCTGAATCCGCATACTCAAAAATACATGGAAGAAGCAAAATTAATGGTTGTTCAAATGAACAATGCCGTTGACGCGGAAGTGTTATCAACCGCGCTCATGGTTGTACCTCCTAAAAATAGAGATGAAATTATTTCACATTTTAATCCGGAAACATTTCTTTTATTTGACGATTTATTTCTTTAAAAACACACAATATTTTACACCGCTATCATCAACAAAATTTGTCTGCATCTTACCTGTTTTTGACGTGATATTATTATCTTTGAGTAGTAAGTTGATGATATATTGAAAGTTTTTTATATTTTTACGTCAAACGTTAATCGGATGTTAAGTATCATAGCCTATTTAATTTTATTCTTAATGTTTACCGGGGCAATAGTCGCACTTATTCAAGCAGCTAAGCGTTGTTTTAAATAATTCCATACTTTTCTTCAGACGTTCAAACTCTTCAGCGAACACTTCTTAGGCTTTATCTTTTTTTTGTTCTCTTTTTTCTACTCGTTGTGATAAGCTTTCAATTTACTAATTTTGTTTATGTGTTTCTTCAGGTTTTCTTCATTCCCTGGCTTCTGATATTAGGGCATCTTACCTATCACATCGATAAGCCATTTCCGAGGGTTCACCCCCTGCACCTGAATTAATACACTTGCAGGGCAATTTCTTTCACACTGTCTGTGGCCATCATGGTGTAGAAATGAAGGCTGGGGACGCCATGCGCTATCAGATCTTTACATTGTTGTATTCCCCATTCGATGCCTATGGCTTTGGCTTCATCGTCTGTTTTACATTTCCGGAGTTCGGCAGCCAAAGGTTCGGGTATTTCTGAACGGAAAATGCGCGGCAGTACGGTTAGCTGGTCTTTTAGTACGATTGGTTTAATACCGGGGATAATCGGAACGGTAACACCTTCTGCCCGCACACGATTGACGAAGTCGTAGTATTTCTGATTGTCGAAAAACATTTGAGTGACCAAATAGCTGGCACCATTTTTTACTTTTTCTTTCGCGTAGAAAATATCCGATTCCATGTTGGGGGCTTCTTCGTGTTTTTCCGGATAACACGCCATACCGTACGAAAAAGGGGTCTCGTTTGCTTCGAACAACGAACCGTCTATCGCTATTCCTTTATTAAAATTGTTTACTTGATTCTGTAAATCAGTAGCATAATTGTGATAGCTATTCGAGTCTGCCACAGATTCTAATTTTTTTATGTCACCTCGCAATAATAATAGATCGTAGACCCCAAGAAAGTTTAAGTCGATCAGGGCGTACTCCGTTTCGTCTTTTGTAAATCCTTTGCACACGATATGGGGGACGGCCGTTATTTTATACTTGTTTTGGATGGCTGAAGCAATGGCAACCGAGCCGGGACGTTTTCGAATATTTACTTTTTGGATTTTTCCATCGGGCAGCGTTTTGTAGATATATTCACTGTGATGGGACGTTATATTGATGTATTTCGGATCAAATTCCAGTAATTTGTCGATGACGTTATAAACACGTTGAATGTTGTTCCCTTTCAGGGGAGGAAGTATTTCGAACGAAAATGCTGTTTTTTTACTGTTATTGATAAGATCGATTACTTTCATATTCTAATAAATTTTCGAGCAAATGTAACAATTATCCTGCTAAATAGCTTACTTTTGTAATTGTTAAATCATAGAACGACGAGATATGGAAAATGTTAACTGGTCTGAACTTCCATTCGGGTATATGAAGACCGACTATAATGTACGGTGTTATTATCGGGATGGTAAATGGGGGGAATTGGAAGTTTCGTCCTCCGAAATAATCAATATCCATATGGCTGCAACTTGCCTCCATTACGGACAGGAAGCTTTTGAAGGATTAAAGGCGTACAGGGGAAGAGACGGGAAAATCCGGGTGTTCCGCATGGATGAAAACGCCAAACGTTTGCAGTCTTCCAGCCGGGGAATTATGTTGGCAGAATTGCCTGTGACTGTTTTTGAAGAAGCGGTTCGTAAGGTTGTGAAACTAAACGAACGTTTTATTCCGCCTTACGAAAGCGGTTCTTCGTTGTATATTCGTCCGCTTTTGCTTGGAATGGGTGCGCAGGTAGGTGTTAAGCCGGCGAACGATTATCTTTTTTTGGTTTTTGTAACTCCTGTCGGACCTTATTTTAAGGGTGGTTTTAAACCCTCTCCAGTATGTATTATGAGGGAATATGACCGTGCGGCTCCGCTTGGAACGGGCACAATTAAAGTGGGCGGCAACTACGCAGCCAGCCTAGTTGCGGGTGAGAAAGCCCATAAAGAAGGGTATGCTGCTGTACTTTATTTGGATCCCAAAGAAAAGAAATACATTGATGAATGTGGTCCGGCAAATTTCTTTGCTATACGTGGCAAGACGTATATTACACCCGAATCACATTCCATTTTACCTTCCATCACGAATAAAAGTTTGATTCAGTTAGCTAAAGACATGGGATTTACGGTAGAACGCCGTCCGGTTCCGATTGAGGA
This sequence comes from Massilibacteroides sp., assembly GCA_028708075.1. Lineage (GTDB taxonomy): Bacteria > Bacteroidota > Bacteroidia > Bacteroidales > Tannerellaceae > Massilibacteroides. The sequence continues at coordinate 72,699 of JAQVZS010000008.1, forward strand.
ACTGTCCACTTTCGACGAAGCTGCCGAGTGTGGTACAGCGGCTGTCGTAGCGCCTATTTCAAGAATCGATGATCTGGACGAGAACAACTCTTATATTTATTCGAAAGATGGTAAGCCTGGGGCTGTTTGCGAACAGTTATACAATAAGTTGCGCGGAATTCAATATGGTGATGAACCGGATTTGCATAACTGGGTTTCCTTTATTGAGTGATGAACAAATTCTACAATTTATTTATATAAGTTTGAGGTGTGTTTATTAAAGCACACCTCTTTTTTTAAGACCAACAGGACGAAAGTTTTAATTTAGCCCCGGGCTTTTTAAAATATCGGGATAAGATAGCCCAGTTTAATGCTAAACACCTGACTGGATGATTTGGGGAAAGGATCTTCTTTGCGATTGCCGAAAATATCTCCGAGAGCATAATAATAACGACCTTCGAGACTGAACGTACCGACACCCGTTTTGAGTTCAAAACCTGGGCCGCCGCACAACCCCCATGCGAACTTATTTTTTACATCAAGAGTGTGTTGTTCATTTCCTTCGCTATCCCAAAAGTCAGTCTCACGGATGTTTTCCGACGAGTTTTCGCTAAGTACATATCCAATTTTAGGCCCCAGGTTGATAAAGAAACGCGCTCTTTTTCCACCAAAATAAAAATGCGTGAGAAAAGGAAGTTCCAAATTATTGATTGTCCGCGTATATTTATAATCCGTGTTTTCGAATTCTTCGTCCCATCCGTTTTGACTGTAATTCAATTCAGCCTGTATGCCAATATGGTTCTCTGTATTCCAACGGATCATCGCCCCACCGATATAACCCATTAGCTGTTTGGTTTTTACTTTAGGAGCAAAAGAAACGCTGGAGAAATTTGTTCCAAAAGAAGCACCGATCAACAGTTCCTGTTTAAAAGGCGTTTGTGCGTCTAAAGAAAAACAGGAACACAGCCACATTAATAGTATAAAGAGAATTCCTTTTTTCATAATTCTACATTATTACGGCTTACGGTAAAATTGTTTTTATAATGGACAAGGAACAAGTGCGTATTGACAAATCCCCCCCAGTTATTGACCTGGCTGAACTCAAAACTTGTCTGAATGCCGTCATAAAATATTTTTTCCAGATTATTTTCAAAGTTAGTTCCGAATTTGTTCATTGTTCCCAGGAAATACATTCCCGTGTCAAAACCGAGTATACCGTATTTGGGGAATGAATTATATATCGGCTTGGAATACCACATCCTGTATTTCTGATAAAATTCACGTGTTCGCTCTGAAAGATTGTCAACGTAAAAATTAGAGTAGATATGTGTGTTCAGTGCGAAGAAATCGTCGAGACAATCACGAGTATAAGTTTGCCATTCTGGATAGCCGTACAGTGTCAGTCCGTATTCTGGTGTTTCTTCTGCCAGACTTCGTAGCGGAACACGTATTTTATTCAACGTTTCAAGTGAGCCGGAACAAGGGATCACCAAATTCCGTTTTTCCGGATTCAAGAGGGCTTTCAAATCTTCTACATAGGTATCATCTTTCCATGTGTATTCTTTCCAGGAAAGATTCCGTTGAGTCATTTCTGTTTTCAACGTCTGAATATAATCTGTTTTGTTTTCTTTGTCATTCGTGTTGACGAGAATAATATTATAATCGGAAAACAAATTACAACATACTTGAGCCGCTTTGGCATATAAATAGGAATGAGGTGTATTCACCTGAAAGATGTAATTGTTCGACAATACATCATCGTTTCTGGAAGTAAACGGAATGACATATTTAATTTGCAGTTTTTTTGCAAAATCGGCGACTAATGCTATCTGGTCGTTTTGAACGGCACCGATAATCAGGTTTGCCTCTTTTAATTCTTTATTCTTAAGAATTTCTTTTGTTTTTTTTGTCTCATTTTCGGTATCGTAAACAGAAAGAGAGATCGAAATCCCTTGATTTTTTAAACTGTCGATTGCCAACAATAAACCTTCGTAATACTCAATGAAACGCAGCGACGCGTCGCTGCGTACCTGTTCTTCTGCCATAAACGGCAATAACAAGGCTACTTTTAAGGTGTTAATTCGGTTGATGGTAACGGCTTTGTTCAATAATGCATTGACGTCTCTTTCTTGGGGGGCTTCTATCGTTGTAACAACCGTTTCTTCTGCCTGTACGGGGATTTTTATAATCATGCCGGCTTTCATCCCATTTTTCAGTTCCGGATTTCTTTTAATCAATTCCGTACTGGACACATTAAATCGGCGACAAATACTGTACATTGTTTCCTGCCGTTGAATGCGATAATCAATCTCTTTTGTCACCGTTTTTATTTCTGTTTTCGGTAGTTCCTCGATGCTTGTAGGCGGTATACGAATTGTTTTGCCGATTTGAAACGTTTTCACCGACAGTCCCGGATTGACTTCTATGATTCTGGAAGCCGCAATGTTGTATTTTATTGATAGTGAATACAAGGTTTCTTTAGGCTGAATCGTATGAAAAGTATAGAATTCGGAGGTTGAAAGAGCCGTCCCCGTAGCGCTGTCTTTTTGAGGAATAATGAGTACAGCTCCGGCTTTTATCGATTCTTTACTTCCAGGGTTCATCCGATAAATATCTTCTTCACTAACGCCATACATAGTCGCGATGGAATAAACCGTTTGTCCACGTTCGATGGTGTGATGAAATATATTTCCGTATGGAACGTTGTTATTAATAGTTGTATTATCCTGTTGGGAATAGGAGGAAATCAACGAAAAACTTAACAAAAAAAACAGTGTCAATCTACGTGTCTTATTCATTTGCCGATAGGATTATTTCCGGCAAAGATAGTGTAAGTCCATATAAAATACTAATTTTGGGAACTAATTAGAGGGGTGAAAGATGTTTAAACGAAGATTAATCAACCTGGAATTCTTAATCTTTTTATTGCTGCTTCCTTATCCTGTGTTCGCGCAATATTCGGTTGGTGGAGGGGGAAAAACGCCATTGTTGGCGGAACGGAATAGTGCGAACGATATTGATGTGTATCTGGTATATGGCACGAATGGAGTGGAAGTTAGTTATACATCTTCATCGGCTTCTCATCAGTGGTTTCGTTACCGGACAAAAGCATCGGATTCCGAACCGGTAACGGCACAACAAAACGGCACGACTTCCGTCGTACAAAACGTGGAGGAAGGGTATGGCTATTTTGTGAAAGAATCTACAGGATTTACGAAATATATATGGATCATTGATTACAGTAAATACAAACCAGAATTAAATGCCCTTTCTGTCGCGGAAAACGAACGTCGCTGCGACGGCGTGACTCTGGAAGGAAGCGGGCAGATCGTTCCGTTGTATTATCATATCCCATCTGGAACTCAAATTGAATTGGTTCGTAAATTCGAACTCAAATATAACACGTTGGAATGGGTGGAAAATGACCGTACATTTAGAACGGTTTATGCTACGGATACGATTTCCGGTAATCCGTTCGGACGTTATTTCCCACTTTCTCTTTACGCAGACACAGAGTTTGAGTTGACCGGCGATTTATTTGCGCGATATTTTAATGAAGAAAAAACGGTAATTTCAGATCTGTTTACGGCGGTAGCTCTACAGATCAGCGCCGATACGACAATGGTTTCTAGTGACAGTGGTTTCACTCAAGAATCAGATAACGGGGCTTTTTCGGCACCATTGGAAGTGCATTTTACGGCCTATGCAAACGAACCGGTAGCCAACAGCTTCGTCTGGAAAATATACTTGATAGAAGATTCGACTCAATTTATGCTGAATTATAGAGGATCAGAATTGGATTATATATTCGAAAGAGAAGGGAAATACAGAGTAGAGCTGACGGTTTTAGATAGAACAGGAACTTGCGAAGATCAATCAGTTAGCTACGACGTGGAAATCAGCGATTTTTACTGGGATGCGCCGAACGCCTTTTCGCCTGGCTCTTCTTCCGGGATTAATGACGAATTTAAAATTGTTTACCGCTCCATCGTTTCGTTTAAGGGATGGATTTTTAACCGTTGGGGAAATGAAATTTTCCACTGGACGAATCCGGAATTGGGATGGGATGGGAAAAAGGGTGGTAAGTATGTTGCCCCGGGAGTGTATTTTTATGTGTTGGAAGCAAAAGGGTCGGATGGAAAGACTCATAAAAAAACGGGGAGTATAAATATTCTTCGTTCAAAAACGAATAGAGATGAAGTGGTTGAGTAAAGAAAAAATAAGTTATCTGGCCGGGGCTTTTGTTTGTCTTTCGGCGTGTATTTCGCTCGGATCGGATAATTCGTGTAAAGTGGTGGATGAGCAACGAGTCGTTGCAGAAGACAAAGGTCGGCAGACAATAACTCTAAATCCGGAGATTCCTTCTTCGATTTTGTTCTGCGGAGAAAAAATTGATTTGACACGCTATAATATGCATGAAAGTTTCGATCGGGAAATCACAAGTTTTACGTATTTTCATTCCACAACATTATTGTTAATCAAGCGTGCGAACCGCTATTTCCCGATCATTGAACCAATACTTAAAAAGAATGGCATTCCGGATGATTTCAAATACTTGGCGGTAATTGAAAGCCATCTCGATCCGCAGGCTGTTTCGTCAGTTCATGCGGTAGGAATGTGGCAATTGATGGAAGGAACAGCAAAGGATGAGGGATTAATCATACAAACAACAATAGATGAACGTCGGCATGTACAAAAATCGACAGAGGCTGCTTGTAATTATTTAAAGAAATCATATCAAAAATACGGAAACTGGATAGATGTTGCCGCGTCGTATAATGCTGGTATGGCACGAATTTCGGGAGAAATGCAAAAACAGAATTCTGATAGTGTATTTGATTTGTGGTTAGTTGAAGAAACCTCCCGTTATGTGTTTCGCATGATGGCGATCAAACAGATTTTCGAGCATCCGTCAAAATATGGTTTTGTTTTAAAGGCAAGGGATTTATATAGGCCGATCCGGGTTCGTTCGGTGAAAGTTTCCATGGATATACCCGATTTAGCTGATTTTGCGAAAGAACAAGGTGTTACATATGCGGATTTGAAGCGTTTCAACACTTGGTTGCGGGATCGGAAATTAGTAACCGGCGGGCGAACATATTATTTGGATATCCCTGAAAAAGAGGACTTGTTTTACAAAGCACCGAATACTGTAGTGCACGATCCCCGATGGGTAACAAAATAAGATAGATGATTGGATAACAATGAATGATAATGGATTTTTAGAAGAGGGCTTGATATCTGTTTTGGGCGCTCGTGTTCACAATTTAAAAAACATTGATGTTGATATTCCGCGTAATAAACTTTCCGTCATCACGGGAATGAGTGGAAGTGGAAAATCTTCTTTGGCTTTTGATACGATCTTTGCAGAGGGTCAACGTCGTTATATCGAAACGTTTTCTGCTTATGCCCGGAATTTTCTGGGGAATATCGAACGCCCCGATGTCGACAAAATCACCGGTCTCAGCCCGGTGATTTCCATCGAACAAAAGACGACGAATCGGAACCCTCGTTCGACGGTTGGAACAACAACGGAAATTTACGATTTCCTGCGTTTGCTGTATGCAAGGGCAGGGGAGGCTTATTCGTATTTGAGTGGCGAGAAGATGGTGAAATACACCGAAGAACAGATCCTGAATTTGATTCTCGAGCATTATAACGGACGGAAGACGTATATTCTGGCACCTTTGGTAAGAAACCGAAAAGGGCATTACAAGGAACTGTTTGAACAGATTCGTAAAAAAGGTTTTTTGAATGTGAGGGTCGATGGCGAGTTACGCGAGATTCTGCACGGCATGCGCTTGGATCGCTATAAGATGCACAGTGTCGAAGTGGTTATCGACAAGATGATTGTTTCTCCTGCTGATGAAAAACGATTAAAGGAGAGTGTGCAGTTGGCAATGAAACAGGGAGATGGCCTGATCTTGATTTTAGATGTGGAAAAGAACGAGGTAAGGCATTACAGCAAGCGGTTGATGTGTCCGGTAACCGGACTTTCGTACAGCGAGCCGGCGCCACATAACTTCTCATTTAACTCTCCCCATGGGGCTTGCCCGAAATGTAAAGGGTTGGGTGTCGTCAACCTGCTCGATATGGAAAAGATCGTTCCGGATCCTTCTTTGAGCATTTATAACGGTGGAATTGTTGCGTTGGGTAAATATAAGAATTCGTTGATCTTCTGGCAAATAGAAGCGATATGCGAGAAATATGGTGTGACTGTAAAAACACCGATTAAGGATGTTCCGGAGGATGCCATCGACGAGATCATGAATGGAACAGACGAGCGGCTTCAAATCAAGAACGAATCATTGGGTAATTCGAATTATTTCATTACGTATGAAGGGGTTGCCAAATATATTCTGATGCAGCAGGAGAGCGAGGCTTCTGCGTCAGCGCAAAAATGGGCAGGTCAATTTATCATAGAGACGGTTTGTCCGGAGTGTAACGGAGATCGATTAAACAAAGAGGCTTTAAACTATAGAATCGACGGAAAAAACATCGCCGATTTGTCCAAAATAGATGTGTCCGAACTATATGAGTGGCTGGACGGTTTGGAAGATCGCCTGAATGAAAAGCAAAGGCAAATTGCGACCGAAATATTGAAGGAAATCCGCTCTCGTTTGCAATTTTTATTGAATGTGGGCTTGGATTATCTGTCGTTGAACCGTGCTTCGGCTTCTTTGTCGGGCGGAGAGAGTCAGCGGATTCGGCTGGCAACGCAGATTGGGAGTCAGTTGGTGAATGTTTTATATATTTTGGATGAACCGAGCATCGGGCTTCACCAGCGGGATAATTTACGGTTGATCAATTCATTAAAGGAGCTTCGCGATACAGGGAATTCTGTCATTGTTGTCGAACATGACAAGGATATGATGTTGAATGCCGACTATGTGGTCGACCTGGGGCCGAAAGCGGGACGTCTCGGCGGTGAAGTTGTGTTTGAAGGTACGCCACAAGAAATGTTGAAATCGGAAACGCTGACTTCTGATTATTTGAACGGAAAACAGAAGATTAAAATACCGGTTGTTCGCCGGAAAGGAAATGGTTCTTTTATTACGCTGGAGGGAGCCATGGGGAATAACCTGAAAAATGTTACCGTCAAGTTCCCGCTTGGGACGTTGATTTGTGTCACGGGTGTGTCGGGCAGCGGAAAATCAACCTTGATCAATCAAACTTTGCAGCCGATCGTCAGCAAACAGTTTTATCATTCGTTGACGGAGCCTTTACCTTATTCAACGATTAAAGGTGTTGAAAATATCGACAAGATCGTAAATGTTGATCAATCGCCGATCGGACGGTCTCCACGTAGTAATCCGGCGACTTACACGGGTGTGTTTTCGGATATTCGTAACTTGTTCGTTGAGCTTCCGGAATCGAAAATGCGGGGTTACAAGCCGGGACGTTTTTCGTTCAATGTTTCCGGTGGACGTTGTGAAACATGTAAAGGTAACGGGTACAAAACGATCGAAATGAATTTTCTACCGGATGTATTGGTCCCTTGTGAAGATTGCCTCGGCAAACGGTATAACCGGGAAACACTGGAGGTTCGTTTTCGCGGGAAATCGATTGCCGATGTACTGGATATGACGATTAATATGGCGGTGGAGTTTTTTGAAAACATCCCTTCAATTCTGTCGAAAGTAAAAGTATTGCAGGACGTTGGGTTGGGTTACATTAAACTGGGGCAACCTTCAACTACGCTTTCCGGTGGTGAAAGTCAACGTGTCAAGTTGGCCACGGAATTGGCTAAACGTGATACGGGCAAAACGTTATATATCCTTGACGAACCGACCACTGGTCTTCATTTCGAAGATATTCGCGTTTTATTGAGCGTTTTGGACAAGCTGGTTGAAAAAGGGAATACAATCATTGTCATTGAGCATAATTTAGATGTAATAAAATGTGCGGATTATCTGATTGACATCGGTCCTGATGGCGGACGAAAGGGTGGAGAAATCCTTTTTGAGGGAACGCCTGAGGCGTTGATTCGTTCGAAAGTAAACAGTTTTACTCGCCCTTTTCTGGAAGAGGAACTGAAAAATAAGTAATCATATAAGCGACAATAATTGATGACGGAAGACTCTTATAGAACCATCAAACAAGTATCGGAAGGGTATTATACTGAAAAAAGAAGCCGTTTTATTTCTTACGCGATACCGGTTCGTACGCCGGAAGATGTAAAGGAGGAACTGGAAAAATACAAAAAACAATATTACGATGCCCGTCATGTTTGTTGGGCATATATGCTGGGGCATAAAAGAGAAAATTTTCGGGCAAATGATGATGGAGAGCCGTCTTCAACTGCCGGCAAACCGATTTTAGGACAAATCAATTCGTTCGAATTAACGGATGTCTTAGTCGTCGTGATCCGTTATTTCGGAGGAATTGAACTGGGTACCGGAGGATTGATTGTCGCTTATCGTACAGCAGCGGCAGAGGCCATTACTCATGCTACGATTGAAGAACGGACGGTTAACGAAGAAATTACTGTTTGTTTTGAATATCCTTTTCTGAACAGCATCATGCGCATTGTAAAGGAAGACGGACCGGAAATTATTTCGCAAAAATTTCAGATGGATTGCGAAATGACTTTGCGCATCCGTAAGGGAAATGCGGAAAAGCTGAAATTAAGATTGGAGCAGGTGGAAACGGCTTATCTCAAAAAGGATTGATTTATTTTAGCAATTTCGCAATCTGTTCGAGGTACGAAACTTCTTCAGCACAAAAATCATTTAATCGATCGCTGTCGATATCCAAAACGGCAAATACTTCTTCACCACAAAAGAGAGGGACGACAACTTCCGATTTAGACGCGGAGTTGCAGGAGATATGTCCCGGGAATTGATCGACATCCGGAACAGACATAGTCGTCTTTTTTAACCAAGCCGTACCACAAACTCCTTTCCCCTTTCGAATGCGTGTGCAGGCAATCGGTCCCTGAAATGGCCCTAATACCAGTTCGTCATCATGTACAAGATAAAAACCAACCCAAAAATACTCAAAAGTCTGTTTCAATGCCGCCGCGACATTGGCCATATTCGCGATCCGGTCAGGCTCATTTTCAATTAGTGCCACGATTTGCGGGATTAAAACTTCGTATTTTTCTAACTTGCTGCCCGTCTTTACAATTAAATCTTCTGCCATCTTCTTTTTTTGTCAAAATAGGTGCGTGAAGATAAATAATTATATTGTATTTTTAGCTACAAAAATACATAATCCGAAAGCCATGAAACCTAAAATCAGAATTACAATCGGCCGGCAATTTGGTAGTGGGGGATACGATATCGGGTATAAACTGTCTGAAATATTGAATATTGCATTCTATGATAAGGAATTGTTGGTACTTGCAGCCAAAGAAAGTGGTCTGAACAAATCTTTCTTTGAAGAAGCTGATGAACGTTCCACACACGGACTTTCCTATGCTTTCTCTGTGGGATTACCTTATATGGGGATGTTTACGCCTTATACGGATATCTTATCGAACGATGGGTTGTTCAAACTGCAAAGTGATACTATCCGGAGTTTAGCGGGTAAGCAAGCTTGTGTAATTATGGGACGATGTGCCGATTATATATTGCGGGACGACCCGAATTGTATAAGCATGTTTATTCACAGTCCGCAAGAAATACGCTTACCACGTATTATGGAAAAATACAAACTGTCAAAAGAACAGGCAATGGAATTGATGATAAAAAAGGATAAGGAAAGAGCGGCTTATTATAATTATTACACAAATAAGAAGTGGGGAGATGCTGCTTCTTACGACTTGTCCATCGATGCATCTATACTGGGTGTAGAAGGAACGGTTTTATACATTAAACATCTGTTGGATATGAAATATCCGGAGAAACTGTACCCTCGATAGGTGTCAAATAACTCTATTGAAGGCTTTTCCGCTCAAAAGCCACAGAGAAGTCAAGTTCCTGATATTTCCTGTTTTCATTTCTATTTCTTATTAATTGTTGTACTCATAGTAATACCGATAAGAACAATAATACCTCCATATATGTAGTAACTATATAAGTTTTCATGTAAAATAAATATGCCCGCAAATACTCCTATGATCGGACTTAAATTATTGAAAGCACCAACGAGACTTACTGGCAAATGTCTTAAACTGTAATTCGTAAATAGGGAGGTCATAAGTGTAGACAATATCCCTAGAAAAAGTATTATATAAATATAGTTTAGATCACTAAACCGTTGAAAATATGAGACTAGCGTGTTTCCTGAAACAATGTAAATACAAAGATTAATTATATTCGTTATAAGTGCCCCATATAGCAATATATAATATGTTGTAGTTATAACGGAAACTTCTTGCACAATCTTTTTTAGAAATACGAAATAAAATGCGATAAATAGAAGAGAGCAAAAAATAAAGAAGTATCCCCAATAGTCAGGAGTAATATTATTCGACGATTGTAACGCAATATAAAGGACTCCTCCAACGGATAGAGCTACACCTATCTTTTGCGAAAAGGTTGTTTTCTCTTTGAGAATAATTGCCGAAATCAAGAGAGAAACAACTGGTAGTATAGTATAAATGAGTGAAGCCTCTGAAGCTGGAATCAAACGAATCCCCAATATCTGAAAAGAAAAGAACCCAATAGGATATAACAGCGATAGACTGATAATTCTTTTTCTCTGCTTATTACTAATTTTGTTGATTCTAATACAATGGAGCTGACGAAGAATCAATAATAAGATTGCAGCAATTGTCAGCCTATCAGATAATAAGTCCAAGGGTAAATTAGACTTTACTCCTGTTTTAATAAACACATAAGACAAGCCTATGATACTTGTGCTTAGTGTGATTGCGAGCAGTGCTTTTATTTTATTTGAAATCATAGAGCAAAATTAGCAGTAAAGAATCTTATAATTCTTTACATATGTTGATTGCTCCTATTTCTTATTCTTTCTTATGCGACTTAACTGCGTCGGAGTAATTCCCAAATGTGATGCGATGTGTTGAAGTGGTACGTATGTTTCTATATCAGGATTTTGTTTTAGGAATTCGAAATAACGCGTCCCTGCATTTTCCAATACAATAGATACTTCTCTTTTTTCTTTTTCAACAACCCAGTTTTTCTCCAAATAAGAGATGTAAAAAGACTTTAAATCATCTGTTTCCAAAATGAACTGTTTAAATTTTTTGTAAGGAAGAGAGAGTAGAATACAATTTGTTATAGCTTGTAATGTAAAGTTCGATGATTTATGTTGGATTGCAGAAACAGTAGATGTTACGAGATCACCTTGTGTAAAAATATTCTTATTATAACGATGTCCCTCTTTGTTGTCAATATAGGCTATCATATAACCAGAATAAAGAAAATACATGTGTGTACAGACAACTCCTTGATGAAGAAGAATTTCATTTTTTGTTAATTTAATCTCAGAAGAGATATCAAATAGTTTGAAAAAAGACTCATTTGATATGTTGTGATAACTGTTTATCTTTTCTCTAAATTTTCTCTCAATATCTTCTGGCATAAACGTTGTCTATCTAAAAATATTTTATAACGCAAAGTTATTATAAATAATTCATTGTGATTTTTCATTTTTTAAGATTTGTAATATAAAAAAGTTCTATCTTTACATTCAGTAACCAAATAGTCATATTTTGAGAGTGATTCTTAGACTTATACTGGCTTAATATTAACCTCATAAACCACAGGTTAATAATTTTTTCGTTCGAGTAATTCTTCCCGAACCGGTTTTTTATATCATTTTTATTATTCACATTATTGTCCTTTAAGGTTAATAGTATCCGCTATTGTAGTCTATGGCAACCGATAAGTTTTTCATATACTGCTAATACTGTGTGGATAATAAAGAATTTCCAAAGAATATTAAGCACAATATAGAAATGAAAAAAGAATATATATGGGAAATAAAGGTCAAAAACACTCCCACCATAAAAAGAAAATGTAATCATTGTAATTGCAATCGGTTTTATTGCAGTGATAAATTTAGAATGAATTCTCAAAAAAGAAACACTGATGTATGGTTAATCTATCGGTGCATCGAATGTGATAGCACATATAACTTAACCATATTATCACGAACTAAACCCGAACAGATAAGAAAAGAATTGTTCCTTAAATTTTCCGAGAATAACGAAATCACAGCATGGGAATATGCTTTTTCTTCTGAAATAGCAAGAAAAAACAATGTCGAGCTGGATTACAATAGTGTCGAATATGAAATATTGCATGACAATATTTCGATAGATGACATTTTGAACTATGATAATGAAATTATGACATTCAAAGTTCAAACCCCTTTTGAATTTGGGCTAAAACTATCTTCTGTTATTCGATTGTGTTTAGGGTTGTCTGCAAGTCAATTAAGCCGAGCGATTGAAACAAAAGCAATTATTATCCCCGAAGACTGCTTGATAGAAAAGCATAAGGTCAGGAATGGAGATATAGTACAGATATGTAAAAAGAGGCTGTTACATACACTCCAAATTATTTATTCACAAATATTATAGATTTTACATATGGAATTAACAAGAGTAGAGAAAGCAACAGGGATTGCTTTCGCGGTATTATTATTTCTCATCACATTGAGTAGTACATTATTTTTCTTAGGAAAACTAAAAGTAACTGTAATAGAGTGGATTTTATTTAACTCATGTTCTCCCAATAGTTTCCTGTATTTACTTTTATTCATTCTTTTTCTAAGAATAAGGAATGCGTCTTGTTTGGTCATTACATTTCTTCCGATTTATTTTCTTGGTACATTGTCTATGTTCGTAATGCCTTGGAACGAAGGAACCTTAACAGCACATATAGGGCATATTATAATGACCATTAATTTGATATGGGCTATTTATGTAATCGTCAAATATAAGGAATACAAAGCATTAGCAATAGGTTTGCTAATGAGCATTCTATTTTTTGCTCCTTATGTAGCTTATGTATTATCATATAATCAAACTCATGCAGAAGAGTTTTTAAGACTATTTCAATAAATGACAGATTGTGAATTTTGCGGTTTCACAGAGTAATATCTGTATAGATCCGAAACAATGCTGCACGAAAGGCAGCATTGTTTCGGATGAATTAAGCAAGAGTGAACTGGACTTTGTCCTGTTCTACCTCTTGCCCTTCGGGGCAAAGCCTTCGTCTTTAGCGTGTTATCAAAACGCGCTGCAATTAGTCCAATAATTAGCTTTTTTCATTTGGTCCTAATTATCAGTTATTTAATAGCATAAAACTCTATTAAAAAGTAATTATAATGAAAAATACAACCCCCGAGATTATATATACTACCATTTCCATAAATAAGGAAACGGGTCGTTTAGTAGAAAAAATAGGTAAACGCTATTCGCTCTTTAAATTTATTAATGTCTTATAATACGATCGGTTTATATTTCGGGACCAATATTTTCATAATGATCCATCCGATCAGATATGATACGGCGCAAACCGAGAAAATAATGAAATAGCCGGATTCAATGCCAGTAAATCCCATAAACGTCATCTGTGTTTCGGCCGAATAATCGAATAAAAGGCCGGAGCTCTGGTTAATAATGAACGAAGCTAACCCCCCGGCCATACCGCCAATTCCGGTAACCGTCGCAATCGCTGATTTCGGAAACATATCGCCGACTGTCGAGAATATATTCGCCGACCATGCTTGGTGGGCAGCACCCGCGATACCGATGATAACAACAGGAATCCAATAAGAAATATGTCCCAATGGTTGGGCAAACAACGCCAAAAGCGGGAAGAAAGCAAAGATCAGCATAGCTTTCATACGTCCGGCATACGGATTCATTCCTTTTTTATTTACGAAATAAGACGGAAGCCAGCCACCGATAATCGAAAACAGGGTAATCATATAAAGAACGAATAAAGGCAATGCGGCATCCGTCGAACTCATTCCATAGACTGAATTTAAATAGGCCGGTGCCCAGAATAAGAAAAACCACCATACTCCGTCTGTCATAAATTTCCCTACAGCGAAGGCCCATGTTTGTTTATATTTGAAACAGTCGACAAACGATATTTTTTTCTCCGCTGTCTCTTTCTTTTCTTCCCCTTTTTTGCTATCCTCATCCTGTTGGATGTATTCCAGTTCCGCTTTGCATACTTTGGGATTCAATTCCGGTTTCTTATAAAGAAACACCCAGAATCCTATCCAGATAAAGCCAAACGCCCCAATAATAATAAAGGACATTTCCCATCCGAATGCTTTGGCTATAAAAGGAATCGTTATCGGCGCGGCTAAAGCTCCGACTGTAGCTCCGGCATTGAATATGCTGGTTGAGAAAGCTCTGTCCTTTTTAGGGAAATATTCGGCGGTCGCCTTAATTGCTGCGGGAAAGTTGCCGGCTTCACCTAACGCAAGTACAAAACGAGCAAAAATAAAGAGGGAGACACTCACATTGATTACCAGTCCAGCATTATCGACGGTTGCGATCAATTCGCGCGCTCCGGCAAAACCCACTAACCAGGTTCCCGTAAGAATACCAGAAGTGGCGATTCCGCAAAAGGCATGGATACATGCACCAAATGACCAGATACCGATTGCCCAGAGATAACCTTTTTTTGTATCTAACCAATCGACAAAACGCCCGGCAAATAACATGCTTACAGCATATAAAAGTGAAAAAGTGGCAGTAATCATTCCGTAATGTGTATTCGTCCAATGGAACTCCGGAGCAATAAAATCTACCCATGTGAGCGATAACACCTGACGATCTAAATAATTAATCGTGGTTGCGAAAAAGAGCATAGCACAAATTACCCACCTGTAATTTGTCATTTTGTCAGTAGTTTTATTCATGTTTTTCAAGTTCTTATGATTTTTGTTTTTTTATAAACGGATTGTTTCGTAAGAAATAATTTTAAGGTTGGAACAAATGTAGGGAAATTTGATTTTAAAAAAAGAATAGAATGCTATAAAACATTCAAATTAATAGAATTTAAAGTGAACACTGTTTACAAATTTCTCTTAAATAAGGGCGAATCGTCTCCGGCAGAAAGAACCGGATATCTTTTCCTTCTTTCAGGCTCTTGCGGATAAAAGAAGAGGAAATTTCCATTAAGGGGGCGTTTACTTTACGAACAAGTGAAAACGTCTCAGGAATATTTACGGGAAAATTAAGTCGAGGATAAATAAGAATCCGGTATGAGTTTAGAAGTTTTTCCGCATCTTTCCATAGAGGCATCTTGTCCCAATTGTCAGCTCCAATAATCAAATAAAAACAATTTTCGGGATGTTTCTGTGTCAAAGCATCCAACGTGTTAATTGTATACGAAGGTTGGGGGAGGGAAAATTCAATGTCGTCGACTTTGAACTTCGGATACGACGCAATAGATTCCTTTACTAATAATAGACGAAACTGATCGTCCATTAATCCTGATTTTTCTTTTAACGGATTGTGCGGGGATACAAGAAACCAAACTTCATCCAGCCCTCCATATTCACACATCCAGTTCGCTAAGGCCAAATGACCGATATGAATTGGATTGAATGATCCGGGGAAAATGCCTGTTTTAATCATTGAGTAAGAAATGTTTGAATGACACGAAGGGTTTCTTCTTGCGCGTCTTCAAGTTTGTCGTTAACAATCACAACATCGAATTGTGTTGCAAATGAAAGCTCGAATTCGGCTTTTTCCAAGCGGTCTTCTATAATTTCAGGTTTGTCCGTCGCCCGATTGATCAATCGCTCGCGAAGTACTTCTATACTGGGCGGCTGAATGAATATCGACAACGCCTGTTCACCATAAAACTTTTTGATATTACAGCCTCCAACCACATCGACATCGAAAATCACGTTATCACCGTCTGTCAAAATCCGGTTGACTTCACTTTTTAATGTGCCGTAAAACTTGTCGGGATAGACTTCTTCGTATTCCAGAAAATCTCCGGTAGCGATCCGCGCTTTGAATTCCTCCGGCGAAAGGAAATAATAATCCACTCCGTCTTTTTCTTTTCCACGCGGCGGCCGGCTGGTCGCCGAAATAGAAAAACGAAGCCGGAGGTTTTGTTTTAATAAATAGTGGATGATTGTTGACTTCCCTGATCCCGACGGTGCAGAAAAGATGATTAATTTACCCGCCATCTTATAAGACATTTAGAATTTGTTCCTTAATCTGTTCCAGTTCGTCTTTCATCCGGACAACAATCTGTTGCATTTCCACTTGATTGCTTTTCGATCCAAGCGTGTTGACTTCGCGTCCTATTTCCTGGACGATGAATCCCAGTTTTTTCCCCGTACTACTCTCATTTTTCATCGTTGAGATAAAATATTTCAAATGATTGTCAAGCCGATTTTTTTCTTCGTTAATATCCAGTTTCTCAATATAATAAATCATTTCCTGTTCAAAACGGTTTTTATCATAATCCATGCCGGCCACTTTTTCCAGATTGTCCATGATTCTCGTTTTTATCTTTTCGATCCGTTCTCCTTCATATTTTTCTATTTCCATAAGCAAGGCCGCAATATTGCTTATTTTGTTTTCAAACAATTTCCCTAACATTTTGCCTTCTTGAATACGGAATTCGATTAGTTGTTCGATCGCCCTCGATATCGCTTCCGAAATGATATGCCATTCTTCTTCATTCACTTCTGCTGCTTCTGTACGTATGGCGTCAGGAAGTCGCAACAAAATTTGAAACCAATCCGACGGTACCGCTATATTTAAATTTGCAGAAATATCTTTGATCTGTTGATAATAAGATTCAATGGCACCACTGTTTATCTGTGTCGGCGTATCTTTCCCCAGATATTCCACAAAAATGGAAAATTCGATTTTCCCGCGTTCCAGTGTTTGTAACAACTGTGTCCGTATCTCCATTTCCTTCTCCCGGTAAACCGACGGGATACGGGTCGACAAATCCAATTGTTTACTGTTAAGCGCTTTTATTTCCACGGTTACTTTTTTAGAAGGCAATTCGGCTGTAACCTTACCGAAACCAGTCATTGATTTAATCATATTGCATACTTTTCTGCAAAGTTACTTTTTATTTTCTACTGAAGAAACACTTTTTTGCCGGTCGATATACGCTATTGCTTTTTTTATCGTTATTATTTAATGTAACTAAAAAAGATATGATGACACGTGCTGTAGCTGCACTGCTTTTTATATTGACTTCATTCATGGTTTTCGGTCAGGGTCGGATTAAAATAACCGGGAATGTTCGTGACGCCGATGGTAATCCGCTGGAGTTGGTTGTTGTTCAGGTTAAGAATACGTTAATCGGAGCGATGACCAATGAAAAAGGCGCTTATTCGTTATCTGTGGCTCCAGGCGATTCGCTAATCCTGATTTTTTCCTGTCTGGGGTATAATAAAGCGGAGCGTATAATTCCGAAAGCAACTCAGAACATGCGCTTGAATGTACAAATGAATTATACGGCACTTCAATTGGGTGAAGTCTCGGTTACGGCTATTCGTAAACAAACCAATACATTGGAATCCGTCGATGCCGAAAAGATTCGTTTGCTTCCGGATCCCGCAGGAGGTAGTATTGAAAGTTTAATCGTCACGTTTGCCGGAGTGACGTCAAGTAACGAATTGAGTTCGCAATATTCGGTGCGCGGAGGAAGTTATGACGAAAACATCGTTTATGTGAATGGCCTTGAGGTTTTCCGTCCGTTACTAATTCGATCCGGACAGCAGGAAGGACTGAGTTTTACAAATCCGGATATGACAGAATCAGTCAATTTTTCTGCCGGAGGTTTTGAAGCCCGTTATGGCGATAAAATGAGTTCCGTGCTCGATATCGGCTATAAAAAACCGGAAAAATTGGAAGGTTCGGCGTCTGTTAGTTTGTTGGGCGCTAATGCCTATGTAGGAAGCGCTTCCGGAAAATTCACCCAAATAACCGGACTGCGTTATAAGACTGGGCGTTCCTTGCTTTCATCGATGGATACGGATGCTGAATACGATCCTGAGTTTGTGGATTTTCAGACTTATATGACGTATGCTTTCACGCCGAAATGGGAAATGAATTTCTTAGGTAATATGGCGTTGAACAAGTATAAATTTATCCCGCACAGTAGGACGACTTCCTTTGGAACAACCGAAAATATCAAACAGTTGGATGTTATATTCGACGGCGGACATGAACAGGATCGTTTCGAAACGTATTTTGGAGCATTTACCCTGAAAAACAAACCGAATGAACAGGTAGAACTGGGGATACAGGCCTCTGCTTTTACCAGCAAAGAAGAAGAAGGATATGACATTGGCGGAGAGTATTTATTGCGGGGAGATGAAGACAATACAGATGAAAGCGATATTGACCGCGAATTGTTACTGGGGCGTTATCACGAACATGCGAGAAACAGACTTCGTTCTACTATTTTCAATGTCGGACATTACGGATCTGCGCGTATAAAAAATCATACACTTCAATGGGGAGGGCAGGTGCAGATGGAAAAAATAAAAGATCGAATCAACGAATGGGAAAAACGAGATTCAGCCGGTTATTCGATGCCTCACACGGGAACGGATGTTCGCTTGAACGCCAATTTGTTTTCTAATAATGAATTGGGAAGCACACGTTTCTCCGCTTACTTGCAGGATATTTTCAAATTTCGCGTGGAGCAGGGCTTGTTTTCTTTGACTGCCGGTGTAAGAACCAGTTATTGGTCGTACAACCAGGAGATCCTTTTAAGTCCGCGTGTCTCGCTCGGATTTATCCCTGCCTTGAATCAGGATCTGACGTTTCGTTTTGCTACCGGTCTGTATTACCAGTCGCCTTTTT
The DNA here is from genome assembly GCA_028708075.1 of Massilibacteroides sp. Taxonomy (GTDB): domain Bacteria; phylum Bacteroidota; class Bacteroidia; order Bacteroidales; family Tannerellaceae; genus Massilibacteroides. Next base: position 91,411 of record JAQVZS010000008.1, read on the forward strand.
ATAAGGAGCTTCGCGTAGTTTCGGAAGATGAAACAGGAAATAGCATTATAGCATTAAACAAAGAGTTGAAATCCCAGCGTTCCCTTCATTTTATATTGGGAAGTGATTATACCTTCCGGGTTTTGGACAGGAATTTCAAATTCAGTGCGGATGCCTATTATAAAAAATTGGACGATTTAAATCCGTACACGATTGATAATGTCAAAATTCGTTATTACGGCGAAAATTGCGCTACAGGATATTCGATGGGATTGGATATGAAGCTGTTCGGTGAGTTTGTGCCCGGAACCGATTCCTGGATCAGCCTGTCGTTGATGAAGGCAGAACAGACGATACGGAAAACGGTTGAAGTACCTATGCCCAATGATCATAGGTATAATCTTTCTTTATTCTTCCAGGACTATTTCCCCGGATACAAGCGGGCAAAATTGAATTTAAAAGGTGTTTTATCGGGCGGAACTCCATTTACAGCTCCACGTCAGGGGTACGAAGAAGCCTATTATAAGATGCCGGCTTATAAACGTGTCGATATTGGCTTTTCTTATCAGTTGGCGGGTGGGATAGATGCTATTATGGATAGAGGGATGTTACGCCATTTTAAGAATATATGGTTGGGTGTCGATATCTTTAATCTTTTCGACATGAAAAACGTCAGTTCCTATTTTTGGATAACCGATGTGGATGGTGTTCAGCATGCCATTCCAAACTATCTGACCGGCCGTCAATTGAATTTCCGTATTATCGCAGATTTTTAACGGACAATTAACGGACAACCAACCAATTTCGGATTTTTTTATACACGGTTTCGCGATACGGACGGGCGGAAAGAATCAGGTCGTGTATTCCGTTCGGAATGGTATCACGGCGTACCTTGCTCCCTAATTTAGGCGCTATCCTTTGAATATCGTTCACATCCAAAACAATATCCGAAGTTTTATATTGATCGTGCCATTCCTTCTTTTCTGAGAATGATTTATCCGATGAAAGCACCCATACCGGACAGGATAACGAAAGACCTTTCTGAAGTTTTGTATGTCCCTGATGAATCGCGCGCAGCCATCCGGCTGTTTTGGGGTAGCCTTCCGGTCGTTTCCAATTCGTATTAAATATCCATTCACCCTTTTTATCTACCAAAAGGCTTTCCGAATAGAAAGAAAATCCTTCCTTTTCAATAATCCAATTTGGAAAGAAACGTCCGAAAAAAGCGATGACGGGAATAGCGATATTTTCCTTAAACCAACTCATATTCATATCAAAAAAAGGGCTGTTTAGCATAAGGCCCTTTACCTCCTTCCTTTCTTTGTGCGAATCCAGATAAAGCGGCGTAATCAGTCCACCTGTGGAATGTGCCAGTAGGAAAACAGACGTATGCCCTTCCTGACGAATTACGTTCAATGCCGTATCGATGTCGGCAAAATACTCATTGATATTTTTGCAAAAACAAGCTCTTTGATGCGGACGTATGGAACGACCGTATTTTCGTAAATCCAACGCGTAAAAATCGAATCCATAGTGTTGTATGCTGTCGCCTAATTCGTATTGAAAAAAATAATCGTTGTAACCATGGATATACAATACGGCTTGCTTCGTGCCGGACAACGGTTTGCGGATTAATGTGCATACGACGTCTCCGTCATAATCAGGAGTCATTTGGATGGTTTGTTGTTCATATCCTTTTAAAATATCCGGAACATATTGCGCATGCAGGGACACAAAGAAAAGGGAACAACACGAAAAGACGATAATTCTTTTTAATACCTGGATCATAATTTTGCAGACGAGTTTATTTAACGTTTAACTTTTTAGCTTTCACAATATTGAATCGGTATTTTCTCATCAGTAAAAAATACGGATCAAGGGTGAAGGTTTGGCAAAGTTAAAATAAAATGGATATGAAAAAGAATCTTGTTTTTGAAAAACGGATATTCGTATGTAGTGTTTCGATAAAAAAACTATTTTTGTATGTTCTAAAACAAAATGTTGCAGATGCCAACGAAAAGCCGGCAAATATTAAGTGTTTTTTTTATTTTAGTATTCGCTCTGTATTACGCGGATATCTGCTTTTTTTACCATAGTCACGTCATTAACGGGGCGACAATCGTCCATTCTCATTTTCATAGTAAAGCACATACGCAAACAGGTACTCACAGTGAAAGCGAACTCACTTTAATTTCCGCTTTATCTGTACTCCAATCCGTTCAGCCGACGGTGTGTTTTATTTCTTTCGGTGTTTTATTTTTTCTGCAAATTATCAACTCGTTTTTTCATAACAGAATTTACATTCGCCCTAAAG
>JAQVZS010000033.1 GCA_028708075.1 Massilibacteroides sp.
CTGTACTGGAGTTTTGTCCTTTTCCTTTTTGGTGGAGGACTTCTTTTTGTATTTCTGTCGGTTTTACGAACAGGGGGAAGGACAGTGCCAGTAAGGTTGCAACGGCGAGGAGGATAGTGAGTGCGAGGCGAATTGTCTTGTTGGGGAGCAGGTGTCGGTAGAGGTTGGCTGCCATTTTCCAGTGCAAAAGGATATGGATGAGTAGCAATGTCAGGAACAAGAACCCCAGATAGAGGTGCAGGTCACCCCATTCGTGGCGGTTCATTCCCCAGAATTCTAAATCGATATGAGTTCCGTAAATCGTGTTTCGTTGAATTCCGGGAACTAAGACATATTTGATTAATAGACCGATTCCGGCAATTACTGATAGTAGAAGCAATAGAATTAAGTCGATGACAAGATTAAGTTTGCTTTTTTCGAGGTGCATGATTTCAGGTTTTAAGTTGTTTGAGTGTTATATATATCTTTTTCAGTTCTTGGCTGAGGACGGAGTCCGGCGCGAAATCGGTAACCGACTGGCAATTGAGCATAGCTTCGACCATTAATGGATCGAACGGCAGTTTACCGATCACTGGTATTGCTTTTCCCTGGCAATAGGTTTCCAGTTCTACTGTTTTATCTGGATTGATGTCGGATTTGTTGATGATGACGCACGTTTGCGATTCGAATCCAGCGGTGATTTCAAGCGTACGTTTTAGGTCGTGAAGCCCAGAAAGCGTTGGTTCGGTTACAATTACCACCACATCGACACCAGTAATGGTGCTGATTACGGGGCATCCTATTCCTGGAGGGCCGTCGATGATAATCGTTTCTATCCCTTCATTTACAGCTATTTTCTTTGCTTTTTCACGGACAAGGTTTACCAGCCTGCCTGAATTTTCCTCGCCGGGCGCAAGTCGACCGTAAACCATCCTCCCGTTTTGAAAATAGCCAGCGTACATCCGGCTTTTATTTTCCTCAACGATCGTGATGGCTTCATACGGGCAAATTCGGGAGCAAAGCAGGCAGCCGTCACAACGGGTTTCTATAATGTGTATTTTACCGTCTTTCTTTTCGATGGCGTCGAACCGGCAATACGCCATACACTTTCCACAATTGTGGCATTTCGTTTTGTCGATGACAGCTTTATGTCCTGAGATAAAACCGAATTCCTCGTCGCAAACCGGATTAAACAACAGATAAAGATTCGCCGCGTCCACATCACAGTCGACCAGCATAACGTTGCTTTGCAAGGTTGCAAGAGCTGCCGTGATGCTGCTTTTCCCGGTCCCTCCCTTTCCGCTAATGATGGCTATTTGCATATTGTTCAATAATTGTGTGAAACAACTGATTAAATTTCAGGTACCAGTCTTGGCTCCGATTGGTTAACAACTCTCCGTTTGAATAGCCGACCGCGATTTCTCTGTCAAAAGGCACGGACATTAATAATGGGATACCCTCTAAATTCAGATAATCGTAAATGTCCTTGTTCCCCAGTCCGGCTCTGTTTACAATCACGCCGCACGGTTTGTTCATGCTTTTTAAAACTTCTACGGATTGCATCAAATCACTTAACCCGAAGGGCGTAGGTTCGGTGACCAAAACAACATATTCGGCAGCAGAAACCGTTTGAATAAAAGGACAAGAAGTGCCCGGAGGTGCATCCAATAAAACCAGATCGAAGTCGTTTGCTTTTTGAACTGCCGACTGGATAACTTTGACCGGCGAAAAAACTCCGGTTTCCATTCGTGCTTCAATTAGCGTACTGTTTTCCGAAACCGCGTATCGACTTACCATCCCCAGAACATTTTCTTTCTCCGACAATGCTTCTGTTTGGCAAGCGTACGAACAAGCCCCGCAACCATGGCAGAGTTCCTCCATAATTTTAATTAACTTCGCTTCTTTTAGAAAAAAGATGGCATTATAATTGCAAAACTCCTGGCATCTGCCGCAGTATGTGCACTTTCTCTCGTCCAGAACAGGTACTTTTTGCGTAACTTCGTACTGCCGTTCCAGTTCACCGTGGATAAACTCCCTGTCGTTTGGCTCTTCCGCGTCGCAGTCGACCAAAGCGACAGAAACTCTTTTTTTGAGTAAGACATTAAAAAGATTCGTGGAAATAAACGTTTTTCCGGTTCCTCCTTTCCCACTGGCAATAGCAATCCTTATTTTAACATTCACGGATTCGTGTATTATATTTGGTTTCTTCTGTTATAAAAACACTTCCAATTTTAATGTTTGCATCCGCCTTCATGATCATCGTCGTGGTTGCAGTAATTGGCTTTAAGTGTAAGGTTATCCGCCAGAAACGCTTCAACAATCTCTTTTGCCTCTTGTACCGGTCCGCCGACAAATGCATTGATTTTTTGTTGGTTAAACAGGTCTATCGCTTTTTGTCCCATGCCGCCGGCGATGACGTCCGTAACTCCTTGCGCTGCGATCCAACGGGGATATAAACCCGGTTCATGTTCCGGTGGGGTTTTTTCTTGAATCCCCGTAATCCGGTTATTTTCCACGTTTACGATAGCGAAATACTCGCAATGCCCGAAATGAGCACACAATTTTCCGTTTTCCATTGGAATAGCAATTTTTTTATTCATTTTCTTATATGTATTAATGATACAAGAGGTTATCTTCCGAAGTCAAGATAACCTCCTTATTCAGGTTTAATTTTCGTTACGATTGCGGTTTTTGCAATTGAAACCCATGCCGCGACCACCTTGACCACGACCACGACCTTTTCCCATTCCTCTTCTTTCGTTATTCGCGGTCGAATTTTCGGTTGCAGGTTCATTTACAGTAATGGGTTTGTCCACATTCCTGCGATTGCATTTTCCCATTCGTTTGCCGGTCATGGCACCCTGTCCCATTGGGCCGGTTTGATTGAATCCAGGCATAATTACCTCCTTTTTTTAAATTGTTGAATAATTTCAAAAACAGTCTTTTCTTTTTCGTTGTGCATTTCGATATGCAGACTGTCAAGCAACGTTTTGATCTTTCCTCCGAATTCTCCCGAAACAACCTTTTCAACTTTTTGCGATGCAATAAATTGTACGGCTGCAGGCCCGGCGCCTTCCGGCGCATTTCGTGCCGGATTGGGGGAAAATGTCGTCTTGTCAGTTTGTGTGTCGTAAACAGCAAAAAAAGAGCACCGTCCAAAACGCTGATCTATGTTTGATGAAAGCGTATCCCCTTCAGATGTGATTGCAATCTTCATTTTTTAATTTACTTTAATAATAGATATTCGGCACGAGTGGTTCGTACGAAAACCAGAAGGTGTCGCGACAAATATACGCACATTTTTGAACATTCGTTCATATTGTGTAAGAAAAAAAAGATTTTATCCTTTTCCAATTTTGGAGGAAAAGTGGCGTCGGGGTAAATTATTAATACACTTTTTAGCAATCGGTATCACTTAATACGAAATTTTATTTGAAGCTTTTGTCTTCTTTTTACAACGAAAAGAGATCGGCGTCTTTCCAGACGGGGAATTTTTCGCGCAGTCTATCTAATTCATTTTTATTGAGCACACAAGTCCTTATGGTTTCTTTACCAGCCGGAAGCAGAACGAGTTTTTGCCCTTTAGGTGAATAAATTACGGAATTGCCCGAATAAGTTAGTCCGTTTCCATCCGTTCCTACACGGTTGACGCCACAGACAAAGGCTATATTCTCGATGGCTCGTGCGGGAAGCAAAGTTTTCCAGACTCCGGCTCTGGGGGTCGGCCAGTTCGCCACGTAAATTAACAAATCGTAGGCATTCTGCACATTGCGGCTCCAAACCGGAAAGCGTAAATCGTAGCAGACTAATAAACGGATGTTCCAACCTAGGTAGTGAACGATTCCACGAGCGTCTCCCGCCGTAAAAAAATCGTGTTCTCGCCCCATCCGAAACAGGTGATGTTTGTCGAACGTTTCGCATGCACCTTCGGGTGTAACAAAGAAAGCTCGGTTGTAATAACATCCTGCTTCTTCGGCGATAAAACTGCCGGCAATAGCAAAATCAAATTCTTTTGCCCATTTTTTCAATATTGTGACCGTTTTTCCATCCATGGTTTCTGCGAGCGAAGCCGCCTGCATAGAAAAACCAGTCGTAAAAGTTTCCGGCAAGATGGTCAGATCCGTTTTCCCCTTCAGGCGCTTCAACCGTTTTCCGAAATGCAGTAAACTTGCTTGCTTATCTTCCCACACTCCGGATAACTGTACTAGCGAAACTCGTAATTGAGACCCCATGATGATATAAATACCGTTATAGTTTAACGAAATTTTCCGGATGACGAGCCGTTACATCGTTATAGTAGCTTCGGATTTTCAGGATATCTTCGGTTGCGTTTCCGGTGGGATAAAACATTTCTTTAAAGCCGACTTCCTTTTTCTTATAGTCGAAATAAGCTAATAAAATAGGAATATTCGCGTTCAAAGCCATGAAGTAGAAGCCTTTTTTCCATTCTTCCACGCGTTGACGTGTACCTTCAGGTGTTACAGCTAAATGAAGTTGCTTGCGTTTGTTAAATGCTTTCACCATCTGATCTGTTACGGAAGTTTTTTTATTTCGGTCAACAGGTACTCCACCCATCCAGTTGAATAAAAAATTAAGCGGGAAAAAGAACCATTCTTTTTTGATGAGAAAATTGGCCTTACGTCCTAATGAAAGATAAAATAATTTTCCTAAAATAAAATCCCAGTTACTGGTATGAGGCGCTACACAAATCACACATTTCGGGACATACTTGCCAATCGGCACTGCTTTCCATCCGATCAACTTCAGTAACGTCTTACTGATTACTTTTTTCATGCTTATTCCGCCATTTTGTTCAGTTTTGCCAACTCGTTTTCGATGGCGTCGGTTTCTGTGTTCAAGTCCACCAACAATTTTTTATAATATTTTTTTACTAAAGTTTTGTCCGCTTTGCCGTCCGGTCGATGAGCTCGACGGATAAAAGACTCTTCCATCGAAAGGATACGGTTCATGATTGTTTCTACGGCATCACCGTCGACATCTTTTACGAACAGGCTGCACAAAAGAGCGTCGGTGAAAAGTTCTCCGGCTATCTTGCTAATGTTCTTTTTTAAAATTCTTTTTTTAGCCATAATCTATTCAGGTTTTAACGCCACAAAACTACGCATTTGTTATTAATTAAACTTCGATAACGTGATAAAAACGCTAAGAACGGTTATCTTTACCGCCAGATCAAGAGTTAAAGGTGTTATGAATAAAGATATAGGTACGTTTGAGTACGTATTTGAGAGTAGTTGGGAAGTTTGTAATAAAGTAGGCGGTATTTATACCGTATTGTCTACGCGGGCGCATACCATGCATGACTTATTTCAGGATAAATTGATGTTTATCGGTCCGGATATCCGTAAGCAAGGTACATCTCTTGATTTTAATCCGGATAATACTCTTTTTCAGGATTGGATATCATATGCAGAGAGGTCTGAGGGGTTACGCATAAAAATGGGACGTTGGAATATTCCGGGTTTTCCATTTGTTGCCTTAGTTGATTTTACTCCTTTTTATCAGGATCGTGATTCGTTGTTTTACGCGATGTGGGAAGATTTTCAGGTTGATTCTATGCGTGCTTATGGCGATTATGACGAGTCTTGTCTTTTTGCGTATGCAGTCGGTAAGGTAATTGAGAGCTATTATCGCTTTTACCATCTGGAAGAAAAAAAAGTGGGGGTGATTTTCAACGAGTGGATGTTGGGTATGGGCGCTTTATACGTCCGGAAGCATCTCCCTGCTGTCTCAACTCTTTTTATAACACATGCGACATCAATCGGGCGTTCCATTGCTGGAAATAATAAACCGTTATATACGTATATGGCGCAATATAATGGGGATCAAATGGCTGCCGAATTGAATATGCAGGCCAAACATTCGCTTGAAAAGCAAGCTGCGCATTATGCGGATTGTTTTACGACCGTCAGCGACATTACTGCGTCTGAGGCGACTCATTTGTTGGGGAAAACCCCGGATGTTGTTACGCCTAACGGTTTTGAACAAAACTTTGTTCCGCAAAACGGAAGTTACGAATTGAAGCGGAAAGTGGCACGCGACAGATTGCGTACGGTTGCTGAGAAGTTATTGGGCTATCCGGTTAGTGAAAATACTTTATTTGTGTCGACGAGCGGTCGGTATGAGTTTCGCAATAAAGGAATCGACGTATTTCTGGAGTCAATGAACGGATTAAGGTTGGAGCCTGATTATAACCGTGAAACGATCGCTTTTGTATTAGTTCCCGCTTGGATGTTCGCGGCAAGGGCTGACTTGAAAGAAGCGGTTTGTGAAAATATTCAGATAACAACTCCAATGCAAACTCCTTTTTTGACACATTGGCTGAATAATATGGACGAAGACCGGATTATGAATAAGATTTTTAATCTGGGCTTTAAAAACAGAAAGGAAGAAAAAGTCAAAATTATTTTTGTTCCCTGCTATTTGGATGGAAACGACGGGATATTTAATAAATCCTATTACGATATTTTGATCGGCATGGATGTGACGGTTTATCCGTCATATTATGAGCCGTGGGGATACACCCCGTTAGAGAGTATTGCTTTTGGTATTCCTACTATTACAACGGATTTGGCCGGTTTCGGACTTTGGGTGAAAAAGAATATCTCAGGCGAACGGATAGAGGAAGGTGTAGTTGTTACAAACCGTACTGATGATAATTATTTTGAAGTGGTGAATAGTATTAGTCGCGCTGTTCGTATCCTGTCGGAAAAATCCTTCGACGAGATTGAACAGGTTCGATCTGCTTGTTTTGCATTGGCTTCGAAAGCCGAATGGGAAAAATTCATCGTCCATTATCTGGATGCTTTTCGCATAGCCGATGGAAAAAGCTCAAAAAGAAGAATATAGAATATAATTGAATTTAGGGTAATAGTTTTATCTTTGCCTAACATGTCTAAGTAGATAGTTTTTGAATCACGATAAAATTCGGAAAAATGAGAATAAAAGTTAACAATGCGAATAATCCCGTATGGAAGGATTTATATACACAAGCCCAACTTCCGGAAGAACTCTATTCGCTTTATGAGATGGCAAACAACCTGTGGTGGGTCTGGAATTTTGAATGTACATCTTTATTTAAAAAAATAGATGAAAATCTTTGGAAAGCGGCAGGGGGGAATCCGGTATTGCTTTTACAAAAACTTTCTCGTCAACGTTTTGAAGAAATTATTTCCGATAAGATATTGATGGCTGAAATAGAAGAAGTTTACTCTCTATTTAAGTCGTATATGAATGTGAAACTCGACACAACGAAGCCTTCGGTCGCCTATTTTAGTATGGAATACGGATTAGCTAATATCCTGAAAATTTATTCTGGAGGACTTGGCGTATTGGCGGGGGATTATCTGAAAGAGGCAAGTGACAGCAATATCGACTTGGTGGCTGTCGGTTTTCTATATCGATATGGCTATTTTACTCAAACGCTATCCATGGAAGGGCAGCAAATAGCTAATTATGAAGCGCAAAACTTTAGTACGTTGCCGTTAACGCAGGTGATGGACTCCGGGGGAAATCCACTTTTGATTGAAGTACCTTATCCTGGGCGAATCGTATATGCGATGGTTTGGAAGGTGTCGGTCGGACGTGTTCCGCTGTATTTGATGGATACGGATATTCCTGAAAATAGCGAATGGGATCGTTCCATTACCCACCAGTTATATGGCGGAGACTGGGAAAACCGGATGAAGCAGGAATACATGTTGGGTATTGGCGGTATTCTAATGTTGAATAAATTGGGGATCAAAAAACAGATTTATCATTGCAATGAAGGACATGCTGCCCTGATTAATGTACAGCGTTTAGTAGATTATATTCAGAATGATAAACTGTCCTTTCAGGAAGCACTCGAAGTTGTACGAGCTTCCGCGCTGTATACGGTGCATACTCCTGTTCCCGCCGGACATGATTATTTTGACGAAGGGCTTTTCGGTCGTTATATGGGCGAATTTCCTGCGAAATTGGGAATCAGTTGGCAAGATTTTATCGATATGGGACGTGAGAATCCAGGTTCGAACGAAAAGTTTTCCATGAGTGTCTTTGCATTGAATACCAGTCAAGAAGCTAATGGCGTCAGTTGGTTGCATGGAAAAGTTTCCCAGAAAATGTTTGCGCCGATATGGAAAGGTTATTTCCCCGACGAGTTGCATGTAAGTTGGGTTACCAACGGAGTACATATGCCGACTTGGACTGCTTCAGAATGGAAAAAGTTCTTCAGAAAGCATTTCAATAAGAATTTTTGGAACGATCAATCCAATAAAGAATATTGGGATGATATACAACGCATTTCCGACGAAGAAATCTGGGGAGTACGGCAAACGCTTAAACGTAGATTAGTCGATTACATCAAGGCCGAATTCAAAGATAATTGGTTGAAAAAACAAGGAGATCCGTCTAAGGTGGTCTCTGTTTTGGAACGAATCAATCCGAATGCATTATTAATTGGTTTCGGCCGCCGTTTTGCTACGTATAAACGTGCACATTTGTTATTTACGGATTTAGACAGATTGTCGAAGATCGTGAATAATGAACGATACCCCATTCAGTTTATTTTCACTGGGAAAGCACATCCTGCTGATGGAGGCGGACAAGGGTTGATCAAGCACATTTTTGAAATCTCCCGTCGTCCGGAATTCTTAGGGAAAATTATTTTCCTCGAAAATTACGATATGCAATTAGCTCGTCGTTTGATCTCAGGAGTGGATGTGTGGTTAAACACGCCGACGCGTCCATTAGAAGCTTCCGGCACATCTGGCGAGAAAGCGGAGATGAACGGGGTTTTAAATTTTTCGGTGTTGGACGGATGGTGGTATGAAGGATACCGTGAAGGGGCCGGTTGGGCTTTGACTGATAAACGGACATACGATAATCAGCAGTATCAGGATCAATTAGATGCTGCGACGATTTATCATATTCTCGAAAATGAGATTATCCCAACGTTCTATGCGAAGAATAGCAAAGGATATTCGCCGGAATGGATTCAATACATCAAGAATTCTATGTCGCAAATCGCTCCGGATTATACAATGAAACGGATGTTGGACGATTATATCAGCCGTTTTTATGAAAAATTGGCTACCCGTTCGACGCATCTGAAAGAGAATAATTTTGCGAAAGCGCGAGAAATTGCTGCCTGGAAGGAAGAGGTAGCCGCACATTGGGATCGTTTTGAAGTAGAATCGTTTGTTTGTGATAAAGATGTCGCTCAACACAATCAGGTGGCCGGCGAAGAATCTACCTTCAATTTGGTAATCGATCGCAAGGAGTTAAAATGTATGCTGGGTGTCGATATGGTCATTGTTAAAGAAAATAATGAAACACATTCGCTTGATTTGATCAATGTATTTAATTTTACCTTGAAAAAAGAAGAAGGCAGCAAACTGTATTTTGAATTAAAGGCGACCCCTTCCGAACCAGGATCGCATAAAGTGGCTTACCGGGTTTATCCGGTAAATCCGGAATTACCACATAGGATGGATTTTGCTTATGTTCGTTGGATCCAGTTGTGAAAATAATTTTATCTTAAAAAATGAAGGGATGCTTGTTGCCAGGCATCCCTTTTTGCGTGTAGTATAATGATATTAGAATAGATATGCCAATCCAAGCGAGACCGTATACGCATGAACGTCATAATCGCCTTCGAAAACGCGAGGTTGTTTTGTTAACGTCGCTTTATCTGTATACGACCCTTTACGTCCGAATCCGGTAACATAGTTGAATCCGAAGTCGACGGAAAACGCGGGCGCGGGACGAAATGAAAATCCGGAAGTAAGCCCTAATTTATCCATACTGGGAGTTTCCGGGTTCAGAAAATCACTTTTTACCGGCGACTCGTCGTAATAGGCACCAAGCCGAAGGTCGAATCGGTTGGTCAATGCGTATTGAGCCCCTGCCCTGTATATAATTGTATTTTTATAATTCTTCGGTGCGTCGATGTTGTATTGTCCAAGTTCTTCTTCCGGTCTGAATTTCACGGATAGCGATTTATAGGTCTCCCAGCCCACGAATTGCAATTCGCCGGAAAACAACCACTTTGCATTCGGTATATAGGTTAATCCTACATTTAGGTTAGAGGGCATGGGTAATTCCGCTTCCAGATAACCCATATCCAATGGTGGTATTTGAAGCCCGGTTATTGCTTTTATTTCCGTTTCATTTGCATAGACGATTTTTGCTTTTCCTTCCCCGACCTTCATTTTTACTTTCGAACGATAAGAAATGCCAACTGTGAATTGGTCGGTAATATCGAACATGGCACCGAGATTATACCCTAATTTAAGGCCTGCATTGCCGGATAATTCTGCGTAAACCGGCGTAATGTCTTTATATTTTTCTGCCAATGGAGCTAATTGAGGTACAATTTCGGCTAAATCAGCCATATCGCCTGACGAAAAAATAGCCCGGCTCAACGAAAAATCGCCAAACATGACCATCAGTCCGGCGCCAATACTCAAACGGTCGAATGGGCGGAAAGACAGTGTCGGTTGTATGGAAAATGCTTTCAACGAGATATCCTGAACTAAGTGTGAGCCTTTCCAGTTTTTCCCCCAGTTCATGGAACTGCCGTAAGGTGTAGTCATGCTGATTCCTGCGGAGAAATTATCGTAGATTTTAAAACCTGCGTATGCATAGAACGGAGTGCTCGGGTCGTTGTCGCTTTTATATTTGTAGCTGCCGTCTAAACTTTTGTAGTTGGCCGTCGAGAAGATTCCCGCAACACCGGCGGAGAGATCGATTTCTTTATCCAGAAATCCTAAGCCGGCCGGATTGAAGTGCATGCTTTCGGCACCTAATTTCATGGCTGCTCCAACATGTCCCATTCCCGATTGTTTTGTGCTTTGTACGTTTACTTGATAGCCTTCCGCCGCAGCGTATGAGGCTGGAAAAAAAGATAAGAAGGCGTAGAAAAGAATTTTCTTCATAAATAAATTAATTAATTATTAGCTCTGTGTTTTGTCCTTTAGTAAGAAACAAAGAGGGGCAAAGATAGGTACTTTTTCGAAAAACTGCACACTTTCCCCTCGTTTGTGCTATTTTAAACGAAAAAACCTCCGGTGAATCACTTCAGCGGAGGTCCCTAACACATTATTGAACATTTCTAACAATAACTAATACGTATAATGTATGAGAATTATTAGCTATAACTGTTTTATCCGCAGATTCAACGAATCGGAAGATATTATTACATTAGTACAGTCAACAAATGGATGTAGCTACCTTTTTGTTGTTACAAGTTACATTACCAATTTTATTCTTTTTAATAAACCGTAAACTTACTCCTTTGTTCCCGAAGGGGTAAATGATAATTAGTGAATGGCAGGTCTTCTGACTGACTCTTACTTTGACGCCTTCCCGGTCAATCCAGTGGCAAAAGATTGTGTCAAAGCTATTTGCAGAGTTTCACAGCAGCGGGATCTGTACAGGATTCTCACCTGATTCCCTTTTCATCTTGCTATTCCCGAATAGGAATAGAAGAACCAATTCGGCTGTAAAGATAGGAAAAACTATCTCACCTGAAAAATAAAAGATACATTAGTTTCAGATTCGGACAATATCCTTCCAATAACCTTTTTTGATGACGGTTTCGAATTGAGTAAAAGGAGGCTGGAAATTGAACTTTCTTTATCTTTGTTGGCAAATGGAATTAAATAGTTGTTGTATGAACAAAAAGCAGTTTTCTTTTCAAGATCGGTTTCTTAGTTTCCGATTCGCTTTCCGAGGGATCCGGACGTTGATTTCGGATGAACATAATGCCTGGATTCACAGTTTTATTGCGGTTGCGGTGCTAATTTGTGGATTTTGCTTTGGTTTGTCCTATTACGAATGGATAGCTGTGAGTTTTGCAATCGGCTTTGTTTTTGCCTTAGAGGCTGTGAATTCGGCGATTGAACTATTATGCGATTTCGTTTCGCCCGAACGCCACGACGTGATTGGTCGCGTGAAGGATTTGGCTGCCGGCGCTGTATTATTTGCTGCCTTTACCGCTGTCGTGATTGGCGTACTTGTTTTCTTTCCTAAAATAATTGCTATATTTTAAAAGATAATTCCTAAAATGATTCATCGAATATTGTTGTTGCTTATAACTTTTTCCTTATTGTCGCTTTCTCCGATTGGAGCGCAGCAAATTGAAGTAAGTGGAAGCCGGAAAACAGTTCGCGTGGCGGGCGATGTTGTTGCTGCGGTCATCCCTGCAGCTTGTTTCATTTCCACGGTAGCGTTAAGTGATTGGGAGGGTTTGAAACAAGGTTCATTTGCAGGCTTTTCCTCTGTCGGACTTGCTTTTATATTGAAAGAAATAACGGATAAGGAACGTCCAGATATGAGTGACGACAAGTCTTTTCCTTCGATGCACACGACCGTTTCGTTTACGGGTGCGGCATTTATTCAGCGAAGATATGGCTGGCAATGGGGAATTCCGGCTTACGCTGCTGCCGGTTTTGTTGGCTGGAGTCGGATATATGGGAAAAAACACGACGGATGGGATGTAGCTGCAGGAGCACTTATGGGTGTTATCAGTGCCTATCTCTTTACAAAACCTTTTGCCGAAAAATATCATCTGAGTATTTCTCCCGCTGCGGGGGCGGAGCATATGGGTTTTTGTGCCTTACTTTGTTTTTAATAAATTACCCGTATCTTTACGGGGTATAAATTAAAACGCTATGTCCATCTTAACTGATTTTGATCTAAACATAGAGCAGGCGCGGGAACGTATAAAAAGCGCTGTTCAAAAAACCCCATTACAGTATAATGAAAGAATTTCAACAAAATATGGTGCGAACGTTTATTTGAAGCGGGAAGATTTGCAGATTGTTCGTTCATATAAGCTTCGTGGAGCTTATAATATGATAAAGAGTTTAGATACGGACTTGTTGAAAAAAGGTGTCGTTTGTGCCAGCGCTGGGAATCATGCTCAGGGATTCGCTTTCGGGTGCAGTGAAATGGAGATTAAAGGTGTTATTTTTATGCCGAAGACAACTCCCAAGCAAAAGATCAGACAAACAAAAATGTTTGGTAAAGAATTTGTAGAAATAATTTTGGAAGGAGATACGTTTGATGATTGTGCGGAAGCAGCGAAAAAATATACGGTGGAGCATGGGATGACTTTTGTTCCGCCTTTCGATCATCCACGTATTATCGAAGGGCAAGGGACGATTGCTCTCGAAATTTTGGAAGAATTGAAGGGGGTGGATTATGTTTTTATTCCGGTTGGCGGCGGTGGTTTATGTGCCGGTGTCGGAGCGTATCTGAAAACACATTCGCCGGAAACGAAGATTGTGGCGGTGGAGCCTGAAGGTGCGGCTTCTATGCACGCAGCTTTCGTAGCCGGTGAACCGGTGACGTTGAAAAAGATCGATAAATTTGTAGATGGTGCGGCTGTTAAACGGGCGGGTGATATTACGTATGCGATTTGTAAAAAAGTAGTGGATGATGTTTGCCTGATACCAGAAGGAGAGGTCTGTTCTGCAATTTTGCGTATCTATAATGAAGATGCTATCGTGATCGAGCCTGCCGGCGCGTTGGCTACCGCGGCTATCAAACATTATCGGGAAGAAATTAAAGGGAAAACAGTCGTATGTATTATTAGCGGAAGCAATAACGATATCGATCGTATGCAGGAAATCAAAGAACGCTCTTTGCTTTTCGAGGGGTTGAAGCACTATTTTATTATTCGTTTTACGCAACGGCCTAGCGCGTTGAAGGATTTTGTGAACAAGGTATTGGGACCGCACGACGATATCGTGCGCTTCGAATATATGAAGAAGAACGAAAAAGAGAACGGTCCTGCCTTAGTAGGGATCGAATTGAATAGCCGCGAAGATTATGACGCGCTGATTGCCCGTATGTATGAGTTCGAATATGACTTTACGGTGCTGAATCGGGATAACGATTTATTTACTTATCTTGTTTAATGTTTTTACTGAATACTGCTTACGATTTCGATCGTCGCCTCTTTGACTCCACTCGAAGAGGCATCCAAATAAATGACTCCCGGTGTTTCGGATGAACTGACAATCGCCGTCAATTGTCCGCTGAAAAGTTTCATTTCAGGCAGGTGGAAGGGTTCCAGACTGACACTATTCCCGTTTGCCGCCGCTCGGAATGAACCTGCTCCGCGTACTTTAAACTTTATTTTGTTGGTTGCATCCGGACATAGATTCCCTTGTTTATCTACTACGCGCACATTCACAAAAGACAAGTCTTTTCCATTTGCCTGTATATGTGTCCGGTCGGCCGATAATTCGATGTGGTGTGGCTTGCCGGCTGTGTGAACTTCCTGCTCCGCAATTGCATTACCCTCTTTATCATAAGCCACAACTTTCAGGGTGCCTGGTTCGTACTTTACGTTCATCCACATCAAGCGGTAACGTTTCTGGCGTTCCAGCGCGCTTGCTGCTTCTTTATTGTCGGTTTTGTTAAGATCGACGGACAGGCTCTTCGTTTGTTTGCCTTGACTTTTTCCGTTGACAAATAACTCTGCCGAAGGATAGTTTGTATAGACAAAAACAGGGGTAACTTCGCCTTCACGCCCCGGCCATGTCCAATGCGGCAGGATATGTAATGTTTTTTCGGTCTTGTTCCAATGGCTGCGATAGAGAAAATAACGGTCTTTAGGTATTCCCGCTAAATCAATGATGCCGAAAAGGGAACTGTGGCTGGGCCAGTCGGCGTAGTAGGGGGTTGGTTCGCCTAAATAATCGAATCCCGTCCAAACAAATTCGCCGATACAATAAGGTAGATCTTCCTGGTGAATGAAATCATCTTCCGGTAAGTTCGACCAGTCACAATGTTCCAAATCGTAACCCGAGCTTTGGTGATCATCGTATTTTGCCAACGCTTTGCGTTCCACCGGAAATTTGTAGACGCCGCGTGAACTGACGGTCGAGGCGGTTTCTGAACCCAGAACGATTGCCTGCGGTAGTTTGGCATAAGCTTCCTGATAAAACATTAACCGATAGTTGAAGCCTACGATATCCATTACAGATGCATAATTGTTGTCTATGGCATGCCTTGCGCGGTCGAGCCCCTGAGTCACGGGACGTGTCGGATCTTCCCGGTGACAAATATCTTGTAGGAAACGGCTGACTTTTCCCCCGTTCGGTGCGCTTTGATTGGGCACTTCATTTCCGATGCACCACATCACAACACTGGGGTTATTTCGGAAATGGTGAATAAGATTGACTAAATCCTTCTCCGCCCATTCGTCAAAATACAAATTGTAACCGTTCTTGCATTTGGGGATATTCCACTCATCGAAACTTTCCGCCATGACCATCATTCCCATTTCGTCACATGCGCGCACCAATTCCGGAGCCGGCATATTATGAGACGTGCGGATGGCATTTGCACCCATGTCTTTGAGGATGCGGATCTGGCGGCGAATTGCCGCGTCATTTACCGCAGCTCCCAATGGCCCCAGATCGTGATGGTTGCAGACTCCTTTAAATTGTATTTTTTCGCCGTTTAGGAAAAATCCTTGATCCGGAATGATTTCAATCGAACGAATTCCGAATGTAGTGGTATATTCGTCTTTTAGTGTTTCTCCATCGTAAAGGCGGGATACTGCTGTATACAAAGACGGTCGCTCCGGTGACCACAAAGACGGATTTTGAATAATTATTTCTTGGTTGAAGCAATCTTCGTCGAATGCATGCAAACGGTTGGATGTTTCCACGATTCGCAGTCTGTTTTCATTCCATATCTCTGTTTTTAGCGTATATTGTTCAGGAGTTTTGTTTCCAGGACGATCGATTTTTGTTTTAATCAACACTCGCGCAAATTCCGGTTTAACAATTGGGGTCGTGATTTGCGTACCCCAAACCGGAATATGGGCATCTTCTGTGATCCATATATGAACATTGCGGTAGAGCCCGGCTCCCGGATACCAACGTGACGATTCAGACAGATTTTCCAATCGGACTGCCAACGTGTTTTTTTCGCCCGGTTTCATGTAGCGGGTAATGTCGAAATGAAACGAATTATAGCCGTACGCCCAATAACCGACTTTTTTCCCGTTTAGATAAACCGTCGCATTACTCATGGCGCCGTCAAATAAAATAGACGCCCGCTTTCCGGATGTAAACAAAGGTGCCTCGAATTGTGTTCGGTACCAGCCTACACCTACAAAAGGAAGTCCGCCGGTACGTCCGGCATGTTCCTGTGCTTCGTTTTGTCCATCTTGTTCGATCGCAATGCGTTGCAAGTCGTTTGTCGAACGGAATGGTCCGTAAATGGCCCAATCGTGCGGAACGGTGATTGATTGCCATTTGCTGTCGTCAAATTCGGGCTGCATGCTTTCCGGACGATCTTCTCGTGTAAATTTCCAGTTTTTTTCTAAAAGAATTTCCGTTCGTATTTGTGCAAAAAGATGCAGGGAGAATACAAATAGTAGTAAAAAAGAACTTATCAGTTTTTTCATGGAGATTTAATTGATTCGTTGTTTTCAGGTAGATACAAAAATACATATTTTTGCGACCAGAACAAATAGATCTTATTTTATAATAAAAGACCTGCAAGAGAAGTGATCATTCATTTTTTATATTGACGACGGTTTTGATTGTTTTTCTGAGCTTATTAATTGTTCAATTTTTTTGAACCGAATTATATACTTATCTTTATAAACTTGAATACTAAATTATTATCGTTTACCTATGAGCTATAAAAATTGGAGTTTTTTTACAGTATTGTTAGGATGCAGTTTGTTTGTTTCTTGCAATCGGCAGGTTGATCCGCCTGCACCTTATGGCCCTTTACCAACGGAGTATCAGATGACCTGGCAAAAAATGGAATATAACATGTTTGTTCATTTCGGGCCGAATACGTTTACTAACGTAGAATGGGGAAACGGAAAGGAAGACCCGAAAGTTTTTAATCCCAGTGCGATCGATTGTCGCCAATGGGCCGCTGTGGCGAAGGCTGCCGGCATGAAAGGGATTATTATTACGGCAAAACATCATGACGGCTTTTGTCTCTGGCCGAGTAAATATAGTACTCATACGGTACGGGAAAGTAGTTGGAAAGAAGGAAAAGGAGATCTTTTGCGTGAACTTTCCGATGCCTGTAAAGAGTATGGACTGAAATTTGGCGTTTATCTTTCGCCTTGGGATCAGAATCATCCGGCCTATGGAACTACGGAATATAATCAGGTGTTTGTCAATACGCTGACGGAAGTACTGACGAATTACGGGGAGGTGTTCGAACAATGGTTCGATGGTGCTAACGGGGAAGGTCATGGCGGAAAGAAACAAGTTTATGACTGGCCTTTATTCAACGCAACGGTTTACAAGTATCAACCGCAGGCGGTGATTTTTAGCGATGTAGGTCCGGGCTGCCGTTGGGTTGGAAATGAACAAGGGCATGTTGGAGAGACTAACTGGTCGCGGCTAGATGTGGAAGGATACGAGCCGGGTGCAAAAGGGCCGAATCCGGATTCATTAAACACAGGAAATATTAACGGTGCACGTTGGTTGCCGGCAGAAACGAATACATCGATTCGTCCAGGCTGGTTTTATAGTCCTTCGACGGATGATAAGGTGAAGTCGTTGGGTCAGTTGGTCGATATTTACTATACGTCCGTCGGACGAAATTCGACGTTGTTGTTGAATGTCCCTCCAGACAGAACCGGACGTATTCATCCAAACGATTCTATCCGTTTGATGGAGTTGAGAAAGGCTATTGACGAATCTTTTAAGACAAATCTGGCGAAGGGGACGTTGACGGCTACGTCTACGCGCGGGAACGACAGTCGTTATTCAGTTACGAATTTGTTGGACGGTGATTATGATACGTATTGGGCAACCGACGACGATGTGTTGACAGCTTCTGTTGAGTTGACGTTGGATGCGGAGACAACATTCAACCGGCTTTTGTTGCAGGAATATATTCCGTTGGGGCAACGGATTGTTGCGTTTAACGTCGATTATTGGGATGATGCTACACAAAACTGGAAACAGCTTATTGAAGCGACAACGGTAGGTTATAAACGGATTCTTCGTTTCCCGGAGGTGACTGCTTCCCGGATTCGCATCCATATTACGCGTTCCTTAGCGTGCCCGTTACTGAATAACCTGGAACTGTATAACGCACCGGATTATCCCCTGGGAATAAGTGATGATCATCGCTATAACTTGACTTCGCGGGAGGGGTGGAAACTTTTGTCTCCTACGGTCGGAGCCGATAAAATCATCGACGGAAAAGCAGATGAGGCGGTACTTGTTAATTTGAGCGAGCCGTTGATTCTGGATTTGGGCAAGTCGCAATCGTTGACTGGTTTTTACTATGCACCACAGAACAAGGTGACGGCGGCCAATATACAGCGTTATCGGGTATATACGAGTGCTGATAACAAAAACTGGACGGAACTAAAGACGAACGGACTGTTCAATAATATCCGGAATAATCCGGTGCGGCAGGATGTGGATTTTGGCCAGACAATACAAGCCCGTTATTTCAAACTCGAACCGATTGAACTGACGAATACGGAAGATTCGTACGCGGTATTGGAATTAGGGGTTATTCAGGAATAAAATAAATCGACCTTGACATTGCTTTTGATGCGGGCGGTTTTACCCGGCAAAGTCAAGGTCGTTCGATTTTTATGCAATAGAGTAATCCTTATTCTTTTGGAAATGGTTTTTATTCATCTCTCAAAAATGAACAAGTAGTAGGATGACATCCGATAGTTATCCAAGAGGCAGATGATATTGTCTGAAGATGGATTCCGCCAGACGTATGGATTCAGAAGTGGGCGGATTTATTGTTTTTAAAGCATAATTTATGCCCAATCGTTTCCATTTTTGCCGTCCCATTTGGTGGAATGGTAAAATATCCACGCGTTTTACGTTGGAAAGTGAAGACACATAGTTCGCCCATGCATGTAAGTCGGCTTCGTCGTCGGAATAGCCGGGAACAAGCACATAGCGTATCCAAGTAGGGATGTTGGTTTCCATCAGGTAATCTACGAAATGTAAAGTGGGTGTTAACGGTTTACCCGTCAGTTTCAAGTATTTCTCCGGATTGATATGTTTGATATCCAATAACACTAGATCTGTATAATCCAAGACCGATTTAATCTTTTCATTCAGCAAATAGCCGGAGGTGTCCACGGCCGTATGAATGCCGGCCTCCTTGCAGCGTTTGAACAGTTCTAGTACGAACTCCGTTTGTAGAAGCGGTTCGCCGCCCGATACGGTAACTCCGCCGCTACGGATAAAGTTTTTAACCTTACTTACTTCTTGAAACGCTTCTTCTGCCGTTTTTTCAAATGCAAAGTTATTGATTTTCCATGTGTCCGGATTATGACAATACAGACAACGCAGTGGACATCCCTGCATGAAAAAGACAAAACGGATGCCGGGGCCGTCTTTTGTCCCGAAAGATTCGAAAGAATGAATAAAGCCCTTCATCGATAACTGTTGTGTGAAAAAAGTGGTAAGCCGGCTATTATGACCGACTTACCTCATTCTTATAGTGTTTACTTAAATAGCCGTTGTAATTGTCCGGTTAATGACATCTAGTTGTTGTTCGCGAGTCAGTTTGACGAAATTTACGGCGTAGCCCGATACACGGATGGTCAGTTGCGGATACTCTTCCGGATGTTCCATTGCATTTATAAGCAATTGACGGTCGAACACATTCACATTTAAATGATGTCCTGTCTGAAGAAAATAACCGTCCAGCAGACCGCATAGATTTTGCGCTTCTTCCTCTTTGTTTTTCCCTAATGTGTTGGGGGTGATGGCAAATGTGTACGAAATGCCGTCGTTGGCATGTTCGAAAGGTAGTTTCGCCACAGACGAAAGTGAAGAGATAGCTCCTCGGGTATCCCGGCCGTGCATTGGATTCGCTCCGGGAGCAAAAGGCGTTCCGGCGCGGCGCCCGTCCGGCGTATTTCCTGTTTTCATTCCATATACGACATTCGACGTAATAGTCAGTACCGATTGAGTCGGTATTGCGTCTTTGTACATTTTGCGTTTGCGGATTTTGTTCATGAATTTTTCTACGATTTCTACTGCAAACTGGTCGGTGTTGTCGTCGTTATTTCCGAACGGGATATATTCTTTTTCATTCACATAATCTATGGCATCACCAGCTTCGTCCCGGATGATACGTACTTTACCGTATTTGATTGCGGCAAACGAATCGGCGATAATAGAAAGCCCTGATACCCCGAAAGCCTGCGTACGGACGATGTCGACATCATGTAATGCCATTTCCAGCGCTTCATAGGAGTATTTGTCATGCATATAATGGATAATATTCAATGCTTTCACATAAGTCTCTGCTACCCAGTCGA
The DNA here is from genome assembly GCA_028708075.1 of Massilibacteroides sp. Lineage (GTDB taxonomy): Bacteria > Bacteroidota > Bacteroidia > Bacteroidales > Tannerellaceae > Massilibacteroides. Next base: position 20,288 of record JAQVZS010000033.1, read on the forward strand.
GCGTACGGTCGAATTTTTCCCATACTTCGTCGAATTCCAGATAATCGCCATTCACTTTTTCCACCCAATGTTTGGGTAGTACCTGTGCTTTCGTTATTTCGTCTTTACCGCCATTGATGGTGTATAATAGAGATTTCGGTAAATTCGCACGCGCGCCGAAAAATTGCATTTGTTGTCCGATACGCATGGGCGATACGCAGCAGGCAATACCATAATCATCCCCCAGTTGAGGACGCATCAGGTCGTCGTTTTCATATTGAAGAGAAGAAGTTTCGATCGAAACTTTGGCACAATATTTTTTCCATGCTTCCGGCAAACGGTCGCTCCACAGGATGGTGAGATTGGGTTCCGGCGCCGGCCCTAAATTATGTAGCGTGTGTAGCATCCGGTAGCTGTTTTTTGTTACCATCGAACGTCCCCGGTTAGTCATACCGCCGATCGATTCGGTTACCCATACCGGATCGCCCGAAAATAATTCGTTATATTCATTTGTGCGAAGGAAACGGACGATGCGCAGTTTCATGACAAAATGATCCATTAGTTCTTGGGCTTCAGATTCGGTGAGCAAGCCGTTTTTCAAATCACGTTCGATGTAGATATCCAAGAATGTTGTTACACGGCCCAGACTCATTGCCGCTCCATTTTGATCTTTGATGGCTGCGAGATAAGCGAAATACGTCCATTGAATTGCTTCTTGTGCGTTTGTCGCCGGATTGGAAATGTCGAATCCATAGGCTACTGCCATACGTTTCAGGGCTTTTAACGCGTTGATCTGTTCGGATAATTCTTCCCGCAAGCGGATCAGGTCGTCCGTCATCACGATCGGGTCGCATTCTTTGAACCGTTTTTCTCTTTCCGAGAGTAAGCGATCTACGCCATATAAGGCTACCCGGCGATAATCGCCGATGATACGTCCACGTCCGTAAGCATCCGGTAATCCGGTTAATAAACCATTACTTCTCGCGCGGCGAATGCTGTCCGTATAAGCAGAAAATACCCCTTCGTTATGCGTTTTACGGTATTTTGTGAAAATTTCAGTAACCTTGTCATCCAGCATATATCCGTATTCCTGCAAACTCTGCTGAACCATGCGCACCCCCCCGTTTGGGAAAATAGCGCGTTTTAAAGGTTTGTCCGTTTGTACGCCGACAATCTTTTCAAGGTCTTTATTAATGTATCCTGGTCCATACGCATCGATTTGGGAAGGGATTTCGGTTTCCGCATCATAAATCCCCTTTTTCTTTTCCACAGCAAACACTTCGCTCAGCTGTTTCCACAATTCTTTTGTTGCTTGTGTGGCTGGTTGAAGGAAGCTTTCGTCACCCGTATATTCTGAATAGTTTCGTAAAATAAAATCGTTAACATCAATTCTGTCTTTCCATTTAGTTCCTTGGAAATCTCTGTACGCATCCATATATAATGTGTTTTTGTTAAAATGATGCGCAAAAATATGTATTTAAAGAGGTTTGTACAATCCCTATATCCGGTGAATAATGTAGGTAGGGTACCTAATACTGGTGATTTTTATGCTATTAAACATATTTGTTAAACATCGTTATTTTTTATTCCGGCGATTATGCGAACGATTTCACCCACGAACAAAACAACGAATGTGCTTGCAATGATGATTCCCCAGTCTTTCCAGGCTAATGGAACAACGTTAAACATTTTCCCCCCAAAAGTGACGATAAGATATTGTCCAACAATAATTAAGGAGGAAACGAATAAGAAAGCTTTACTCTCTTTCAAATCGCTGAAAGCGGATTTTTTGTCTCCGTATGCTTTGGCGTTGAACATGTTCCAAAACTGGAGCATCACAAAAATGGTAAAAAACTCAGACAATTCATAGGCTGAAAGGGTGCCGTCATTATAGAAATATAATAATACTCCCACAAGCATAAGGATAAACAGAAAGCCAACGGAGAAAATTGTATAAGTCATCTTTTTTGTAATGATAAAATCACCGTTTATTCCGCTTTTACGGGGTTTGTATTTCATTACCCGTTCCTGAGGTGGTAACGAAGCCAGAGCAGCAGCCGCAAAAGTATCCATGATTAAATTAACCCATAACATTTGCGTAACCGTAAGCGGAGACTCCGTTCCCAGAATTGAACCTACCAGAACGATAATACACGCTACGACATTGATTGTCAATTGGAACAACAGGAACTTTTGAATGTTCCGGTAAAGCGAACGTCCCCACATGACTGCGCGGGTAATACTGCTGAACGAATTGTCCAAAATGGTGATGTCGCTGGCTTCTTTGGCTACGGATGTTCCGTCTCCCATGGAGAGTCCTACCTGTGCAGCTTTTAGGGCCGGCGCATCGTTTGTCCCGTCGCCCGTAACTGCGACGACGGCGTCTCTTTTTTGGAGTAATTGTACTAAACGTTGTTTGTCGGTTGGCCGTGCCCGGCACATGATCTTCAAATCTAATACGCGGTCTAATGCTTCGTCGTCGTTTAACGCTTCAAAGCCTGGTCCCGTAATGATATTTTGATCTGTATCTATCTCCGGATTCCAAATCCCGATCTGTCTTCCGATCTCTTTTGCCGTGCCTGGCGTATCACCGGTTACGATTTTGACGGATATACCCGCATCCAAACAGCTTTGAACAGCAGCAGGTACGTCAGCCCGTACCGGGTCGGATATGGCGACGATCCCCAGGTAAGTCAAATTTGTGTCACCGATCAGGTGTCCTTCGCTGAAAAAGCTTTCCGTGCGGTTATCTTCCACAATCTGGTAGGCAAAACCTAATGTTCGCATCGCCTGGTTTTGATACGACAGTAATTGCTGTTCGATTTCATATTTGGTTTCCGCAGCCGATTTGTAGCCTCCTCCGATGGCGACACGCTTGCTTTTTGCCAGTACGATTTCAGGAGCTCCTTTTACGTACAAAATCTTTTTTCCTAACAATGGCGAATAGACCAGTGTTGCCATATATTTTCGTTCGGTAGAAAAAGTCAGCTGTTCAATAATTTTTGCTCCTTCTCGTAACGCAAGATAATTCTGCCCTTGGTTGTTCAGCCAAAGCAATAAAGCTGCTTCTGTCGGATTTCCCAATGTTTTGACTTTTTCTTCCGAGTAATCCAGATAGGCTGTCGAATTGACGGAAATTCCTTCTTTGATCAGATTGCTCAGTTCGTCGTCTTTCAACTGTTGATCAGGTAGGTTGTAAAAATTCGTTTGATAAACCTGCATCTGATTTTGCGTTAATGTTCCGGTTTTATCTGTACAAATTACAGTCGTAGCTCCCATGGTTTCACACGCATGCATTTTACGGACTAAGTTATTTGTCTTTAACATCCGGTTCATACTTAACGCCAAACTTAGGGTAACGCTCATGGGTAACCCTTCGGGTACGGAAACTACAATCAGGGTAACGGCGATCATAAATATATTCAAAATATGACTGATCATATCCATTAATAGCAAGTTTGGGTGCAGAATAAAGAGCTTTGCCAGCAGAGCCACGAATGTAGCGCCGGCAATAGTATATCCTACTTTACTGATGATTTTGGCCAGTCCTTTTAATTGTACCTGCAGTGGGGTGTCGATATTGTTGTCTATTTGAGAGCCTTCATATACTTTTCCGTATCCGGTAGCATCGCCGACTAAGTCCACTTCCATGATTCCATGTCCGTCGACAACGGTCGTTCCCCGCATCACCCGGTTAGATGGGTAAGTTGCGTCTTCTTCAAAATCAGCTTCGTTAGTTGTCTTGGCAATTACCGGTTCCCCCGTCAAGGTTGATTCATTGATTTGCAGCGATATGGCTTCGATCAGATTCCCATCGGCCGGAATTTCTTCGCCGGTTTCCAGAACAACAATATCGCCTACCACCACATCTTTACGGGTTATTTGACAAATATTGCCGTTTCTGATCACTTTAACCTGTATATCGTCATTGACTGTATTTAATACATCGAAGGCTTTATTGGCTTTTACTTCAAAAAAGAATCCAACTCCGCTGGCTAAAATAATCGCGAAAAAGATTCCGATAGGTTCCAGAAAGGCGCTAAACCCCTTTGCTTCCGGTCCCCAGCAATGAACACCGGCGATGATCATCGAAAGAACCCATGCTACAAGTAAGATCCGGATAATCGGATCATTGAATTTTTCTAAAAATAAACTCCAAAGAGAAGTCTTTTGAGGGGGGGTTAAAATATTTTCTCCATATTTATGACGGTTATCTTCTACTTGTTGATCATTTAATCCCTGGAACGATTTTTTGTTATCCATATTTTTAGGTAAATAATAATAGGTGCAAAAATACAAAGTTCTTGCTATATCTCTTCTTTTCTTTCTTTTTTATTTATTTAAGCTTTACGATTAAACCTTTTCGTCTTCGCAGGTCTTATATATATGATAAGTGTTTAGTTTTTAAGATTATGAAGATGTGTAGGTTTTTAATTCTGCTGGGGATTGTTTCTCTTTTGGGAGGACAATCCCTGCTTGCGCAGGAGGGAAAAGACGAAAAAGAGCAACAGATTAAAACTTTGATAGATAGCGGAATATATAGGCTAGAGGTCGACCGTGCGCTTCCTATGGGCGGACGTTCGGTGAATCTGACTTCTTCTTATGGGTTTGAGATAAAAGGAGATTCTATATATTCGCATTTGCCGTATTACGGACGGGCATATTCCGTACCCTATGGCGGGGGAAACGGCTTGAGTTTTGATAAGCCGATAGAGAATTATGATGTGACTTATGACGAAAAGAATAAAGCGACGATCACTTTTAGCACTCGTTCGGACGACGACCGTCACGAATTTCGCGTACAGATTTATTCCAATGGAACTGCATCGGTTTTTATTCAGCCGGTCAACCGGCAAAGTATTACTTTTCAGGGGAACATTGTGTTGCCGGAGAAGTAAATAACCGTCCTTGCCATGTCTGGCGTTCTTCCAGGCGTTTGTCTATTTTTGCTGTAAATTCGTAATTCTTCAAGCCCCAGTCCGGAGCAATCAATAATTCTTTTGGAGATTGAGAAACAAACCGTTCCACGATAATCGCGGGATTCAGCCTTTCCATAAAGTCGATTACTAAATCAATATATTCATCCACTTGGTACAGATGGAAATGTTCCGGATTCCGAGCAAATTCATACGCCATTTTCGTGTGACGGATAAGTTGAAGTTGATGTAGTTTCAAAGTTGTTAAAGGCAAGACGGACAGTCTTTCAGCATGGTGCAAAATTTCTTCCCGGCTTTCGCCCGGCAATCCCAAGATCAGGTGTGCGCCCGTATAAATTCCTTTTGCGGCGGTTCGGTGGATGGCGTCTTCAGATTCTGCATGAGTATGTCCGCGGTTAATCGCCAATAATGTACGGTCTAAAGTGCTCTCCAGTCCGTATTCGATCATCAAGAACTTACGTTTTGCTAATTCTGCGAAATAATCCAATAAATCTTCCGGCATACAATCCGGACGTGTCCCGACAATCAATCCCGCGACATTTGGGTAAGAGAGTGCCTCTTCATATTTTGGAATTAATTTGTCGAAACGTTCGTAGGTGTTTGTGTAGGCTTGGAAATAAGCCAGATATTTCATGTCCGCATATTTTCGGGAAAAGAAACGGATTCCTTCTTCCAGTTGTTCGCCGACACTTTTCTCCGTATGGCAATACTCCGGACTGAATGTTTGGTTATTGCAATACGTGCAACCCCCGCGTCCTTTCGTTCCGTCCCTGTTAGGACACGTAAAACCCGCGTTGACTGAGATCTTCTGTACTTTACCGGGGAAACTTTTTTTTAGGAAATTTCCGAAATCGTTATATCGTTTTTCTACCACCCTGCAAAGATACGGAAAAGCATACGGTCTGCAATGTCCCCCTGTTTGTTGTTATTCCCTGCTTCATAACTCTTTTTGCGTTATCAGGACTTTCTCTTTCCGGTATTGTCTTTTTTAGCCAACAAGAGGACTTGATAAACAAAGTCGATAATCCACTGTTCCGAATACCCCAGTGCTTCCTGATATTTGCGGATACTCCAAGCTGCTTTCTGAATGGAGATATCTGTCCATTCCGACCGTGTCAGTATCTTATGGATGGTTTTGGAAGTCATTTTGTAAAGCAGTTTGTTAAAAAGCAGGGAAAGCCGGAAACGGATGTTCATCATTTTCTCGATCAAAACAAACAGATCGTTATTGAATCCTTGGAATTTATAAAAATAAGAATTAATATCCTGAACGGTTTTACAATTTTTCTTGATTGAACGGTCTACCTCTTTGAAGAATTCCTCATTGAGCTTATAATTTTGCATCAATACCTTACGGGCACGTGCTTTTTCCGCCACGCCCAATTTCCCTCCCTGAGTCGGGATTTTCAACATTCGTTTGAATAAAGCCATATCCGGCAACATATTCAGGTTGGTAATACCCATTTGGGTTGCAATGACCGATTGATAATATACACGAATCAAGGTCATGAATTCTTCGGTATGACTGGCGGCGGGAGTTGCGGCTTCATCGTTTTTTTTGTTGAAAAATCTGGAAAAAAGTCCCATGTTGTCTTTTAAGTTTATAATTATGACATTTACGCAAGGCAAATTTAACAGTATTTTTTCAATATTCCCTCTTTGAGCAATCTTTTGTTTGTTCCCGTTGAACGTCTTTTTACGTCGGGATCAATCTTTTTTTTCTTCGGATTCATTCTTTAATTCTACAATTGTAGAATTAAATTTCCACAGTTGTCGTAATATATTTCCACAGTTGTCATAATATTATTCTATAATTGTAGAAATAATAAATTATCGTTATGCAAAAAAAGAAATATAGTGACGGCATAATTATTTCCTCCCGTATTTTTATAAGTTTGCTCCCTGATTAATTATACACATCTTATGGATATAAGACTAATCGAGCGGCATCCCTGGGGCTTTTTTATGCCTCGCGGAGCGAATTTGCTGATGTTGGGAAGTTTTCCTCCACCCCGCGCGCGGTGGAGTATGGATTTTTATTACCCGAATATTCAAAACGATATGTGGCGGATTATGGGTTATCTTTTTTATGGACAGAAAACACATTTCCTGACGGAAGGGGGAAAAGCGTTTGATGAAGTGCGGGTACGTGCTTTTTGTTCGGAGAAAGGGATTGCTTTAGGCGATACGGCAATGGAGGTAGTTAGATTGAAGGAAAATGCTTCGGATAAATTTCTGGAAGTGGTGAGGCCATTCCAATTGAGAAACATATTGACGGAACTGCCGGAGTGCCGGGCGATTGTTGTTACCGGCCAGAAGGCCATGGATACTTTACTATTGGTTATTCCGGCGCAAGAACCTCCTGTTGGCGGGTTTACGGATTTTATTTTTCTAGGAAAACCCTTTAAATTGTTTCGGATGCCTTCTTCCTCCAGGGCTTATCCAAAGTCTATCGAGGAGAAGGCAGTAAGTTATAAATATATGTTTAGAGAATTAGGCCTTTTATAACCTTATCTTCCGAAAGCAATTCCGACACGAAGTCCTAAAACAGGATACACCCCCTTGTAACCAAATCCGAACAGCGAATCAAATCGCGGAGTATCATCCTTATAAAAGCCATGGGTATATCCGACCCCCAGATACGCATCGACGAAAATCATTTTTTGAATGGACGAACTGATGCCGACATACACCTGACTGGCGATCCGGTTGAAGTCTTTGGTTGTTTTCCCATACGTATATTCATACAATGTCAGCCCGTTTTCTTCAAATGGGCGGAGGATGAAATCCTCTACTTTGGTTTGGTAATATCCATAAGAGAGATCACCCCCGACATATACCATGCGTGGCAAAAAGAAGTGTTTGTAAGTCAAATCAACACCTGCGCCTTTCAATCCGAACAATTCGTCTCCGTAATTGATTGTGTTTCGGGTAGACCAGGTACGATTGTGCTTTTCCGGCAGATAAAAACCCGAAAGCCCAATTCCAACCCAGTCTTGAGGAGATTTTAACGGCATTTCGAAGTTGATTTTATATTCGCCGTCAAAGAGAAGAAACGGTTTCGTGGACAAGATAAATTTCGGATATGTTGTCTCTTTTTCCTGTGCATACATTCTTCCAGTTCTCATAACCAGGAGGCTCATCGAAACGATGAGGATATTAACTAAATTTTTCATGGTTATTCCTCTTCAATCTCGATTTTACTTAGATATTGCAGTTTTTCGCCGGTGTAATCCAGTTGGTAAAATCCTTTCCGGGCACTGACCAATAGCAATCCGTTTAACGGGATGACATCGTAGGTGTCGATATTTTGCATCTCCGGAATATAGCTGAGATCGTCTATCCATACCGGTTGCAATGGATCCTGAATATCGAACACTTTTATTCCTGTTGATTTTTCACAGATAAACAATCGATTGCCGTCGACCCCCAATCCTTTGGGATAGTTTAGCGGAAGCGTGTTTTTAAGTATCGGCTCCTTCGGATCCGAAATATCATAAATATCCAACACGTTCGTTGCACTTCCGCACCATACATTTTCACTGTTGAGGGTCACATAAGCATAATTTCCCGAGGTAACAACCGGGTCGCAACTACGCAGGTGTTGTGTTTGAGACAGAAAATTGGGAAAAGCCGGACGTTTGATGCTGTAAATATACATCCCGTCCTGAGAACCAATCAACAACAACGTATCCAGTGTTGAGATGGTTTCTATACCGAACCCGAGCAACTGATCTTTTCCGCTCAAATACAAGGGATGAGCAGCATCCGCGAGATCAAAAAGTTTTAATTTTTGATCATCTACCGTATATAAAAAATCGCCGTTGATGGTGAAACGTGCCATGGAACCTCCTTTTCCGCTTTCGTCCGAATTGTTGAATCCGCCTGAAACATCATCTGTACATGCTGCACCTATCCATGCAAAGAGCAAACCGGTCATTAATCTTATTATTGTTTGTTTTTTCATCGCTATTTTATTTTTTGTTCCAGCCGACTAAAATAAATTTTTCGTCCGGGCGTTTATCCAGATATTTATAATTCTCAGGCGAAAGTGGTTCCGGAAATACATTCTCTATTCGTTCAGTAACTTTCCGTTCCGTCAAATCGATGGCGACCAAGTCTACTGCATTGTCCAAATACAAGATATTTCCCTTGACAGCCATATCTATACAACCCGGAGCCACGATAAAGCCAACCTTTTCCGGATGGCGTGAGTCACTGTTGTCGATTACATGAATTCCTTTATATTTTTCATTGATAAAAAGGAATTGATCTTTACTGTAAATTTTGCCGGGGTTGACTAACGCATGCTTTTCCTGGTCGAAGAAAACCGATTTTTCAAGTTCTGAGCGTTCCATAAATACAGGAACATAGTTGCCGGTCCAATTCATACTCCCTGTGGATGAAGTGGTTAGAAGCAGTGTGCTCGCGAGTAGCAAGACAGGCAGCAGTTGTTTTACTTTTTTTTTCATATATTATTCTATTTAGGTCAGTGTTTATCTTTAAGCTGACGTACTGAAAGAGAAGATGCGTGAAACAACAAAAAAGCTGCCCAATACTCAGACAACTTTTTCTCTTGCCTGTTGCACAAGCTTAACCCGTAAGACATTTATCTGATAATCTATTTGTTTTTTTGTTTAATATTCATCTATCTGCAGGGTCGTCCGGAACTGTGTTAGCTGTTTCAGTAGTCGTTGTTGTATGTCGACATACTCCGTCTGG
>JAQVZS010000009.1:0-7712 GCA_028708075.1 Massilibacteroides sp.
CAAAAATGTTTCGATAATCCTGCTCAACAAACATCGGATCAACAGTTAACACCCAACCTCTTGTATTGTGAATTGACGAAACAAAATGCACCTGCCCCGGACGAACATAGTAGATCATAGAACTTCCGCCCACTTGAATCTCTTCAAAATCGACAACATATACAGAATTCACGCTATCTGTAAACAGAAACAGATAATAATCATCCCGATGTACTTCGTTTTTATGCGTTGTTTTCGAAATATCGCTCCAGCCATCTATCTTTACATTGTTGAACACTATTTCGAGGGGTTTGTCTACCCCCATCCGATGGATAGGGATAGCTTGTTTAGACAGTTGCATCTTATTTCCTTAATTTATTCTCGTTTCTTGCCAATATAGAATACATAACCGTAAAACGCCTTGTATTTTTCATACATGCTCATTTCATAACGTTCAAAAGCAATGTAATTCTCTGCTGTTTGGTTTCCAGCATATTTTTTTAGAAACTCCTCCTGCGCCTTCTTCTGTGGAGCATAAAAATATTCCGTCCAGCAACTTTCAGGAAGTATAAAAGATGCTTCAGGAATATAGCCTGCCTTTTGCATTTGAGCGATTTTATTCGAAATCGTATCTATTTCGGGATAATGCTCCATCCAGAAATTATTAATTTCATTCGGACGTTCATTAGTAAACCACGATACTTCAGATACAGCAATGTATCCGCCTGTTTTCAAAAACTTTCGCCAGTCGGTTAATCCACGTTCAAATCCGATGTTATAAATTGCGCCTTCCGACCATATCAGGTCTAACGTCTCATTCTGAAACGATAGGTGCTTCATATCTTCGGAAAGACCTTTCACTCTCTTTTGAAGGTTAAGTTTAACCACGTTTGAATTAAACTTCTCTATAAAATCCGGAAACAAATCCACTCCTGTAATATTTCCAGGTGTATTTTGCGCCAAAATCATGGTTTGCCCGCCTGTTCCGCAGCCTATATCGGCAATGCGAGATTTTTCTGTAAGATTTGGGATGAAACCCAGTGCTTTAATCGTGATTTCTGGGCTACCGGGACCTTGACGTTCCAAACTGGAGAAATATTCACAGATTAATTGGAAATCAAATTCGTGGATTGATTTATTTTCGTTATTCATGATGTTTAAATTTATATTATTATTAAAGGACATAAAAATAACTCTGACGCTAATTGCGCCTGAGTACAAAAAATGGATAATCTTTTGACTATGAAAGCCAAAGATTATTTACCTCACGGAATCCTTCTTAAATTTAAACATACATTAGCTTTATCACGACAAAGATAAAAAATATTCGGGTTTTTCATTACCCATTGAAACAGGAAAATGAAAAACCCGATAGTATTGAGTGAAAGCTAAACGCTAACACAACTTTATATCCCAACGCAAAGTTTATTCTATCCTAATATTTCCTCTAACGTGATATAATCACCAACTCTTCCAGCCATTTTTTCCATATCGGTATTTACAGGCAATGTTTTTTTGCCTGGAACCCAACCTGCTGGACAAACTTCGCCCGTTCTGCTGGCGTGCTGCCATGCCTGAATCTGACGCAGAAACTCTTTTACGTTCCGTCCTACAGAATCCGCCTGAACTTCTTGAGCAACACAAACACCGTCCGGATTGAACAAAAAACGTCCTCTTAACGCAACACCTTCTTCTTCTACTAAAACACCAAACGCACGACTTACGTCCTGATTAGCATCAGCCCCAATCGTTAGTTTCAACCCTTTTAGTAAAGGTTCTGTTTCGACAAAACGTTTATGTGAAAATTTTGAATCGACGGAGACGGCCAGAATTTCCACCCCTAAGGTTTGGAATTCGTCATAATACGCGTTCATCGCAGCAATTTCAGTAGGACAAACAAACGTAAAATCGGCAGGATAAAAACAAACAACTGTCCATTTGCCTTTGTAGTCATTACTTGATACTGTTTTAAAGTGCCCAGTCATTGAATCGAAGGCGTCCATTGTAAATTCGGGCATTTCCTGCCTTACCATTGATGTACTCATAGCTTTCTTTTCTGTTTTTAAATTTTCTACTAAGTTTTCTTCAATTTTCTTTTTTCGGAGAGGTTTAACTCCATTTGCACAAGCCATAATCGTTTATTTTAAAAGATTCTACAATTTCACTCATAAAAAATTAATGATTCTTATTTTTATGTATAACAAAATTTCCACTGATACTTAATTTGATCTCGTCAATAATAAAATTGTCTATTTTATTCTGTTCAAAATAATCTTTCAATATTTTATCCAATTCGGAATTGGTATAATCTTCTATATAGTCGCATTGTTTACAATACAAGTGATGATGATTTTCTGTCATCCCATCGTATCTCATCACATCTTTTTCAGTCTTAACTTTTTTAATCAGATCGTTTTTTACTAAAACTTCCAAAATATTATAAACAGTGCCAGCACTTATATTGGGGTCTGACTTCCGCACGTAATCAATTACGTTCTCTGTTGTCGGATGATTGTCCATTTCATAAATTGCCTCCAAAACCTTTACTCTTTGCGGTGTTATTTTCAACTTTTTGGCACTCAATTCATATCTTATATCATGTTCCTTCTTCATCTTTTGCATCCCAATTACGAATAATTCTTATATAAGAACATTTTTAAATTAAATTTGTTCTGTAATAAATCTTAAACAATCGTATTAAGGTCGGGTGCAATCATAACTTCATACATTTCTCCCAGCTTTGTCATAAAAATGAAGATTGTATTGTTAAGTTGTTATTACAGGTATAGGAAGAAATTTTGAACGAATTCGGGAAAAACGAACCTTACGTTGATTAGACAACATCTAAAAATAACCTTCCCTATCGCAAGTGAAAATACAAAAAAATCATCGAGACGTGAAAAACGAAATTTATTTTGTTGATTTTCAATCGTAAATAAGGATAAAAAAATCCGTCCCGAAGATTTTAAAAAATCATATCGAAGGTTTTTAAAAAAGATCCCGAAGATTTAAAAAAAAGATCGGGATGAGTTTTTTAATTGATTATCAACAAAAAACCACATCCCGATGAGCTATTTTTTTAATACATTTTCATCCCGAAGGAAAAAATGCATTTTCGACCGTTGATCGTCCCGAATTTATTCTTCCTCTTCCATTTTTATGTTGTGAAATACATTCTGTACGTCTTCGTCTTCTTCCAATTTGTCGATCAGTTTATTCAATGTTTCACGTTGTTCCGAAGTCACTTCTTTAACATCGTTGGGAATACGGACAAATTCCGCGCTGTTGATTTCAAATCCGTTTTCTTCCAGATATTTTTGGATAGCTGAATTTTGCGCGAATTCACCATACAACACAATCTCTTCTTCGTCTTCTTCTACTTCATCTACGCCGAAGTCTATCAGTTCCAGTTCAAGGTCTTCCAGAGAGATCCCCTCTTTTTTTACGATATGAAAAACACATTTATGATCGAATAAAAACTCCAGACTTCCGGAAGTACCCAACGAACCGCCGTGTTTGTTGAAATAACTACGCACGTTCGCCACGGTTCTGGTTGTATTGTCGGTCGCTGTCTCTACAAAGATAGCAATACCAAACGGTCCGTACCCTTCATAGTTCATTTCCTTATAATCGGTGAAGTCTTTCGAAGTGGCTTTTTTGATCGCGCGTTCCACATTGTCTTTCGGCATGTTCTCTTTCTTTGCCTGCTGTATCAACACGCGAAGACGGGGATTGGTATCCGGATCCGGACCACCTTCTTTTGTTGCTATTGTAATTTGTTTACCAAGTTTAGTAAACACGCGGGCCATATTACCCCAACGCTTTAATTTTGTAGCTTTGCGATATTCAAATGCTCTTCCCATTTTGTCTTCTATATTGTATTAATTATCTTAATTGTGCATTCAACTTTTGTTCCAGGTTGGCACGAATCTTGCCTATAATAGTATCGATTTGCTTGTCGTTCAATGTCTTACTTTCGTCTTCCAAGTAAAAACTGACGGCATAAGACTTTTTGCCGGCTGGTAGATTTTTACCTTCATATACATCGAACAAAACAATGTCTTTTAGTAATTTTCGCTCACTCTCACGAGCGATCTTTTCGATCTCCTCGAAGCGGACAGACTTGTCGAGCAACAAGGCAAGATCCCGTTTTACACCCGGAAATTTAGAAATTTCCGAGAAGGTTACTTTCTGTTTGCACGTTTCCTTCATCAGTAAGGTCCAGGATATTTCCGCGTAATAAACTTCCACTTCGACATCGAAGGTCTTTGCCAGCCGATGGTCGATCACCCCTAAAGCCGCTAATTTCCGACCCGAGCGAGTCGTCACACTTAGCCCCGAAGAATAGATGTCATTGCTCAAGTTTCCATAAATCACGTACTGGTTGGAAATTCCTAACCGACGAAAAACATTTTCCACATAGGCTTTCAATTCATAAACGGTCGATTTTTCATCCGGATGTGCCCAATTGTTTTCCACCCGTTTTCCCACGATCCATAAACCGAGTCGATAATCTTCAGTGAATTCGGCAAGAGATTCGCCATCTTTCTTTCTGTCGACGTCATACGCATAACAATTACCGAATTCAAAGAATTTCAGATTTTCATGTTTCCGTTTGATATTGTATTCCAGACTTTCCATGCCACCGAACAAAAGTGTTTGACGCATGACGTTCAAATCCGCACTTAACGGATTTTCCAATTTCACACAACGTGCTTCGGGATAAGTAGACAGTTTTTCGTAATAAGCCGATCGAGTCAGTGAATTATTAAGTATTTCATTGAACCCGGCGCCACAAAGCTGTTCCGAAATCAAGTTCTGCAATTTATAGCTCCGGTCGGTTTCCGTTTGATAGCTGAGGTTAGATTTCACCGAGTCGCTGAATTCGATATTGTTATATCCATAGATACGCAAGATGTCTTCGATGACATCCACATCACGCTGTACGTCGATGCGGTACAACGGGACTTCCAATATCCATTTGTCTGCCGTTTCAGCAATGATTCGGATTTCGAGACTGCTTAAAATGCTACGGATCGTATCTGCCGGAATTTCTTTGCCGATCAGACGGTTAACTTTTTCATAAGCCAGCTCTACGGTGTAGGGTTGGGCAGGTACAGGATATACATCTTGAATCGCGCCGGTGATAATTCCGCCTGCCAGTTCTTTGACTAAAAGAGCAGCTCGTTTTAGAGCATACAACGTGCTGTTCGGATCCAATCCACGCTCGAAGCGAAATGAAGCGTCTGTGTTCAGGCCGAAACGCCGTGCCGTTTTTCGTATCCAACCCGGATTGAAATTGGCTGATTCTAAAAAGACGTCGGTCGTTTGTTCGGTGACTCCCGAATCAAATCCGCCGAAGACGCCTCCGATACACATGGCTTCTTCCGTGTTGCATATCATCAAATCTCGATCAGTCAGCGTACGTTCTACGCCATCAAGGGTAACAAATTTCGTGCCTTCCGGCATAGGTTTTACAATAACTTTATTGCCTTTAATCTTGCCCGCATCGAACGCGTGCAACGGTTGCCCTACTTCGTGCAATACAAAATTGGTAATATCGACGACATTATTTATCGGACGTAAGCCGATTGTCTTCAACTTGTTTTTCAGCCAGTCCGGACTTTCCTTCACAGTTATGCCGCGGATGGTGACTCCCGAATAACGCGGACAGGCTTCTGTATTTTCAACGACGACTTCGATACCCGGTGCAGGGTCTTCTATCATCAAGGCTTCCACAGACGGCAAGGTCAGCGTACCTTTCAAGTTGTTTTGTTTTAAGTAAGCGGCCAAATCCCGGGCAACACCGTAATGAGAGGTGCCATCTACCCGGTTTGGAGTAATATCTACTTCCAACACATAATCGCTTTTTACCTTATAATAATTTTTGGCAAGCGTTCCGACCGCAACATCCGGAGGAAGCACGATAATACCCGCATGGCTTTTGCCGATGCCGATCTCGTCTTCCGCGCATATCATTCCGTTGGATTCCACGCCACGTATTTTGGAACGTTTGATTGTGAAACATTCATCGCCATCATACAATTTCGTACCGTTTACGGCTACAATTACTTTTTGTCCGGCGGCAACATTGGGGGCTCCGCAAACGATTTGAAGAGGCACTTCTCCTCCTACATCAACCGTTGTGATGTGCAGGTGGTCCGAATTCGGATGATCGACACAGGTCAAGACTTCGCCTACGACTAATCCTTCCAATCCTCCTCTAATGGTTTGTACTTCTTCTACACCTCCGGTTTCCAGCCCGATTGAAGTCAAGGCAGCCCCTACTTCTTCCGGTTGAAGGTCAAAATCGAGGTAATCTTTCAGCCAATTGTATGATATATTCATAGCGTTCTTAAATTTAACCGTCAAAGGTAACAAGTTTTTTTTAGCATTAAAAAATACGGTGAATATATCGTACTGAAAATAGTACCTTTGCAAGCAAAATGATAACAGACAACTTATGCGGATAGATATATTGACTATTTTGCCGGAGATGATAGACGGCATGATTAATTGTTCAATTCTTAAACGGGCACAGGATAAAGGGTTAGCGGAGATTCATTTGTATAACCTGAGGGATTATACAACCAATAAATGGAGAAGGGTGGATGATTATCCTTTCGGTGGAGAAGCGGGTATGGTGATGCAAATCGAACCGGTCGACAGGGCAATTCGTTCTTTGAAAGCAGAACGCGCGTATGATGAAGTGATTTACACTTCGCCGGATGGGGAGAAATTCAGCCAGCCCATGGCAAACCGCATGTCATTGCTGAATAATTTTATTATTCTTTGCGGTCATTATAAGGGTGTGGATTATCGTATTCGAGAACATTTGATTACCCGAGAGATTTCAGTGGGCGATTATGTACTGACAGGCGGTGAATTGGCCGCAGCAATTATGGCCGACGCGATTGTCCGTTTAATACCGGGCGCAATCGGCGACGAACAGAGTGCGCTTTCCGATTCTTTTCAGGATAATTTGCTGGCGCCACCAGTATATACCCGTCCGGCAGATTATCAGGGATGGAAAGTCCCTGAGGTTTTGTTGTCTGGTCACCAGCGGAAGATCGAAGAATGGAGGCTACAGCAGGCACAGGAAAGAACGATGAGACTGAGGCCGGATCTGCTTCGTGAGAATAAACAAGACTAAATATAATATTCCGCAGAATCGATAATTCCTGCCCGAAGTGCGTATTTCGTGGCTTCATAAATCGTGTTAACTTCCAATTTACGAAAAATATTCTTTCGATGTGTGGTGATCGTGTGTACGCTGGAATAACGCTCGGCAGCGATTTCTTTGGTTGTTTTCCCCAAAGCGATCGCCTTTAATATTTCGATTTCGGTTGCCGTCAACACAGGACGTTCTTTCGATCCCGTTTCGACTTTCTTAGTTAACAGCAAGTTGCAAACGCGGTTGCAAACATAGCGTTCAGAACGTAACGCATATTGAATAGATGTTTGAATTTCTTCTAAAGATACGTCTTTCAACACCAGGCCAAACGCATCCGAACCGTAAATAATCCGCCGGATAAAATCTTCGCTCAGGTATTCGCAGAATAAAATCCATTGCACCTTCTTAAAACGTTCCTGCAAAATAAATAATTCATCGATACTTTTCAGATCGAACAACGAATAATCTAGAATAACGACCGAATCCGGATATTCCGATAATATCTTTAATAATGTTTCACTCGTATCCGCTTCGATAATTTGTCCAAATCCGGAGATCT
>JAQVZS010000009.1:7812-19741 GCA_028708075.1 Massilibacteroides sp.
ACTTGTCGCTCCCCCGGAAATATATTTAGTCGACGACACCACTTCGATATCGATTCCAAAGTCCTTTGCCCGGAAAACCGAAAAAGGGACGACTGTCGTATCCGCAATTAACGGAACTCCCAATGTTTTAGCGATAGCAGATAAGGCTTTCAAATCGGCTACTTCAAGTTGCGGATTGGTGATTACCTCCAAAAAAACAGCAAATGTATTTTTATCCACTTGTCGGCGAACCGATTCCGGATCGGTCAGGTTGCAAAACCGGACTTCCACGCCAAAATTGGCCAATGTTGTTTTAAATAAAGCATATGTATTTCCAAACAAATGAGAAGAAGTCACAATGTTCCCTCCGGAATAACCAATGGTCATCATCACATTACTGATCGCTGCCATTCCCGAATTCAAAGCCGTCACACTTGCGGCACCTGTACAGTTTTTTACGCGCGATTCAAAATAATTTACCGTGGGATTAGTAATTCTCGAATAAGTATGCTCCCCCGTCCGGCCCATAAAAGCCGCTTCCATGGCTTCGGCCGTTTCAAATTCGTATGCGGCGGTTTGATAGACCGGCATCGCGAGCGCATGATAAACATCCGGCTGTTCGTAAGGCGTATGCAATAACCGGGACTCAAAACTAATTTCTTCCATTTTCAACCCTTTCTATCATTAAAAATCTTTTTACCACTACAAAAATACCATTCTACGCTTATTGAAAGCTATGTTCCGGTTGCTTTTTTATGCCACCGGAAAGGAAAAATGTTTTCAGCAACTTTTCAAGCACCGTTTTTCTTCGTTTAATTCTTTTTCGTACTTTTGTTGCCCGAGTACTTGACAACCTCGTTAAAAACAAGAATTATGCAAACAAAAGTATCTGTACCCTTCATGCTGTTAGGCATATTATTTAATCTATGCCTGCTTACTTCCAATCTTTTAGAAACTAAAGTAGTTCAAATTTTCGGTCTGACCACTACCGCCGGATTAATCGTTTTTCCTATTTCCTACATTATCAATGACTGCATTGCCGAAGTGTGGGGATTTAAGAAAGCCCGTTTAATTATCTGGAGTGGTTTTGCTTCGAACTTTCTATTGATCGCTTTTGCACAAATCGCGATTCAATTGCCTACCGCGCCATTCTGGGAAGGTGAAGAAGCTTTTAATTTTATTTTCGGATTAGCGCCGCGGATTGCAGTGGCCAGTCTGATCGCTTTTTTGGCTGGTTCGTTTATCAACGCGTATGTTATGAGCAAGATGAAGATCGCTTCACAAGGAAAGCACTTTTCAGTCCGGGCCATTCTGTCGACACTGGCGGGCGAAAGTGTCGACTCGCTGATCTTTTTCCCGATTGCTTTCGTCGGACTTGTTCCGATGGATCAACTGTTGATTATGATAGCTACGCAGGCTGTGCTCAAATCCCTTTACGAAGTAATTATTCTTCCCGTCACAATTCGCGTTGTAAAATATATCAAAAAAACAGAAGGTATGGATGTTTATGATCGGGATATATCTTACAATATTTTGAAGATAAAAGATTTATAAATCGAATTGTGGAGCGCAAGCCATGTAACCGGCAATTCGGTTCCAAACGTTCGCATTCAGCGTACCTAAATAATCTTACTGTCCCGTCGTAATTGTGTCGATAGTTCAGTTACTTCCGTAACTCATCCCGAGACAAAGCACTTATCTGTAAAAGGATGTATCATGGCTTTAGCACCCGAAAAAACGCGTATGCAAAAAAGAGAGTGTCCTGTTGGGAACACTCTCTTTTTAATTATTTCAAATCCGCTTCCTCATTCATATCCAACTCATTTTTGTCGGAATCATAAAAGCGGTATTCCAAAAAGGCCAGACTTTGATCAGGAATGACCTTTATCCCAAAGGAATATTTCATTTTCCATTTTAAACTTAAAGGAATAATTCCTTTATTTAAAAACGCCGCGATGTAAGGATGTACACGCAGGACAAATTTCTTCATTTTGTGTTTGTTTACCAAACATTCTATTTTTCCTTCCAGACTATCGGTTAATAAAATCGATGGTTTGGCGGTACCCGTTCCGAAACAAGTCGGACATTTTTCCGAAGTATTTACTTCCATTTCCGGGCGAACCCGTTGACGGGTAATTTGCATTAATCCGAATTTACTTAAAGGTAAGATGTTGTGCTTTGCCCGGTCGGTCACCATCGCTTTTGCCATGTGCTCGAAAAGCTTTTGTCGGTTTGCCGGTTCGTTCATATCGATAAAATCGATCACAATAATACCTCCGAGGTCGCGCAGACGAAGTTGACGGGCAATTTCATCCGCCGCAGCCATATTCACGTCAATAGCCGTTTTTTCCTGGGCATCACTGCCTTTGGAACGGTTTCCGCTGTTAACGTCGATAACATGCATGGCTTCGGTTCGTTCAATAATAAGATAGGCTCCACTTTTGTAAGTAACAGTTCGTCCAAATAAGGACTTGATCTGTTTGGTAATCGCGAAATTGTCAAAGATTGGAATTTCGCCTGTATAAAGTTGTACGATATTGTCGCGCCCCGGGGCAATCAGACTTACGTAATCTTTCAGGCTATTATATACATCTTTGTCATTCACATAAATATTTTGAAACGACGGGTTGAAGATGTCTCTGAGTAATGCAAGAGAGCGCGCTGTTTCTTCGTAAATAATGGAAGGGACTTTAGCTTTGCCTACTTTGGGCATATTATCCTCCCATCGTTTCACCAATGTCTTCAATTCATGATCAAGTTCCGCTACCCTTTTTCCTTCTGCAGAAGTGCGTACAATGACACTAAAGTTTTTCGGTTTAATACTTTGTATCAATTGGCGCAAACGGGCTCGTTCTTCGCTTGATTTAATTTTTGTGGAAACCGATACTTTATCTGCAAAAGGAATCAATACGATATATCTTCCTGCGAAAGAAAGTTCGGAAGTCAATCTTGGCCCTTTTGTCGAAATCGGTTCTTTTGCTATTTGAACCAAAACCTCTTGTCCTACTTTTAATACATCACCGATACTCCCGTCTTTTTCAATTTCCGGAAGTATTTGCATTTTTGGAACCATCAACGCTTTTTTAGGATCATTGAGCGCTTGTTTCAAAAATTTTTGTTGCGTGTTAAAATTCGGACCTAAATCCAGATAATGAAGAAATGCATCCTTTTTATATCCTACATCAATGAAAGCAGCGTTTAAACCCGGCATCAGTTTTTTTACCTTACCTAAATATATATCCCCCACAGCGAAAGAGACATTGCGCGCTTCTTTTTGCAGCTCCACAAGGTTTTTATCTTCCAGTACGGCAATAGATACTTCTTTGGGTTGTACATCAACTACTAATTCACTAACCACTTATAAAAAGATTTATATTTTTGACCTTACTTTATACGCAAAGAACAAACTTAAAAGGTCATTGATTAAGTTTGTTCTTTAGAGTTTCAACAGATAGGACTTTTATTTTTTCTTATGTCTGTTCTTTTTTAGTCTCTTTTTGCGCTTATGCGTAGACATTTTATGTCTTTTCCTTTTCTTTCCGCTTGGCATTGTTTTGTTATTTTTAAAAATTAGACGTTATATGATTAATTATTTCACTTTGCTCAGGAATGTTTTAGCAGGTTTGAACGAAGGTATATTATGCTCGGGTATGATGATCGTAGTGTTTTTGGAAATATTACGAGCCGTTTTCTGTGCCCGTTTCTTTACAACGAAACTTCCGAAACCTCTCAAATATACATTATCCCCTTTCGCCAACGAATCTTTAACAATATCCATAAAAGATTCTACACTTGCCAACACCGAATGTTTGTCGACTCCTGTGTTTTTAGAAATTTCGTTTACGATATCTGCTTTAGTCATGTCTATAGATAATTATTGATTTAAACCTATTAATTTTTTGGAATGCAAATATATAGCTTTTTCTTTAAGAGAAAAAATAAAAACTTTCTATTTTAATAAAAAGATGCTTGAAGCTGTTTCTATGGCGGCTTGTCATTCTAATAGAACTAATGTATGTACAGTTTCGAAAAAAGACGTATTTTTGCCGCTTTTTAAGATAAAGGGATATGATATCAATTGAAGGTTTGACAGTAGAATTTGGAGGGAATACCCTCTTTTCTGATATTTCATTTGTAATAAACGAAAAAGACCGAATTGCTCTGATGGGGAAAAACGGAGCAGGAAAATCTACGCTTTTGAAGATTTTGGCTGGTGTAAGGGAGCCATCCCGAGGTAGGGTTGCCGCGCCAAAAGATACGGTTATCGCATATTTACCACAACATTTGATGATGGAAGATGGGCGTACGGTTTTCGAGGAAGCAGCTCAGGCTTTTGCCCATCTGCACGCGATGGAGGCAGAAATAAAATCTTTAAATAAAAAGCTGGAGACGCGTACGGATTACGATTCAAAAAGTTACTATGAATTGATTGAACGAGTTTCTACACTGAGTGAAAAATTCTATTCCATTGAAGAGATCAATTACGACGCGGATATTGAAAAAACGCTGTTAGGCCTGGGGTTCAAACGCAGCGATTTTATACGCGATACGAGCGAATTCAGTGGCGGATGGCGGATGCGCATCGAATTGGCGAAGTTGCTGTTGAAGAGGCCGGATGTTTTATTGCTCGACGAGCCAACAAATCATCTGGACATCGAATCGATCCAATGGCTAGAGGATTTTTTGATCGATAATGGTCAAGCTGTTGTGTTGATCAGCCACGACCGGACTTTTGTAGACCGAATCACAACACGAACTATCGAAGTTACGATGGGACGGATTTACGATTATAAGGTAAATTACAGCACGTACCTTCAATTAAGACAGGAACGGAGAGAACAGCAACTGAAAGCGTTTAATGAACAACAAAAAATGATCGCAGAAACGACGGAGTTTATCGAACGTTTCAAAGGGACGTATTCAAAAACTCTTCAGGTGCAAAGCCGGGTGAAGATGCTGGAAAAATTGAAGCTGGCAGAGGTGGACGAAGAAGATACGTCCGCTCTTCGTTTGAAATTTCCTCCCTCACCACGTTCCGGTTCTTATCCGGTCATTCTTGAGGGTGTCGGAAAAAGTTATGACGGACATCGTGTGTTCGAAAATGTAAATTTAACCATCGAACGTGGCGACAGAATCGCTTTTGTAGGCAAAAATGGCGAAGGAAAATCTACGCTTGTAAAATGTATTATGAAAGAACTGGAACACGACGGGGTTTTGACGATCGGTCATAATGTCATGATCGGTTATTTCGCGCAAAATCAGGCTTCGCTTTTGGACGAGAATCTAACAGTGTTTCAAACAATCGACGATGTAGCAAAAGGCGATATCAGAAATAAAATACGTGATTTACTTGGCGCGTTTATGTTTGGCGGAGAGAACTCGACTAAGAAAGTAAAAGTGTTATCCGGTGGTGAACGTACGCGGCTGGCGATGATCAAACTTTTGCTTGAACCCGTCAATTTGCTGATTCTGGATGAGCCAACGAATCATTTAGATTTGAAAACAAAGGATATTCTGAAGCAAGCGTTAATGGATTTTGACGGGACATTAATCGTCGTTTCACACGACCGGGATTTTTTGGATGGATTAATAAAAAAGGTTTTCGAATTCGGCAATGCCAAAATTGTTGAACACTTGGAAGGTATTTACGAGTTTATGCAGCAGAAAAAGATGGAAAATCTGCGTGAGTTGGAACGTAAAAACTAAATTTCAATGCCGAAACTTAGTCTGATATCCATAGTCGAGTGTTCGATATCATCGTAATACTTATAATGCGTACGGCGAAAGAATTGCCTGCTGGATAATAGAATATTCCATTTCTTGGAAGAAGAATACATTAAATTTACTGAAAAGACCGTTAAACGAGCATTCCCTTTATCTCCCTGAACATTTAATGTATTCGGATCGACGGTACTCCAATCCGTGTCAGGATCATATCCTTTCCATGTGAATATCTGATAGTTTTCCAAGTTGATAAGAAAATTCCAACGCTGTTTATAAGTCAGACCGATCGAATTTTTAAAACTGTATCCGCTACCCATATTATAATCGCGTTCGTCGACCCTGAAATAATCAGAAGTGCTGGCACCAAGAAGAATAGTATTAAGAAAAGACGACGCATAAATATCCACCGGGTTCTGTATAGAAGATTTCTGCTGATAAATCAGTCCACCTCCGACGGCCGCTGCTTCGGAAATCCGGTAAGGAGCGGCTTTTTCTTTCTCTTCGCCTATTTTGAGTTGGGAATCATAGTAATCGAAATGCTGGAAAATTCCGGCTGTAAGATCTTTGTTTTCTTTAGCCCATACACTTTTCCCCAAAATCATGCCGATAGCATTTACCTGTGAGATCAGCGGTTGAGAAGAAAGAAGGTCTATATCGAAATTCAAATAAAACCATTCATAGGGTGAGAAAGTCTTGTTTTCATACAAGTCACCATAATCAAGTTGAAACATAATTTGCATTCCCAGCGATTTATTCTCTAGATTTTCTTCTTCGGATAAATATCGGCTTCCTAAACGAACTGTAAAATCGACAGGAACTTTACTGAACGCACGCCCCTTATAAGGTCTGTATCTCCATGAATCCCCTGCAATGAGTCTGTTAATTCCCCGCATAGGAGAAATAAGTCCCGAAAGGATTTCTCTGCCGACCCGCTCTAAGCCTATTGTGCGATCATCTAAAAACAAGTCCGAGATTCGATAGGTTATTTCCCCTAATTCGATTCCCCCAAAAGAAGTCGCGAACAAGTCATTAATAGATGGGGGTTCTACTTCCATAAAAAACTCCCACATCAGGCTGCCCCCCACAGTATAGGGTATAGATTGCCAAAAGCTTAGGCCGTTACTCCTGGCCGAATTGAAATACAAAGACCCATGGTATGGATGTGCAAAAAGGTTGGTCGAAAACTTATCCGTATCCCAAACTGGCAATGTTTTCAAGTTGCGTTTAATCGAATGACTGTTAATACGGGCAAAATCTTCATTCATAACAAAACGGTCAAACGACCACACTCCCATATTGAGACCGACCAATTCTCCAGCCGCTTTCCAAGGTTGAGATGGAATAAACCGTATTGAGTCCGAAATATAATTCCTTTTTTTCTTTTCGGGAATAACCTGTCCTTTCGCGGTAGTAAAAGAAAAAAAAATCAATAAAATAAGAAACATTCGTTTAACCATGTCCTTTTTATCATTATAAATCACAAAAATACATAGAAAAAGTATAGCGAATTAGTTCATGATTAATTATAGTTAAAGGAATCAGGCTTTTTAAGAAAAAACATGCCATTAATTCATTATTTTTGCGCTAAAAACAAAATGATAGATTTTATTACCGCGTGCGACTATTTGGGGACATTTGCCTTTGCGATAAGCGGTATTCGGCTGGCTTCTGCAAAACATTTTGATTGGTTTGGAGCCTATGTCGTTGGTGTCGTCACAGCTGTGGGGGGAGGAACTGTCCGCGATATTTTATTAAACGCGACACCTTTCTGGATGGAACAACCCTCTTATCTGGTTATTTCCGGATTAGCACTGCTTTATGTAATTGCATTTCGGAAATACCTGATTCGCCTGAACAATACCTTTTTTACATTCGATGCCATCGGGTTGGGGCTATTTGTGGTGGTAGGAATTTCGAAAACACTCAGTTTCGGTTTTCCAATGTGGGTAGCTATCGTTATGGGGACAATTACAGGGTCGTTCGGTGGAATGACACGTGATATTCTGATCAACGAAGAACCATTAGTGTTCCGAAAAGATATTTACGCGCTGGCCTGTGTATTCGGTGGAATTGTTTATTATATCTGCCTTCAGCTGTCAGTCGATGAAGCATTTACACAATTTTTTGCTGCGGTCAGCGTCTTCATCGTACGCGTTATCGCGGTAAAATATCATATAAGCGTACCCGCATTAAAAGGAGAAGACTAAATAATTTATTACCTTTGTCACTTAATAACGATAAAACATGAATTCACTTCAGGAAAAAGTTTCTATCCTATTGATATATACCGGTGGAACCATCGGAATGATAGAAAATTCCGAGACAGGTGTACTGGAATCGTTTAATTTCGAACATTTAAAAGATAATATGCCGGAACTGAAGAAGCTGGGATATGTTATTGATTCCCTTCAGTTCGATCCACCCGTGGATTCTTCGGAGATGGGGCCGGAATCCTGGAAAAAACTGGTTCGGATTATCTCGGAAAACTATCAAAGATATGATGGATTTGTGATATTGCACGGAACGGATACAATGGCTTTTACCGCATCAGCGTTAAGTTTTATGCTTGAAAACCTAAGTAAGCCTATTATTTTTACCGGTTCTCAATTACCGATCGGTATGCTTAGGACAGACGGTAAAGAAAATTTAATTACAGCAATAGAGATCGCTGCCGCGAAAGAAAACGGAATGCCGATTGTTCCCGAAGTATGCATTTTCTTTGAAAATAATCTGCTTCGTGGAAACAGAACGCGGAAAATTAATGCAGATAATTTCAATGCATTCCGATCGTACAATTATCCGGCATTAGCGCATGCGGGTATTTATATAAAATATGATACGGCACAGATTTATCACCCCGTACTGCGAAAACCGTTGAAAGCACATTATCTGCTGGACAGGAATATCGCCATCTTAAAACTGTTTCCGGGACTTTCCCAGCAGGTTGTGGAAAGCATTCTGAACATACCCGGATTAAAAGGCGTTGTCATGGAAACATTTGGTAGTGGAAACGCGCCAAGTTACGAGTGGCTTTTAAAAATGCTCCGTGAAGCGGTAGACCGGGGGATTGTGATCGTAAATGTGTCGCAATGTATAGCTGGTTGTGTGGAAATGCATCGTTATGAAACAGGACACAAACTATTGGAAGCCGGTGTAATCAGCGGATACGATTCTACCACTGAAAGCGCGGTTACGAAGCTGATGTTCCTGTTTGGACATGGATTGTCCCCGGAAGAAGTCGTAGAGCACATGAATTGCTCCCTAATCGGAGAAATCACGATTCCGGAAACATTCCGCATATAGTTATTGAATTAGAGTTGAGGATTAAAAGCAGTGATGCGGATTTATAAATGAAATGAAACTATCTTTTCTCAGTTTAGCCAGTGGAAGCAGTGGCAATTGTTATTATTTAGGAACGTCTGAATTCGGTGTTCTTATTGATGCTGGTATCGGAATACGTACAATTAAAAAAGTACTGAAAGATAAATCAATCGATTTTTCCAAACTAGCGGGCATTTTAGTCACACACGATCATGCCGATCATATCAAAACGGTCGGTTGTTTGGGCGAAAAATATAATATTCCGGTTTATGCAACGGAAATGGTTCATAAAGGGATCGAAAAAAGTCGTTACGTAGAAGAAAGTCTTTATCAATCCCGAAAAGTCATCGAAAAAGAAATCCCTTTTTTTATAAGAGATTTTAAAATCACGGCTTTTGAAGTTCCGCATGACAGTACAGACAATGTAGGGTACCATATTGAATACGAAAATCAACGATTTACTATCGCAACGGATGTCGGACATATTACAGATACGATCTCAAAATATTTATGCAAAGCAAACCGTCTAATTTTAGAAGCAAATTACGATGAAGAAATGCTTAAATTTGGCTCGTATCCAGATTTTCTGAAAGAAAGGGTAGCCAGCCCAACAGGGCATTTAAGTAACCGTGAGGCCGCTGAATTCTTGGCGACACATTATGCCCCGGAATTAAAAGACGTTTGGCTTTGTCATTTGAGCAGAGACAACAATCATCCCGAATTGGCTTATAAAACGATAGATATCAGATTGTTTCAGGAAGGGATTCGCGTTGGAAAAGATGTTTCCTTACATGTGTTGAAACGGACAACTCCTTCCGAACTTTTTGAATATGAATAAAAACGTTAAAGAAAAATCATTAAATTCTTGCAGAAAAAAAACAAAAAGTATAACTTTGCACCCGCATTGAAAAAGACTTGGTAGCTCAGTTGGTAGAGCAAATGACTCTTAATCATTGGGTCGAGGGTTCGAGCCCCTCCCAGGTCACAAGGTTGAAAGCTAGGGAGTTACATTAAGTGTGACTCCTTTTTTTGTGTGTTTATTTGCCGAATTTGAGCGAAAATATGGGGTCAAGGGTATCCCTTCTGGTTGGTAAAAAACTTTTCCCTCACAAAACAGATAAAAATGAAAAGGTCGACTAACCAATAGCCAACCTTTCTAATACTCAGAACTTTTGTTCAATAAGAGAGAGAATATTCAACTTCCTGCTTAGATACAGCGAAGTTTTCCTTATTTATAATCCTTTTCAAAACTAATTGTCCCACTTTCCTGGCACTTTCCTCATCCGGGAAAGCCATAATCGTATCTATGGCAGGGACAAAAGGTTGGGAAATCAACACCTTCTTTTTCATCATGATTCTATATCCCCACCCGTCCCTTGATTGAAAAGTCTGCAATTCTACTTGTTTACCGCCTTTTCCGGCACATCCGACGAACAACAATACGCCCAAGCACCACGCTAACAATCCGGCGAACTGTCTTTTTTTTATTTTAATAGTCATCCTCATCGTATTCATACGGATGAAGTTCCCAAATATCGTCAAACCTGTAATTCTGACTTTTACCTGTCACGACATAACCTCTCGAACCATTGGAAAAAACAGCCGTTGCAGTACGTGCCGTACCTTTGAACTTCGCCACATTCTCCCAAAGATCCGTTTCTGGATAATATTTCCAGGAATCACTCCGAACGCTGCCACTTTCGCCGCAAGTTAAGTAAGCTGCCCCATCAATTACAAAGGCTACCCCCATCGTACGCACGATATTATAATCGTCATCGTACGAATCATCCGAAGTATCTGCGATATCCCGTAATTGTTCCCATTTGGCCGTCGACGGATCGTATTTCCAAAAATCATCGATATAATCACCATTGTTTTGTCCGCAACAAACATACGCAACATCATCAATTACAAAAGCAGTCGCATCTTGACGTTTCGAACCACCAATACTAACAATCTGTTCCCACGAATTAGTTTCCGGCGAAAAAGCATAAAAATCTTTCAGATAGTTACCATTATATCCGCACCCAATATAACCTTTCCCACCCACACTAAATGCAACGGCACCGTAGCGCGCTAAGCCGGGATAAGAAGTTTTCTCAAACCATACATTTGTCTCCGGATTATACTCCCAAAAATCATTAAATTTTGTTTCTCCGTTATATCCCGTACCCAAATAACCCTTCTCATTGAGGGCAAAAGCAACGGCAGAATGACGTGCTGCCCCAGGAAAAGTAGCCTTTTGTGTCCAGAAGTCCTGATCCATATCATATTCCCAAAAATCTGACAGCCTATCAGTCCCATCAAAACCACACGCAAGATATCCTTTATTCCCAATTGTAAACGAAGAGGCATTACTTCTGGCCAATCCGTCAAAATCGGATACCCGATACCATGTCCCGATTAAATCGTCATCATCACTTCCACAAGATATTACCACCATAGGCAGTAATAGAATAATAGAGAAAACTAAAAATTTTCTTTTCGCCATGTTCATTCATTTTTGAGAGCAAAAAAACCGGAAAACATTATCTTGTACAAATATAATCGGTCAATCCCTGCTTCTATCCGGTGAAAAGGGGGATGAATCAGGCTAACTCGCTTCTTCTACTGGGAATCCCGTCAACCTGGCAAAAGTACCGGATTGGAAGAAGAAACCTGCTGCTCCACAGGTTTCATTTGTAAAAGAAGAAAGAATAAAGGTTATTTGCAGAAAAAGTAAAAGACGCATGCAAAAAAACAGTTTTTTCTTCTGCCTTTTAGCTCTCGGCATAGTACTTACGTCCTGCTATGACGAAACCAATACCTATGGCAAACAATTGGTTGAATCGGCGTTCAGGAATGCAAGTATCGATTCCTGCACGGTATTGGTTACGGCCGTACGCATGGATTCGGTAGAAACTTC
>JAQVZS010000009.1:19841-21266 GCA_028708075.1 Massilibacteroides sp.
GACGAAAACAATGTCGTGGTCGACGCTGTCACGGATTATTTAGGAACGGAAGTACAACAGGGAACATTAGTGAAAGACGACACCTTTCCAGAAAACACGTATTATTATTTTGACCTGACGACTTTTATCCGGGAAGAACTGGGAGCGTTTGGCATCTATAAGCATAATCTCCAATTAGTATTTAACAACGATTATTACACGAAAACATTCCATAATCTCACATTTGAGAATCAAAACGGAACTTTACCGATAGTTCTGCAATTAACGTATAAAATCTATGAGAGTTATTAAAAGTATTGGCTTATTGTTGATAGTCGTGACTCAATTGAGCGCGCAAAATGTGATGACTTCTTCTCCTTATTCCATGTTCGGAGTGGGAGAAATCAGTACGGGTATTTACGGTTCAAACGCGGGAATGGGAGGTGTCGCTTACGGGATGCAGGGAAAAGCGTTGTTAAACACAGATAATCCAGCTGGGTTAACAGGATTGGATAGCATGAAATTAATTGTCGAAACTTCCGGATTCGTGAAAAACGAATATTATAATTCGAACGGAGCATCTAACCGGGCTTTTACCGGAAATGCATCGGCTTTCACTCTTGGCGGACGAATTATGCCGCGTTGGTATACTGCAGTCGGACTTAAACCATACAGTTCCGTTGGTTATTATTTTCAGAGCGATCAACCGTTGGAAGGTTCTCCGAACAGCTATTATACAAGTGTATTCGAAGGAAACGGAGGATTGTCCAAGGTATTTCTCTCTAACGCGCTGCTCCTCCCCTTTCATTTGTCGGTCGGAGTCAATGTAAGTTATATCTTCGGTAATTTGGAACAGTCGGAAACACAGAACGAAATGTCGGTTTCGCAAAGGCAATACGCGCAACAATTTTACGCGGATTTCGGAGTACAATATCAACGCCGCTTAAGTAAAAAAGCTTTACTAAGAGTCGGAGCAATCTATGGATATAAACAAAAAATAAGCTTGGAAGGGACGACTACGATTACGACTAGCCTTTCAGAGACAGAAGAATCGGAGAAAAACACGACACAATACCTCCCTGCTTTTTACGGAATAGGGGCCGCGCTTCAATATAAAAATATTACACATGCACTAGATTATACGTTTCAAGAATATAGTGACCTTGTGTCGGACGATAATCGTATAAAATTTCAAGATACGCATGAATTACGATACGGAATAAGTTATGATCCGGAAGGATTCTCATCCGAACCGTTCTGGAAAAGGACAAC
This sequence comes from Massilibacteroides sp., assembly GCA_028708075.1. Classification (GTDB taxonomy): domain Bacteria; phylum Bacteroidota; class Bacteroidia; order Bacteroidales; family Tannerellaceae; genus Massilibacteroides. The sequence goes on from JAQVZS010000009.1 coordinate 21,093, forward strand.
CTATAAAGCCGGCCTATCGGTGGGGACACCCTATATGCGTATCAAAGGAAACAACGGCATTGACTGGCGAATAACACTGGGATTGAGTTTTCCTCTTCATTCGGGAAAGATCACCACATCGTTCTATTACGATCAAATGCAGCTGAACAATAACGCATTCAGCCGCAGAGTAAT
>JAQVZS010000009.1:21366-66639 GCA_028708075.1 Massilibacteroides sp.
GAAACAACGGCATTGACTGGCGAATAACACTGGGATTGAGTTTTCCTCTTCATTCGGGAAAGATCACCACATCGTTCTATTACGATCAAATGCAGCTGAACAATAACGCATTCAGCCGCAGAGTAATTGGACTGGTAATCTCATATACACTTAGCGAACGGCTATATCGGGTAAAACTCTAATTATTCTTGCAACATAAGTTGCTTCATTAAGGCCGGAAGATATGAGTCACTGATCGGAATTAATTCACTGCCAATACGAATCCGTTTACGTTCGATATAATTAATGTGTGCAATTGCAACGATATATGAACGGTGTACGCGGCAAAAGCCTTTAGAGGAAAGACTCTCTTCAAACTTGCGCAAACTTACTTGCGAAAGCAATGGTTTGCCGTTCGTCCGATGTATTTTCACATAATCTCCATAACCTTCCAAATACAGAATTTCTTCCCGCAAAACACGGATAATCCGGCTACCTTCTTTAACAAAGAAAGTTTGTTCGGCCTGTTCTTTATGTAAAACGTTTTGCACATCTGCTAACGCCTTGTCTAATTTTTCAAAATAGCCCATCAATGCGTCTAAAGTAGAAGCATCTCCATCAAAAGTGATACATTTTAACATAAGTGTCCTTTCTTTGATTTATACAGACACAAAAAAAGGGGAAAGTTCGGTAAAGAAAAGTTAAGTCCGGACGAATCAGGCGTTTTGGGGAGTGAATCGACAGTTTAAACCGGTGAACGGTTATTCATCACTCAGGAGTATCCATTTTTTAAAGACTGGCGTTTTAGTCTTGCTAATAATGATCCGTTCCGGAGCATTCAGAATCAAGTTCAATGACAGCCGGCTCCCATACCAGAGATCAACGTCTTTGATAGCTTTCCGGGAAATAATAAATTGTCGGTTCGCCCTAAAAAACTGACGTTCGTCCAATTGTTCGCTCAACGAATCTAAAGTACGATCTACCGGATGCTTTTTACCATCTGACGTATAGGCCGTGACTTTTTCGTTCGCTGTATAAAAATACAAAATTTCGTTAACAGGTAGCGGATAGAATTTATCCGCCAACTGTATCAGAAGGCTTTTTAAGGGTTGGCGAGAACGGATCATCCTATTTGTCTGCCGAATATGAGCCTGCCTCTCCTCCGGATTGAACAGTTTCAGTTTATTTAGCGCTCTTTCCAGCGAAGCGACTGTAACGGGCTTTAAAAGATAATCGATACTGCTTACCTGAAAAGCCTGAAGAGCATATTCATCGTAAGCTGTCGTAAAAATAACAGGCGCATTAATCTCTACCTGTTCAAAGATTTGAAACGCCAATCCATCTGCCAAATGAATATCCATAAAAATGATATCCGGTTGCTTTTCCGTCCGGAAAAAAGCGACGCATTCTTCAATACTGTCGAACTCGGCGATTACATCAACCGGAGCAACTGTGTTTTGCCGCAACACTTCCTTCAAACTGTTGACAGCCGTTGTTTCGTCCTCAATGATTATTGCGTTCATTCTATTTTTCCTTATTTTTTATCAAGGGCAAGCGCACCTTGAAATATTCTCTTTGTGCCGAAATATAAATATCTTTTCCCGTCAGCATTTTGTATCTTTCCCATAAATTTTTTAATCCGATTCCGCTGCCTTTACTATCTTCTACCTTCTGTTGAATTTTGTTAGAGACAACCAGTTCATCTTCCGTTGTTGTATAAATATCGATTTGCAAGGGATATTGCCGACTGATTACATTATGCTTGACCGCATTTTCGATCAAAGGCAAAATACTTAAAATCGGAAGATGCCAAAACAGATAAGCCGGATCTGTCTGTATGGAAAAGAACAGTTTCCCTTCATAACGGACTTCTAAAAGATAGGTATAGGCTTTTACGAATTGGAGTTCTTCAGAAAGAGAAACCAATTCCTTATGGTTACTTTGAAGAATGTAACGAAAAACATTCGACAATTCATCCAAGTATTGTAGAGTTTGTTCTTTTTCACCCGAACGAATCAAAGCGTTTAATCCATTCAGCGAATTGAAAAAGAAATGCGGATTGATCTGCCCCATCAAAGCATTGTAAGAACTTTTAAATTTTTCCGATTTCAATTTTTCATATGCCAGCATCATTTCCTGTTTACTGCGGAGTTGCCTCAATAAAATCACACATAGCATCACTGTCAGCAAGACAAACAAATGTTCCGTAAACAAAGGTCGGAACAAAGGAATAGGACGTATCAACATTCGCTCTCTGTCCCATGGCGGTGCTTTCATTTTAGGGATCCTTCCCGGAGGGATCTCTTTATGATCATCATACAAAAAAAGACTTTTTTCGCCATTAGGGGGTCTTATTTCCAAAACATCAACCATCACCGTACGATGCAACGCGGGGTATAATTGAAAAAGACCGTAAGCAAAACCAAGGCATAAAATGGTCGCAAAAAAGAAACTTTTAAATTCTTTCTCTTTAAACAAACGAACTGCCAAGGCATATAGTTGTTCGTATAGTATAAACAGCAAAAAAGAAAAAAGAAAAAACCAAGCAAGCGAAAAAAAAAGAAAAAACGTTTCGAAAGAGGTTTCCGGATTATTTTGTGATTGAACATTGAAAAGCATCGTGTAACTCCGCATCAATATGGAAAAATTCACAAACAGCGTAACCAGAATCGAAAGAAGAAAGCCGACTAAAAAATTATGACTTTTGCCTTTTGACATAAAAAAAATAGTTCGATAACGGCAAAAATAACCGTATCAAACTATTTCACACCAACAAATCGACCAAACGTCCAAATTTACCGATGAACAGGAAATAGAAAAGATCTACATTTCTTATACATTATTGACCAAGCACTTTTTCTCCTGGTGCCGCAGGGAATAAACTATCCCACCATTGAGGTTCGTCGCGCAACCATTTGGCAAACCAAGCGAAAATCGTGTTTTGCCATCCAAAACGTTTACTATAATCCAAAATATGATGGTTCTCACCGTCGATCTGCACGAATTCGACCGTTTTTCCCAACAGCTTGAGAGCGGTGAACATTTGGATGCTTTCTCCGATCGGGACATTCGTATCGGAGTTTCCATGAAGCAACAACAATGGAGTATTAATTTTGTCGGCATGAAACAGCGGACTTTGTTGTACAAACAATTCCGGATTATTCCAAGGATAGCTGTTAGTGTTGGCAACCGAACAGTAACCCCAACCCCAATAACCTTCTCCCCAATAACTACTAATCGCGCTAATTCCAGCGTGACTGACCGCCGCCGCAAACAAATCGGTACGCGTTTGCAAATACTGCGTCATAAATCCGCCGTAACTGGCGCCAATGCACCCGATCTTTTTCGAATCGACAAACGGATGTTCTTTGCAGAACAGTTCTGTTCCGAAAATAATTTCGTCGGCAGTCTTTTTCCCCCAGGCATTGACATGGCGAGCGGCAAATTCCTGTCCGTAACCAGTTGTCCCACTCGGATTCAAAATATAAACCACGTATCCAAGCGCCGCATATAAATGCATGGAATAACGCATTTCCAGCATACGATTCGTCGGAGATGTTCCACCATAATAATAAACAATCATCGGATATTTTTTTGTCGCGTCGAAGTTCGGCGGCAAATAATACCGTCCGTCGATCGTAGAGCCGTCAGCCGAAGTAAAACACCAATCGCGTACTTCACCCATTTCAATATCCTTCAAACGTTCCTCCGAAAGATCGCAAATCAACTGACGCTTATTAGTTTTCGTATTGTACGTATAAAGGCGGTTAAAATTTGACACACTTTGTCCGTAATAAAAGAACACAGGCGCAGTTTCAGCCAGAGAAAAACTTTCAATAACATCTTCGCCGGCATCGATTTTTTTCATTCTTCCGTTCGACGGATTACAGACATACATATTTTGATAATCCTTATCTTCTGTCAAGATATAAATCTGATTGTCATAGCGGCTCCACTCCGCGCGTATCGCATTCGGATCGAAGTTTTTCATCAACGGTTTAACCTGAGTCGTCGCCAGATCGTAAATATATAAACGTCCGTCGTATGTATTACAAATCTGTCCTTCAGCTATATTTAATCCGATATTGTCGAAAGCGCAACCCGCACCGGAAACCAATAACTGTTTGCCGTTGGGCGAAAAAGAAACCTGATTGATAAAGGGTGCTTCTTCCCACAACGTATCGACCACCAAGGTCTCAAGATCCAATTTATAAAGCGAATTGCGGGAATGCGGAACGGAAGTATACACCAGCTCATTCATTCCGAACAGTAAATAACGGCTATCTTGACTGATATCATTGATAAATGTCGAATTATGTCCGAAGGTCAATTGCTCACATAATCCGGTCGTCAAATTGTACCGCCAAATAAAGTAACGGTCGCGAAAACCAGGCAAACGATCACTCGGCTCCTGCAGACGAATTAGTTCTTTCCCTTCTTTTGTCCCTTCTTCTTTCACCATAAAAAACATCGATTGTTCGTCGGGCGAAAAGTAAGGATTATCCTCAGGCAAAGCTTTTGCCAATATACTCTCTTGTAATGTAACAGCATCTACCTTCACCAATTCTTTTCCGGCAAACCCTGTGCGAACATAAAAGAAAGCATTGCTCCGTGGCATCCAGCGCGCCTTGTTCAAAAAGCCGTCACTTTGCAAGCGAACCTTACCCGTAGCAGTTTCTGTCAACTGCGTAAAACGTTCTTTTTTCCCTCCTTCCAACGTCACGGCATAATTAATCAAAGCCAGTTTTCCATCCGACGAAATACGAACCTGTTCCAGGGTCTTCCCTTCAACCATGGTTTTCAAAGTGAAACGTTTTTCGGAATTCAGCGAAGCAACAATCTCTGCCGTATCTTTTGTGATAAATACCGATTTCAAATAAGGCGTGCAGGTATCTGATTCTGTTGTCAAATATTTGACTATCACTTCATAACGGCGAGGTTCCAGCGTAAGATCAACCGTATTAGCGACCGCTTTATTGTCGACAAAGACTTCTAGATTTCCACCACCCGACACTTCTAACTTTCCTTTCACATAACGATCGCTGTTTAAATAAAAAGCGAAAAGATGCAAAGCCGACGCTTTTTCAGGCGCAGGAAACACAAGCTTCCCGGCTGTATCCGCTTCCAGTACTTGAAATTTGTCTAATACCTGTTCCATCGGCAACGTCGATTTAAGCAAGTTTTTCACGCTAAAAGGGTTACCCTTTACATTTAGACTATCCGCCAATATCGGTTTATTCACCGAAATAGGGCCGGAATATTTATACTGCTGTACTTTCACCTCTTCTGCAGCGAGAGTCGTAAAAACCAAAGACAGCAATACGATCAGACAATTAACAGGTTTACTCATTTTTACTTATTTTAATACTATAGTTCTCCCTCCCAGACAAAACAACCGGGGAAATGCTTTTCCAACGAAACACGCTTCTCAAACAAGCCGAATACAGAAGACCCCGAACCCGACATTGCCGCATAAACCGCACCAGATGCGTAAAGCATTTCCTTGATCTGCGCAATTTCCGGATAACGGGGAAAGACACTTTTTTCAAAATCGTTTACTAAAAATTCCTGCCATTCCAAAATCGGCAGGGAAATGATCTCTTTCAACGAACGTTCCGGAAATGCCGGCTTAATCAGAGAATAGGCCTCCGCAGTAGAGACTGCCAGATCCGGTTTCACCAAACACAAGAAATACCCCTGAAGAGACAGGCCGACCGACGTAAATTCATTCCCCGTTCCGGAAGCAAATACAGGTTTGTTGCGAATAAAAAAAGGACAATCCGCTCCAATAGAAGAAGCCAAGTCTTCCAATTCATCCAGGGACAAACACAAAGCACAATGATCATTCACCAACTTCAGCATAAACGCGGCATCAGACGAACCTCCACCCAACCCGGCACCTAAAGGAATTGCTTTAAGCAAATGAACTTCCATCGGGGGGATCGTAAAGCAACTCTTCATCCTGTCGAGTGCTTTCATGACCAAATTATTTCCGGCTGGCCCGTCTATAGGAATACCCGTTTGCGAAAAAGAAAATTCGTGGGCTTCAACTATTTCCAAAGCATCTTTAATCGGCACAGGATAAAAAACCGTTTCGATATTATGGTATCCATCCGGTCGCTTTTCCGTCACATGCAACCCTAGATTAATCTTCGCATTAGGAAAGCAAATCATGAAATTATTTTTTTATATTCGGTTTTTCAAGACCATATCCTTTTTCCTTGTCTTCAGATTTCAACATCAGGCCGACAACAAGCGCCAATAAGCCGAAAACAGCAAAAATCAACATCGGCAAAGTATAATCATAAGGCTTATCCGGATTTCCCGTCTGGCAATATTTTTCCAACACCCAACCGATCAGTAAAGGCACTCCACCCAAACCTATATTCTGCACCCAAAAAATCAGGGCATAAGCCGTACCCAACTGACGTTGCGGAATAATCTTCGGAACGGAAGGCCACATGGCAGATGGAACTAAAGAAAAAGCAATTCCTAGAATTACCATAATCAATGCGGCGAACCACCAAACATTCAGGAAAGGCATAGCAAAAAGCAGATGAACGACAATCAGCAAAACAGCGCCGAAAATCATAATCGTCGCCCCTTTCCCCTTCTTATCATAGAGTCCGCCGAAAAAAGGAGTCAGTAACATCGTGCCAAAAGGCAACATCGCTGGAATATTTCCCGCCAATTCGATCGACACATCGTATTTATTCACCATCAAATCCGTTGCGTATTTCAAAAAAGGAAATACCGCCGAATAAAACAGCACACAAAGCAAAGCGATCAACCAAAATCCTTTATTTTTCACAATCAATAGAATATCGCTCATACGAAAAGACTCTTCTGCCCGAGCTGCCGTATCTTTGATGGAAGCATCTAATTTACGGTCGGCCACACAAAATACCAGAAAAGAAATCAACCCGATACAAAGTAAAATCAAAGCAAAAAGCAGAGGAGCCGCAAGACTATGGAAATATTTGGCAATCGGCACAGTAACCGACAACGCAATCGTCGTTCCGATACGTGCAACAGCTACCTGTAAACCCATAGCCAAAGCAATTTCGTATCCCTTAAACCAGCGGGCGATAATTTTAGTCACGGTAATCCCGGCGGTTTCGACCCCCACACCAAAAATAGCATAACCAAAAGAAGCGATCATCACCCGTGCCGGCCATCCAAGAATATCACCTTGCAACGTGAAAAACTCGGAGATGGCATAATACTTCAAAGAACAACCGACAAGCATCAACACACAAGCTAATGTTCCAGCAAAACGCGGACCTTTTTTATCCAGAATGATCCCGCTGATAACCAACATAAATAAGAACACATTAAACCAACTGTACGCGCTGGTGAAAAAGCCGTAAGCTGAACTGCTCCAGCCCAGTTCTTCCTCCAGCAAAGTCTTCATGGGCGCCATTACATCCGTTAAAAAGTAACCGCATAACATCGTTAAGGAAACAATTGCCAGCACAGTCCATCGCGCCAACGGAGAATCATTTAATTTCTTTTGTACTTTTTCAGTCATAACTCTTATTTATTAGTGTTTATTGTATTCTATTTTAGTCTCACTCATAGTCATTTATGCAAAAACAATGGTAAAGCGTCCGCCACAACAAAGCTACTGCCTCCGATAAAAACAAAGTCGTTTGGCAAAGCCTGGGAAAGAGCGGCAGAAACAGCCTCAGACACAGAAGTAAAAGATCTCCCCTTTAATCCCGCCTCAACCGCCTGCGCGGCAAAATGTTCCACGGGCATCGCTCTTTCTACGGAGGGCTGCGTGAAATAATAGGTAGCGTTTTTCGGCATCAGACTTAACACGGTATGTACATCTTTGTCGTTCACCATACCAACCACCAAATGTAATGCGTCTGCGTGTTTTTTTTCTTTCTGCAATTGGTCGGAAAGATATTGCCAACCTCCTGGATTATGTCCTGTATCGCAAATTACCCGTGGGGATGTCTGCAATAATTGCCAACGTCCCATTAAACCGGTTAATACCGTCACATGTGCAAATGCGTCCAGAATAGCCTGCCTATCGATCCGGACACCCTGTGCTATCAATAGCCGAAGTGCCGTAAAAACCGTACGTGCATTATGCAGTTGCACCATCCCGCCCAACTCGCCATCGATTTGCCCAAACTCTTTCGTCTCAAAAACCCATCTCCCGTTTTCCTGCATGCTTGCTTTTTGTATAGGATCGTTTTCTTCCGCGAAAAAGATCGGCGCATTTTCTGCCTTCGCTTTATCCCAAAAGACATTCCGGACACCGGTTGAGCCCGTTTCGCCAATTAGAACCGGAATTCCCGGCTTAATAATACCTGCTTTTTCTGAGGCAATAGCTTCCAACGTATTCCCTAAAAATTGCGTATGATCCAGACTTATATTCGTGATCACACTTAATTCCGGCGTAATAATATTCGTACTGTCTAACCGTCCGCCCAGCCCGACTTCGATTACCGCGAAATCGACTCTTTCTTCCTGAAAATATGAAAAAGCAAGCGTAGACGTAAGTTCAAAAAAGGAAGGGCTGAGAGATTCATAAAATGGACGGTGTTTTTCGACGAAATCGACTACATATTTTTCACTTATCATCTTTCCATTCACACGAATCCGTTCCCGGAAATCCACCAAATGAGGAGAAGTATATAATCCGGTCTTGTAACCGGCCGATTGCAGGATTGCAGCCAACAAATGACAGGTAGAACCTTTTCCATTAGTTCCGGCAACATGTATTGTTTTATAAGAACGATGCGGATTCCGCATATAATTATCCAGCGCTACACTCGTACCCAGTCCCGGTTTATATGCGGTCGCACCACAACGTTGATACATCGGAATACTATGATACAAGTAGTACAACGTCTCTTCGTAAGTCATACTTTGTTTTTCTTTTCTACAAAAATAGAAAAAAAACAATCTCCGGAGACGTATTCTTACATCTACCGTTCAGAATAAGGCAAAAAAAAGAGAGCGTCTTCATCAGACACTCTCCTTACTCTTCGTTTTGTTTCTATCATTCTGCAGGAGCAGCTTCTACAGCAGTAGAATCAGTTGCTTCAACAGCTGTCGAATCTGTAGTTTCTTCAACCGCAGGAGCAGCTTCTTCAACAACAGTTTCTGTTTCAGCTACAGGCTCTGTTGTAGCATCAGTAGACTTGTTTGCACAAGAAGAAAAAGAAACAGCTGCAATAACAGCAAAAAACACCAATACCTTTTTCATTTCACCAATAAATTTAAGTGTCTATAAAATATCCTTTTTATTACGACGCAAATGTAACTATAAAATGAACATGTTATACAACATAGCTCATTTTTTTTAAAAAAATCTGAAGAAAAGGAAACAAACAAGAGTATTTTCATAGAACAGAAACACTATTTAACGTTTCCAAGAAAAAGCACACGTTATCTTATACATTAATTATCAATTATACTCTCAATAATTACTATATAAATAGCGTTTGATACTTTTTTTAGGAGTTTTTTCGAATTCCGTCGGATACAATTGGATTGTCGAAACAGATTCGTAAGATGCCAACATTTTATTCAGTTCAACTCTATTTTGTTCCATAATAGCAGGCAAATCTTCGTGCGAGAAGGCCGCACTATCTACAGCATCATAATCCGGATAGACTAAAGCAATTAATTTCCCGTTCCGTTCAACAACAACACTCTCCAATACATAAGGCAAATTGTTCAATTTCGACTCGATTTCTTCCGGATAAATATTTTGTCCGCTCGAACCCAAGATCATGGTTTTACAGCGTCCGCGTATATAAATCCGCTTCTCTTGATCAATCGTTCCTAAATCTCCTGTACGGAGCCAACCATCATCAGTAAATACATTTGCCGTAGCCTCTTCATTTTTATAATATCCCTTCATTACATTCTCCCCGCGTACCTGTATCTCTCCGACTTCATTGTACGGATCTTCCGAATCAATCCGAACATCCATGATTCCCTTCAAGACATAGCCGCAAGAACCGGGTAAAAAAACTTTATGATTCGTATAACTAATCAGTGGGGCACATTCAGTCATGCCATACCCTACCGTAAACGCGAAATTAATTTTATACAAGAAATCAACTACTTCCTGATTCATGGCAGCACCACCAACAATCACTTCACGAAATTGTCCGCCCATCGCTTCCGTCAGACTTTTCCGTATTCTCGCATAAATCCGAGAATCTAAAAAAGGAATATTCAACGCCAGACGTAACACTCGTTTTTTTAGCTTCGGCAAAATCATCTTTTTGTAAATTTTTTCGAGGATAAGCGGAACGGTCAAAATCAGATTTGGTTTCACTTCTTCAAAAGCCTTCAATAAAATTTTCGGAGAAGGAACTTTTCCCAAGAAAAAGACATGCGCCCCAATGGCCATCGGCACGAGAAAATTAAACGCACAACTATACGCATGAGCCAATGGCAAAAAGCAAAGAACATTGTCTTTACGGAACATCAAATCCAACGTTTGCGCATAAGTCACGTTACCAGCAAGATTATTTCCCGTCAACATTACCCCCTTACTAAATCCCGTAGTGCCGGAAGTGTAATTCAACAGCACCACTTCTTTATTATCCTGTTCTACGTAACGAATATCGTCGGCGCTAAATCCTTTCGGATATTTTTCATTCATTTTGACATCCATCTGTTGAAGTAGATTTCCGACATTTTCGCCGTTATGTTCATAGATACAGCTAAAATCAGATAATGAAATAATCGCCCGCACATCTTTTATCTTTTCTTCTTCCAAAGCATCCCAAATCCGGGGCGTAACAAAAAGAAAAACAGAGTCGGAATGATTGATGATATGATGAACATCATTCGGACTGAAATCCTGTAAAATAGGGACAATGACCGCACCGTAAGTCACCGCGGCCATATACACCATGCACCAATGAGCCGAATCCTTGCCAATCAAAGCAATCTTATCCCCCCTCTTGATCTTAGATTCTTCAAAGATAATATGTAAACGGGCAATACGATCAGCAACATCACCAAATGTAAAGGTTTTCTCTTTACTATAATCTGTCAAGGCCGGTAAATCCCAATTATCCTTGAAACTCTGCTCATAAATCTTTATAAAATTTTCTTTTATCATAGCACAAACTGGCAAATAGTGTGCAAAAATACAGAGTTGAAAGCAGATAAACAATTAAACGGGATACTAACTTACGGCTTTTATATAACTTTGCGACTTTAATATAACTGATAAATGATAGATACTACCGTTTTTGAGAATAAAATTGCGGCTTATTATACACTTGGTTGTAAACTAAATTTCGCGGAAACGTCCACTATCGGAAAACTATTAGCCCGCAATGGGATACGAAAAGCCCGCAATGGTGAAAAAGCGCAGATTTGTGTAATCAACACCTGTTCAGTAACGGAATTGGCCGACAAGAAATGCCGTCAGGCAATCCGCCGAATCAACAAACAACACCCGGGGGCTTTTATCGTTGTCACCGGATGCTACGCACAATTAAAACCCGAAGAAGTAGCCCACATCGAAGGGGTAGACTTGGTTTTGGGTACTGAACAAAAATTTGATATCCTCAAACATTTGAATAATTTAGATAAAAGAAATGACGGAGGAACGATTATTACCTCCAAAACAAAAGAGATACACTTGTTCACTCCTTCATGCTCGTCCGACGACCGCACCCGTCATTTTCTGAAAGTTCAGGATGGCTGCGATTATTTTTGTTCGTTCTGTACCATACCTTTCGCACGCGGACGCAGCCGGAACGGCACAATTGCCAGTTTAGTCAATCAAGCCCGTGAAGTCGTTGCCAAAGGTGGTAAGGAAATTGTGCTTACGGGTGTCAATATCGGAGATTTCGGGAAAAGCACCGGCGAAACATTCATCGACCTAATACGTGAGCTTGACGAGGTAGAAGGGATTGAACGATACCGCATTTCGTCAATCGAACCCAACTTAATCACAGACGAAGCCATCGATTTCGTCGCAGGAAGCAAGCATTTCGCTCCACACTTCCATATTCCGCTCCAAAGTGGTTGCGACGAAGTATTGAAATTGATGCGCCGCCGTTACGACACGGCTTTATTCCGTCATAAAATTGAAAAAATAAAGACAGTTATTCCTAATGCGTTTATCGGAGTGGATGTAATTGTAGGAACACGAGGCGAAACCGACGAATATTTCGAGAAAGCTTATCGCTTTATCGAATTGCTTGCCATCTCACAATTGCATGTATTCAGCTATTCCGAACGTTCCGGGACACAAGCGTTAAAAATCGATTACGCCGTCGACGCGAAAACCAAACATCTGCGAAGTCAGCGTTTACTGGATCTTTCAGACCGTAAACTGCATGCGTTTTATGAAGCCTATCAGGGAAAAACAGAAACCGTTCTGTTCGAACATGCCCGAAAAGGAAATTTAATGCATGGATTTACGGAAAATTATATTAAAGTTGAAATGCCTTATGATGCTTCGCTAATCAATATCCCCAAAAAAATTATCTTAGGCGGTTGGAATGAAGACAAAACGGCTTTAACGGGAGTATTAACACAAGAATAAATTATGTGGACAAAAATAGAATACCTTATTATATATCTATGGGTTAAGGAACATGCCATACTCCCTCTACGTCTATTGTATATCCTGTCGGACATTCTATATGTGTTTGTGTATAAAATCATTCGTTACCGCGTACGGGTTACCCGTGCCAACTTAAAAGCTTCGTTCCCACAAAAAACAGAAAAAGAACGGAAAAAATTGGAACGCCGGTTTTATCAGCATTTTGCCGATTATATTGTTGAAACCATCAAATTGGCTCATATTTCCGAAAAAGAAATCAAACGCAGGGCATTTCTCAATAATCCGGAATTGATAGACAAGCTGATGGACGAAGGACACCCTTGTGTGATCATGTTGATGGGGCATTACGGCAATTGGGAATGGTTCACCTCTTCTTCTTCTTTTTTTAGAGACGCAAAAATATTTCAAATATACCGCCCACTTAACAACCAAGCATTCGATGATTTGTTTATCTATTTACGCACCCGTTTCGGCTCTCAGGGAATTAAAAAAAACGATACGATCCGCGAAGTTATCCATTTACAAAAAAGAAAAACTCGTTCCTGCGTGATTTTTATTTCCGATCAGACACCAAGTTTGAACAACTTGCACTACTGGACGCAGTTCTTGAATCAGGATAGTGCCATGCTGACAGGCGCAGAACGAATCGCCAAAAAATTCAATTTGCCGGTCGTTTTCTTAGATACTAAAAAAACACAACGTGGTCATTATGTCATCGATTTCCAATTGATCACTGACCAACCGAAAGATACACCCGACTTCTGGATCACGGAACAATACGCCCGCCGGATGGAAAAATGTATTCTTCGTGACCCGGCTTATTGGTTATGGACGCACAAACGATGGAAACACAAACACGAACAAGCATGAAAAAATTAACCATTGTCATCTTGAACTGGAACGGAAAAACGTTGATGGAAACATTTCTTCCTTCTGTAATAGCCTGTACACCGGAAGAAGAGGCCGATATTGTCGTCGCAGATAACGGATCGACCGACGGTTCGGTCGCAATGCTAAAAGAAAAATTTCCGAAAGTGCGCCTGATCCTGTTAGAAAAAAACTACGGTTTCGCCGAAGGATACAATCAGGCACTGAAACATATCGACACTCCCTATTCCGTTTTACTGAACAGCGATGTAGAAGTAACTCCGGGATGGACGGAAGCTCCGGTAAAAGCATTAAACGAAAAGCCAGGAATAGCCGGAGTACAACCCAAAATACGGGCACAAATGAATAAAGATTATTTTGAATATGCGGGCGCTTGTGGCGGATTTATGGACCGTTACGGTTATCCCTATTGCCGTGGAAGATTGCTTTATGAAATAGAAAAAGATCAGGGACAGTACGACACACAGTCGGATGTACTATGGGCAACTGGCGCTTGTCTTTTTATACGAACAGAAGTCTACAAAAAAGAAGGAGGACTAGATAGCCGTTTTTTCGCGCATCAAGAAGAGATCGATCTTTGCTGGCGTCTACGCTGCCGGGGCTATCGATTGATTTGTACGCCCGAATCCGTCGTGTATCATGTAGGAGGCGCGACACTAAGCGTGGAAAGTCCGCGAAAAACTTATCTGAACTTCCGCAATAATTTATTGACAGTTTATAAGAATCTTCCCGATGCGGATTTGACGCATGTCATGCGCATGCGTTTCTGGTTAGACTACCTTGCTGCCTTGAAATTCCTTATAACCGGGCATCCTCGGAACACGAAAGCCGTCTATTCCGCACGCCGGGATTACCACCGTTTAAAAGCAACTTACGCCCCGATAAGGGAAGAGAACAAAAGAAAAACAACGCAAACAACTATTCCGGAACTCTCCCCAAAAAGCCTTATTGTTTCTTTTTATCTGAAAGGAATACGAAAATACGCCGACCTGCACTAATCAAGGAAGCAAACGAAGGATCTCCCAAAGTGAATCCACCTTGAAAAAACGGGGGTCGGACGTCGGCTCTTCCGCTTTTTCATGCTCCCAAGTCATCTCGCAAGGCACATAAACCGCGTAACTTCCTAAAATAAGCGGCGGCAGGATATCCGAACGTAACGAATTACCCACCATCATAAACTCATCCGGACGCAGATCGATATGTTTTAACAATTTACGATAGTAACATTCCGTCTTGTCGCTCATCACTTCCACATGATGAAACAAATGTTCCAACCCGGAAGCCGCCAATTTCCGTTCCTGATCCAACAAATCTCCCTTAGTCACCAAAATAAGTTCGTACGATCCGACAAGCGCATTGAGCGTATCTTCGACAGAAGGTAATAACTCAACCGGCTGCAAAAGTTGCTTTTTCCCCAGATCAATTATCTCGCGGACAATCGAAGCCGGCACATTCCCTTGCGTGATGTGGTGAGCAGTTTCCAGAACCGAAAGAATAAACGCCTTAACCCCGTATCCATACAGAAACATATTATTGGATTCTGTACGGTACAATTCCGAAGAAATCGTCGACTCGTCTGCGTAATCGGCAAGCAGTTTATAAAAGTGTTGCTCCGTCTCCCGGAAAAACAATTCGTTAACCCAGAGCGTATCATCGGCGTCAAATCCAATCTTTTTGATCCCTTCAACCATTAGCTATACGTTTGACGAAGGATTACAGAAGCCGAACCGATTTCCCCTTTAATCGGCGGATTCAGTTTCGAAATTTTCAATTCTATAGAAGTCAGTTGCGGAAAATTTTTCTTCAAAGCCACCAATATTCTCCCGGCCACATGTTCAAGCAAATCGGAAGGAATATCCATTTCCGCTTTCACAATCGCATATACATCTGCGTAATTCACCGTGTCGTTCAAATCATCGCTCAATACCGCCTTCTCCAATGGCGCTCCCAAAAAAACATCCAGCGAATATAGATTTCCAAGCTTTCTTTCTTGCTCAAAAACACCATGATAAGCCTTCAAGCGTATATTTTTCAACTCAATACAAGTCTCCATATTAAAAAATTGAACGGTAAAAGTAGTTAAAAGAAGGGGATTCTGCCAAAATATAATTCTATATTTGCAATAAATCAAAACTAAATAGTACCATGATCGTAAATAAAAACAAAGTTGAAGTTCCGGCTGGAGGAGGGTTGCATAACACGTTAGCGATTGGAACAAAAGTTAAAGGCGATATTTCGATGGATATCGATTTTAGGCTTGACGGTGCTGTGGAAGGAAATATCAAATGTGGTTCGAAAATTGTTGTCGGACCTAAGGCAAAAGTAAATGGAAATATTGAATCAGTAAATGCAGAAATAGCCGGAACCATTATTGGAACAATTAAAACAAGCGAAAAACTGATTATCAAATCCACGGCTCAAATCAAAGGCGATATCTATAGTCAGGTATTGGAAGTTGAACCAAATGCCAAAATCAATGGTGCTTGTAACATGTCTAAAGAGGCAGGAAAAGATTAATAACCGACAAAGCGACCAAATCCTGACGATGAACAAGAAAGAAAAACACATTATTTCTTTCCTTTTAGTTTTCTAAAATCACTACCTAATAGATTCCAAATCAATTTGAAATGGGTAAAACCAACTCAATATTCTTCTATTCGTACGAGAAATTTGAGGCTAACTGACTTCGGGATGATTTTTTGTTTCTTTTTCTACCATCGGGAAGGCGTTTTTTGTCTTTTCTCAAACCGACAAAGCAAACTTTTCAACAATGCTTAATGCTGTTTACGAGCGCTATGTTCGATCAAGGCACGGATTTTTTCATTAAAACTTCGCGCTTGTAACAAATCCTCCAAGGTCAAATGCATACGATAACGCCAATAATGATTCGTCTGCGCCGGAACATTGATACGCTCTACTCTCTCGTCCACCCGCTTAAGCGTATCGTCCATGGCCAACCAGTCCTGTAACGGAATTATAGTCAGCATAGAAGATGCAGATAAATGATCCGACACGATCTGTTCAGCCAGTAAGCCAGTACATTCCGAAGGCGCTTCTCCTTCCCTCCCGAGAACAAGATTATAATAACGTCGCGTCTTTGCCTGGTCTTCTTTCCACCAATTTCTCAATGGGCTCATATCGTGCGTTGAAGTAGTACAGACAGAACGATAAGGTAAAGATGACAAGTCAGCGAATTCCACGCCCAACGTCTTCGGCATCCGTTCGATCTCTAAGCTCAACAACTGAAGC
This sequence comes from Massilibacteroides sp., assembly GCA_028708075.1. Lineage (GTDB taxonomy): Bacteria > Bacteroidota > Bacteroidia > Bacteroidales > Tannerellaceae > Massilibacteroides. The sequence continues at coordinate 38,048 of JAQVZS010000009.1, forward strand.
TGATCCATTACTTCCGGAACAGTAGCGGGTATCATACCCAAATCCTCCGCGCAGACAAGCATTTCCGTCGAATCCATCAACGGAACTAGTCTCTTTAAAGCCTCTTCCTTCCAGAATGCATTATGGCGGGAATAAAAATAGTCTTTATACAAAGCATCGAAGGCACAACGCTCCTTTTCATTTAATTCCCTGTATAAAAAAGACTGGGAAGCTGAAATTCGCGGATGATATCGTCCTTCTTTCCGGGGATCTTTCAGGAAAAGCACCTCGTTGGCAATTGCAAACAAACCCTGTCGGATGCGAAGTGATTTTGGGTCTGTATTTCCGGCAAACAAAGTAGCGATTTTCCGTTGTGTGTCACAAAAAGGTTTCAACACATAATGATGAGCGGAAGATTGCGCCAAAAAACTTCCAATCACTTTCTCTACATCATTTCCAAAGAGTTCCGGCAAATACCGTCGGTCAATGCGCGCCGAAAGGAAACGATCTTCTTCAAAACGAAGTCCTGCCTGTTCAATCTCGTCGGCCGACAAGGGTAAAGACGGATTAAAATGTCCGCAAAGCCCCTCTACATACTCTTCCGGAATCTCCCAAATGCGAAAAAACCCCAGAATATGATCGATACGAAAACAATCAAAGAAGTCGTTCATCTTCGCAAAACGCTTTTTCCACCAAACATAGCCGTCTTTTTCCATAGTCTCCCAACGATAAGTCGGAAAAAGCCAGTTCTGCCCCTGAACGGAAAAGTCGTCTGGGGGAGCTCCACATTGACCGTTCAAATTAAAATAATCCGGTTCCGTCCAAACTTCCACACTATACCGATTTACCCCTATCGGTAAATCCCCCTTTAATACGATTCCGTTAGTGCGGGCATATTGCGTCACTTCTCCGAATTGCTTATCAAGTACAAATTGAAGATAATAAGTAAAGGCAATTTCGGGATAAGCTGAACTTTCAGAATCACATAACCGGTTCACCATGACTCGGTCATAAACATTGCTTTGATCCCATTGATCGAAAAGAGATGTAGCATAGAAATCCCTTAAATAGCAAAAAACAGCGTACGGCATCAGCCAGAATTTATTCCTTTCAAAGAAAGAACGAAATTCATCATTATCCATCAAATAAGAAAGTCCCTCCTGCTCGATAAATTCACGGCAATAACTCATTTTCGCACGAAGCACCGCTTCATAGTCTACCTCCTCACCAGCATTTAGCTCACGCCATTTACATTCATAAAAATGTCTTCTTTCTGCATTGATCAACGTACCTATTGAGTGCAGATCAATATATAAGGGATGAATAGCGTAAATAGACATCACACTGTACGGATACGAATCAATCCAGGTTCGCGTCAGGCTCGTATCGTTCATGGGCAATACCTGAATAAAACATTGCCCTGTCCGCTTCGCCCAATCGATTAGCAAAAACAAATCACCCAGATCACCGACTCCACAACTCTTTTCCGAACGCAAGGAAAATACGGGAATAACCGTGCCGGCACCCTTCCATAAAGGTTGACCAGCTGGATACCGAAAAAACAATCCGGAAATACAAACGGCCTCACCATCCACTGAAAAATCAAAATATCGATTTTCTCCTTCCTCCCACAAAAAATACGACGCGTCCCCTTCATCCTTTATCAGGAATTTACAAACGAAAGGAAACTTCAGTTGCATCGCATCCAACATGATCCGCCAACATCCACGATCTTCAGGAAACATACGCAAAGCCGATTCAGGATTCCATTTGCCCAAAGCATCCTGAGCACCGGTCAAAGCAAGATACTGCCCCCGTTCTACACGTGGCGCAAAAACTGAAATCGAAATAAAACGATCGCATTTAAACTTTTCTGTAGCAGAATTCGGATGAGCAAACAGCGCCTTTGTAAAAGCAGAAGAGTAAAAAGGAAGATCAGCTGGCCGATTCAACCAAAAATCATAAAGCTGATAAAAAACGACCGTTTTCTCGAAAGTCAAAATATGTCCTCGTTCCCATTCGCGAATCACAACACCCGATTCCTCCTGTATAAAATAACGGTAAGTCAATTCTTCGGTGTCGTCAGGCAATTCAAGTTCATATCTCCAATATCCCCGAGCAACAAAATACATTTGAGGTGCAATCGCTTCCTCCCATTTCCCCAAAGCCGGAACAGATCCTACCAGACACAAGTTTTGCCCCCAAACGGTATTATAATGTATATTAAATTGTATTCGCATATGTTTCAAATTGAACAAGAAGCGAAGATATAAAAAACGGAAACATGTTACATGTTCCCGTTTTAAATTATAGCTGTTTATTTCTCCCTCTTATCCGCATTTTGAAGCGCCACAATTCGTGCAAATCAGACAGCCTTCCTGATAAATAAGCGTTTCCATCCCACAATTCGGACATTTTTGTCCTTTTAACTCCGTTCCGTTCGGCATATACTTTTTCAAAGCACGTTCGACCCCATTCTTCCAGGTATTGATCGATTCACTGTCTAATTCCATCCCCTGCACTAGTTTGATCACCTGATCGATCGGCATCCCGTAACGAAGTACACCGGAAATCAACTTCGCATAATTCCAATATTCGGGATTAAATTTTCCATCCAATCCTTCAATAGTCATTTTATATCCACGCTTATTTGTGAACTGAAAATCATAATGCTTATTACCGTCTTCATCATAACTTTTGATAATCTTTCCTTTCGTCACATTTTTGGGAAGCATGATTCCCTCATCGTCATCAGCCAAACCGGTAAAGATCTCGTACGGACGCCCATTCATCAGCCCCACAAAAGCGATCCATTTCTCCCGATTATTCTGGAATTTCACCACATCGGCCTCCAATTCCTTCGGGCGTTTAGCAACAATCACCAACGGCTCCATGCCATTACGATCGTCTTTCTTTTTCTTTTCTTTATCCGTAGAAACCAATACACCCGAACGAGAACCGTCACGATAAACCGTACATCCTTTACAGCCGCATTTCCAAGCCTCGATATATAAGGTATTTACCAAATCTTCCGTCACATCCGACGGCAAATTAATCGTCACACTGATCGAATGATCCACCCATTTCTGAATACGTCCTTGCATCTTTACTTTTTGCAGCCAATCCACATCATTGGATGTTGCCTTGTTGTAAGGCGATTTTTCCACAAGTTCGTCAATTTCTTCTTGCGAATAGTGTTTGTTCGTGTCGTATCCGTTCGCTTGCATCCACGTTATAAACTTATGATGATAAACGATATATTCTTCAAACGCATCGCCCGTCTCGTCTACAAAGTCGACCCGTGCTTCATTGTCATTCGGGTTTACCTTCCTACGTCTTTTATAAACCGGCAGGAAAACAGGTTCGATCCCCGAAGTCGTTTGTGTCATCAGGCTGGTCGTTCCAGTAGGTGCAATTGTCAGACACGCAATATTACGACGTCCGTATTTCACCATATCTTTATACAATTGAAGATCGGCTCCGCGTAAACGATTGATAAACGGATTTTTTTCTTCCCGCTTGGAGTCAAAGATCTCAAAAGCACCACGTTCTTTCGCCAGCTCCACCGAAGAACGATAAGCGGCCAGCGCCAGCTCTTTCTGGATCTTTTCGGCAAAATCCGTTGCTTTTTCGGTTCCGTACCGCAGGTTTAAAGCAGCGAGCATATCCCCTTCTGCCGTGATCCCTACACCCGTACGTCGTCCTTGTAAGGTTTTTTTCTGAATTTTCTCCCACAAATGACGTTCCGTCCGGCGCACTTCCATCGATTCGGGATCTGAATCGATCTTTTCTAATATTTTTTCAATTTTCTCCGATTCCAGATCGATAATATCATCCATTATTCGTTGAGCCAATCCGACATGTTTCTTAAACAAATCGAAATCAAAAGCAGCTTTCGCCGTAAACGGATCCTTAACATACGAATATAAATTGATCGCCAACAAACGACAACTGTCATACGGACAGAGTGGAATCTCACCACAGGGATTCGTAGAAACCGTACGAAAGCCTAAGTCGGCATAACAATCAGGAACAGATTCTTTCAAGATCGTATCCCAAAAAAGCACACCCGGTTCGGCCGATTTCCAAGCATTATGAATAATCTTCGCCCACAATTCAGCCGCATTGATCGTCTTTTCATACACAGGCGCGTCTGAATCCACTGGATATTGCTGCTTGTATTCTGTTCCATAAATCACGGATTTCATAAACTCGTCATCTACTTTCACAGACACATTAGCTCCCGTAACTTTTCCTTCCACCATTTTAGCGTCGATAAACGATTCCGAATCAGGATGTTTGACCGATACGCTCAACATCAAAGCACCGCGACGCCCGTCTTGAGCCACCTCGCGCGTAGAATTAGAATAACGTTCCATAAAAGGAACCAGACCAGTGGATGTCAGCGCCGAATTCTTCACCGGCGAACCTTTCGGACGAATATGGGACAAGTCATGACCGACGCCTCCCCTCCGCTTCATCAGTTGCACCTGTTCTTCATCTATGCGGATAATCGCGCCATACGAATCGGCCCGACCATCCAGTCCGATCACAAAACAATTAGAAAGAGAAGCAATTTGGAAATCATTTCCTATCCCGTTCATAGGGCTTCCCTGCGGAACAATATACCGAAAACGGTCAAGCAACGCGAAAAGATCTTTTTCAGATAACGGATTCTGATATTTCTTTTCTATACGGGCAATTTCACTCGCCAGACGATGATGCATATCTTCGGGTGACTTTTCGTAGATATTGCCAAAAGCATCTTTCAGCGCATACTTATTAACCCATACTTTCGCGGCTAATTCATCACCCCCAAAATAAGTCAACGAAGCGGCATAAGCTTCGTCGAATGTGTAAGTTTTACGATTCACAACTTTTTACTTTTTATTCATTTGCAATTTTAGCGATTGTTTATTTATGCTCCAAATTATTCAAGAAAAAAAACTTACTTATTAAAAAGTTTTCTTAAAATATAATATAAAACTTTGATAATAAACAATTTAAAGTATAACAAAAACACGATTTGTTGTCCAAAAAGTACAACTCACTATATTCCAGTGTTTTCCAATAAGAAAATTTGGGGTTTAAAAAAACAAATTAAAAAAACAAATTACTTTTTAAAAAAATAAAGTTTACACAAGAAAAAAAAAATAAAGCTGCACAGACAATTAATTTTTTATACATTTGCAAAAAGAACAACAAAGTTTATATTGAATCTATCTTCGCAATGCTTTGCTCCGCTTTCAGCTGGCGGATCTTCTCATCGTAAAAATCGAACTCAAAATCAACTTTTATTGTTATTATTATTAATGATGAATATAAAGTTTTCTTTTTGAGGGGAAATAAGCATCGACTTGTTTTATTAAAAACAACATAAAAACAAATTATAAAAAGAGATTAATGGCGAAATCAAATTCATTTAACAAAAGAGAATTAGAAAAGAAGAAAGATCAGAAAAGAAAAGATAAACAACGGCGCAAGGAAGAGCGCAAAGCCAATGCCGGAAGTAAATCATTTGATGACATGATTGCTTATGTAGACGAAAATGGAGTAATTACCAGCACGCCGCCAGATCCGGATAAAAGACAGGAAGTAAATTTGGAAAGCATTGCAATTGCTGTTCCCAAAAGTGAAGAGGTGGAAGAAACAACATTAGAGGGATGCGTGGAATATTTTAACCCGGATAAGGGATATGGATTCATTAAAAATCTTACTAATACAGATAAATATTTCTTTCATATTAGTCGTGCTCCGGCAAATATTGCCGAAAGAGACAAAGTCACATTTGAATTGGAGCGAGGAGAAAAAGGCATGAATGCTGTAAACATCGCTTTTATAAATAAATAATAACAATTATTCACGTTAACAACAAAAAAATGAACATTTATGTTTCCAATTTAAACTTCAGCACAGAAGCTGAGAGTTTACAAGAATTATTCGCGAATTACGGTGAAGTCTTATCCGTCAACGTGATCACAGATCGCGAAACCGGACGTTCCAGAGGTTTTGGTTTTATAGACATGCCGAATGACGCGGAAGCTCAAAAAGCGATTGAAGAGCTAAACGAGACTGAATTCGAAGGTAAAACAATCAATGTCAACGTCGCCCGCCCAAGAACGGAAAGAAATACCACCAGAAGTGGCGGTTTTAACCGCGGAGGAGGAGGTGGAGGTTATAACCGTGGTGGAAACGGATATAGCAGAAACAGATATTAAACGATTTTAAATTAAGGGGCTATTCCTATCGGATAACCCCTTAATTCTTCTATTAAATTCTTCTTTATTCTCTTAAAATTCACACATAGATATCGTATTGAAAACAAAGTAATCAGATAAACAACAAAAAGGAAGAAAGAACTGTACTGTATTCAAAAAAAATAGGCATTTTTACGGACACATATTAGTATAACATGGAACGTGTGAATAAAAAAAATAAAAATACGGGATATGGTGCTGCTCCTGTTTTTTTTACAGCTATTTCGACCATTTTAGGTGTAATTTTAATTTTAAGATTAGGCTATGCCATTGGAAGCCTCGGTTTTTGGGGGGTTATATTTATTATTTTACTCGGTCATTTAATAACTATACCAACCGCATTAGCAGTATCAGAACTAGCCACCAACACGCGTGTGGAAGGAGGGGGTGAATATTTTATCATCTCACGTTCTTTCGGATTGAAAATCGGATCGACAATCGGGATCGCACTTTACTTTTCCCAAGTAATCAGCCTTGCCTTTTATATTATTGGATTTACCGAAGCCTTTACGCCTTTATTTAATTGGTGGGTAACATCATTTGGTTATGAATTACCTCGTCAAGCAATCAGTATTCCGGCATTATTACTTCTGTCTATCTTAATTTTGCAAAAGGGATCCAGTCTGGGAATAAAAATGCTCTATATTGTCAACTTCCTTTTATTTGTCTCACTTTTACTTTTCTTCATGGGAAAGCCTGTTAGTGACAGCGAAGAATTCACCCAACTGACGACAAGCAATTTTACATTTATCAATAAAGATCATTTTTTCCTCATCTTTGCTATTTGTTTCCCGGGATTTACCGGAATGACAGCAGGAGTAGGAATGAGCGGAGATTTAAAAAACCCAAGTAAATCCATACCTATTGGAACAATGGTAGGAACGCTAATGGGATTAATCGTCTATATTCTGGTAGTATGGAAATTATCTGCATCAGCATCTCAAACAGATTTACTATCCGATCAATTTATCATGTCGCGCATTGCCGTTTACGGCGAATATATTATTCCAGTCGGCTTGGCAGCCTGTACATTATCTTCCGCAGTGGGCTCCATCATGGTTGCTCCCCGAATATTACAAGCTATAGCCATCGATAAGAACATACCTTTTCCCCGTTTTAATAATTTCCTGTCTAAAGGAAAAGGTAAAAATAACGAACCGTTCAATGCCACGTTGATTTCAGTCTGCATTGCTTTTATCTTTGTGATTATCGGTGACATGAATGCGGTAGCCGGTATCATCACCATGTTTTTTCTTATTACTTATGGAACACTTTGTCTTATTTCCTTTTTGAATCATTTTGGGTCATCGCCTTCTTACCGACCTCGTTTTAAATCCAAATGGTATTTTTCGCTGGGAGGGTTTATCCTATCGGTATGGGTTATGTTTAAAATCAATTCTCTCTATACTATTTTGGCCTACATTACCATAATTGTAATCTATCTTTTTATTGAACATTCCAATAAGAACGAGAAAGGCATCGTTTCCATTTTTAGAGGTGCTTTATTTCAATTGAACCGATTATTGCACGTTTATTTACAAAAAAAACAAGGGGAAATGGAGAACGAAGAATGGCGACCAGCCGCCATTTGCATTTCATCAAACTCGTTTGAAAGAAATAAAATACTCCAACTAATGAAATGGATCAGTCATCAACATGGGTTCGGCACTTATTTCCATTTTATCGAAGGCTATTACAGCAAACAGACTTATACTGAATCGCGGAAAATTTTACATCAATTAATACAGACAGAACACGGACACAAAAATGCATTATATATCGATACCATGATTTCTCCGTCTTATACGTCTGCCATCGCGCAAGTCATCCAAACTCCGTCGATTTCGGGCATGGAAAATAATATGGTCATCTTCGAATATAAAAAAACAAAACCGGAAGAATTAAACAGGATATTAGATAATATTAATCTGGCACGAGCGGGCAATTTTGATATTTGTATTTTTGCCCAGTCCGATTACCCGATCCGGAACAGAAACGATATTCACGTTTGGATCCGGTCGACTGACGAGAAAAACACAAATCTCATGATTTTACTCGGTTATATTATCATCGCTCATCCAATTTGGAAGCAAAGTCATATCAAATTATTTATTGCCTGTTCGAAAAACCAAAACGAACAAGTCAAAGATCAATTAAGCGAACGCATTGCGGAAGGCAGACTGCCCATTACATTAACTAATATAGAAATTGTCGCACTTCTAGAAGGGCAAACAACTAGCGACCTGATTGCACAGAAATCTCGTTTAGCCGGACTGACAATTATTGGATTCAGAGAAGAAATAATCAAACATAATCCGATCGATTTTTTCAATGAGTTCGAAGGTATTGGAGATGTTCTTTTTGTAAATGCAGCACAATCGAAAGAGATCATATAACGAAGCAAACGAAATGCACCAAATTATTAATTTTGACAAACAACTTTTTTTAGAAATCAACCGCCACCATTTGGAATGGCTTGATCCGGTTATGCTTTTTTTCAGTTCGTATGCAGCATGGGGAATTATCGCGCTTTGTCTCCTTATTTATGTCGTCTGTACACAAGATAAAGCCTGGCGGTGGCCAATCGCCAATTTTCTCTTTTTATGCGTTATCACAACGAATTTGCTAAACCAACTGATAAAAGTCATCGTAGCTCGCCCCCGCCCGATTCATGAACAAGCCTTTATCGATCTGATTCATTCCATAGAAAGCTTCGACAGCAGTTACAGTTTTTTCTCAGCCCATTCTTCCAGCTCATTTGCCTTAGCTGTTTTCGCGCTACTCGCTGTCCGAAAAGCCAGTTTTTCTATTTTTGTCTTGTTCTGGGCCTTTATGGTAGCGTACAGTCGAATTTATGTCGGTAAACATTATCCATTCGACGTAATAGCGGGGATTTTATTTGGGACGCTCACGGCTGTTATCGGATGGGGAATCTACTGCAATTATAAAAAAGAAAATAAACATCTTAATAAAAAATAATGAGAATTAAACGAATTATAGAAATATGTACTAATTCCGCACAAAGTTGCGTGGAAGCGGAGGTTGGCGGCGCCTCACGCGTGGAACTTTGCGCCGGAATTCCGGAAGGGGGAACGACGCCCAGTTACGGTGAAATACGGACAGCGCAAGAATTGACTAAGGAGATTGATATCAATATTATTATCCGTCCACGGGGAGGAGATTTTCTATATACACCAACAGAAGTAAAGTCAATGTTGTACGATATAGAAATGGCTAAAGAAATGCGGGTACATGGCGTCGTGTTCGGTTGTTTAACGCCGGAAGGCAATATCGACACGATCCTGCTAAAGAAACTCATGAAAGCGGCAACTCCCCTGTCGGTCACTTTTCATCGTGCCTTCGACGTTTGCCGGGATCCATTCATTGCCCTCGAACAAATCATAGATGCCGGTTGCGACCGGATTCTGACTTCCGGACAGGAAAAAGATGCTATAGCCGGCATTCCCTTATTAGCCAAATTAGTGGAACGCGCTACCGGAAGAATCATTATCATGCCTGGATGCGGGGTTCGGGAAGATAATATTGCACGAATCGAAGCTGAAACAAAAGCAACAGAATTTCATACTTCTGCCCGTAGCATAGTATACAGTAAAATGAAATACCGGAAAGATAACGTCCCTATGGGAAGCCGTATTATTTCCTCAGAATTTGAAATCGTTGAAACCGACAGGAATAAGGTGGCTCTCTATTTGTAAATTCAGGGATTATTTCTATTTTTGATTTATATTATTCATCTTAAAAAAGAAAACGCATGGAAGAACATAAAAGATTGACACGGTCGATAAAAGATAAAATGATCGGTGGCGTTTGCGGGGGTATTGCTCGCTATTTCGATATCGACCCGACATTGGTGCGCGTAGGCTATATTTTACTGTCTATTTTTACTATATTCTCCGGAGTGATTGCCTATTTTATTCTTTGGCTCGTAATGCCTGTGGCAACCGATGAATAAAAAAGTCCATGAGGTTTGAATTATCTTCTCCATTTAAACCGACGGGAGATCAACCAGAAGCTATTGCCGCTTTAACGGACGGGTTGTTGAGTGGAATTCCGTTCCAAACGTTATTGGGTGTGACGGGATCTGGGAAAACATTTACAATAGCCAATGTGGTCGAAAATGTACAACTTCCGACACTCATTTTAAGTCACAATAAAACGTTGGCGGCACAGCTTTACAGTGAGTTCAAAGCTTTTTTCCCCAATAATGCCGTCGAATATTTTGTGTCGTACTACGACTATTATCAACCGGAAGCCTACCTTCCGTCGACGGATACGTATATTGAAAAAGACCTTGCCATTAATGAGGAAATTGACAAACTACGTTTACGAACAACAGCGTCTTTATTATCCGGGCGCAGGGACGTTATCGTGGTTTCGTCGGTTTCCTGTCTATATGGTATGGCTAATCCTAATGCTTTCGCCGAAAAAGTTGTCCATCTGGAATCAGGCATGATGATGAACCGGGATAAAATGATCCGTCATTTTGTGGATGCGCTATATGTTAATGATAAACAAGATTTCAGAAGAGGAACGTTCCGTGTAAACGGAGACTCGGTCGATATTTTTCCGGCGATCGAAACATTCGACGGAGTGGCCTACCGCATTGAATTCTGGGGAGATGAGATAGAACGTATTTCTTCCTTTGAACCAGATACCGGCAAAGAAATAGACGAACAAAATGAACTAAATATTTATCCGACAAATTTATTTGTCACCACGCAAGGACAAATTAACAGGGCGATCGGACAAATCGATGTAGATCTGGGAACACAGGTGGAATACCTTAAATCGATCGGCAAACATTTCGAGGCCAAACGTTTATATGAACGAGTCACGTTCGATTTAGAAATGATTCGTGAATTGGGGCATTGTTCCGGCATTGAGAATTACTCTCGTTATTTTGATGGAAGAGAAGCCGGGGAACGTCCGTTCTGCCTTCTGGATTATTTTCCGAAAGATTTTTTATTAGTTGTGGATGAAAGTCACGTAACGATTCCTCAGATTCGCGCCATGTATGGTGGCGATCGTTCGCGCAAACAGAATTTGGTGGAGTATGGATTCAGACTTCCGGCGGCAATCGATAACCGACCATTGACTTTTGAAGAGTTTGAGTCGCTTATTTCAAAAGCGATTTATGTCAGCGCCACACCAGCGGAATTTGAATTAAAAAAAAGTGAAGGGATTATAGTCGACCAGGTGATTCGTCCAACCGGACTGCTTGATCCGGCAATTGAAATTCGTCCTACATTAAATCAAATCGATGACTTGATGGAAGAAATACAGCGATGTTCTACCCAAGATGAACGGGTATTGGTTACGACACTAACAAAACGCATGGCAGAAGAACTGACGGCCTATTTGTCTCGCATGGGGGTTCGCAGCAACTATATTCACAGCGATGTGGAAACGCTTGACCGAATTCAAATCATGGACGACCTGCGGAAAGGATTATTTGATGTTTTAATCGGCGTCAATCTGTTGCGTGAAGGATTAGACTTACCCGAAGTGGCTCTCGTCGCAATATTAGATGCGGACAAAGAAGGTTTTCTCCGTTCGCATCGTTCACTAACTCAAACTGCCGGGCGAGCTGCTCGAAATATAAACGGAAGGGTTATTTTTTACGCAGACAGGATAACGGAAAGCATGCGATTAACAATAGACGAGACAACCCGAAGGCGAGAAAAACAGTTAGCCTACAATCAAGCGCATGGAATAACTCCAACACAAGTTAAACGAAACACGGCTTCGTTAGTTTCTGAAAAACAAACCTCCATGACAGAACCGTACGCCTACATCGAACCTCGGATAAGCCTTGTCGCAGATCCTGTAATCCAATACATGACACGTCCACAATTAGAAAAGGCAATCGATAAAACCCGCAAACAAATGACCGAAGCGGCAAAAAAACTCGATTTTATCGAAGCCGCCCAATTCCGAGACGAATTAGTAAAACTGCAAGAATTATTAACCACAAAAGAAAGCTAAAAATGAACGTACTTGTACTTACTTTCTGGACGTGGTTGGCAACAGTATGTATGCCGACTTATGAACCTGTCGTATATGTTACCGAAGAAGACAAAAAGCTGTTTAACGAGTATATCGAACAGATCGCATTCCAAACATATAATACTCCTGAAGAGCTGGTAATTGCTACTGCCTCTTTCTTTCTTGACAGACCTTATGTTGGGGCAACTTTAGAAAAAGAACCGGAAGGATTGGTGGTTAATCTCCGTGAACTGGACTGTACTACTTTTGTCGAAACAGTCTACGCCCTATCCAAGACCGTGTTAGAAGAAAATAAAACATTCGATGCGTTCTGCAGGAATTTACAAGCCTTCCGTTATCGGAACCGGAAAATAGAGAATTACATTAGTCGTTTACATTACACGTCGGACTGGATATACGAAAACGAGCGAAAAGGATTAATGAAAGACCTCACCCGTTCGCTGGGTGGAGAACCATTGAATATGTCCTTGTCATTTATGAGCCGTCATCCAAACAGTTACCGTCAGTTAAAAAAGAACCCAAACTGGATAACAGCAATTGCAACAATCGAAGAGAAAATCAATAGCCGTTCTTATTTTTTTATTCCCAGAGATAGAATAACGACATGCCAGACCCAAATACGGGATGGAGATATGATTTGTCTTGTAACATCGATCGAAGGTTTGGACATTTCGCATGTTGCTCTCGCAAAGAGAGTAGACAGAGAATTACGGGTTATCCATGCCTCTTCTTCTCGTAAAAAAGTGATTGTCGAACCACAAAGCATACAAGCCTACACACAGTCCATACAAAAAAATATTGGGATAATGGTCATACGGCCAGCATTCTATCAAAACAATTCAAAGGCAAAACGGATTCCGAAACGCTGATATTCCTCCCCTTTAAAACTAACAAAACCCGCAACATTAAAGATGTGGTTTCCAATTCCATATCCAATTTCTGTATAACTGTCCAATACCGGTGTCCATAACTGTCCGAAGTAAAAGCGCTCGGATAATACATACCTGGACATTCTCTGTTTAAACAAGTGCAACAAAATAAACGGACTTTCATACATAAAATGTCCCTGCAAATATTTATCGGAAGCATTATACCATTCCCTTTTTAACAAATGGAATTTACCCCCTGTTTCCTCACTCCATCTATCAGGAAAATAATCCTGTCCAAAATAACGAAAGTCGGCAAAATAAATCGATTTTTGATTTGTATATAAACCGGCACTGATATTATAACTCAAATTCCGGCACAATCCCAGGGAAATCATCTGCTGTACATTTGTTTCAACTCGACAATAATCGCCGTTACTATTCAAAATATTCGGCACCCCTCTCGCTAATTCTATACTTATTGTCGGATAATACGAATATATATATTCCTTTTTCCGGCCTATCATACGATAATACTGTCTGGGGGTATACGTAAAATTAAAGACAGGTGTAAAGTCATTATAATCTTTATTCACCAAATCACTAATATCTGCTTCCTCTATCAAATTCTTTTTCTCAGAAGGTGTCCGATGATAATAAGAAAGCCCTACAGCCCACTGAAAACCATGAAAAAGTTCAATATTATGACGAAGATCGACAAAATAAGTTCTAAAATAAGGCAAATTCAAATTATCAAAATCGAATATCGAATCCTTTGCCTGTTCTTTTATTTCTTCCATAAACGCCGAAGAATAACTTTGATACGTATTTCCTATTGAAAAGCGCAAATAACCGAACCGATCAGGACAATACTCAAATTCACCGGCAAGTTTGAGAAAAACTTCTTTACGTTTGAAAATAAAACCCAGTTCCGGCTGAAAACGAATCTGCCTTTCATTTTTTAGATTTTTTGCCAAACGTAGTTTTTGTCTGTACGTTATTCCATTCAATCTGGAATATCCGAATTGCAGTGGATTAAGAAAACCCGAATAACGTAATTGTGCATTCCGAACGTCCATATTGATCGAGCCGATCAGATTATCCGTAATTTCCCAATATCTGGATGAACGAGTCGTATCCCTATTCTGATTGAGAACATCCCGGTCTTGATACAAAGCTTTCTCATCTGTAGTCAGCGGCACATTCCTGTATTTATCCCAATAAGCAGAATCCCGGATAATGGGGACTTCCGGAGTTAAAACAGAATAATAATTCGTCAAGTCCAGCAAATTTTTCCGGTGTCTTTCTTCCATCACTTCCGCCCATTCTACCATTTTATAATTGTAATCCGAATAATAATTACTCTCGATTACATTCCCAAAAAAATGAGTTTTTAATTTAAGTGTTGCATTTTCTGGTAAAATAAATTTCTTCTCATCCCGGTTAAAAGTCATCACAAGATTAAACTCCTGAAACGTATTTTTCCCGCTGATATCAATCTTGTCGATCGTCCATTTTTTATCAGTAACATACACGTCGCCGAATAGCAATTTCTGACTCGCATATTTGGGAACAAAACGAATTTTATAAATCGTTACTCCTTCGTACACCTCACTCCCCAACAAATAAAAATGATAATACGAAAACGCCTCCGACACAAAAGGAGTCAGTAATTCATCTTTATATAAAGTTGACGAATAAGCATTTATATTCAGGAAAGCCAATACCTCCTGCTGCTTCTTATGATCAGGAATGCTATTTCCATTGATCGCTTCTATTTTATGGATATAACTGTTCGGCGCCTTATACTGCGAATGCGTGTGCATTTCAAACAACATATCTCTGTTTTTTTTATTTATCGGATATATATGATGTAGAAAATGGACAAGTGCGTTACTTTTTAATATCTCAGTTCGACCTTTTATGTAAATATCCGCTTCGTATTTCGACAAAACCTTTTCATAAAAAGCTGCGTTGGAAATCACATAACACATAATCGAATCTGCTGTCTTCCGAGAAGTTGCCGTACTGTCTAAGACAGAGTATGTATGCTTTCTGTTTTCCGCAACGGTTAAAACGGAAGAATAAAAGGTAACAGAAAATAAAACAACTATTAAAAACAAATTCTTCAACAATCAGATTATTAGAATATATACAAACGTAAAAAATAAAAACGAATTTGCTAATAATATCGTTTAAAAACTTAGAGACTATCTAATTATTCAGGAATAATCTATTTTTAATTAAAAAGAAATACAGTATATTTGTGCTTCATAAGTATGTTATATAGCAGTCGTGGTTAAACAACAACAAAAAGAAGTCGACTTGTCGGCCAGCTTATCAGATGTATGGAGAGTTTTGACGGATAAAGAACGCGAAATTCTCCGGAGTAATTCGACGATCCTGCAATTTAAACGAAATGAGCTAATTTATTGCGAGGGCGACGAACCAAAGGATATGATGTGCTTACTGAAAGGTAAGGTGAAAATCTTCAAAGATGGTGTTGGAGGAAGAAGTCAAATCATACGAATGATCAAACCTGTTCAATATTTTGGTTATCGCGCCAGCTTTGCACAGGAAGATTATCTAACAAATGCATCCGCCTTTGAAGCTTCTACAGTATGTATGATACCTATGTCCGTAGTCGAAGATTTGTTAACGGGAAACACGAATTTGGCGATGTTTTTCATCAAACAACTATCTGTTGACCTGGGAATAGCAGATGAACGAACGGTAAATCTAACACAAAAGCATATCAGAGGCCGTTTAGCGGAATCTTTGTTATTTCTGAAAGATAGTTATGGATTGGAAGAAGACGGAGCGACATTGAGCATTTATTTAGCCCGCGAAGACTTGGCCAACTTGTCCAACATGACGACTTCAAACGCTATTCGTACACTATCCACGTTCGTATCGGAACGTATCATTGCTTTAGACGGACGGAAAATTAAACTAATTGACGAAGAGAAACTGAAAAAAATCAGCAAAATGGGGTAACCCCGCCATTTTGCGCTATTCTCGAATTGCTTCTCTGATACGTACCAATTTTAACAGTAAATCTTCTAATAAATCCAATTTAAGCATATTTGCGCCGTCCGATTTAGCTACCCCCGGATCAGGATGTGTTTCGATAAAAAGTCCATCGGCACCAACAGCAATAGCCGCCTTAGCAATAGTGGAAATAAGCGAAGGCATTCCACCTGTCACACCGGACACTTGATTGGGTTGTTGAAGAGAATGTGTTGCGTCCATAACCACCGGGAATCCCAACTGCTGCATAACGGGAATCCCTCGATAATCAACAACTAAATCCGTATATCCGAAAGTAGTTCCACGCTCAGTCAGCATAACGTTTATATTTCCGGCATCCACCACTTTCTGAGCCGCAAATTTCATCGCATCGGGAGCCAGAAATTGTCCTTTCTTGATATTGACTATTTTTCCGGTACGAGCCGCCGCCACCAACAAATCCGTCTGACGACACAGAAAGGCCGGAATTTGAAGCACATCAACATATTCTGCGGCCATGGACGCTTCTATTGTTTCATGGATATCGGTAACTACCGGAATACCGAATGTATCGCCCACTTTTCGAAGTATTTTCAAAGCTTTTTCGTCGCCTATTCCGGTGAAAGAATCCAACCGTGAACGGTTGGCTTTTCGGTACGAACCTTTAAAAATATAAGAAATATTAAGACGCGACGTAACCGTTACGATATGTTCGGCTATACGTAATGCCATCTCCTCTCCCTCAATGACACAAGGGCCGGCCATCAAAAAAAAATTATCCTGTCGTTTGAATTGTTCTATCGTCACCATATTTATACATTTTTCTTCCTATCACTTAATAAACGAAGCGTTCGATCAATTTTTTCTTCGATGGAAAGTTCCGCTTTTAACCAATAAATAGTAAACCCTCTTCGTTCCATCCCTCTGAACCAAGTCATTTGCCGTTTCGCAAATTGATGAATCGCAATTTCCAGTTCTCGAACCATTTCTTCATACTTGATCTTTCCGATGACGTAAAGCGTTACGAACTTGTATTCCAGACCATAGTACAATAAATCTTCGGCCGTAAGTCCCAAAGACAACAAATACCGTACTTCTTCAACCAAACCTTCATCCAATCGATCACGCAAACGTTTCGAAATTTTCTTTCGCCGTTCATCTCTGTCTATATCAACACCAATAATCAAACTGTTTATCGGATCATATTCGTTTCTATCCGGCGACGTATGTCGATTATATTCTTCAATTTCGATCGCACGGATCACTCTTTGTGCAGAATCAACATCCGTTTCGTTATGAAGCGTTTTATAACCAGCCAGTATTTCTTTCAGTTCCACCAGAGTTTTCTCCCTCAAAGACTCCCGCAAAAGCTTGTTTTCAGGGACATCCAATAATTTATATCCTTTCAATACCGCCTCAATATACATCCCCGTTCCGCCGCATAATACCGGGAGTTTCCCTTTCAATTTGAATTGTTCAAACACCCGATGGAAATCATGCTGGTATTCAAACACATTATATTTATATCCCGGATCACAAATATCGATCAAATGATAAGGCACCTGCATCCCATCCACAACATAATCCGCTAAATCTTTTCCGGTTCCAATATCCATATTCCGATAAACCTGCCGGGAATCTCCGCTAATAATTCCGGAGTCCAAATGGGCCGCTAAAGCAGTAGCAAAAGCCGTCTTGCCCGAAGCTGTCGGACCAATAATCGTAATCAGTTCGTATCCTTTCATAACAGGACAAAGATAGAATAAAAAAGCCACACCCTTATGGATGCGGCTTTTCAGTTTTCTTATCCGGAAATATATTATCCGTTAACCTTTGCCATGTGAGCGATCAAACCAAGAACTTTGTTTGAATAACCCCATTCGTTGTCATACCATGAAACAACCTTAACAAAAGTAGGAGTCAATTGGATACCTGCTTTCGCGTCGAAAATGGAAGTACGCGGATCTGTCAAGAAATCAGACGAAACCACTTCATCTTCCGTATAGCCCAAAATACCTTTCAGGTCACCATCAGAAGCTTCTTTCATAGCTGCGCAAATTTCTTCGTAAGTAGTCGGCTTAGCCAAGTTAACAGTCAAGTCAACAACAGAGACATCCAAAGTAGGAACGCGGAAAGACATACCGGTTAATTTTCCGTTCAATTGAGGAATTACTTTACCTACTGCTTTAGCAGCACCAGTAGAAGAAGGAATAATGTTGCCTGAGGCAGCACGACCACCTCTCCAATCCTTCGCAGAAGGACCGTCAACCGTCTTTTGAGTCGCTGTCGTAGAGTGTACTGTCGTCATTAAACCTTCCGTGATACCAAATTTATCGTTCAACACCTTTGCAATAGGAGCCAAACAGTTTGTCGTACAGGAAGCGTTAGAAACAAATTGAGTTCCCTTTACGTATGAATCCAAGTTTACACCACAAACGAACATTGGCGTGTCGTCTTTAGAAGGAGCTGACATAACAACATATTTTGCTCCAGCAGCAATATGACCTTGTGCCTTTTCTTTAGACAGGAACAAACCTGTTGATTCAACGATATATTCCGCACCGATAGCTCCCCAGTTCAAGTCTGCAGGATTCTTTTCTGCTGTTACACGGATTGCATTCCCGTTTACAACTAGATTTCCGTTTTTAATTTCAACTGTTCCGTCGAATCGTCCATGAATCGTATCGTATTTCAACATGTAAGCCATGTAATCAACACTGATCAGGTCATTGATACCAACTACCTGAATGTCGCTTCTGCCTTGAGCAGCACGAAAGACCAAACGTCCGATACGGCCGAAACCGTTAATACCTACTTTAATCATTGTTCTAAAACTTTATATGGGTTTATTAAAAAAACTAATTTGCTTTTTACTAACAACCGCAAGGAGTTGCACAAGAGGCCAACAACATCAACATAAGCCAAAATGTTATGGAAACAATTGTTTTCTGTCTCATCTTGCATTCGTTTTTATTACTGCAAATGTAACTATGTTTTTCCGAATGACCTTATATATGAACCGGAAAAATATGCTCTCTAACATAAATTAATTGTTATTTTATTGGCTGAACCTTCTTCGGGGCAAACAACCCGGCAATAAAGCTTCCGGCTTTTTTTATGCTCCAGGAAACAAGAATCGGTTTGACTACATTCCAAGCTATGGGAATAAATATTTTAATCAACGGCAAAAGATCTGCGAAAGAAAAAGCAGTTGTCAACACGTCCGTAGGTCTATCCCCGGAAGTAGATGTTTGGACATGTTCTTCCTTATCCGAGGAAGAGCTAAAAAGCATGGACGACAAAAAGGATAAAAATAAATTTCCCGCATTGGCCTGCATATAGGCAACATGTTCGTTTATTTTCACTTCCCGCTCTTTCGCTAATTGCCGGATACGTTTTTTTTCAGCCGTTAATATCTCCAACGGCGTCTGTTGTCTGTTGTTTTTCATCGTCTTGTCTCTCGTTGTTTTTGTCATCGTTCGACATAAGTGCCGCAATTATTTCGTTTTCGACTTTGTCAACTATTTTTTTCTTATAAAAAACAATAATGAGAATGGAAATTAAATACAAAGCCGCTACGCTGATAAATCCCAAGCCTTCCGAATCAAATAGCTCTCCAAGAAAAAAGCCAAGAGAAAGAAAAATAAACAAAAAAGCAAAAAAGGCGGTAAAAAGTAATATCAAACCATATGAAAGGACCCCAAATACTTTGCCCGTCCTTTCATAGGTACTTAATTTAAAGTATTCAAATTTCAACTCAAAATAAGCAATCACATCTTTTTTAACTTTATCGAAAAAAAGTTCCGATTTCTTTTCCATAGATTGCGTTTATTCAGCCGGAGTACTTGCGTCTTCCAATTTGTGAACTACTTCATTTTTTGTTTCCTTATATTTACTGACGGCAGTATTAAAGCCTTCTTTAACTTTATCAACGACATTATTTAATTCGCCTAAAAGCTGTTCCCTCTTATCAGTCGCAGCCAAATAACCAACAGCAGCCCCAACAGCCGCTCCAACGACTAATCCTAACAATAATTTTGAATCAACGTTTTTCATAATTTCCCCCTTTATTTATTAATTACCACTCTACTAAGATAACGTTTTTTTTATTTAAGAAGTTTCCCACCAAAAGAAAACTATTCTTAAATTATGTTATCACTCAGTCCGAGCTTAAAATATATAAAATAATATCCACAACGCCCTGTTAATTAAGAAACGTTTAATCGAGAATCGAAAAGGATCTTTTTATTACCTTTGTCCTTAAGTTTGTAAAAATTGAATTATTAATTTCCCAAAAGATAAAAGAGATCGCGCGAAATGACTTTCAAATGGACTAAACATATTATCCTTATCTGTTGGATCCTGCTCATTGCCGGATTAGGCTTTGCCGTAATAATCTTTTACGCCATAGCAAACGGTTCTATCGGTTACATGCCCCCTGTGGAACAATTGGAAAACCCGATCGACAAATACGCTTCACAAATTATTTCGTGCGATGCGAAAATATTGGGAAGTTACGGGAGGAGCAAAGAAAACCGAATCAGTGTCACTTATCAGGATCTTTCGGGGGATTTAGTCCGTGCACTTATAGCCACAGAAGATATCCGGTTTTCGGAACATAGTGGTATCGATATGCAAGGTCTTCTGCGGGCAATCGTAAAAAGGGGAATCTTGATGCAGAAAAGCGGTGGTGGCGGAAGTACAATTACACAACAGCTGGCGAAACAATTATACTCGCCCAGTGCGGATAACATTCTTGAACGCTTGTTACAAAAACCTATCGAATGGGTCATCGCAGTTCAGTTAGAGCGTTTTTACACCAAAGAGGAAATCCTTACGATGTATTTGGACAAATTTGATTTCCTGTACAACGCCGTAGGGATACAATCGGCCGCGCGAGTGTATTTCAGCGCCACACCAAAGACATTAAAAACGGAGGAAGCCGCAACACTGGTCGGCATGTGCAAGAATCCGTCATATTATAATCCCGTCAGACAAAACAAACGGACGGTAAGACGCAGAAATACAGTCCTCAAACAAATGGAAAAAGCCGGATTCCTGACGGAAGCGCAATGCGACTCGCTTTCACAATTACCGCTTACGATTCGTTTCAGATCAATGGATCATAAAGAAGGGCCTGCTCCTTATTTTAGGGAGCATCTGCGCATGATGCTTACCGCCAAAAAACCAGACAGGAAAAATTACATGGCCTGGCAAAGACAAGTATTCCGGGAAGATTCTATCGCTTGGGAAACTAATCCGCTTTATGGATGGTGTAATAAAAATAAAAAAGCAAATGGCGAAAACTATAATATTTATACTGATGGACTAAAGATTTATACCACCATTGATTCGCGGATGCAACAGTATGCTGAAGAAGCGGTAGAGCAACATATGAAATTAGATGTTCAACCGGCTTTTACTCGAGAAAAGTCCGAACGTAGTTATGCTCCTTTCTCACGTTCTGTCTCAGCCGGACAAATCGACACAATGATGACCAATGCCATGAAACAAACGGATCGTTACCGGACGATGAGAAAAGCGGGAATGAACGAGGCTGCTATCAAAAAAGAATTTAAGAAACCGGTGGAAATGAGAGTATTTAGTTGGGAAGGCTCGGTCGATACGCTCATGTCGCCATGGGATTCAATCCGTTACCACAAAAGTTTCCTGCGATCTGCTTTTATGTCGATGGACGCCCGAACCGGTCAAGTAAAAGCTTATGTAGGTGGCATCGACTATAAATATTTCCAGTATGATATGGTCAGTACCGGTCACCGACAAGTAGGCTCTACCATCAAGCCTTTTTTGTATTCTCTTGCAATGATCGAAGGATTCAGTCCATGCGACAAAATGCTGCACGTACCTCAACAATTGACGGATGAAAACGGAAAACCTTGGATCCCCAAAAACTCTAACAAAGAAAACGAAGGCGAAATCGTGACAATTGAATGGGGACTGCAACGATCGTCCAACTGGGTGACGGCTTATTTGATGAAACAATTATCACCTTATACATTTGTACGTTTGTTGCATTCATTCGGATTAAAAACAGATATCGATCCGGTTGTGGCGATTTGCCTCGGTACGCCAGACGTCTCGGTTTCAGAAATGGTCAGCGGTTATAGCGTGTTTCCTAATAAAGGAATTCGCGTAGAGCCGCTATTCGTTACAAGAATAGAAGACTCATTCGGAAATACGATCGCCAGTTTTACGCCTCATTTCAGCGAAGTATTAAGCGAAGATGCGTCATACAAAATGCTGCATATGTTGCGAAAAGTAATTGACGGGGGAACCGGGAGCCGGGTTCGTTTCCGG
Source organism: Massilibacteroides sp. (assembly GCA_028708075.1). Taxonomy (GTDB): domain Bacteria; phylum Bacteroidota; class Bacteroidia; order Bacteroidales; family Tannerellaceae; genus Massilibacteroides. The sequence goes on from JAQVZS010000009.1 coordinate 60,504, forward strand.
TACGGAATAAAAGCTCCAATGGGAGGCAAAACCGGGACTTCTCAAAACCATTCCGACGGATGGTTTATGGCGTTTACCCCCAGTTTAGTATCAGGCTGTTGGGTCGGAGGAGAGGACCGTTCTATACACTTCGACCGGATAACAGAAGGTCAAGGTGCCAGCATGGCGTTGCCGATATACGGACTTTTCATGCAAAAAGTATACGCGGATAAAACCTTAGGTTATTTGGAAGACGAAAATTTTGAAATACCTGAACAATATGCTGATCCTTGTGCTCATAAAGAAGAAAAATCTCACAGGAATCAACCGATTGATGCAAGTGGAATAGACAAGATGTTCGATTGATTTTTTTTATGTAATTATCAGCTAAATAAATTTGTTTGTTTTTATCTTTTCAGCATTAAAAAGCTATATTTGTTGCAGATCACAAACAGAAAACAGACAAAATATATGATAAACCAAGAATTAATTACCCCCCAGAGTATTGTTGTCGTAGGTGGATCAAACAATGTACATAAACCCGGAGGTTTTCTGGTTCGTAATTTGTTGGATGGAAAATATAAAGGAGATTTACTGGTCGTAAATGCACGTGAAACAAATGTACAAGGCGTAAAATCTTACGCCAACGTACGTGATATTCCTCCGGTAGAAATGGCGATCATTTCCATTCCTGCTCCTGCCTGTCCCGAAGTCGTGGAGATTCTGGCAAAAGAGAAACAGGTCAAAGCATTCATTATTATATCTGCCGGTTTCGGAGAAGAGACGAAAGAGGGAGCTATTTTAGAAGAACAAATTTTGCGAAGCATTAATGAGGTAGGAGCATCTTTAATAGGGCCTAATTGCATCGGTGTAATGAACATGAATTATCATGGCGTTTTCACCCGGCCGATTCCAGAGTTTCAACCGGATGGTGTCGACTTTATCTCGAGTTCCGGTGCAACGGCGTTATACATCATCGAATCGGCTTTAATAAAAGGGCTGAAATTCTCTTCCGTTTGGTCGGTTGGTAACTCGAAACAAAACGGAGTCGAAGAAATTCTGGAATATATGGATCGGAATTTTGACCCGGCAACCGATTCGAAATATAAAATGCTGTATATTGAAAGTGTTCGCGATCCGGACAAACTTTTATTACATGCATCTTCTCTTATCCGCAAAGGATGCCGTATCGCGGCCATAAAAGCAGGAAGTTCCGACTCAGGGAAGCGTGCCGCGTCTTCACATACCGGAGCAATAGCCAGTTCCGATTCAGCAGTAGAAGCTCTTTTTCGCAAAGCTGGAATCGTACGCTGCTTCAGTCGGGAAGAGCTCACAACCGTGGCTTGTATTTTTACGATGAAAGAAGTAAAAGGGCGTAATTGCGCGATCGTAACACATGCTGGCGGCCCGGCAGTTATACTTGCAGATGCCTTGTCGAAAGGACGCCTTAACGTCCCGAATCTGGAAGGGCCGATCGCGGCAGAATTGAAAACAAAACTATTGCCCGGAGCCGCTGTGGGTAATCCGATCGACATCATTGGTACCGGCACCCCGGAACATTTAGCGACAGCTATCGACTATTGCGAAAATCGCTTTGACGAAATAGACCTCATTATCGTTATTTTCGGAAGTACGGGATTAGTGAAATTATACGACGCGTACGAAGTTCTTCATAAAAAAATGGAAGAATGTAAGAAACCGATCTTCCCCATTCTACCCTCTATCGTAACTGCAGGACCTGAAGTCCGTAATTTCATCAAAAAAGGGCACGTGAATTTTTCGGACGAAGTCACTCTTGGTACCGGATTATCCCTCGTAATCAACACCCCTAAACCCGCCAACGCCGATTTTCAGCTTTTCGGTGTAAACGTAGCCGAAGTACGAAGGCTGATTGACAACCTTCCCGGGGGTTATCTCAGTCCTTCGGATGTACGTACCTTACTTAAAGCAGCTAATATTCCATTGGTGGAAGAAAAAGTATCGGCAGACAAAGAAGAACTGCTTGCTTTTGCCAGAAAAATCGGATTTCCGGTAGTTGCAAAAGTAGTTGGCCCTGTACATAAAAGCGATATAGGAGGCGTTTCACTTAACATTAATACGGAAGAACATCTACTTTTTGAAATAGAGCGAATGATGCATTTGCCGGAAGTAAGCTCAATTATGGTACAGCCTATGCTGAAAGGGCAAGAACTCTTTCTCGGCGCGAAATACGAAGAACGTTTCGGACATGTCGTTTTATGCGGCTTGGGAGGGATCTTTGTTGAAGTATTAAAAGATGTGTCATATGGATTGGCACCTTTATCTTACGACGAGACTTTCTCGATGATCCGGTCTTTAAGGGGTTACCCCATTATAAAAGGAACCAGAGGGCAGCAAGGGATAGATGAACAGAAATACGCAGATATCATCGTTCGTCTTTCTATCCTGCTACGTTTCGCTACAGAAATAAAAGAAATGGATATCAATCCATTATTAGCAACAGAAAAAGGGCTCTATGTTGTAGATGCCCGTATACAAATAGAAAAATAACTTAACACAGCAAGAAATGAGCGACAAAGAAAAAGAAATGCTCTACGACGAAGATGACGCCGTAAAATTTATACAGAACTACCTTCCTCAAGAGTTAAAAGAAAAATTCAGTGACGACGAGATCAACTACATTGTCGATCTTATTTACGAGTTTTATGAAACCAAAGGTTTCTTCGACGAAAATCTACATAAAGAAGACGAAGATATCGAATTCGACGAAGAAGAATTAATTCAATATGTAGTGCAAAATGCGCTGAATGACGATGTAGGACAGTTTGAACCTGAAGAAATCCTGTTTATTGTTCAAGGCGAATTAGAATACTGCGATTCGCTTGAAATGCTTGAATAATTTTAGCTTTACGATTATTAATAGTGTATATCAATTTTAAGCAAAAAAACAACCAAAATGGGAAAAGTTAAATTATTATCGATTGCAATAATGTGTATGGCCATTATTTTATCAGGTTGCGGTGCGAGCAACACAGTCAAAGGAACAGGAATAGGTGTTGGAGCCGGAGCAGCCGTGGGAGCTGGTGTAGGAGCAATTACAGGAAATACAACTTTAGGAGCCGTCATTGGAGCGGCCGTGGGAGGGACAGCCGGAGCTTTGATCGGGCAAAAGATGGACAAACAGAAAAAAGCCATTGAAACCCAAATTCCGGAAGCGTCAGTCGAAACAGTCAATAATGGAGAAGCTTTAAAAATAACGTTCGATTCCGGAATCTTTTTCGCTACAAACTCAAGTACGGTAAGTGATGCTGCAAAAAATGCGTTAGAGAACTTCGCAATTACGCTTCAACAAAATCCGGACACGTACGTGAAAATAGTCGGTCATACGGACAGCACCGGCAAGGTGGATTACAATCAAACCTTGTCTGAAAAAAGAGCAAAAAGCGTCTACGACTATCTCATTCTAAATTCGGTAAATAGAAACCGATTAAGTTATGAAGGACGTGGAGTTCACGAACCGGTTGCGGATAATAGCACAGCAGAAGGCAGAGCGTTGAACAGAAGAGTAGAAGTCCTCATTCTCGCGAATGAAAAAATGATTCAGGAAGCTCAACAAGGCACATTAAAATAATAGATGTATTCTTCATAAAGAAGGATCAACTGTATTTAAAATAATTAAAGAAAGGGGGGAGAAATCCCCCCGGAACAGGAGATAGATATCATTTATAATACCATGAACGATGAAAAAAACAATTGTAATCTTTATCCTTTTAGCTTCATTTTTTGCACTTAATGCTCAATCAAGTAAAACAATTGAAGCGGCTCATAAACTAAAAAATGCTCCAACTCCCAGTGCTGGTTACGGCAAAGACCTGGGAGATTTTAAAAGCGGGACGTATACCATCACAAGCGCTGGTCTTACACGCAAATACACAATTGATATCCCTGCAAACTACGACAAAAACACGCCTCACCGTTTGATCTTCGCAATGCATATGATGGGGGGAAATATGCAAACAATGGTCGATCAAAACTTTTATGGGCTAAAGACTTATGCAGAAAGAGATCATGTTCCTGTTATTTTTATTGCTCCTGAAGGATATACCGACCGTTTTCCTTGGCGTGGAGAAGATAACAAAGATCATATTTTCTTTGCTGATATGCTAACCCTGTTTAAAGATCGATTGAGCATTGACACCTCTCGTATATTTTGTTGTGGCTTTAGTTTTGGCGCAATGTTTACTTACTCGTTATCATTAAATTTTCAAAAAGATCTTCGTGCTGTTGCGTGTTATTCTCCAGCTAATTGGAACATTTATCTTCCTGAGAACAAACACGAACCTCTTGCCTTTTTTAGCACAACAGGTACTCAGGACGGTCTTTGCAAGTATGTCAACTCAGATGAGCTAAAGCAAGGCGGTAAATATTGTGTTTTAACACACATCGAAGATAATGGGCTCAAACAATTGCCGGAAATACCGATAGCCACTACCCCCACACATATTACCACTGAATTTAAAGGACTTCCTGAAGAGTATCCAGTATTGTTTGGTTCGTTCGTGGGTGATCATACCGAGAATGTTAAAGATCCCGGATCTGATATCAATTGGATCGCAAAAGAAACGTGGGATTTCTTTATGCGTTTCTAAGATATTAAAAAGTTTTTCTTTCTTTATTTATAATACTCCCTGTTTTTAGACCACAAGTCCAGTGCTGTAACTATAAAATATAACACTATTTTTTATTCGTTTTCTACTTTACAAATGGTCTAGCATTTGGGGAGTATTTTAAATTATAAAAGGACAAAATTCTATCCTTTTTTGACAAAAAATACATTTAAGATGCCATATATATCTATATTTTTGAAAATTATTAGAAATTAACAGAAATTGGTATCTTTATAAAATAGAACGATGAAAAGCTCTAAATCTTTAATCTATGTTTCATGTCTCATTTTTGGAATATTTGTCTTTTTCTCATGTTCAACATATCAAACAAATTATGTCAAAAGATTACAGACTTATAGACTCATTCATAACAATGATGGTTCTGATATATTAGCAAATAGATGGTTCAAACAGAAACCATTAACAATAGCTAATGTGGATTCTTGTGTCGATATGGTAGCTAATACTCAAGTAACTACCTATATGATTTGTTCCGGAAGTGATTTTTTCTATTATCGATCGAAGTACGGACGTGTATTGGGTGACGATTTAAATGGGACACTTAATTGTGGAATAGATACAGCACAGTATAGAACAATGCATCGATTTTATTTGAATTTCTTAAACTTAGAGAACGCAGGAACAGACATGATAGAAACGGCACTAAACCGTGCAAAAGCAAAAGGAATGGAAGCTTTTATTACTTACCGTATGAACGATCTTCATTTTAATGACACAACTTATCATTGTCCTATTTTTTATTCTGATTTTTGGATTCATCATCCGCAATACTGGGTAAACGATACGATACAGGGTTATCATAGTGCGGGTGCCTTTGACTTTGCACATAAAGAAGTCAGAGAACAGAAGTTCGCTATAATATCTGAACAATTGGATAAATATGATATGATCGATGGGATAGATCTTGATTTTATGCGTTTTTTTGTATATTTTAAGCCTAATGAGGGTGCTCAAAATTCATTATTAATGACACAATTATTAAGAGACATACGGAAAAAAGTTAATGAAGTATCCGCACGTCGTCATAAGAAAATCTTATTATCGGCGCGTGTAGCACCTACATTAAAAGACAACGTGATGAAAGGTCTTGATATTCGCGAATGGCTTAAAGAAGGGCTCTTAGACTTTATTTCCATAGGGGTACATTGGAGAGGGGATCCAGCTATGCCAGTCCAGGCTTTTCGCAAAGAATTAGGTAAAGACTTAAAAATTCCATTTTATTGTTCCGTCGATGATGGGAGTTACAAGCCCAGAGAGACTTATTCACATGGAATGTTCCGGGGGATGTGCTCTCATATTCTATCTCAGGGAGCTGATGGCATTTATCTTTTTAATTATTACTTCGGCACTCTAAATTCAAATTACAATGGGGAATTACATTTAGAAAGAGGGGGCCAAGTGTGTCGCGTTGTTATGCCCCAACTATTACGCGAATTAGGATCACTTAATACATTAGAAGGAAGAAACAAAATATATGCTCTTTCCGATGG
>JAQVZS010000009.1:66739-93053 GCA_028708075.1 Massilibacteroides sp.
ACAATGGGGAATTACATTTAGAAAGAGGGGGCCAAGTGTGTCGCGTTGTTATGCCCCAACTATTACGCGAATTAGGATCACTTAATACATTAGAAGGAAGAAACAAAATATATGCTCTTTCCGATGGGACAATTCAGTATCAAATGAAACCCAATTCACCCCTTCCGATTCACATTGATTCTTATAAAGAAAATATTGCAACTATTTATGTTGGTGATGATGTTAAAAAAAATCAACCTCAAGAAGTCATATTTTTCTTCCGTACCGACCGACCGATATCTTGCAAAATAAAAATAAATGGGAAATATCTAATTAAAGAGATGCCATCTTATACCAAATTATATGATCGAGAGCTAGGGTTGGAAGGAAAAGACAAAGAATATGCTTTTGTTTTGCCAGCTAATATAGTGAAACATGGTTATAATAAAATAAAATTTTATTCACTAGAAGACTCTACTTTTTTTGTCAAACGAATAGAAATGGCCTTAAAGTATGGCGATGTAAAAACGCATGGCTATTTTTAAATAAAAAATATTTTTCTAATTATTATCCATTTGTAGGCACATCGAGTGAGTCCCTATTGGACTATCATACACAACATTTCGCTGTAACAATCTTATTTTAAATGCAAAAGAAATTAATATGTCAGATAATATTTCAGCTAAAATATAAGTTACTAATTCGTGAAATAGAGAAGGTGCAGAATTAGTGCACCCCTAAAATTAGTTTTTTTTAATCAAGAAATGAAACGTGCTAGAACCTGATAAATATACTATAATGATTGGAACTTCTCCTGTCTACAAAGATTTATTGAAAAAAGATTTTGTAGTCAAATAGAACACTTCTTTTATTAGCGAATAAATCTGAATCATTCTTTATTTGTTAAATTTGTATTTCAAAAGTATAATTCATTAAAAGTCATGAAAATAAGATTCCTGTTATTATCCATTTTGCTATTTTTTTCTGCATCACTGTTGGCACAAAACAGTAGTGTCTCTTTTGTAAATCCTTTAATAGGTACAGATGGAATGGGACATACTTTTCCGGGAGCATGCTCACCCTTCGGGCTAATACAATTAAGTCCGGATACTGATACAATTCCCCAAAACGTAGATGGAAAATATCAGAAAAATGTTTATGCTTATTGTGCAGGCTATCAATATAAAGATAAAACCATTACCGGGTTCAGTCATACACATTTAAGCGGTACAGGACATTCCGATTTAGGTGATATCATGATTATGCCTACAGTAGGGACACTCAAATTAAATCCGGGAACAGCCAATTCACCAAGAAGCGGATATCGCTCAACTTTTTCGCATAGTACGGAGAAATGCAGTCCAGGGTATTACGAGGTAATGCTAACCGATTACCATATCAAAGCTCAATTGACTGCCACTGCCCGAGTAGGTATACACAAATATACTTATCCGAAAACCAATGATTGCCATCTCATCTTAGATTTATTGCACGGAATTTACAATTATGACGGAAAGAATCTATGGAGTAGCATCCGCGTTGAAAATGATACACTCTTAACCGGTTATCGGATAACCAATGGATGGGCAAAAACGAATTATGTCTACTTTGCAATAGTGTTTTCAAAACCTATCACCAATTATGGGTACATAGACAAAGAAAAACCAAAATATGTAGGATTTTGGCGTAGATTTAATACTCATAAGAATTTTCCTGAGATGGCAGGACGCAAGGTTGTAGCTTATTTTAATTTTAATAACGAAGATTCTCAAGAATTGACAGTCAAAGTAGCCCTTTCTGCCGTAAGCACAGAAGGAGCATTGAAAAATTTACAAGCAGAAGTCGAAGGAAAAAATTTCGATACGATAGCTAATGAAACTCAACAAAAATGGGAAAAAGAATTATCAGCAATTACAGTAACCGGTAGTAAAAATCAAAAAACAATGATTTATACTTCCTTTTACCATACAATGATCAATCCTTCTATATATATGGATGTTGACAGAAAATATAGAGGATTGGATGGGAATATTCATTTAGCTTCGCATTTTGACAATTATACTATATTTTCTTTGTGGGATACTTATCGTGCCGAACACCCGCTTTTGAATCTATTAAAAACCGAACAGAATACAAATATGGTAGAATCAATGATAATGCATCAACATCAAAGTGTACACAAAATGTTGCCGATCTGGGGCTTAATGGCTAATGAAGGTTGGTGCATGACCGGTTATCATGCTGTAGCAGTTTTGGCCGATGCTATTGAAAAAGGTGCAGATGTAAATATTAAAGAAGCTCTCAAAGCAATGATAGAGACCTCTAGGGTTGATTATTATTCTAATATAGATAGCTATCTGAAATTAGGCTATGTACCCTTTGATGAAAACGAAACAGCAGCATCAACTACCTTGGAATATGCCTACGATGACTGGGCTATATACCAAACAGCACTACATGCCGGGGATAAAAAGACAGCAAATGAATACCTTGCTAGAGCAATGAATTATCGACATGTATACGATTCAACAATAGGTTTTGCCCGCCCTCGTTATACAGATGGAACATTCAAGAAAGCATTCGATCCGCTACAAACATCCGGAGAAGGATTCATTGAGGGTAATTCGTGGAATTATTCTTTTCATGTTCCACAAGATGTAAACGGTATGATTCAATTAATGAAAGGTGAAAAAACTTTTTTGAAAAAATTAGACACTCTTTTTGAGATGAACCTTCCCCCCCAGTATTATGCCGACAATGAAGATATAACCGCTGACTGTTTAATTGGAGGATATGTCCACGGGAATGAACCAAGCCATCATATTCCTTATCTTTATGCTTGGACCTCAAAACCTTGGAAAACACAATACTGGATTCGAGAGATTATGAATAAAATGTATCAAAATAGGATTGATGGCTTAGGGGGGAACGACGATTGTGGACAGATGTCAGCCTGGTACTTATTTACAGCCTTTGGCTTTTATCCGGTTTGCCCTGGGACAAACCAATATATATTGGGTGCACCGTATGTCCCTTATATAAAATTGAATTTACCAAATGGGAAAACAGTAGAGATTAAAGCTCCGAAAGTAAGTGATATCAATCGTTATGTCCATTCAATAAAATTAAACGGAAAGCCTTACACAAAACTATACATCACACATAAAGATTTAATAAATGGGTGCACTTTAGAATTTGAAATGAGTAAAAAACCTAATAAAAAGAGAGGACTTTCTGCATCAGACAAACCTTATTCCCTTACTGAAACTAAAGAATAAGAAGCATTTACGTCACTATATTTTTAACAGACATAAACGAATAGGCCTTATTTTCATACACTAAATTTATGAAAATAAGGCCTATTCGTTTACTTTTGTTTTTTACTTTTTAATATGATCCGATTTATAAGTAAAAATTTCTACTTTCTTTTTTGAATCAGGCTCATTAAATTTTGTCCCGGTAAATACTCCACCATCCACATCGTCTAAAACAATAGCAGGACGATAGTCCTTCTTCTTCGCTGTCAACTTTACGTTCTTAAACACTACGTTGTCAGCATGACGGATATAAAATCCCCAAGCTGGTAATTCTTTATGCTGAGAAAATTCAGGATAGGATTTAGGCATTTCCTTAACCTTATCTAATTCGTCCAAACCAACCTTGGCAATATGAGTATCACCGCCACCGGGATAGACAATTTCTACATTCTTAATCGTTATGTTAGTTATCTTATTATCCGCTAACCCTATAATTGAAGATGGAGAAATATTTCGAGGATTTCCTTCAACAGGACCTTCATAGTCGTAACCAGCATCAGGCTTCGTTGCCGGAACTTCTACATAAACATTCGAAATATGTATATTATCCATCCTGCTACGATGTCCTGTGCGACGCTCACCTACAACTAAATAAATAGGATTACCTACATTAACCGCATGCAAACTATCAATCGTTATATTCTCAACTTGTCCTCCGTCAACGGCCTGCACTGTAATTGCAGAACGAAAAGTATCGTAAACTATATTATTGATAATTTTAATATGTTTAAATCCACCGGTCGATGCCGTTCCGAGTTTAATTCCATTCGCGCCGGAACGAGCCACACAATTTCGTATTTCTATATTTTGACAAAGACTTTTTTCATCATGCGATTTTAAACAAATAGCATCATCCGAAGAACTTATATAACAATCTGTAATCAACGCACCATTGCAATCAACAATATCCATTCCATCATTATTCCAATAGGCAGTACTGTTTACTGTAATCTTATTAATTCTCAAGTTCTGGCATTGATCATAAGTATCTGTCCAAAAGCTTGCATTGGTCAAAGTAATACCTTCGATCGTTACATTTTTGCAAGAACGTAAATACAACAACATCGGGCGATTTGATACACGATCTAACCCCAACTCATCCTTAATAATACCATTTTGTACCTGATGCAAGAAGTTATTTGCAAGAATACGTCCTTGACCGTCAATCACCCCTTTCCCTATTATTGCTATATTTTCCTGTCCATTGGCTAATATCAAGCCATACCAATTATTCAATTCCTGATCATAATCGTACGGATTAGTTGAACCAACTAAAACAGCTCCTTCTCCCAGATAAATTGTAACATTGGATTTCAGATGAATGCTTCCGGTCAAATAGCGACCCACATAAAATTTAAGCATTCCTCCGCCAGTTGCTGAAATATAATCAATTGCCTTTTGTATCGAACGCGTATTCATTGTTATACCATCCGATTTAATTCCAAATGTAGAAGCTTGGTAATCATTTGCCAATAAGGGAGATGTAATTAGTAAAAAACAAATAAAAAGTACAGTGTTTTTTAATTCTTTCATGCTTTGATTTTGTATAATGTATTAATTAATCTTATAAAGAGAAACAGGGCCGATAAGTCCCATCGGCTGATCTGCCTGAACAGCATTCTTGCGATTGATCCACTTTTGAGCGATCTTATTATCAGTCAAAGTTTTCATATAATTACCCATTGTTGTAATCACATGTACTTCTATATTGTTATCACCTTTCACAAGCAAGTCAGTGATGGAATAAATGCGGCGTCCATACCATTTCACTCCACAGCTTGTTCCATTGACAAAAAGTTCGCAAACTCCCTGTACAGAACCAAGATTAAGAGCAATATCCGTCGGCGAAGAAATAGATATTGTTTTTCGATAAATCGCCGTACCACAGAACTTAACATATTGAGGAGAATCTTTCAAATCAATCAACTTGTCAAAGTGGACTTTTTGAACAGTATTTTCCACATTTTGCTGTAATTCCACGTCCCAATCATTATCCAACGACATAGAAGATTGCCCGAAAGTAGGAAGTGGTCTCCAATCTTGTCCTCTTCTATGTTTGTCAAAAACGATAAGTAACGAATCGGCCGGGCCGAAATCAAACATCCGACTATTGTTTCTATCAAGTTCTAACTTATAACGTTGACCATTCTCTAGATTCCAAACCCATCCTTGACGACCTTTTACGATCTCACTACTGAAAGCAATACGAGTTTGATGCGATTGATAGCGATGAGAATAATTGAAAAAAAACATTTCGGATTTATCATTAGTCTGGTAACGATTTTGCATCAGATACAAATCCGGTTTATCAATATTCAGGTATGGGGTTATATGATGTTTTTTCTGTATTTGAGTATACCAATCTACAAAATCATGCTCAGGCTTGTGCAATAGTATGAAACGGTCGCTATATTGTTTCATGTTTTCAACGTATTGCTGCACTTCTTTATCTCTATCTTGATAATTATACCAACCGGAAGATTTATTGGGATATGCTTCTATACAAAAAATACGTCCGCCACATTCTACAAAATCAGCCAATTTTTTCGTTGTTTTTTCATTGAGACGTTCAACCTGTACTAAAAATAAAGTCTTATATTTCTTTGGTCCGTAACACAAATAACCCTTTTTCATTTCTGCATCCTGAATAATAGATTCCGATACATAATCGCATCCATCTCCGTTCTTATTGATTGCTTCCCAGATCAAAGTCTTGTATGTTACGTTCGTAGCAGAAGGAAAAGGTTCGTTTTGCATACCCATCGTACTCCATAAATCAGCCAATGGATACAGCAACGCGACTTCCGCAAACATTGTAGCATTTTGTAGAACTGCGGCCAATCTCCCTTTATAGTCAGTATAATATTTGAAATACGGCCACCAATTGTTCTTTTCATTGTAATAAGCACCATATCTTATCCATCCGGGGAAAGGTGCTTCTTTCGGTGAATAATTAAATCCATGAAAAATAGAATGAGTAACTCCTGTAATAGCCGACTGATCTCCTCCTATTTTCAACAATTCAAGCGTCATGTTAAATACAGTGTAAGTATTCGTCATTTCTTCACAGCTAACAAGCCTTTTCCCCCTTAGGTGAGCAGCCGACGAGACATACTTATTGATCATCGTGTAGGCACGCCCACGCCTGTAATCTTGCTCTGACATTTCTTCACCTAATTTGTGCTTTAGCCACGTCATGGTCCATGATTCGCATTCAGGAATATCATAATCCAAACTACTCTCCAATGGAAAAAAACCTCTTCCGTATGCCTGTGCCCGTGATTTCACTTTTAAGCCACGGCACCATTCCTGATAAGTGGTATCAAAACGTTCGTGCAACAATTCGGCTTTTGTATATTCAAAATCATAACGGATCCGTTGAATAGCATTTTCCATATCAGGAGTCGTTTTTACTTTGGGAACGTAAGTAAGAGCATTTCCCATATTACCTATTTTGAATAAAATAAACGGTAAATACGGAATTATATCATAGCCTCTCCTTTTTCTAAATTCATCGGCCATATCAGACGTCCAGTTGGATCCCTCCAATTCCATACTATCATGGAATAAAGACCGAATATGATTAGATAAAGGGCTAGACTTCTTTTGTATTTTATCTGACATATTGTTCAGATACTTTCTTACCGCATTTTTATTAAAATGATTTAATACAGGCCCTTCAGCACCCGGAGCACCCTCAATAACTCCTAGAAATCCATGAATCTTTACTAAAGCGAAAAGAACATATTTTCCATCCGGAATTTTAAATTTATAAGACTGGCCTTCGGTCTTAGTCATCTTCAGATCAATGATCTGATCCAAATTCCCAAATGGTTCTGGAACTAATTGAAGAGAAAGCAACTCCATCGTACGCCCAATAAAAGGAGAACTTATTGACGGATTGGCCGCACAGAATAATCCATCTTCAGAAACTTCATAATCGAGAGGACCTTCTAATTTCTCCGAATAATTGATTATAATATCCGCTCTTTCATCATCTGTAAGAAATTCGCCGCCGAAAGGCCACCCAGAACCTACGATAAGATCGCATGTCATATCTAACGATTTAGCCTCGTCAAATGTAACTTGCAACATTTCAATCCATTTATCACTAAGCCATGTCAATGATTTTTTCCCTAAATCATCTGTATTAGTAGGAAATCGAATAGGATTGATTTCAACACCACCGATACCTGCATCTTTCAACAAATGCAATTCTCGAATCAATTCTTTAGCTTCTACCTTATCGCCATTCCACCACCACCGCACAAATGGACGATAAATAGATAACGGACTCTTAAATAATTTATATAATCCGTCGGAATCATTTGTTAATTTATTTAGTGTATCCGCGTTTTCGGCAAATAAAGACATGTGATCTGCCAACGCACAACCCGTTGTTACTAAAAGGCATTCTTTAATGAAATTTCTTCTTTCCATGTAGTTTTGAAAACAAAATATATGTTTTATAGGAAACAAAATTATAGATAAGATAAATGGTTTTATCTATTATTTTGATATTTATCATTAAAAAAATGATAGAAGAAACGGATGAAAAAGTTCCGTATCGATATAAATATGTAGTAATCTAAAGCAAAAGTACTATTCTGTTTGGATATTCAAGTTAGCTTCAGAACTCTGTCTCTCAATATTTTGTCGAAAGAGGAGCGGATTAACTCCTGTTTTGCTTCTAAAGAAAAAAGAAAAATAGTCAGCCGATTCAAAATTCAAGCTATTTGCTATCTCTTGAATAGATAGATCTGTACTTCCTAATAAATCTTTTATTTTTTCTATTTTTAATTGAAGCATATACTGATGAGGTGCCACTCCTATGTATTGTTTAAAAAGTTTTCGAAAGCTCGAATAGCTCATATTTAAAGAAGAAGCTATATCAGCAGATGATACTTTATTAAATATGTTTTCTCTCATAATAACGCAAGCCTCTTTGATCCTTTGAGTATCTTGTGTCTCAAAAATTCGATTCTTGTTAATTGAATAAAATAATCCAAAGATATGTAATGTGATACCGGAAAGAATTTGCTGAAAACCTATTTGCTCAGATTGCGCACAGATTAGCATCTCGTGAAATAGTTTAACAACTTGTTCATTCATTCCGACATAATAAATAGGGTCTTTTTTGTTTATTATAGAATTAAACAGGGCATTAAAATAAGAGCCTTTAAAAGTAACCCAATATTCATCCCAACCTGTTTTTTTGTCAGGATGATACGTATGCCATTGACCGGGAAAAATAAAAAAAGCATTTCCTTGCTTTATGCTTTTCTCGCCGGTTATAACACTATTAAATGTACCTTGCCCTTTTGTAATATAAACAATGGCAAAATCATCTATGATTCTCCCTCTTTTAGGATCAAATGTGTAACCTACCGGATGACCTTTAATCGGATACTCTTCGCCTGGCGTATCTATTTGATAACCTACTCCACTGATGGACATATAAGAATCAACCTCATTCTTGTTTATTGAAAGGTATTTAAAAACATTATGCCCTGTATAAATATTGTAGTTTTCCATACTCATATTATTCCATACTTGACCAAATATAAGAATTAAAGGTAATAATTTGCCAACTTGAAGATTAATTATCAAAAAACTATAAAATTTTATCATTTTATGCAGCAATGTAATTTTTATAAAAAAATAAATTTACATAATAATTCACATCCCTTATAAAATCATTGAATATGAAAAAAAAATACCTATTATTATTGTTATGTTTCTTTTTTATAAGAATTGGAGTAATGGCCCAGGTTTCGATATCAGGAAAAGTTACGGACGACAAAGGCATTACACTTCCTGGTGTAAATGTTTCTGTAAATGGAACTAAAACAGGAACACTTACTGGAGAAGATGGAACATATCTTATCCAAAATATTCCTAGTTCAAATTCGATTATTGTTTTTTCTTATGTAGGTTTTAAAACACAAGAAATAAAAGTCGGAAAAAGTAGAACGATCAATATTAAAATGATAGAGGATCTAAAGTCCTTAAATGAGGTAGTCGTTATCGGATATGGGACAGCTCGAAAAAGAGATTTATCGGGAGCCATATCAAGTGTAAAGTATTCAAATTCGCCCATTACACAATTGGCTAACTCAAATGCATTAGTAGCTTTAGGAAGTAAGGTTTCAGGTTTTGATTATGCTCCAACTAATTCTGCAGGCGGTGATAATACAGGTACAATGACTATTCGGGGGAAAGGGACTATTCCAACCAGTCCAAGTTCTACCGTTAATGAGCCTCTAATTATAGTAGATGGAACTATTTTTTATGGATCCATCGCAGAAATAGCAACAACTGATATTGCATCAATTGATGTTTTGAAAGATGCAAGTGCAGCAGCCATCTATGGCTCTCGTTCGGCTAATGGAGTTATTATTATTACCACCAAAAAAGGTACAAGCAATAAACCTTCTGTCGATTTAAGTACTAATTACGGATTTTCATATTGGGAAAGAAAACCTCAAATGATTACCAATAAAACAGCTTTTTTAAATCGACGGCATGCAGCCCTAGTTGAGAATGGAACAATCTCTTCTGATAGTTCCGTAGATCCGGCTGCTATTCTGAACGCAACCGAATATGAGGCCTATAAAGCCAATATATGGACAAACTGGATTGACGAAATATCTCAAGATGCACCTTATCAGAATTATAATTTAAGTATATCTGGAAAATCAGGAGATCAAGTAAATTATTATATTTCAGGTGGGTATATGAATCAAAAGGGGATTATGAAAGGCAATGATTACTCTAAATATACAATCATGGCCAAAATAGATACCCGCATTAACCCTTGGTTAACTGTAGGAGTTAAAGGAAATTTCCTGGGGGCAAAGAATTCCGGAGTTACATCTTCAATGCAAGCAGCAACTTGGATTACTCCTTTTAGTTTCAAAAACGTTCGTTTAAACGAATATACAAATTGGATTGAAAAATATCCTGATGGCGTTTGCATTAATCCTTTGTGGGGTACTGACGGATCCAGCTATTTGTGGACAGACAATCAAGGAAGGAATTTTAATATTAATGGTATTGGATATGTTTTGGTAAATTTCCCTTTTCTAAAAGGACTATCATACAAATTCACTTTAAATACTCAGCGGAATTCATCTGAATCCGATTTATTTACAAATCCTCAATTTTGGATTAATACCCAAAAAGAGAGTGAAATGGCTAACCCTTATATGTACAGCGAAAATGCACATGGAACTTCAGCATTTGTTCACAGCGCCTCATGGAATGTAGATAATATCTTTACATACAATAAAAATTTTGGAAAACACTATATTGATTTAATAGCCGGTTATACTCGTGAGGCAACTAATATTGAAACTCTTAAAAGTGTATATTCTGATTTCGACACAACTACTGCATTAGGCACATACGGACAAGACTTAGCAGGAACTCAGAAAACAGCTCGTCTGCGCACCGAAAGCCAATCTGTAGCTTATTTGGCTCGTATAAACTATAATTATTATAACCGTTATTACTTCACATTTAACTTTAGGCATGATGGATATTCAGCCTTTGCAAAAGGAAATAAATGGGCTAATTTCCCTGGATTATCCGCTGCGTGGATTATCTCACAAGAAAATTTCATGAAAGGAATCAAATGGGTTGATTTTTTTAAAGTCCGTCTATCTTATGGTCAAAATGGTAGTCGCGGTGCAAGCCCTTATTCTACTATTGCTGGTATGAGCAAAACTTATACTGTTTTCGGCAGCGATTCAAATATAGCCATGCATCCGTCTTCTTTAGCTAACAAGTCATTGTCATGGGCAACAACCGGTAAATGGAATATAGGATTTGATTTTAGTGTTTTATCAAACCGATTAAATGGTTCAATCGATTTTTATAAATCCGTTACAACTCATATGCTATTAACACGCTCTCTTCCCTACTTAGCCGGATTTAGTTCATCTTTGTCAAATGCAGGACAAGTAAATAATAAAGGTGTTGAATTCTCACTCAATTCAATAAACATGAATGGAAATGGTAGTAACTCATTTCGCTGGGAATCAAATATAGTATTTTCACTGAATCGCAATAAAGTAGTTAAACTATTCGGAAAAGACACTAATGGGAATGAAGCAAATGATGTGGCAAATGCGATAACCTATGGATATCAATCAGCTTATGCTTTGGTTATAGGAAAATCTATTACTTCTGCTTGGGATTATAAGAAATTAGGAATTTTCCAAAGTCAAGATGAAATTGATAACTATAAATCTGCCAATGGAACAATAATCCAGCCCGATGCAAAACCTGGTGATATCAAATTTGAAGATTACAACAAAGACGGAAAGATAAATTCAAGTGGAGATCGCCATTGGATAGGAGATCAAGATCCATTGTTTACAGTTAATCTAGGTAATACACTTACATATAAAAACTTCTCTTTATACTTTAATTTCCGTTGGAATGCAGGCAACAACAAACATTATTTAGGGAGTGATCCATATGGTAATTATCATGCTACAGGCATTATCAATGGTGCGCAATTGAAGGCTGAGCCATGGAGTGATAGTAATCATACTAATACCTATAGCCGTTTAGGGTATACAAACCCATATGCTTATTATTTTTGGAGAAGACGTGATTTTTTGAAATTGAAAGACATCTCTTTATCATATACGGTCGATCAATCATTATTAAAATCAATGGATATCCAAAGTATGCGTATATTCTTTAGTGGAACAGATCTGTTCACTATTACCGATTGGTCAGGATTGGATCCTGAAAACGGAGGGACAATTGCTGCAGGCCCTTCAAGTACTACTTATGGTAGTCGCGGTACTTTCAAGACAATATCTATGGGAGTAAATATAACATTTTAAATAGCATCAATATGAAAATAATAAAATACTTAACAAAAGCTATTGCATGCGTCTTTTTGGGGATAGGCGTAATAGGATGCAATGATAATACGTTTCTGGAAGAAAGTTCTTATACCTTAAATACCCAGACTTTTTATTGTACACCAAACGACTTAACTCTAGCCATTAATTATTTGCATGCTCAAATACAATACTTGATGATGGGGCAAGCTGGACAACATAATTCAATGATGACCGGTATAGGATTGGATACGTTTACATCAACAGACGCTAATTTTATCACCAGTAACTACACGTCATTAACTCCATCTGAACCGGGATATGTCCGTCATTGGTATGATAATCTTTCTAAATTACTAAATAATGCAAACATGATCATTGATGCCATTGATAATCGTGACATTACTTATACGGTAACCGGGCAAAAAGAGCAACTACGTGCAGAAGCTATCTTTTTCAGAGGATTTGCATTACGTTGCTTAACGGGCATGTTCGGTGATACCCCAATTGTATTGACTCCGACTTCTGAAGCAAAAGTTGATTATGTGCGTAGTCCTCGTGATTCTGTATGGATGCAATGCAAAAAAGATTTTGAATATGCTGCCGAAAATCTGCCTATAACAACCGAGAAACCCGGACGCATCGTAAAAGCTGCTGCCGATCATATGCTTGCCGAAATATGTATTAGTCTAAAAGATTATAATGGCGCTATTGCAGCAGCAACAAAAGTAATTGATGGCACAGATGGGGACTATCATTTGATGACCCAACGTTTCGGTACTCGCGCTTCAGAAACAGTTGATAGATACGGACATCCGCTTAATTCGTATTGGGACTTATTCCGTATAGGTAATCAAAATTATCAAGATGGGAATAATGAAGCTATTTGGGTATGTCAATACGATTATGAAAACCAAATTAATGGTACAGGTGGAGGCGGAATAACGTGGTCAAAAATGCCTTACAACGGTACCGAAAGATATTTTCTATCAAATCTTCGTTATCAAACTAAAGCCATTACAGTAAATGGTACTAAAATTGATTTTTGGGGTACCGGAGCATATCAGTATCTTAATGGCGCATCTGCTATTGCGACAACAGATTCTGCAGGAAATTCAGGAACAGTTGTTCGCCCCACTAATTACTTTTTATATACTATTTGGAAAAATTTCGGAGATGATGTTCGTGGCTCAGAAGTTATGATTCAAAGAAATGCATATCAGTCGGGTGGTAAGCTTTGGAAAGTAGCTATTGCAGAAGCCCAAAAACGATATAAAGATGCTGTAGCAAGCGGTGATGAGAATGCTTCTTTATATAAGATTCTACCAGCTGATACAATGGGGATCTTTCCCCGTATTTGGAAATTTTCTACCGATAAGCACAATGAAGAAAATCCTGTACGCTATGATGTAGATTGGTATATGATTCGAATGTCAGAAACATATTTATTACGTGCCGAAGCTTATTTAGGCAAAGGAGATACCGAGAATGCTGCAAAAGATATTAATGTGGTACGTAGTCGTGCTAATGCTACCGCATGTTTAGCTTCGGATGTTACAATAGATTATATATTAGATGAACGCGCACGAGAATTATATGGCGAAGAAGATCGATATGTTACTCTATCACGTTTGTCTTCAACCGACAATCCGGTTTTAGTACAAAGAGTTAAAAAATACGGCTGGGACTGGCCTCAATATCCTGATCGCAATTGCCCGAATATCAAGAATTATATGTGGGTATATCCTATACCGGCTATAGTTATTTCGGCAAATACCGGGGCAACATTTACGCAAAATGATGGCTATTAAAAAAAGATATAACTAGAATTAAACATTAAATAATCTCTGCAAGACTATACTTGCAGAGATTATTTTTGTTCGCCCAGCATGGGCGATAATTTTAGGGTGTAAATCCCGAACGCACCTTGATAGTGGGAAGCGTTAGCCTAAGACAAGGGTGTCTACCATGGGTGGAATAATATTCCCTATTCCAATTCCACTATGGTACGATTATAAGATATGCCGGGTGTACCTGAAGATCGGGGTTCGCTAATTTCAATTCCACTATGGTACGATTATAAGTTACATTGGTTGTCTGGCTCTGCGCAAAGATGGCGGATTTCAATTCCACTATGGTACGATTATAAGTCATTACATTGTAGATGCCTCTGCCCCTGTGAATATATTTCAATTCCACTATGGTACGATTATAAGAAACCGTAGCCGCCATCAATGCCGCCGTCAAAGAAAATTTCAATTCCACTATGGTACGATTATAAGGTGTTCTTCGAAGCGAACCCTCAGCTTTTCAACGAATTTCAATTCCACTATGGTACGATTATAAGGAGAAATCGGTGGCAGTGTAGAGGATGATTCTACTGAATTTCAATTCCACTATGGTACGATTATAAGTATCCGGATTCGCCTTCACGCATTTCAGGAGCGTATTTCAATTCCACTATGGTACGATTATAAGGGAATCGCGTTACTACTACTGCAGGCAATATATCCGATTTCAATTCCACTATGGTACGATTATAAGGTAGCGTTACGACGGAACGCGTAATGCGTTCCCGCATTTCAATTCCACTATGGTACGATTATAAGAAGCGTAAAACATCGGCTTTGGACTCAATTTTACTTCATTTCAATTCCACTATGGTACGATTATAAGTATCCGGATTCGCCTTCACGCATTTCAGGAGCGTATTTCAATTCCACTATGGTACGATTATAAGCAAAAGGAACAGAAGGTTGCGAGGCGATAGAATGCGTATTTCAATTCCACTATGGTACGATTATAAGTAAATATATACCGGTGGTTATAATCTCTCTTATAATTTCAATTCCACTATGGTACGATTATAAGAAAGAAAAGAGCAATAAAGAAGATCAATTAAATTAATTTTAATTCCACTATGGTACGATTATAAGAATCCTGACGGTTTCAAATCCCAAACATTATCCACATTTCAATTCCACTATGGTACGATTATAAGTGTAGAAACAAACCTGATCCGCAATATTGCATTAGAATTTCAATTCCACTATGGTACGATTATAAGTTCTTCCGGCACCTGGACGTCTGTTAATGTACCGTATTTCAATTCCACTATGGTACGATTATAAGACCGGAATGGTTTTTTTTCGATAAGGTGACTGTATAATTTCAATTCCACTATGGTACGATTATAAGGTTCTTGAATGCGGAAAAAACGGCGGCATTCTCTTATTTCAATTCCACTATGGTACGATTATAAGGAACTTACGGCACTCCCTTTGCATTTTTCACACGTGATTTCAATTCCACTATGGTACGATTATAAGATTGGGTGCGCCAACCTTTGCCGTGATTTCACCCAAATTTCAATTCCACTATGGTACGATTATAAGATAGAATCACGCACCATGCAATAATGAATATCCTATTTCAATTCCACTATGGTACGATTATAAGATTTCTGGGAAAGCTGCTGGATACTGAAATAGAGTAGAATTTCAATTCCACTATGGTACGATTATAAGTGATTGGCGTGGGGAAGTAGCTGCCCACGAAAAGGAATTTCAATTCCACTATGGTACGATTATAAGCAAATCCGAAAATAGTTGGATTAACAAATGCTCTATTTCAATTCCACTATGGTACGATTATAAGTTATTGAAGCGCTGCGTAAAGCAGTAGATAGTAAATTTCAATTCCACTATGGTACGATTATAAGGTGGCGCACGTTAGAACGTGCGTTCAAAGAAGCAAATTTCAATTCCACTATGGTACGATTATAAGTTTCGCGCGATGGTTGATGAAGAATCAAGGAAAGATTTCAATTCCACTATGGTACGATTATAAGTATGGTGTGGCCAACAAGCATACGTCCTTTTTCTTATTTCAATTCCACTATGGTACGATTATAAGCATATTCAACGGCAAATAACCACCACAATTTTCGCATTTCAATTCCACTATGGTACGATTATAAGAATAAATAATTTCCTTAGAATTGCCGTCTATACCTTATTTCAATTCCACTATGGTACGATTATAAGCGTTGTTACTCAAAAAACGGCCGATAGCCTTATTATATTTCAATTCCACTATGGTACGATTATAAGCAGCAGGAACCGAAGCCGTTAGAGGGGCTTATGTAATTTCAATTCCACTATGGTACGATTATAAGACCTATTGGAGAACGAACGCGAAGCCCTTATATTATTTCAATTCCACTATGGTACGATTATAAGTCCGGTTTGTTGATGGAAAAGATATTTGATTTGTTGATTTCAATTCCACTATGGTACGATTATAAGCTGCAGGGGGTTTAACATATTTAATTTATAAAAAAATTTCAATTCCACTATGGTACGATTATAAGAATTAGCGGGAGCAATTTTATGCTCGAGGAATAATTAATTTCAATTCCACTATGGTACGATTATAAGTCTTCGATGAAATGGAGACAAGAACTTATAAATCAAATTTCAATTCCACTATGGTACGATTATAAGATGGCAGGGTTTAGGAAATATCACTCCGGTAGATATATTTCAATTCCACTATGGTACGATTATAAGTCCTGAATCAGCCAATATTACACCTTCTCTTCGGGGATTTCAATTCCACTATGGTACGATTATAAGGGCAAAGAAGCGTTATCAGTCCGGAGCATTGAAGATTTCAATTCCACTATGGTACGATTATAAGTATATGGGTGCGCGATCTGCCTAAAGAATGTATAAAATTTCAATTCCACTATGGTACGATTATAAGTTTAAAGCATTTTCCTGTTCGTTCTTCTTTAGTTATTTCAATTCCACTATGGTACGATTATAAGATTTATCCGTTAGTTCTTTAAGCAGGCTTTCCTCATTTCAATTCCACTATGGTACGATTATAAGCGGGAATCCTTCGACTAAATGATTCTTTTCTCCTTTAATTTCAATTCCACTATGGTACGATTATAAGTTTGACTGAAAGTGATTTCGGTGTAAAAAAAATAAAATTTCAATTCCACTATGGTACGATTATAAGTGGACGCTTACGGAGAAGGACGGATACCTTTATTTTATATTTCAATTCCACTATGGTACGATTATAAGGCGCGGAGAATTGGAGGCTGTCTCTATTACTATCAGATTTCAATTCCACTATGGTACGATTATAAGCTTTTGAAGATCAACTTCCGGCTCTTCAAAACACGAATTTCAATTCCACTATGGTACGATTATAAGTTAGTTTTGAGGACTTCGGAGAGAGAACATATAGGTAATTTCAATTCCACTATGGTACGATTATAAGTCAGAATCTTTCACGATCGCTGTTGATCATATATCATTTCAATTCCACTATGGTACGATTATAAGGTGTAAATGTTGGTACGGAATCTGCCATTTTCGTTCGATTTCAATTCCACTATGGTACGATTATAAGACTTGCCATCAATGGCAATTTCACCGCTTATTTGAATTTCAATTCCACTATGGTACGATTATAAGTAGGTTGACCAAATGGAATATGTTTTACTGCATCGTTATTTCAATTCCACTATGGTACGATTATAAGACATATCTACCACAAGAAATGTTATATGTAATTTAATTTCAATTCCACTATGGTACGATTATAAGCTTTACTTTCATTTACTTTACTTTGTATCTTTTCTGATTTCAATTCCACTATGGTACGATTATAAGGCCGATGGTAAATTAAAAATAGGACACACAATAAAATTTCAATTCCACTATGGTACGATTATAAGACTGGGGACAGCTGCAGGATTATGGACTTATGTCATTTCAATTCCACTATGGTACGATTATAAGAGTGAAGATTCACAGCGTATGGTAGATGCAGGAATCGCATTTCAATTCCACTATGGTACGATTATAAGAAAAAAGAAATTATGGAACAGATAAGTCTTACAATATTTCAATTCCACTATGGTACGATTATAAGACCGTTGCAAACACAGCTATCACGACAAGAAAATCCTATTTCAATTCCACTATGGTACGATTATAAGTGTTCGATGAAATGGAGACAAGAACTTATAAATCAAATTTCAATTCCACTATGGTACGATTATAAGACCGCTACAGATAGGTATCGTTCCTTTTCGCCTTGATTTCAATTCCACTATGGTACGATTATAAGGGAAATATTAATATATGGTGTTTCTTTGTTTGAAGAATTTCAATTCCACTATGGTACGATTATAAGCCATAGAGGTTTATACTTCAACCTACGAAAGTTCTATATTTCAATTCCACTATGGTACGATTATAAGTTTATCGGTAGATAACGTTCTTACCGACTCGGTAAAATTTCAATTCCACTATGGTACGATTATAAGACTGTTTAAATCATCTAAAAAAGAAGGAGTTATTCTATTTCAATTCCACTATGGTACGATTATAAGCAAATTCCTTTTTATTCTTTCCCAAATGCAATCTAAAATTTCAATTCCACTATGGTACGATTATAAGTTGCGAATTTTGGCATGCTTGCGAATGCGGCTAAAACATTTCAATTCCACTATGGTACGATTATAAGGGTTGATCAGTTAAGATTACTGTTTGACTACACAGGATTTCAATTCCACTATGGTACGATTATAAGTTAAGAAAGAAAGTGAACGGGAAGCCTGTTTATCTCGATTTCAATTCCACTATGGTACGATTATAAGTGTTCAAATCTTCAATTGTCTTACTAATTGATTCGAATTTCAATTCCACTATGGTACGATTATAAGAAATTCTATCCGAAGTCTTAAATTGAAATATAATATATTTCAATTCCACTATGGTACGATTATAAGACCGCCCGGGTGCCGGTCTTTGCCTTTTTTTATTTTATTTCAATTCCACTATGGTACGATTATAAGGCGGCCTGATAGGTTTTCTTATTGGGTTAATTTTAATTTCAATTCCACTATGGTACGATTATAAGATTGGATGCTTGCTGCGGGAGTAGGATGTTTTGGTTATTTCAATTCCACTATGGTACGATTATAAGAAATTGGGAAAAGTGCCCGTAAATCTTTTCCTTTATTTCAATTCCACTATGGTACGATTATAAGATCGCTATCCTTTACTGATACGACGAAATCATTCAAATTTCAATTCCACTATGGTACGATTATAAGTAAGTATGGCATTAAAGAAGTTTGGGGGGAATAAAAGATTTCAATTCCACTATGGTACGATTATAAGTTTTGACGAAACCGGGGACATGGTTGCTTTTTCCCGATTTCAATTCCACTATGGTACGATTATAAGTCAGCAAAAGAAACCGATCCGGCCCCGGTAAAAGGATTTCAATTCCACTATGGTACGATTATAAGTCAATTCGGTCTTCATTACCTATCCACTTGGGCCAAATTTCAATTCCACTATGGTACGATTATAAGTGAAACACGTTCGCCATATCTATCAATCAAGCGTTGAATTTCAATTCCACTATGGTACGATTATAAGAAAGAAAGAGGTAAACGGGAAGCCTGTTTATCTCGATTTCAATTCCACTATGGTACGATTATAAGTCAACAATTTTAACCGAATACATTTTGGGAGACACATTTCAATTCCACTATGGTACGATTATAAGCGGCAACATCAAAAGCAGAAGGTCCAACCAAGGCAGATTTCAATTCCACTATGGTACGATTATAAGCAATTTTAGATTTTAGATTTTAATTCCGTTTTAACAGATTTCAATTCCACTATGGTACGATTATAAGCCTTCTCTGCCGTCTAAAGTTAGTGATCTCACAAAATTTCAATTCCACTATGGTACGATTATAAGGGGTAATGTTAATAATACTCCAGCGTTTTTTCGGGCATTTCAATTCCACTATGGTACGATTATAAGATCTCTGCGGTGGAAACATCAGATAGATATTCGTTTATTTCAATTCCACTATGGTACGATTATAAGTGACACCTGATATGATGTTGTGATTATACAACACCATTTCAATTCCACTATGGTACGATTATAAGTCAGAAACTCCGACTGTAACGACCTACGGGGCTATTCAATTTCAATTCCACTATGGTACGATTATAAGAACGAATCATAAAAGAAACCCTCTTCTGTGTCATATTTCAATTCCACTATGGTACGATTATAAGCTTTGGGATTAGGCACAAGTTCTCTTGGCGTAAGCACATTTCAATTCCACTATGGTACGATTATAAGGTGGAGACAAAAACGGGGTTGTAACCCAATTACGCCGATTTCAATTCCACTATGGTACGATTATAAGTCCTTCTCAAAGCAGCGGACAGGACAAGGAAATGTAATTTCAATTCCACTATGGTACGATTATAAGGGATGATGTAATAGAGGGAACACTTGCTGATGTCGAATTTCAATTCCACTATGGTACGATTATAAGTCATATCAAACCAAGGGTAATACTTGTATTCATTATTTCAATTCCACTATGGTACGATTATAAGGAACAAAACGGTCGAAAATGCGGCCGCTATTGGCCTATTTCAATTCCACTATGGTACGATTATAAGTCAAATAACCCTTATTGCTCCAATTCCAAAGTGTGGATATTTCAATTCCACTATGGTACGATTATAAGTAAAGAGCGTAGTATTTACGGATGGAATGAATGGATTTCAATTCCACTATGGTACGATTATAAGGTGTAAGTCCGGGAGTCAAATCGTAGTCCTCTCCGGAATTTCAATTCCACTATGGTACGATTATAAGACAGAATATCGATACGGAATGGGATGTAATGTCTTCATTTCAATTCCACTATGGTACGATTATAAGTAATCCGGCTTATGTCTATTATAGATATAGCAAACATATTTCAATTCCACTATGGTACGATTATAAGGCAATCTACTTCGGTCAACAATTCACTGACCTTCACAAATTTCAATTCCACTATGGTACGATTATAAGCTTCGTAAACTGGAGAAGAAACCGGGAAAGATAGAGTAATTTCAATTCCACTATGGTACGATTATAAGTAACAGTCAAGTAGTTGCTAAGCTGGATAGAAACGAATTTCAATTCCACTATGGTACGATTATAAGTGGTGCGGATTCCCCGACAGGGGGTACCTACTTTAATTTCAATTCCACTATGGTACGATTATAAGTGATGCTTTGCATCTTATATCAGATTACATTTTAATATTTCAATTCCACTATGGTACGATTATAAGGGAGTTTAACGAACAGTCAAGGAGAGCCTTTTACTATTTCAATTCCACTATGGTACGATTATAAGAAGCAATAGACCATATACCCAAAAACTTAAATAAATTTCAATTCCACTATGGTACGATTATAAGAAATAGATTGACCTCCGTTAGCCGCTTGCGAAAACGTATTTCAATTCCACTATGGTACGATTATAAGTGCGAATTTTGGCATGCTTGCGAATGCGGCTAAAACATTTCAATTCCACTATGGTACGATTATAAGCTCATCCGGGAATATGCTAGCAAAGTGTTTTTGTGATTTCAATTCCACTATGGTACGATTATAAGTTTCGGGACTTATTAAATTATTATTAGCTCTTTGTTAATTTCAATTCCACTATGGTACGATTATAAGATCGCCCGGATATTCCTGTAATATTTGTGAGAAGGATATTTCAATTCCACTATGGTACGATTATAAGGTTTTAGATTGGCGACCAGTTGTGTGTCCAAATAGCGGTATTTCAATTCCACTATGGTACGATTATAAGATCTGTATGAACAGGTCGATGACTGTGCGATCAATAATTTCAATTCCACTATGGTACGATTATAAGAATTAGGGGGGACAAGTTGGATGGCGAAGAAATACATTTCAATTCCACTATGGTACGATTATAAGGCGAACCCTGAGCTTTTGAACGATGAAGTTTTGGAATTTCAATTCCACTATGGTACGATTATAAGGCCGATCCCATGACGGGCAAATTGATCACCAATATATTTCAATTCCACTATGGTACGATTATAAGTTGTACCTGTTACACAAGCAGGCGCATAATAGGATATTTCAATTCCACTATGGTACGATTATAAGTCTAAATACCCGTCTCCGCTAACAGTTCCCTTCGATGATTTCAATTCCACTATGGTACGATTATAAGTTTAATAAACTTTACTTTCATCCGATCTTGATATCTTATTTCAATTCCACTATGGTACGATTATAAGGAAAGGCGAAATTGCCAAAACAAGGCTTCAATCATATTTCAATTCCACTATGGTACGATTATAAGGAAACAGAACCAATAAATCAAAGAGTGATGGGAAAGATATTTCAATTCCACTATGGTACGATTATAAGTGAGATTAAACTCTTATCGATTTTAAATTTTTGCGAATTTCAATTCCACTATGGTACGATTATAAGAGAGGGAGGGGGAAACCCTCCCTTATAAAATAAGAATTTCAATTCCACTATGGTACGATTATAAGGTCTTTCTTTTGTTGCTTTCTCGAACCATTTAGCCTATTTCAATTCCACTATGGTACGATTATAAGCGGATTTAATATTATCAGCTGCCAATTGGAAGACACATTTCAATTCCACTATGGTACGATTATAAGTCTTTTACATCCGATACATTTTATTGGGTTACAAAATTTCAATTCCACTATGGTACGATTATAAGGGAAGAATCAAGAACCTCGCGGCTGATTGTCAACGTAATTTCAATTCCACTATGGTACGATTATAAGGCCGGAGGGCCTGCTAATGCGTTAGGTATTACATTATTTCAATTCCACTATGGTACGATTATAAGATGCAATATATTTAAGAGCCACCAATGGATATGGCGTATTTCAATTCCACTATGGTACGATTATAAGTCGCTTGCATACGAAAGTCTTGTAGAAGACGCAAATTTCAATTCCACTATGGTACGATTATAAGTTTTAAAAAAATCAGCAGATATTATAACCGATATATATTTCAATTCCACTATGGTACGATTATAAGATATATTGAGAGGTATACGGGAAGCCCATTTTATGAGATTTCAATTCCACTATGGTACGATTATAAGGTGAACATGCGGAAATAGTACGCTTTGTAAAAAGTGTATTTCAATTCCACTATGGTACGATTATAAGGGCATACGAAGATACGACAGTAGCTCTTCGGTCAATATTTCAATTCCACTATGGTACGATTATAAGTAAAGGCGGAAAGAAGATTCAATCCGGAGAGATAAATTTCAATTCCACTATGGTACGATTATAAGAGGGCAGGATGTTGGCAAATATTGGCCTTTCATGTCATTTCAATTCCACTATGGTACGATTATAAGTATACAAAGCAATAGCGGCTGCGACGAATCATACGTATTTCAATTCCACTATGGTACGATTATAAGGATAAATAGCTGTATGGAATATCATTCTCTGTTCCTATTTCAATTCCACTATGGTACGATTATAAGGAGTTTCCGCAACCGTATCATACCAATCTTCAATATTTCAATTCCACTATGGTACGATTATAAGTTGTGGTTTACCCGCCATTGCCCTGTTGAAACTTTATTTCAATTCCACTATGGTACGATTATAAGCCTCATCTTCGTCAGAAAAACGATCTTTTGAATAATTTCAATTCCACTATGGTACGATTATAAGTGCAAACGGGATAGCTGCATAAGCGGCTGTAGATTTATTTCAATTCCACTATGGTACGATTATAAGCCGTCTATTGTTACCATAATTAATTCAACGTTAAGCCGATTTCAATTCCACTATGGTACGATTATAAGAATTGTAAAATACTTTTACTCATATCTATTATCTGTCATTTCAATTCCACTATGGTACGATTATAAGTGCAGATAATTTCTTTATTTCTCCTACATTTCTGTATTTCAATTCCACTATGGTACGATTATAAGACGAACTTCTGTTGCTTTTTGCGCCCTTGTACCAAAATTTCAATTCCACTATGGTACGATTATAAGCAAGTTCAATTCTCCCGGGGGTGCCACTTGCATGAAATTTCAATTCCACTATGGTACGATTATAAGACCCGCCTTCCCACTTAAAATCACCTTCTCCATCGTATTTCAATTCCACTATGGTACGATTATAAGTTTTGCTTTATCCCGTCGATGGGCAACCTTCATTTTATTTCAATTCCACTATGGTACGATTATAAGCAGTCCCTAATGGCTCAACTAAAGGAAACGCAAACCTATTTCAATTCCACTATGGTACGATTATAAGCTACAGTAAAAGCAGTACTCCCGGTAGTGGAATACATTTCAATTCCACTATGGTACGATTATAAGGGGGAAAGCTGCCTGAAAACGAACTATAAGCTTATATTTCAATTCCACTATGGTACGATTATAAGGGTATGGGGTTGCAAGAACCATCACATCAAACGAGTTATTTCAATTCCACTATGGTACGATTATAAGCGACCTACACCGCTACATTTACCGGTGTAGGAAAGCTATTTCAATTCCACTATGGTACGATTATAAGGAGTGAAGCCGGGAAGATAACATGGAGCATGACGACATTTCAATTCCACTATGGTACGATTATAAGTTGTACCGTCGGGATGATTTATCGTGTTATTAAACTATTTCAATTCCACTATGGTACGATTATAAGGTTGGCAAGAATGATCACGACGACGCCCCGGACGCATATTTCAATTCCACTATGGTACGATTATAAGGGCAAGTGGAAATCCTTTCGGTGATAACCCAACTGAATTTCAATTCCACTATGGTACGATTATAAGGGATGCAAACAACTGGCAGGCGTTGTGTAAAAAAATTTCAATTCCACTATGGTACGATTATAAGAAGTAGAAAGAGAAATCGAAAACGCCCGCAAAGCTCTATTTCAATTCCACTATGGTACGATTATAAGTCCTATAATGCACCTAAGTCCCGCAAGTTTAACCGATTTCAATTCCACTATGGTACGATTATAAGGCCAATGACAAATTGGTTGTGGTTTAAATGCTTTCCATATTTCAATTCCACTATGGTACGATTATAAGTGTAAAAGATGTCCCGGACAACTTCAAAGAATGGGTATTTCAATTCCACTATGGTACGATTATAAGTCTGTATAAGAATCAACCTCTTCCAGGTTTTCAGAAAATTTCAATTCCACTATGGTACGATTATAAGTTTCGTTTCAGAGGCTTCTTTCTTCCGATCAAAGAATTTCAATTCCACTATGGTACGATTATAAGTACGAACTGCAACGAGATTGTTTATTTCTTTCTGATTTCAATTCCACTATGGTACGATTATAAGAACAAATTATTTTACACAAATAGGACGCTACAACCTATTTCAATTCCACTATGGTACGATTATAAGCCTAAACTATGTATCAGCTTCCGTCAATGTGAGAATATTTCAATTCCACTATGGTACGATTATAAGTTCTTTATTAAGTTCTTCGTCGTCAACGTCAATGAATTTCAATTCCACTATGGTACGATTATAAGTCTGAAATTAACATTCGCGGTTGTGTTTAGTGCCATTTCAATTCCACTATGGTACGATTATAAGGAATACCCAATTTATCAAAACACCGTCTTAAATGTGATTTCAATTCCACTATGGTACGATTATAAGTCGTTAAAAATAAAATATTTTTCATTAATAATCAGAAAATATTAATGAAAAATATCTATTCTATTATTTAAAATAGTTGTCGATGCCTAATGATAGGAAAATACCTAGGCATCGACAACTATTTTAATTCTCTATGTTTCAACATATCAAAGAACGTATGGGGAGAAAAAATAAAATTTACAGAAACATAAGCGAATAACCGACATTAGACATTAAATAAAAACATCTACAGATGAACGCTCATTACCAATAAGTTCTTTGTCCAACCATTTCTCATCTCTACTTGAAAAGATAATTAAACTATCTGCTTCTTCTGTCATAATACTTTTGGCTTGTATTTTTAATTCTTTCAGCTTTACTTCACTAATTTCTCCTTCAAAAACAGAATTTTGAATCCAGTTTAAATACTTCCGACACAATTTCAACATCTTCCCGACTCTTTTTTCACCAATATCGTAAACGAGAATTACATACATCACCAATACATTTTAAAAGGTTTGTATTCTTCCATATTTAAAAGATGCTTCGCTAACTTATAGCATTCCAGACGAA
>JAQVZS010000034.1 GCA_028708075.1 Massilibacteroides sp.
TTCATATCTTTGTCTTATTAAGTGAATACTAAAAAAACTTATTGACTGTATTTGCTTTACAACGGCAGTTGTTCCAGCAACTGCCGTTACTTGTTCAGAAGGTTATTTTATCATAGGCAATGTATAGATTTAAAAGGTTTAACATTTTATTTTATCTGCTTAATATGATCCGGTTGTTCTCCTCGTCTTTTTCGATTTTGAATTTGTGTATTTTATTAATGATTCGGAGGATTTCGTCTATGCCATCCCGTTGCCTGAACTTTCCGGTATATTCCCACGTATAAATTGTCGGATCTTTTACCACGATTTCAATGTCGAAATAAATCTCCAACTTACGCAAGATGTTATCGAGCGGTTCATTAGAGAAACTGTAAATCCCTTCTGTCCAGAGAAAATAACCTTTGTCGTTGATTTGTTCAACCTCCATTCCTCCATTTCGAAGCGTTACCTGCTCATTCGGCTTCAATAGCGTGTTTTCCTTCTCTTTGTCTTTATAATAGACTAAAAGACTGCCTTCCAAAAGACTGGTTTTGATAATTCCTGTTTCAGGATAGCTGTAAACATTGAAGGTAGTTCCTAAGACTTTCATTTCCGCATCTTGAGAGGATACGATAAATGGGCGGTCGGCATCTTTCGCTACTTCAAAATAGGCCTCCCCCTCGAGCATAACCCGTCTTTCACCTCCTGTAAATGAAACGGGATAGGAAAGCGTAGACCGTGAGTTCAGCCAAACGGATGTCCCATCTTGTAAGGTAAAACGCAACCGTTGTCCGGCCGGAACGTGTAAAGAGAGCAAGGTCGTATCCTCAGAAACTCGAATCTGATTTAGCGCAATCCAATAGGAAAGCAGAAAGAACAGAACCGCAGCGGCAACGTATCCGCTTATTTTAACAAAAACAGTAAGCACCCGGTGTTGCCGTTTTCTTCGAATAAAAGAGTCATAACTTTTCCGGCTTTCTTCGTCATTACATCTCTGGTCAGCAAGAGACAGGAACGCATACACGTTTTTTATTTCGACAAATTGCCGACGGAGGGATTGATCGGACTCAATCGCACGCAGCAAAACCAGGCGTTCATCAATATCAAGTTTCCCTTGAAAATAGTTATGTAGCTGTTCTTCCATTCGATCCGTTTATAGAGTAAACAATCAAGGGAAGAAAATCCGCCAAACAAAAAAGAAATTAAATAAAAAAAAGAAACAAAAATAGAGGATAGATCCCCTTCAACTGTTCTCTCAACTTTTTATACGCAATCCCCATTTGCGTCTCGACCGCATCAACGGAAATATTCAATTCACGGGCAATTTCTTTTTGTTTTTTCCCTTCAATCTTACTTTTAATAAAGATTTCCCGACATCTCGGAGGAAGCGAATCGATCGCCTGATTAATGATTGTTTCCAGATCTTTTTTCTGAAAAATCTGGTCATCGACCGACTCCAATGATTCCAGATTAAGCTGCACCGTGCGCAAATATTCTTCCTGCATACGATTCGATGCTTCCTGCTCCAGCATCCTACGACGCAAAAGATTGATACTTTTGTTTTTTATCGAGGTAAAGAGGAACGCAATAAGATTGGAAAACGTCAGCAAAACATCCTTCTTTTCCCAAAATTCAAGGAAAACATCTTGCAAAACATTTTCAGCATCTTCTTCTGTGATCACATATTCCCGGGCAAAGCGTTTCATCCGAGAGTAGTACTGAAGATAGATTTCTTCGAAAGTCTTATTGCTCTTTTGGTCTTTCACAATCGTATTGTGTTATTCTCGCAAACTTAAAAATAAAAATTCAATGGACTCTTTTCTTCCGTGTTATTTTCATTTATCCCATAGCCGAATAGAGAGAAATCGGCTAAGCATGGATCTTCCGGAAAAATCGTTTTAATGTTTTCGGTCAATTCTATGGCTGCTGCCATTCCGGGTGTCTTATGGGTAATCAAACCCAATTCGCGGGAAACACGAAAAACATGAGTATCTAATGGCATAAGCAATTCTCGAGGCGAAAAACAAGTATTCCAAATTCCCAAGTCAACGATTCCATCGTTTCTAATCATCCATCGCAGAAACATGGCCAGACGTTTGCAAGCCGATGAGGAATGCAAACTCGGAATTCCTTTAACTCCGGAAAAAAGAGACTGTATCCTCCGGATAGTAGTATCTCCCGGAGTGGCAGCCAACGCTTCTTCGAGCGAATCGTATTGGATATAAATTTGATGAAGCCGTTCGATCAAATCGAAAAAATCCGTGTACGTATAAAAACGATAGCAGGTATCCCGCTCTGTCGTTTTTTGGCGTAAACGGTCACAACTTCGAATACGTGTTTTTTCATCCTGCATTACCCAGTGATACGGATTTTCTTTCCATAGAGCATGCAACTCTTCTGCTTTTTTTAAGATAAGCGACCGACGCCCGTAGGAAATCCACGCCGTCACAAAACCGGAAATTTCAATGTCCTGTTTTCGGGTGTAACGATGCGGAAAACGTATCGGATCCTGTTCGATAAAATCAGGATGATTATATTTTTCGGCCCAACAAATTAAATTCTTCCGAACAGCATCTACCATTTGTAAACCGGAGTAACACGCGACACAGGACGATCGTTTTCCAAAAAGCCGATCACATTATTACAGACTACCCGGGCCATTTCAATGCGGGTTTGCAACGTTTGTGTTCCGATATGCGGCGTAAGCACGACATTCTCCATTCCGAGTAACTCCGGCATTGGATAGTCTCCGAACTCGAACACATCCAAACCTGCTCCGCGAATTTCACCATCTTTTAATGCTTTAATTAATGCTTTTTCATCCACCAAAGGGCCACGTGCCGTATTGATCAAAATCGCGGAAGATTTCATCTGGGAAAAAGCTTTTTCTCCAATTAGATGAAAAGTTTCCGGCGTATAAGGCGCATTAATTGAAACAAAATCAGATTTCTGCAATAAGTCATCCAATCCAATATATTCTACGCCGAGTCGTGTTTCCGTTTCCAAATCCAACTGACGCCGGTTGTGATAAATCACTTCCATTCCACATGCTTTCGCCCTTTTAGCCAAAGCCCGACCGATACGTCCCATTCCAATAATTCCCAAAATTTGTCCGGAAACGCCGACCCCCAGGTTCTCCAAGACGCCGACAGCCATCATATGTCCTTCTTTTCGCAAACGACGATCGCATTCCGTCACCCTTCTGGCTACGTCGAGAATCAAAGCCAATGCGAGATTCGCCGTAGGAGCAGTCACCGGATTCGGAGTGTTCGCAACCGTTATTCCCTTTTTTATCGCATAAGGAATGTCGATATTATCAAATCCTACCGCATAATTCGCCACTAATTTTAGATTTTTCGCGCGATCCATCAATTCCTTATTTACCGGGAAATCGAACATCGAGCACAACACATCATAATCCGGGATCATTTCCAACACTTCATCATAATAAAATCCCTTTTCACCGGGAAAAGTAACATCATATTTTTCGACCAGTTCATCAAAACCTTCACGAAACATGTCATACGTCACTAAAACTTTCGTCATCTTACTCGTTCTAAAATTGTTATCGAAGTCCAAAAATACAGAAACCCATCCTTAAAGCAAAGAAGAATTACTACTTTTGTGAGTAAAAGAAGACTGATATGGTATTGAACTACATCTGGATCGCGTTTTTTCTGATTGCTTTCGTCGTTGCTTTGGGAAAATTGATATTTGTCGGAGATACCGTTGTTTTTACAAATATTATTAATGCAACTTTCGATTCGGCAAAAACCGGCTTTGAAATCTCTCTCGGACTAACTGGAGTGTTGTCGCTTTGGCTTGGCATCATGAAGATAGGGGAAAAAGGAGGATTAATACAAGCTTTAGCCCGTGCAGCTTCGCCGGTTTTCAGCAAACTATTTCCGGATCTACCGAAGGATCATCCGGTAACGGGTTCTATTTTCATGAATTTTTCGGCCAATCTTTTGGGATTAGACAACGCGGCAACTCCCATGGGATTAAAAGCTATGCAACAATTGCAAGAACTAAACCCTCAAAAGGAATCAGCCAGCAATTCTATGATTATGTTCCTATGTATCAACGCTTCCGGATTAACGTTGATACCGATAACGGTCATGATGTACCGCGCCCAACTAGGTGCCGCCAATCCTTCGGATGTTTTTTTACCAATACTGTTGGCCACGCTCACGTCTACCTTAGTTGCCGTTCTGGTGGTCTGTTTTAAACAAAAAATAAATGTTTTTCAAAAGAATTTACTTCTTTTGTTTGGCGGAATAATCGTATTCGTCGGCGGAATCGGCTGGCTGTTCAATTCGTTGAACGAAGAAAACGCGTCTTTGTATTCCACGCTTTTTGCAAATGCGCTTCTATTCACGATTATTTGCGGATTTATCGTCAGCGGGATCCGTAAGAAACTAAATATATACGACGCCTTTATCGAAGGGGCTAAAGAAGGCTTTCATACCGCAATCACGATTATACCATATTTGGTAGCCGTCTTAGTCGGAATCGGCGTTTTCCGTGCTTCGGGCGCGATGGACTTTATCATCGACGGCATCTACTGGACAGTAGCCACAGTCGGATTAGATACTCAATTTGTCGGCGGACTACCAACTTTGTTGATGAAACCACTCAGCGGAAGCGGTGCGCGAGGGATGATGATCGACGCGATGCAGACGTACGGAGCCGACTCTTTTGTCGGACGTTTAGCCTCTATTGCACAGGGAACAACGGATACGACATTCTATGTCGTAGCACTTTATTTCGGAAGTGTCGGAATACGCAACACCAGATATACCATACAAACATCTTTATTGGCCGATTTGGCCGGCGCAATTGCCGCGATCGCCATTACTTATATATTCTTTAATTAAACATCAAATGGCCATTTCATATTTTACTGAAGAAGTTCAATGCCCAAACATAAAAAAGAGGGTAATCAGCGCATGGATAAAAGCAGTCGCCGAAAAACACGGTAAACGAACGGGCACTATCAGCTATATCTTTTGCTCGGACAAAAAGATATTGGAAGTAAACCGTCAATATCTGCAGCACGATTATTACACGGATATTATTACATTTGATTATACAGAAAAGAGCGTGATTTCGGGCGATTTATTTATCAGCCTGGACACAGTACACACCAATGCGGAGAAGTTTGGTACCGTATATGACGAAGAATTGCATCGCACTATTATTCACGGCATCCTTCATCTGTGCGGGATTAACGACAAAGGTCCGGGAGAACGGGAAATCATGGAAGCGAACGAAAACGAAGCCTTAGCCATGCTTCCCCCAGAAATACTCAGATCAAAAAAGAAAGCATAATTGTTATACAGAAACAATCGATAAAAACGGAATTTAATAGAAACAGGATAAAGGCAAAATGGATTTTAAATACGATGTAATTGTAGTGGGTGCAGGACATGCCGGGTGTGAAGCCGCTGCCGCTGCGGCGAATATGGGATCGAAAACGCTATTGATCACGATGGATATGGGGAAAATAGCGCAAATGAGTTGTAATCCGGCAGTGGGAGGTATCGCAAAAGGACAGATCGTTCGTGAAATCGACGCGATGGGAGGATATATGGGAATTGTAACCGACAAAACCGCGATTCAATTCCGCATTTTAAACCGGAGCAAAGGCCCGGCAATGTGGAGTCCGCGTGCCCAAAGCGACCGCAATAAATACAGCGGATATTGGAGAAACATCTTAGAAAATCTGCCGAATCTCTATATGTGGCAGGATATGGTACGCGAACTTATCGTAAAAAAAGGGACAGTTTGTGGCGTTAAGACCTCCTTAGATGTCGAATTCACCGCCAAATCGGTCGTACTTACAAACGGAACTTTTTTAAACGGACTGCTGCATATCGGAAAGACAAAGATACACGGCGGACGTATTGCCGAACCAACAGCAACAGGACTCACGGAACAATTGGTTTCTTTAGGATTTAAAGCCGACCGAATGAAAACGGGCACGCCAGTACGCATTGACGGAAGGTCTGTCCACTTCGAAGAGATGGGCGAACAGTCGGGAGAACTCGATTTTCACAAATTTTCTTATCTGGATTATCAACCGCACAATTTAAAACAATTAAGTTGCTGGACAACGTACACGAACGAAGCGTGCCATGATGTTCTTCGCGAAGGATTGCCGGATTCACCACTTTATAACGGTCAAATAGCAAGTATTGGTCCCCGTTATTGTCCAAGCATCGAAACCAAGATCATCACGTTCGCTGACAAAACATCGCATCAACTTTTTCTGGAACCGGAGGGAGAAAATACACAGGAATACTATCTGAATGGTTTCTCATCGTCATTACCGCTTGAAATTCAGCTACGAGCCTTGCAGCAAATACCAGTCTTCCGGGATGTTCATATTTACAGGCCGGGTTATGCCATTGAATATGATTTTTTCGATCCCACACAATTACATCATACGTTGGAAACAAAACTAATTAAAAACCTATTCTTTGCAGGGCAAATAAATGGGACTACCGGATACGAAGAGGCGGGTGGACAGGGACTCATCGCAGGGATTAACGCACATAACAATTGCCATGAAGGGGCGTCTTTTTTGTTGGGAAGAGATGAAGCCTATATTGGAGTATTAATAGACGACTTAGTCACCAAGGGTGTAGATGAACCTTACCGTATGTTTACTTCGCGCGCAGAATATCGTATCTTACTTCGGCAGGACGACGCAGACATGCGCCTGACGGAAAAAGGATATCAAATTGGATTAGCCCAACAGGATCGCTACGACTTACTTAAAGAAAAGAGAAAATACCGTGACGCCATTCTCTCTTTTGCGGAAAACTATTCCATCAAAGCGCAACACATCAACGAAGGGCTTGAGAAAATGGGAACAACTCCCCTCACCCATGGTTGTAAACTTAAAGATCTGGTTTTGCGTCCGCAACTCACATTACACCTCCTTTCCGAGCTCGTTCCTGCATTAAAGACCGAGTTAGACAAAGTTCCAACATCACGGAAAGAAGAAATCATAGAAGCAGCAGAGATTTTGATCAAGTACAGCGGCTATATTAAACGAGAACAGATCATCGCAGAAAAGATAAACCGTCTGGAGAACATCCGGGTCAAAGGGAAATTTGACTACAACAGTATTCAGTCCTTATCCACCGAAGCCCGCCAAAAACTCACGAAGATCGATCCGGAAACTATTGCGCAAGCCAGTCGAATCCCAGGAATTTCGCCAAGCGACATCAACATATTATTAGTTTTACTCGGAAGATAGCCCGATTGTTCCACGTGAAACATCCTCCGCAAAAAAGACACAGCATGAACGAGTTAAAGGGAAATACAGAAGAAAAGCTAAAGGATTCGACCGCGCAGGAGAAGATAAGATCCATCCTTTCCGTATTGCCGGACAGTCCAGGATGCTATCAGTATTTCGACGAAAAGGGAACGATTATTTACGTAGGCAAAGCAAAAAACTTAAAAAAACGCGTCATCTCGTATTTCAACAAAGAACACGACAATTTAAAAACGCGCGTTTTGGTCAAACAAATACGAGATATTAAATACATTGTTGTCGACACTGAAGAAGACGCCCTACTTTTAGAAAACAATCTGATTAAGCAATACCGCCCCCGTTACAATGTGTTATTAAAAGACGACAAGACCTATCCGTCCATTGTTGTAAAGAATGAATACTTTCCACGGGTCTTTCAAACCAGAAATATTGTCAAAGACGGCTCGCAATACTATGGCCCCTACCCGTCTGTCTACACAGCCAAAATAATGCTCCAAATGCTAAAAGAACTTTATCCGATCCGGACTTGCCGTTTACCGCTTACCCCCGAAACAATAACTCAGGGAAAATACAAGCTTTGCTTAGAGTACCATATCAAACGATGTAAAGCGCCTTGCGAAGGATTGCAGGATCATGCGGAATACATGAAAAATATCTCGGAAATAAAAGAAATTCTAAAAGGGAACAGTTCTATCGTCAGCAAAATTCTTTACGACGAAATGCAGACATTAGCTGCAGAAATGAGGTTTGAAGAAGCACAAAAAATAAAAGAAAAATACGAGGCAATTGAAAACTACCGAGCAAAATCAACGGTGGTCACCCCCTCATTCACCAACATCGATGTTTTCTCTTTATCGGAAAATGAGAAGTCGGCTTTCATCAACTACCTGCATATCGGAAATGGGGCTATTGTTCAAGCCTATACATTCGAATACAGGAAAAAACTAGACGAAGCAAAAGAAGAATTATTGGCAATGGGCATTATCGAAATGCGCGATCGATTCAAGAGTACGGCCAAAGAAATCATCGTTCCGTTCGAACCGGACATGAGTTTAGAAGGTATTACGATAGTAATTCCCCAACGAGGAGATAAAAAGAAACTTTTAGATTTATCTATCCTCAACGTAAAACAATACAAATTAGACAAACTCAAACAAGCAGAAAAACTGAACCCGGAACAAAGAAACACCAGACTATTAAAAGAAATACAGTCCCAATTACATCTGGAAAAACTTCCCGTACACATCGAATGCTTTGACAATTCAAACATTCAGGGAAGTGACGCCGTCGCCGCCTGTGTAGTCTTTAAAATGGGAAAACCGTCAAAACAAGACTATAGAAAATATATTATCAAGACCGTGGAAGGCCCAGACGATTATGCTTCGATGCGGGAAGTCGTTTATCGCAGATATAAACGCCTGCTGGAAGAAAGTGCCCCCCTACCCGACCTGATCATTACCGACGGAGGAAAAGGGCAAATGGAAATAGTCCGTCAAGTCGTTGAAGACGAGTTAGAACTCAACATTCCGATCGCCGGATTAGCAAAAGACAAAAAGCACCGTACCTCTGAATTTCTATTTGGATTTCCCCCAGAACCGATCGGTCTAGTACAGCAAAGTCCCCTATTTCACTTACTAGAACAAATGCAGAACGAAGTTCACCGTTTCGCGATTCGTTTTCATAAAGACAAGCGAAGCAAAAGACAAACAGCTTCAGAACTCGACGCAATCAAAGGGATTGGGGATAAAACAAAAACACTACTTTTACGTGAGTTTAAAAGCGTTAAACGCATACGCGAGGCTACCTTGGAAGAACTTTCAAGGGTGGCAGGCAAAGCAAAAGCGCAATTATTACAAGCAAATTTAAACAAATAAAACTATGCGAACAGTCATTCAACGGGTAACTCATTGTAAAATAACGATTGACGGAAAAGTAAAATCAGCAATCGGCTCAGGATTACTCGTTCTTCTCGGAATTGAAAACCGGGATAGCCAGGAAGATATCGATTGGCTCACGAAAAAGATCGTATCACTCCGAGTATTCGACGATCCGGACGGAGTTATGAATCTTTCAGTTAAAGACATCGATGGAGAAATCTTAGTTGTCAGCCAATTTACCCTGCACGCATCCACCAAAAAGGGGAACCGTCCGTCTTATATTCATGCCTCAAAACCGGATGTAGCTATCCCACTTTACGAAAGTTTTTGCACGGAAATGAGTATACAATTAGGTAAAGAAGTAAAAACCGGCGAATTCGGTGCAGACATGAAAGTCGACCTACTCAACGACGGACCGGTTACCATTTTTATTGATTCGCAAAGCAAAGAATGAAACAATGAAACCTATTACCCTACAAGAAGCACAAGAACAAGTAGACAGTTGGATCAAGACCTACGGCGTACGTTACTTCAAGGAATTAACGAATATGACGATACTCATGGAAGAAGTTGGCGAACTTGCCCGTGTCATGGCGCGTACGTACGGGGAACAATCGTGTAAGGA
The DNA here is from genome assembly GCA_028708075.1 of Massilibacteroides sp. GTDB lineage: Bacteria > Bacteroidota > Bacteroidia > Bacteroidales > Tannerellaceae > Massilibacteroides. The sequence goes on from JAQVZS010000034.1 coordinate 9,767, forward strand.
AAGCGATCAGAGACACAATTTGGCGGACGAAATGGCCGATGTACTTTGGGTATTGCTCTGCCTCGCCAACCAAACCGGTGTAGACCTGACAGATGCTTTCCAGAAAAACATGGAAAAGAAAACAAAAAGAGACAAAGACAGACATAAAAACAATTCAAAATTAAATGAAAACGAATAAGTATGAAGACGCTTTTGGCAAGTTTCAAAAGCCTGAATCGGAAAAGGAAATCAGCAAAAAAGTTCAGCAAATCATAGAAGAGAATGCAAGTAAGCAATTAACACCTAAGATTTTAAAGGAAATACACGGTCTCATCGACCTCACATCGCTGACCAGTTTGGATACACGAGACAGCATCTGGAAATTAGTCGAACACGTAAACGACTACGAAGGGACACGCCCGGACGTTCCGAATGTCGCCGCCATCTGCACCTACCCCATCTTTGTGGAGACCGTGAAACAGGCATTGACCGCGCAGGAAGTAAGCATCGCCGCCGTATCCGCAGGCTTCCCATCCTCACAAACTTTCCAGGAGGTCAAAATCGCGGAAACAAGTTTAGCCGTGATGAACGGAGCAAACGAAATAGATATTGTGCTGAATCTTGGCTACTTTATGGAAGAAAATTATGAAGAGCTTACTGAAGAAATCGACGAAATAAAAGAAGCTTGCCGAGACGCAAAACTAAAAGTTATCTTAGAAACCGGCGCATTAGTTACCGCGGAATTAATCCAAAAGGCGGCGATTTTAGCGATGTATTCCGGTGCTAATTTTCTTAAAACCTCTACCGGTAAAGGGTTTCCAGGAGCGACCCCTGAAGCCGTTTACACCTTATGTCAAACGATAAAAACCTATTACGAACTGACCGGTACCAAAATAGGAATTAAAGTATCCGGAGGTGTAAAGACCACCGAAGAAGCTGTCGCCTATTATTGTATCGTAAAAGAAGTCTTAGGCGAAGAATGGATAAACAAAGCGTTGTTCCGTATAGGAGCCTCCGGACTGCTAAGCAATATCGAACATCGTTTAGGAGAATAAAAACAACCTTATTTTTTCCGGTTAATAATGTAATCCGCAAGAAGATCCAAGGAATAACGACTTTCGGAAGGAGGTAGTTTCAGAAGCAATTCTTTCGCTTGGTTATGATATACTGCCATCCGTTGCTTCGCGTAGTCGATCCCTCCGTTCGCTTTAGCAAAAGCGATCAGCCGATCTATATTTTCCTGTCCGAAATTCTTTTTGCGGATTATATCTTTTAAAGCAGCCACATCCTTTTCAGCGCCGGTTTTCAACGCGTATAACAACGGAAGAGTCACCTTCCCCTCTCGGATATCATTTCCTGTCGGCTTACCGATATTCGTCTTACGATCATAATCAAAAATATCGTCACGGATTTGAAAACTATAGCCCAATAACTGGCCGAACCTTCGGCAAACAGCAATCGTATCTTTGTCGGCACCTGCCGTAATCGCTCCTATTTCAGCACAGGCAGACAATAAAGTCGCCGTTTTCTTTTCAATAACACGAAAATAACTCTCTTCATCAAGAACCACCTCATCAGCCACTTCCAATTGCCAGATTTCACCTTCCGAGAGCTCACGCCCCAGCCTAGAAACAATCGAAATCACCTCAATATTTCCGGTCAACGTAGAACGAATCAACGCCGTAGCCAAGACGTAATCCCCCACCAACACAGCAATACGGTTATCGAATATAGCATTCAGAGAAGGTACCCCCCTACGTTCTTTGGTTTCGTCGATGACATCATCGTGAATTAACGTTGCCGTATGCAATAACTCAAGGAAAACAGCGGAATTAATCGTGTTTTCAGAAATTTTTCCGCAAGCACCAGCTGTCAATAAAACAAGTAAAGGACGGACATGCTTTCCAGTTGATTCGAGAATTTGATCGATAGCGGCATGTAAGGTAAGTGTATTACTTTGCAAAGACGAACGAAACTCATTTTTAAAACGTTCGAACTCGTCCGCGACAGGCCTCTCTATTTTTTTTCTTACATCCATAGTCCGTGCAAAGATGCGCAAAATTAGTAAAAACAATTGAGTACACTACTTTTTTCGTACATTTACCCAATATTGTCCTACTAAAACGTGTTAAAAGCAATGAAGTTAATCCTCGTCGACGCTTATGCGCTCATATACAGATCTTATTATGCTTTCATTAAAAATCCCCGGATTAATTCGAAAGGATTCAATACTTCAGCCATCTTTGGATTCGTCAACAGTCTGGAAGATGTGTTGAAAAGAGAAGATCCTACACATATTGCCGTTGGCTTCGACCCTCCAGGTCCGACTTTCCGGCACGAAGCGTACGAAAAATATAAAGCACAGCGCGAAGAAACGCCGGAAGTGATCCGCCTTTCCGTGCCGATCATCAAGGATATTATTCACGCGTACCGAATCCCCATTCTAGAAATACCCGGATACGAAGCAGACGATGTCATCGGCACAGTAGCCAATCTGGCTCAACGCAAAGGGTTCGATGTTTATATGATGACACCAGACAAAGACTACGGTCAATTGGTCAACGAACATATTTTTATGTACCGTCCTAAATTTGGCGGCGATTACGAAATACTCGGTGTTAAAGAAATCGTGGAAAAATACGGACTCCGTTCGACCGAACAGGTGATCGACCTGCTCGGATTAATGGGCGACAGTTCCGACAATATTCCGGGCTGTCCGGGTGTAGGCGAAAAGACAGCACAAAAATTATTGGAAGAATTCGGAAGCATCGAAAAGCTGTTAGCGAATACCGGACAATTAAAAGGCGCACTTAAAACGAAGATAGAAGAGAATGCGGAACAGATTCGTTTCTCAAAATTTCTGGCAACCATAAAAACGGATGTCCCGGTTGAGTTCGATGCGAAAGCTTGCGTCCGCGAAAAACCAGACGAAGATCGCTTAATCGAAATTTACAGCCAATTAGAATTTAGAACATTTATTAACAAACTGAAAAACGAACCGAAAAAAGAGGAAAAAACAGGTCCGGTTCAAGGCTCGCTGTTCAAACTATTTACAGACGAGGACACAGTCGCGCCAAAATATGCGACTCTTGCGGACTTAAAAAGCACCCCTCATAAATACGAGCTAATTGATAATGAAGAACTTTACTCCAAATTAGGGCGTTTTTTAAAGGATCAGACTTTTTTTGCTTTTGATACGGAAACAGACGGAATCGATCCATTGACAGCCAATTTAGTTGGCATGTCGTTTTCAGTGAAAGAAAATGAAGCTTGGTACGTACCGGTTCCGGCAAACCGGGAAGAAGCGAAAAAAATAATCGCTTACTTCTCCCCCATCCTGCAAAATCCCGAATCTCTCAAAATCGGACAAAATATAAAATTCGATATACTAGTCCTTCGCAAATACGGCGTCAACGTCCGGGGGAAATTATTCGACACGATGATCGCACATTATCTACTCAACCCGGAACTCCGTCACGGGATGGACTACTTAGCGGAAACCTATCTTCAATATAAAACGGTTCCAATCGAAGAGCTGATTGGTCCGAAAGGAAAAGGACAAAAATCGATGCGCAATGTCTCGATCGCCCAAATCGCGGAATATGCTGCTGAAGATGCAGACGTCACACTCAAGCTCTATAATTATTTTGCCCCTCAACTGGAAAAAGCCGGACAGAAATCGCTTTTTGAAGAAATCGAAATGCCATTGGTCTATGTCCTAGCCGAAATGGAATACACCGGTGTCAAATTAGATACCGCTGCGCTCAAACAATATTCGGGAGATCTAACTAGCGAACTCATCCGATTGGAAAAACAAATCTACGAACTTGCCGGAATAGAATTCAATATTAACTCGACAAAACAAGTCGGCGAAATATTGTTCGACCAACTTAAAATCGAAGAGAAAGTAAAAAAAACAAAGACCGGCAATTACAGTACAAATGAAGAAACATTAGAAAAACTGCGCTCGAAACACCCCATTGTAGGCAAGTTGCTGGATTATCGGGGAATCAAAAAATTGCTGAGTACCTATATCGATGCGCTACCCAAACTGATCAACCCGCTGACGGGAAAAGTACATACATCGTTCAACCAAACGGTTACAGCCACCGGGCGACTCAGTTCCACAAATCCAAATTTACAAAACATCCCGATACGCGACGAAATGGGACGCGAAATACGAAAAGCGTTCATCCCCGAAAATGCAGACTGTGTGTTCTTTTCGGCCGACTATTCACAAATTGAACTCCGCATCATGGCACATCTGAGCAAAGACAAGCACATGATCGAAGCCTTTCGAAGTGGAGAAGATATCCACGCCGCAACCGCCGCAAAAATTTACACGATCCCGGTTTCCGGAGTAAACAGCGATATGCGCCGAAAGGCAAAAACAGCCAATTTCGGGATCATTTACGGCATTTCCGTGTTCGGATTAGCAGAAAGATTAAACATCCCCCGAAGCGAAGCCAAGGAGCTCATAGATGGCTATTTTCGCACCTATCCCGACGTTCGGAAATACATGGACGAAAGCATCCGCTTGGCCAAAGAAAAAGGTTATGTCGAAACCTTGTTCAAACGGAAACGTTACCTGCCGGATATCAACTCCGCTAACGCCATCGTCCGCGGTTACGCCGAACGAAATGCCATCAACGCACCGATACAGGGAAGCGCCGCCGATATCATCAAATTAGCCATGGTACGCATACACAGACGTATTGAAAGCGAACAATTGAAAAGCCGGATGATCCTGCAAGTACATGACGAATTAAACTTCAATGTCTATAAAGACGAGTTCAACAAAATCAAACAAATCGTACTAGAGGAAATGGAACAGGTCATTTCACTGGAAGTCCCTTTAATCGCGGATTACGGTTCAGGTATCAACTGGCTGGAAGCGCATTAATTTCATCTTAAAAACCGTCATCCAGATTCCACTTTCCATTTATTGACCAAAACGTGAGGTATCCACGTCCTTCTTTAGCTTAGATTTATAACCTCCGAATTTATAGCTGAACGAAAGGATAAAGGCACGCGAATCACGAAAATTATCCATATCCAGATTTTGGTTTGCGTAATGCATTTTCATATCCGGCGACCAAGCACGGAAAGGAACAACTAAGTTCACTCCCACAGTCCATTTATGATCCCAATTCAACGTTTTATAAATCAAAACAAGTTCTTCAGAAGATTGATACGGAAGTTGCACAAAATAATCATCTGAATAATTCGCATAAGCGATTAAAATATATTTCCTGTTCATGATGTAGCTCAATTGCACAGCATAGTCTTTTGAAGGACGTAAAGCCATGTTTCCCTGCACCATAGAATATCCGTTCAAAAAACTATCCTTTAACAAGGTTGATGAAGCCTATCAAAAAATCTTGGAGGGCGAAGTTAAATTTCGCAATGCAATCGACATGAGCACGCTGGAATAACGTGTTCCAAATTTCAGAAAAGGCTAAAAGAAACAGCCATTAAATACAAAACAATCTTTTTTTGAGTAGATTTGTATTTAATACTTTTGAGAAAATGAAAATTAAACCACGATTTATAACTTGTTTTCTTATCATATCATTTATGCTGTTTTCTTTGGGTCGTGTAGCAGGAAAAGAAAATGGTGCACTAATAGCGGAATTAGATAAAGCTATTCAGAAGCAGCAAGTCTATATGGACAAAAAAGAAGCAAATATTCGTTCGTTAAAAAAGATGCTTGAGATGAATTTTTTAACTCCGGAGCAAGAATTTGAAATTAACAGCCAGTTATATACCGAATACCGCAAATACATCTCAGATTCGGCAGTCCGCCATGTTCAAAAGAATATGGTAATTGCCGAAAAATTGAATAATACAAATCGAAAAAATGTTTCCGCCATAGAATTAGCTTGGTTATACTCTTCGCGCGGTTTATACTTTGAAGCGAAGAAACTTCTGGAAGGTATAAAAAAACCGATTATTAAACCGGATTTATTAGCTAGGTATTATGAGGTTTACGGAGCCTTCTGCAGTCATTACGGCCAAAGTAATAATCAAGTAGAATATTTTATTAAAAGTGAATATTATCGAGACTCATTATTAGCCGTTCTTGATGTTAATTCATATGAGTATCAGCTTAACAAAGGGATTAAGCTGGTTTATAAAGGACAATTAAACGAGGCTGAAACAATTTTAAACAAACTAATGAGCGACATTCCGAAAGAAAGTCCCGAGGAAGCCACTGTCTCCTATTTTCTAAGTCTAATTTATAAACAAACCGGCCAAACATCTCTGCAAGAAAAACAGCTCTTAATATCTGCCATAGCAGATATCAAAAATACAATTAAAGATAATGCCTCCCTACAAGAATTAGCCTTGTTTTATTACAGTCAGGGCGACATAAACCGAGCCTATAAATTTATCGATCTGGCGATTCATGAAGCCCTATTTTGTAATTTACGTTACCGTGCCATCGAAACATCTTCTTTCTATCCGATTATCAATGCTTCTTATCAGGCAAAAGAAAAAAAAAGCAAATCCGATTTGCTAATTATCACCTTATTAATTGGGCTTCTATCTTTAATTGTCATAACGGTTACCTTTTTCCTGTATAAACAAATGAAAAAATTATCCCGAATCCGTCGACAATTGAAAGAGACTAATCAGGAATTAAGCCATCTAAATGAAGACCTAAATCGTTTGAACACAAATTTAGTTGATGCGAATCATATAAAAGAAGAGTATATCGGTCATTTTTTTGATCTCTGTTCTTCATATATCGACAAATTACAGAACTATAGAAAGGAATTAAACAAACTTGCTGCCAACAACAGATTAGATGAACTATTCAAAGCATTAAAATCCACAGACTTTATTGATGGAGAAGTAGAAGAACTAAACCGAAACTTCGATACAATTTTTTTGAATTTATATCCAACGTTCATTGACGATTTCAACAGGCTCCTGCTTCCACAAGAACGTATAACCCTAAAACCGGGAGAATTACTAAATACAGAATTGCGTATTTTTGCTCTTATCCGACTCGGTATTACGGACAGTGTCAAGATTGCGTCTTTCTTACGATACTCTCTCCGTACGGTATATAATTATCGAACAAAAATGAGAAATAAAGCAGCCGTTGCGCGTGACAATTTTGAGAGAAAAGTAACCGAAATTGCCACTTTTCCTTTCGAAGAAAATTAATATTTAAGTACTTTTTCATGTTAATAAATATTTATTTCACACTGTAATTCAATTTATTCAAAAAAGAGAGCAGTACTTTTTTATAGTTCTTACCTATTTACATTGCCAATCCGGGTAGTTTAGCATTAAGCATAATGTTATTTAAGAGTGTGTCAGAATGCTAAATTAATACTAATTTAAATCCACAAAAATTATGAAGTTATTGGAAAAAACGCTTTCTCCAATTTACTTGTTCTGTACTTTGTTAATCTGCTTCGCTTCTACAACTTTTGCACAAGTAGAAACACAAATTAATGGAACAATTACGGATGCAAAAAGCAACGAACCGCTAATTGGGGTTTCAATTATTCAAAAGGGGACAACAAACGGTACTGTAACCGATTTTGAGGGTAATTTTATACTATCTAATGTACCCCGGGGAGCTACCTTACAAATCTCTTATGTAGGTTATGAACCTATAGAAATAGACATAACTAATCAAAACAAAAATTTATCTATTCAATTAAAAGAATCTCAGATCGCATTAGAAGAAGTCGTAGTAATTGGTTATGGAGCCGTAAAGCGTAAAGATGTAACAACCGCAATTGCAACCGTTTCTACCAAAGACATTGACCAACGGCCTCTTGTTTCAGCCGCTCAAGCAATTCAAGGTAAAGCTGCGGGGGTTTCTGTTATTCAACCAAACGGAACGCCAGGGGCTGAAATGTCTATCCGCGTTCGTGGAACCACGTCGTTTAACGGGAGTAATGATCCACTCTATGTCGTAGACGGAGTACCTGTAGACAACATCAATTTCCTGTCGCCAAATGATATCGAAAATATACAGATACTAAAAGACGCTTCTTCAGCCGCAATTTACGGTTCACGCGCCGCTAACGGTGTTATTTTGGTTAACACAAAAGCAGGTGGCGACCGTGAGGCCAAAATAACCTTTAACACACAACTTAGCTTGAATAATGTAGTGAAAACGATGGAGTCGCTCAATACACAACAATATAAAGAGTTGCAGGATGAAATCGGTATGATTACGCTGCCTGACGGACTAACGGATAAAACAGACTGGTTTAACGAAGCGTATTCCACAGGGAATCGCCAGAACTATCAATTATCGATATCGGACGGGAACGAAAAAATGAATTATTTTATCTCGGGAGGTTACGTAAATGAAAAAGGAGTTCTAAACACAGCGTATTATAAAAGATATAATTTCCGGCTAAATCTAGATAGTAAAGTACGTAAATGGTTAACGCTGAATGCAAACATTTCGTATTCTGATAGTGAAAAAAATGGACTTCAAACCGGACTAGGTGCAAACCGGGGAGGCGTAGTACTTTCTGTAATCAACACACCAACCTATGCTCCAATATGGAATCCGGATAATCCCGACCAATATTATAATAATTTTTATGGCATCGGGAATATTAATAACCCTTTAGAAAATATGGCCAGAAACGAGAATGACCGAGATAAAGAAAACCGATTAATCGCATCAGGAAGTTTCCTGATTACGTTTATGCCTGACCTGACATTAAAATCTTCTTTCACATTAGACAGAAGGCATGGGCTTAAAACAACGTTTCTCGACCCGATAGCCACGTCATGGGGACGAAACCAGTTCGGTGAAGGTTCAGATAACCGGAATAGCAATACCGTTCTTACATTCGATAATATTTTATCGTATAATAAATCTTTTATGAAAAACAAAATTGAAGCGATGGTCGGTACTTCCTGGACAGATTCGGACTACCGGAACAGCTGGATCAATGGTTCTCACTATCGGAATGCAGATATTCAGACGTTAAACGCAGCAAATAAAATCAGTTGGAATAACACAGGAAGCGGGGCTTCGGAATGGGGTATTTTATCTTATTTTGGCCGCGTTGCTTATAATTATGACAGTAAATATCTTTTGACAGTCAACATGCGTATAGATGGATCGTCCAAACTTCACCCGAACCATCGTTGGGGCACTTTCCCTTCTGCTTCTGCGGCCTGGCGTATTTCTTCAGAAGATTTCATGAAAGATTTGGAATGGTTAGATGATTTGAAAATACGTGGAGGTTGGGGAAAAACCGGCAACCAGTCAGGAATTAACGATTATGCTTATCTCCAAAGATATTCCATTAATCGCACAGAATGGTTTATTACCGGCCAAGAAAATGCTTTAGCGTCTATTTCCCAAGCCAACCTGCGTACACCTGATTTAAAATGGGAAACTACGGCTCAGTTAAACCTGGGAATTGACTTAACCGCATTCAGTAATCGATTAATGGTCGCGATCGACTATTATCACAAGAAAACCAAAGACATGCTTATGAAAGTAACACTTCCATCGGGAGCAGCTGCCTCAAATACGATTACCCGTAATGAAGGAGAGATGACAAACCGTGGATTTGAAATTTCGATAAGTACGGTAAATCTACAAGGGGCTTTAGCTTGGAATACGGATTTTAATCTTTCGTTCAATCGAAATAAACTAGATCGCTTGGATCTGCAGAAAATATATAACGATGCCAAAACAAGTGATGTTATCAACGAAACCGTGGTTCGTAACGAACCGGGACGTGCATTGGGTGGCTTTTATGGCTATATAGCAGATGGCGTTGATCCGGAAACCGGTGAAATGATTTACCGGGATTTGAATGGAGATAATAAAATTTCGTCTACCGACCGAACCTATATCGGAGATCCGAACCCGGATTTTACGTATGGTATGACAAATGTTTTCTCTTGGAAAAATCTTAATCTGAGTATTTTTATACAAGGCAGTTATGGTAATGACGTCTTTAATGCTTCCAGGATTGAAACGGAGGGAATGTACGACGGAAAGAACCAATCAACGCGCGTATTAAAACGCTGGCGAATACCAGGACAGATCACTGACGTTCCAAAGGCCGGTTTCGATATTAAGAACTCTACTTATTTTATTGAAGACGGAAGTTTCCTGCGTGTAAAAGATATTTCATTGTCGTATGACCTACGATTAGAAAAGCTGAAAAAAATAGGCATTACGCGTTTGCAGCCCTATTTTACAGTTAGTAATTTGCTGACATGGACAAATTATTCGGGTATGGATCCGGAAGTAAACCAATGGGGAAACAGCGGCTCTGTTCAAGGAATAGACTGGGGAACCTATCCACACAGCAAATCATTTGTATTCGGAGTTAACGTTGAATTTTAATAATTGATTACTATGAAATATTCATATATTTTAAAAAGATTAGGTTGCAGCCTGCTATTGGCAGTAGGCGCATGTTCGCTTGACTATGATCCGTTAGATACATATTCTGATGTTACCGAGGGCGTAACTGAAACTGGAGATAATGTAGTATTTAAAGATAAGGCAGCCGTAGAAAGCCATCTAAAAACAATTTATAATCAGATGCGGGACAGACAGGAACATTGGTACTTAGACCTGCTGCTTATTGCTGAATCTCATTCTGATAATGCGTATGCCGGAACGACAGGAGCGGAAGTCGTGCCTTTTGAAAACAATACGATAGATGGCTCTAATTCGGTTATTAAACGTGACTGGGATCGATATCTGGAAGATGTGGCCCGGGCCAATAAACTCATTTGTAATATTGATTCGGTTTCCGACCCGTTACTAACAAATGCAGAAAAAGAAAAATACAAAGCAGAAGCACTGATCTTTCGTGCGATGGTATTATTCGATATGGTACGTTTATGGGGTAGCATTCCGGTTATAACCACTGAAGCCGATGACATTACGTCTGAAACAATAGGAGATGTTTATCCTGATTATTTTCCGTCACAAAGCACAGAAGAAGAAGCCTATAAACAAATAGAACAAGACTTACAGGAAGCGTTAAAGTCGGCTCCCGACTATAATGCTGCAGATAAAACACTGTTCACCAAAACTGTAGCCCGAACTTTATTGGCAAAAGTATATGCTGAAAAACCTATACGCGACTACGCGAAAGTGATAGAATATTGTAATGCGGTAGCAGCAGATGGAGTGACATTGGTTTCTGATTTCAGCGATTTATTTGGAATGAATGATGAAGTAACTGATATTCGCAAGCGAAACACGAGCGAATCGATCCTCGAAGCTCAGTTTTTTGCCGGAAATGGAAATTGGTGTACTTGGATGTTTGGACGGGATTTAGTTAATTGGGATAATAATTTTACCTGGGGTAAATGGGTTACTCCATCCAGAGATCTAATTAATGCATATACCAAGGAAGGTGACGAAATACGATTTAATGAATCTATTGTTTATTATGCTTGTACCTGGAGTTATTATTATCCTTCAGACCACTATCCCTTTATGTATAAATGCCGATCTTCTTATAGCAGTTTAATCAAATTCCGTTATGCAGATGTTTTATTATTAAAAGCTGAAGCTTTGATTATGGGCAATAATCCAGATCTACAAGCAGCAGCTGATATTATTGATCAGATACGAGAACGTGTAGGCCTTAGTAAGCTTTCAGCCGGAGTAAAAGGTGATAAAAACAAAATGTTGGACGCGCTAATCAACGAACGCCGGTTAGAATTAGCTTTTGAAGGACAACGTTGGTTTGATCTAGTTCGCCTGGACAAAGTTGAAGAAATAATGAATGCCGTATATGCAAAAGATTCAGGAAGAAAATCACTCGTGTATGCTTTCGATCAAAATTCATATCGTCTACCTATACCTCAGGGTGCTATCGACCAAAATGAAAATCTGGTACAAAACCCGGGCTATTAATGAACTATAAATAAACAACTATGATACGTAAACCTATCTTTCCTCTACTTTTGTTTTCTTTCTTTTGTCTAAATGCATGCGGAGGAGAATCGTCGGGAGGAAAGGAAAAGCCTGTCGATCCACCAATAGAGACGACTGATGATGTCACCGTTTATGTTACAACAAATGACCGAAGTTCGGACTTCATAAAGAAGACTGCGACCTTCAACAAAGAAACAAGTATGTCTCCTTTAACAATCACGCTTGACCCGGAAACCCGGTTTCAAACTATGGACGGATTTGGTACTGCCATAACGGGTTCAACATGCTATAATTTGTTGCAGATGAAAGAAGAAGACCGAATTTGTTTCCTTAAAGAAACTTTTTCGGAGACGGAAGGAATGGGACATAGTTATATCAGGGTAGCTATTGGTTGTTCTGATTTTTCCCTAAGTGAATATACTTGTTGTGATAAACCGGGGATTGAAAATTTCTCTCTGCAAGAGGAAGAAAACAAGTATGTTATTCCTGTGTTAAATGAAATATTGGCTATCAATCCGAATATAAAAATTTTGGGATCTCCATGGACCTGCCCTCCTTGGATGAAAGTAAACAACTTAACTGATTTGAAACCGTTCGAATCATGGACAAGTGGACAACTGAATCCTGCCTTTTATCAGGATTACGCCATTTATTTTGTAAAATGGATACTGGCGATGAAAGCGAATAACATTCCGATATACGCAATTACTCCCCAAAACGAACCGTTAAACAGAGGGAATTCTGCTTCTTTGTATATGACTTGGCAAGAGCAACAGACTTTTATTAAAGATGCTCTTGGCCCCCATATTAAAGAAGCAGGATTAAATACTAAGATCTATTTGTTCGATCATAACTACAATTATGATAATATCACAGATCAAAACGATTACCCAATACGTATCTATGATGATCCTGAGGCCTCTTTTTTCGTTGCAGGAGCCGCTTATCATAATTACAGAGGTAATAAAGATGAGCTTCTGGATATATATACAAAAAAACCAGATAAAGAATTAATCTTTACAGAGACTTCTATCGGCACATGGAATGACGGAAAGAATCTGTCGACTCGTCTGATTGAAGATATGGAAGAAGTTTCCCTCGGAACAGTAAACAATTGGTGTAAAGCAGTCATCGTTTGGAACCTAATGTTAGACAGCGAGCGTGGGCCTAACCGTGAAGGCGGATGCCAAACTTGTTATGGTGCGGTCGATATTGACCGTTCAAATTATAAAACAATTACTCGTAATTCGCATTATTACATTATCGGACATCTCTCTTCAGTAGTCAAACCAGGGGCGACACGCATCGGAACAAAAGGATATAGTGACGGAGTAATTTATTCTGCTTTTGAAAATACGGATGGTACCTACGCTTTTGTTCTTTTGAATAAATCGGAAAATACAAAAAAAATAGTAGTGAATGACGGAAGACAAAACTTTACGTACGATACTCCGGCCAAATCCGTTGTTTCGTTTCGTTGGAAAAAATAACTTTTTAAAATATTGTTTGTTATGAAAAAATATATAGGATTATTCATATTCTTTTGCGGCTCGTTGCTCTTCACTTCTTGTGACGACGACGACATGAACCCGGGAAGTCCGGTATTGAAAGTACAGACTTCTATTGGAAGTGCTTATATGGGCGACAGCTTAATGTTTTCTGTTGATGTTGAAGATAAAAGTATCGCTTTATCCACTGTGAAAGCTCAATTATTTTTCGATGACGAGAAAGTCTCTGAGACTGTAATACGTACAAAAACCAATGGCACATACGAAGGCAAAATCCATATTCCGTATTATGCTAATATACCTGATGGAAATGCAACACTTAAGTTTATTCTTCAAAATATTAATTTTACAATTACGCAAGAAGAATATACTCTTTCTATTTCGCGACCAAATTTTCCTTATCTCACATTTGTATCAGAAAAGGGAGAATATCGGATGGAACGAATTAATGACTATACTTATGCTGTAACAGAAACATTCCCTCAAAAGATAAAAGGATATATAAAAAGTCCGGTAGTGGGAGAGAACGGAAATGAAATGGTATTCGGGTGGAATAATAACGCAATTTCTGAAGGAAGTACAGAAACAATTCCTTTTTCAAATACTACCGGAGGAGAGTATACAATTACATTTAATACGTTGGATTATTCAGCGGCTCCATTTATCATAGCTTATGCGATAAACGGGGAAGTAATGCAGCGTGTGGATGATACAAACTACTCAATTGATGTTATGCTTAAACAAGGAGAGAAATTAACCGTGGAAGGATTTGAAGATTTCAACAGTTGGTGGACCAACCCAAGTTATTTCAACATCGATAAAAATGGGGATCTGTTCTTCGTTCCTACTGACGGTACTTACCGAATTACGGCAAATATTTCTTTAAACTATTTGATTGTAGAAGCCTTAAATGGAAAAGACCTCGCTACGCTACAGCCAGATGGTTCCGGCGCCATTTGGATTATCGGAGACGGAATTGGTAATCCTTCCATAAGTAGTAATGCTGTTGGATGGGATACTAATAAAGCTATTTGTATGGCTCCAATGGGAAATAAAAAGTATCGCATAGTCGTAGAGGCGGGAAAAACGGTTAAAGTAAATGATATAAACTTCAAATTTTTCCACCAAAAGGGTTGGGGAGGAGAATTTACGAACGAATCACTTCGTACAGAAAGCGAATTAATCTTTGTTGGTGATAAAACAAACGGACGTGACCCCGGTAACTTAGGCATAGTAGAAGGAAAGATATTGGAAACCGGCGCATTTTATTCTCTAACCATCGATCTCAGTGAAGGAAACGATAAAGCGTTGCTTATTGTAAACAAAGAATAATTAATATGATTACTTAATCAATTAGCCCTGAAGAACGAGATCTGTTCTTTTGGGCTAATTAATTTTATATCTATCTTTGTGTTTTCATTCATAATAAAATGCTTAAACTGGATTTACCTGACGGAATAAAAAAAGTGTTGCTACACGCCTGCTGCGCGCCCTGTTCGTCTGCAATTATTGAATGTTTGTTGCAGAACGGGATTCGTCCGACAGTTTTTTATTTTAATCCAAACATCTTTCCGTTGGAGGAATATGAGATTCGGAAGGCAGAAAGCCAACGTTATGTTGACACCCTCGAACTTGATTTCGTCGACGCGGATTATAATCACGTCGCATGGCAGGAACAGATCAAAGGATTAGAGAAAGAACCGGAACGAGGACGTCGCTGTGTGGAATGCTTCCGAATCCGCATGCTCGAAACTGCCCGTTACGCTTTCGAAAACGGATTTACGGTTTTTACAACTACCCTTGCCTCTTCGCGCTGGAAAAACCTGAAAGATATCTTTGCCGCCGGCAATTACGCAGCGGAACAGTTCGAAGGTGTCCGGTTCTGGGATCAAAACTGGCGGAAAGGCGGACTCAGCGAACGCCGCTTGGAAATCATCGCCCAATACGATTTTTATAATCAACAATATTGTGGTTGTGAATTTAGTTTCCATAAAAAAGAATAAAAGTTTTCTTATCTTCGTTCAGTCATCAAAAGATATAAATTATGGAAACGATAAATGTTGGACTTGCTTCCTTCGGAATGTCGGGAGCGGTTTTTCATGCCCCGTTCATCAGTCATCATCCGGGCTTTAAACTGTATGCTATCGTACAGCGACACTCGGATTCAGCATTGACGCGTTATCCAAATGTTAAACTCATGCGTTCCTTCGAAGAGTTGATTGCAGACAAAAGTATTCAATTGGTAATAGTCAATACACCGGACGTAACTCATTATATGTATGTCAAGCAAGCTCTGACTGCAGGAAAGCATGTAATCGTGGAAAAACCGTTCGTTTTTACGGTACGTGAGGGTGAAGAGCTGATCAAATTGGCAGAAAAGCAGAACCGCATGCTTTGTGTCTTCCAAAACAGACGCTGGGACGGCGATTTTCTGACGGTCAAACAAATGATTGCTTCCGGAGTACTGGGAAGGGTGGTCGAATTTCAATCGGCTTACCAGCGATACCGAAATTATATCCAACCCAATACTTGGAAAGAAAAGGCCGATAAACATGTCGGACTTACTTATAATCTGGGCTCGCACATGATCGACCAGACAATCGTTCTTTTCGGTATTCCGCAAAGCATCTATGCCGATATCGACCGGTTAAGGGAAGGAAGCGAAGTCGACGACTATTACCAAATTCACTTACATTATCCCAAGATAAAAGTGACCTTACGGGCCGGTTATCTAATGCGGGAAGAGACACCCCGGTACATGATTCACGGCACAAACGGCTCTTTCGTCAAATACGGATTAGATCCGCAGGAAGAAGCCTTAAAAGCGGGACTATGCCCGGCTTCACCCGATTGGGGAAAAGACGAAGAACGTACCTACGGAACACTCAATACCGAACTAAACGGACTTCATTTTCGGGGAAAGATAGAAACGATTTCTGGAAATTATCAAGCTTTTTATGAAGAGGTTTATCTATCACTTCATACTGGGAAAAAACCGACAACTGATGCTTCCTCTGTTTTACCCGTTATTCGTATATTGGAAGCCGCATTTGAAAGCAAGGAGAAAAAACAGGAGGTTTCATTTTAACAATTAAAAATCGAAAAGAATCAGGCCATTTTGGTTAATTTACGTTAACACTCTTTCTTCCTGCTTATTATGTACTATTTTTCCGTACATTTGCGATAATTATCTGTAACTTTCAAGTTTATTGAGTAGATAAAAATCTACAATTTATACGATTTTAACACAAAATGAGGATGTTTTTGGACTTTTTTTTTATTTTAGCTTTATTTTAACACACAAATAGAAGTTATGCAGCTATTTCAACAGGAAATAAAGGAGTGTTGTTATACTAATCCCTAACCATTTGTAAAGACATTTCCCTTTATGAAAAAGAGTATACTGATTCTGGACGATAAAAAGACGATAGCGAATGTGATTGCTATTTATTTATCTGATGAATATGATATTACTTATTTTGAAAATCCTATTTTAGGTATTCAGTGGCTACAGGAAGGAAATATTCCGGATTTAATCATCACCGATATTTATATGCCGGAGATGTCAGGGGATGAATTTTTACATTTCCTTAAACACAACGAGCTGTTTAGTTCTATTCCTGTTATTGTTCTATCCGGAGAAGAAAGCAGCGACATCCGCATCCGGCTACTTGAAGAAGGTGCAGAAGATTTTATTCTGAAACCGTTTAATCCTTTGGAATTAAAAGTTCGAATAAAAAAAGCAATACATTGAACGTAAAAGCGATCTACATCGGACGGAAACAGGTCTACATTGAACACTTTAAAAAAATATTCGCCCTTGAAATTAAAGATAGGCTTGAAGTCACGGAAAATCATATTACAGCCATAAACTTGATCCGGCAAGATTATGGGCAAATGCCTTTAATTATTTTTTACGAACAAAACACAGTACAGACGGATACTGAAAGGATTCGTTTTCTGCGCAACCACTTTACACACCTTTATATCATTTTGGTAACGATCCATGTAAACTATGAAGATAAAATCGTCTATTTGAAAAGTGGTGTAAACAATACGGCATCCCCTCAAATCAAACCGGAAGTGATCAGAGATTTTTTTCTATGGATTACCCAATACGGAAGCCTGCTTAACAATCAAAAAAAAGCAGAAACTCAAAAGCAATTAGCCCCGTTCAAAATGCCTTGGCCGAAAAGAGCATTAGACATTATCATCTCTGCACTCACACTCATATTCTTTTCACCTTTATTTATTTTAACCGCTTTGGCTATTCGAATAGAAAGTAAAGGGCCGATTATTTATAAATCCAAACGGGTTGGAAGCAACTACAGAATATTCAATTTTCTGAAATTTCGTTCGATGTACATCGACGCAGACAAACGGATGAAAGAATATGAAGCGCTCAATCAATATCAGATTCCAACGCAAAACACAAAAGAAAAACAGAACAATTCGACCTCTTCATCCGTTATATTTGATGAAGTCATCTTGATCTCGGACGATGAACTGATTCCAGAGAAAGAATATATTGCCCATAAACGAGTCGAAACGGAAAATGCATTTAAAAAATTTGAGCATGATCCGCGAATCACGAAGGTGGGACATTTGCTTCGTAAATACAGTTTGGACGAACTCCCGCAATTAATAAATATTTTAAAGGGGGATATGTCTATTGTTGGAAACAGACCGTTACCTTTGTATGAAGCCGAAGCACTTACGACGGATCAGGCTGTAGGACGTTTTCTCGCCCCGGCGGGACTTACGGGCCTTTGGCAGGTCGAAAAAAGAGGTGATTCAGGAAGTTTATCCGCGCTGGAGCGGAAAAATCTAGACATATATTATGCACAGCATTTCTCTTTTTTGCTGGATTTAAAAATTATACTGAAAACATTTACAGCCTTTATCCAAAAGGAAGATGTTTGAATTTTAACACATAAATAAAATGAAATACAGGTTAATCATATTTGCCATTTTCTTTTCCATTCTATCTCTTCAGGCGCAGGAAAGCCTGACAACCATGACGCCGGAAGATTATACCAGTATGCAACTCCCCCCTTTGGATGTCTTGTTCGAAAATGCAAAAAACAGTGCAGCCGTAGACTTTTACCGAGTACGTATGGAAGAAGAATCCAGCCTATTGAAGACCGAAAAAAGAAGTTGGCTGAAATACTTCCGGGCACAAACAACCTATCAATATGGTTTGATGGGGATTAACAGCAGTTTTTCAAACGAAAATACCCCCCTTTTTTACCAATATTCCGGTGCAAGGCAAAGCTGGTATAATGTCGGCATAAGCATCGCTATTCCGTTCGATGATTTCTTCGACCGCAGAAACCGGATCAAGCGGCAGCAATTAAAAACCAAGGCAACTCAGATAGAAATAGAAAAATGGCACGATGAACAGAAAATTCGTATTATAGAAATGTATACCAAAGCCCAAAAAGAATTGGCAGTCTTAAAAATTAAAGCAGAATCTGTTACAATGGCAAACGCACAATACCAAGCTGCTGAACAGGACTTTTTAAACGGTAAAATTGAAATAGATGTTCTAAATCAACGAAAACGAATTGAGTCTGACGCCATGGAAACTTATGAAAATACTAAAGCGGAGTTAAACAAAGCGCTTTTAGAATTGGAAGTTCTTTCCAAAACCCAAATTATCAAATAAAAAATTATGGATTATATACAATACATCGTTCGTTTTTTACTCCGCATCCGTTGGTGGATAGTTCTAGCTCCCGTCATCGTTACACTTTTAATCATTTGGGGAACACGAAATATGCCTAATACGTACCATGTGGATATGACTATTTATACGGGCGTAGTATCCGGTTTCGCTATGGAAACCGGAGAGGAGGTCATGCAAAACTCAACAATTGTAAACAATACCATAGATAACATCATCAACATTATGAAATCCAAAGAAACACTTCATGATGTAAGCTTGCTTCTTTATGCCCGACATATGATCTATGGCGATTCTGAAAAAGATAATGTGTATATTAAAGCTGAAAATTACCGTCAATTAAAGCTCATTACTCCGAAAGATGTTCTAGCGCTTATAGATAAAACATCCGAACAAAAGACCATTGAAAACCTAAAAAAATACGAGAAACAATCACCTACAAATTTTGTGTACGGTCTTTTTAACTGGAACCATCCCTATTATTGTTTTAATTCCTTAAATGAAATCAGAGTACAACGCTTGGGTAATAGCGATATGCTAAAAGTAAACTATGCATCAAGCGATCCGGGAGTAGCTTACCAAACGCTTCTCTTATTAGATTCGGTATATGTAG
>JAQVZS010000035.1 GCA_028708075.1 Massilibacteroides sp.
ATAGATAATTTCAGATTAAACTGTTTGAAAAGAAAAAAATCCCCTATAATTCCATTCGGAATTCTCATGATTGTAATAGCATATTCATTAGTTGGTAATCCGGATTTCGTTGTTTTGGTCTCGAAGCAGTAAAACAATAAACCAAATTAATAACTTGTATGAAATTCATTCATGTATTTTTCGGATTTCTCTTTTTTTGGACTTTCTCTATTTCAGCTCAACAACAAACAATTTCCGGTACCGTTGTTGACGAAAAAGGGAATCCTCTGGCTGGTGTTAACATACTTTTAAAGGGGAGTTTCACAGGAACAAGCAGTAATCAGGAAGGGAAGTTTTCATTAAATAAGATAACAAGTCAAGACCTACTTGTCTTTTCTTTTCTCGGATACCTTCCCGTCGAAAAGAAAGCAGAAAATAAAATGAAAATCATTCTCAAAGAAGACGCGCAAATGCTCAATGAAGTAGTTGTGACAACACAGAAAAGGACACAAAGCAATATAGAAGTCCCGATTGCGGTAAGTGCATTATCTGGCGATAATTTACTCAAATTGAATATACAACAGTTAGATGAGTTGTCGGAATATATTCCGGGTATGCAAATGCAGTTGCAAAGTCCAAATAATCCAGGATACGTCATACGGGGTGTGACTTCAGACGACGGAGATTCACGTTCGCAGCCACGCGTTTCCGTCTTCCAAGACGGAGTGTCGATTTCGCGCTCACGAGGTTCTGTCGTCGAATTATATGATTTGGAACGTATTGAAGTTGTGAAAGGGCCGCAAGGGACTCTTTTCGGACGCGGGGCGGAAATAGGAGCTTTGCATATTGTACGTCAAAAACCAGTCAACAAATTGAGTGCTGAACTCATGGCCGGTTATGGTTCGCATAACCAAAAATTAGCTACCGGATACATAAACACGCCTCTAATCAAAAATAAACTCTTAAATCGTTTCGCGTTTAATTATAACGACCGTGACGGGTTCATCAAAAATCTGTCGGGAGGAGATTTAAACGGTAAAAGCGTCTGGTCTTTCAGAAATTCAACCCGGTTATTCGGCGGAGAAAACACAATCGCGGATCTTGTATTGGATTATCAATATGATAATTACCCGGGAACATCGTTTAAAAACGGGCAATATGCTCCGACAGGAGGTGATACGGATCCCAATAGCATGGCCGATTTGGAACAAGGAGAAAATCTATATATAAAAAGACATCTTGGAGGGACTCTTCTATCAATCAACCATCGCTTTAACGGGAATTGGGAACTTTCATCCATTTCCGGATTCCGCGCGTTCGATTCGGATGAATCGTTCGATGCCGACGGGACTGCCGCCCCCATTCTCTGGGTATCGGAAAAAGCAAAAGGAAAACAATTTAGCCAGGAGTTCCGCTTTAACTACGACAATAAAGACAATTTTTCCGGGTTTTTAGGCGCCAGTTATTTTTATGAAAATGGTTCGCAAGAAGTCCCTATGCGTATTAATGAACAAAGTCTTTATCCGACCTACATTTCACCAGTACTTAAAAATATGCTGACTCAGCAATTCAGTGCTACCGGTCTACCCGCTGAACAAATCACGGCGATCAGCGATATGCTATTTCCGGATACTCCACCTTTAACAAACGGAAAGCCGAATTACGTGACCAATATTTCAGATATAAGAACCATTTTAGAACAGGTTTTCAGCGCCCAGATGGGGATGCCGTTAAAACTGGAACAGATATTTGCTCAATTGCCCGCTGAAACACAAAAACAATTAATCGGAACTATTGATTTACTTTCTAATCATCCAATCAATGCCTATCACGAAGAGGGATACAAAAATACAGGGATAAACACAGCTACAGAATTTTTTGCCGACGGAACCTACAAAATCACACCCAATTTAGGAATCACGGCTGGAATCCGGTTAAGCTATGAAAATCAGAAAGGGTCATATGAAGCAAAAGCTTCTGAACAGCCCAGCATCTTCGGCTTATTAATGAATCAATCCCCGAATTTACTTAATCCGGTTTCCGACGGCAAGATAACTGCGTCTAAAGACTATTTTTCTTATGTAGGACGTTTGGTTATGAATTACATGTTCGACCGAAATAATATTTACGCCAGTGTTTCACGCGGCAGGCGCCCGGGTGTTGTGTATGTACTTCCAGCGAAAACGACTTATTTACAACCTGAAATTATCTGGAGTTACGAAGCCGGAATAAAAGGAAATATCTTAAATAGTAGACTGAACTACGACCTTACGGCATATTACTACGACTGGAATCATTTTCAAACAACGTCTTTGACAACCGTGGAAGGTAGTCTTACCCCCCAATATCTATCTAACGACGCCGGAAAAGCTCATAGCTTCGGTATCGAAACCGGATTACGTTACCGGCTCTTACCTCAGCTCTCTATTTTTAGTAATTACGCCTACATAGACGGAGAATTTGCAGATAAAGATGAAGATGGTAATCCACAGGAATATGCCGGGAACCGTTTTCGATTGACACCTAAGCATACATTTTCAGCGGGTATAGATGCAACGATAGCATTAAAGGGTAAGCAAACAATCTTCTTACGCCCGTCTTATTCGTATAAGTCAAAGGTCTACTTTGAAGACGATAATACGGAACTGCTAAGCCAAGAGGGATATGGAATATTCAATTATACCGCCGGGATAGGCTTTAAAATGAATAAAAATTTATACGGTGAAATCAGTACTTACGGCAAAAATGTTCTAAATAAAAAATTTATAATTGACGCCGGGAACAGTGGAAACACAATTGGTATGCCCACCTTTATTGGCGGCAGCCCGAGTCAGTTTGGCGTACAATTTAAAATTGGATTCTAATGAGATGATAAATTGAAAACGTATTCCCTTACCCATTTAGCCCATTCCTGAGGAGATCTTGTCTGATCAAATGTCTCCCACGGAATGGGTTTTCCTATGTATAAATTAAACGTATTCCCTTTTTGTTTGAAAAATTCGTTGGCAAACAGAATTACCTCAAAATTTATTTTAGCATGAATCCGTCGACGAAAATTTTCTATAAAATAAAAAAAGTCGGAATTTCTAGCCTGAAAATAAAGCGGAACAACATCTCGCTTATTATGCACAGCCGACTTAATAAAATGTTTATGCCATTCGTTATCTACAATTTTACCCCTAAATTTATGTGCTGTCACGCCGGCAGGAAAGACAATTAGGTGATTATCCGTCTCATAAAAAGATTTAATAGCGCACAGATTTTCCCGACTTTGCGCACCATGTTTGTATATTGGCAAAAAGAGTTCGTTTAGAGGATGTAGTATGGAAAGCATTTCGTTTGCATACAATCGGATCTTGCCGTTATATTTATGCCCCAGAAAAGAAGCCAAACATATAGCTTCTACACCTCCCTGCGGATGATTGCAAACAAAGATTAAAGGATCGTCCCCAGAAGGTAAATTTTCTTCTCCCTTAACATTACACAAAAAATCAAGATAGGCCACACAAACATCCACAAAATCAAGGCCGGTTTTACCTTGCGCCTGAATAAATAATTCGTTGATAGCATCTTGTCGCAAAATTTTAGCTAACAAATGAATCAAAAAGCCAGGAATCTGCTCCCCTGGGAATCGCTCTGCTACTAATTGTTTAATATCAAGTCTCACATCATCATTCATAACAAAATCCTATTGTTGGGAACACATCAAGTCTCTATTAAATCGCTTTTTATACCATTTTACTTTTTTGTTTTTTTAGGCTGAGATAAAAAAACAGCGCTAATCCAGTCCATATCAATTGCCTGGATCGTCGTAAAACAGAAACAGACAACCAAACTTCCGGAGAATCGATTCCTACCAAATGTAAAGAAAACCTATTAATCAATTCTTCAAAGCCCAATTGTCCGGGAATAAATGATACGGTCGACTTCAACAAAATGATACTGGTATCCAGAAACAGGCTTTCCCAAACGGTTATATTATATTTAAAAAACGAAAGAATAAAAAAAAGTTCTAAAGAGTTTAAGAACCATTGAAGACAAAAAAAGAAAAAGGCTAGCATGGTTGCTTTGGGCCGGCGGCGAATATGTTCAGCTAACAAAAAATGAATCTCTCGCATTCGGCCAACCACTTTTTCCCATTTCTTCGTTTTATTTTCTTTTTTGAAAAAACGACCGGTCTTCAGCAGGATAACCAGAAAAAAAAGACAGGTTAACAGAAGAAAAAAAAATCCACCATAAAAAAACAATTTTGTTCCTATAGAGAATCTATTGGGGAAGAATAAAAAATACCAAATTAAAAGCATAAAAAACAAAAAGAGTTGACTGAACGTCATCAGCAGACGACTTAACACGACCGATTTATAAGCATTAGACTCGTCTACCCCTTTTTTTATTAGCATCCTGGCATTAAAGAATTCACCAGCTATGGCACTAGCCGGATTAAATAACGTAATGGTATTTCCAGTGTGTCGAATAATGAACAGCTGCATTAAGGAACTTTTTGATGAAGAGTCTATACAATAACTCCAACCTAACGTGCCGAATAAATATGCTAAAAAAGTAAAAAGTAAAATAAACGAGGATTGAATTCCTAATTGCATTATCAGACGAACAGAAGCCCCAACATCGGTTGCCTTGAGATAAAAAATAAAACAAACGAGCAGACTGATCGCAAAAAATACTTTCAGAATCCGTTTCATCATTAAACCACTTGTAAATCGTAGGATAGCAATTTTAAATCATTAAAATAAATCGACGCAAGGTTTTCCCACACATATTTTCTACTTTGTTCTAACCCCTTCTCAGAAAACTGTCTTGCGAGTTTAGGTTGTTCGATAATCAGCATAATCTTTTCTAAAAACGCCTCTACATTATACGGATTGCATCTGAATCCGTTCACTCCATCGTCTACAAAATCCCGACTTCCCCCTTTATCGGCAACAACACATGGTATTCCCGAAGCCATAGCCTCTAACACAACGTTACCAAACGTTTCTGTAACGGAAGGAAAGAAAAAAACGGTAGAAGACGCATAAAGACTTGCCAATTCAGTATGTCCGCGGTGTCCTAAAAAAAGAGCTTCAGGCATTTGTTTTTCTATTTCTTTACGAGCGACGCCTTCTCCAACAACAAGCAAATTATAGTTTAATTTTCTTTTTTTGATAAGATAATATAAGTCGATCAACATTTGCAGATTTTTTTCCCAGACCAACCGACTTACAAACAAAATACAAGGATAGTCATTACCGGTTAACGATCGGATTATCTCCGGATTTCGCTTGGTAGGAGAAAACAAATTCTTGTCTATCCCTCTTTCCCAGAGTTTCATCACATCCTGCCTCACTCCTCTTTCCCCCAATTCTTGTATCATGCATTGTGAAGGAACATATACCGTATCGCATTGATTATAAAAGGATTTTAGAGCATCGTTTACCTTGTTTTTAGCCAAATCGATTAAAAATGGGAAATTCCGAATATAATAGTCAACATAACTTATAAAATGCGTATGATAGATTGTTATGACAGGAAGGCCCAGACGTTTGGCCGTTTTTAATGCATAATTACCTAACAGGGAAGGGGTAGAAATATGAATAACATGCGGAGCAAATGATTCGACGATTTTATCTAATTCCAACTGTTGCAACATAGGGGCGGCAAATCGATAACTTTTATTCCCCGGAACCCCCAACGTAAAAACATGAATACACTTGAAATGGTTAATTTGTTTTGGACCTAAGCCACAGACAAATAAAAATTCGAATTGATTAACCGGTATCCGATTAATCAAATGAAACATGGTCCGAGATGCTCCATCAAAGTCTGAAATCAAAATATCAGCAAAAAAGACAACCTTAATCTTTTCCATAATTCAAAAAGCTTCATTTAAAACAAAGAAAAAGTTTTTAGGTTATGACTTCACTACAAAACGATTAACAAGGGATTACAAAAAAATCGTAAGAAAGCCATTCATGCAGAAAACGCCATGATATCTTTAAACAACTCACCGAATGATGGGGAGCGATTTTAACGTTTCCCCCTCGTTGTACTTTTGATTATTGGGCAACCCTTTTTTACCGACACCGCTTTTCATCAAATCCTTCAAATCGGACAAATGACGACGGTAAATGCCACGAGGGGTCTCCTTGTATTTTTTACATAAAGAAGCTGCCATACCAACTACCTCGCCCATCATTCCGGTGGTGCGCATTACGCGAACTGTCCCTAAAGCAACATGAGTCACACTAATATTTCTTCCGGCCATAAATAAATTATCCACATTCCGGGAATATAAACAACGATACGGTATCGGATACGGATAAATCGGCTTGTGTTTGGCAATCGACTTAAATTCCTCTCCCGGGAAATTAGCGGTATTCTTTGGATCAGGATAATGAAGATCGATTGTCCAGGTTGTTGCAGCGGTACCGTCTTCGTGAACGACATATTTCTTTAAATCATCCTCTTTTAAAATATAATCGCCCAACAAACGGCGGGATTCTCTTTTTCCGGCTACATAAGCGACCCAACCCAACTTGCGGTTTTTATACAGATCATTCTCTTTCAACTCGTTTTTCAGATAACTCCAATTCGAAAAAACCACCATCAAACCATAATCACGAATACGTTCGAAATCATTTATCTGATCATAATTCATACCCGTTTCCCAAGTCCATTCGCCCATCGTTACTTTCTCGCAACTCGCGGCGGTAAATCTCACACCATAATTAAAATAGGGGAAACCAATAGACTTTTTTTCATCTACAGAATACCATTGTACAGAGGAACCCATCGTCATTTTGTCAGCAACATCAGGAGCAGTTTCTTCGCCGAATTCAGCCTTACTCTCACGTCCCACCGCAAAATCGGCACCGGCAAGATAACCGACGGTACCATCACCTGTACAATCCGAGAATAATGGAGCTGTAAATTTCTTTTCATCTCCACTTTCAATATGTTTAGCAGTCACCGATTTGATTTTATCCGCGTCCATTTCCACGGCAATGGCTCTGAAATTGGCAAACAAAGTAATATTTTCCTCGTTGGCGACAATCTGATATTTCTTTTCGTCTTCATAGAAATCTCCGGGTTGTGCATTGCCTCCCCGAATCGGTCCGAACTCTTTTTGCAGATTTCCCAACTCTTTATAAGCACCGGCTTCTATACGTCCGCCTAAATGCACTCGTATTTCCGAACTATTATTCCCTCCCAACACCGGTCTATCGTGAATAAGCGCTACTTTACATCCCAACCGGGCAGCCGATACAGCGGCACTTATGCCTGCAACCCCCGCTCCGACTACGACCAGATCGTATGTCCCCGCGCTCGGAGGAGTAGCTGGAAAATGTAATAATTCACGCCTAAAAACACTAAGTTCGTTCACAGCAAAAGGAGGAACATCATCCTCTTCCGTTGTAAAGTACAACGCGTCACAACGTCCGTTAAAACCCGTCAAATCGTGCAATCCAAGTGTAATTTCCGTATTATTTATATTCACTTTACCGGCAGATTGCCATATCCAAGTTTCTCCTTCTACTCCCAAAACGGTTGGAAGCATCTTCTTATTCACAGATAAACGAAACTTACCCGGACCTTCTCCTTTTTTCCAAGGAGAAGTCCAATTGTATGTCCGGACATAAACATAATAAGTTCCCTTTCCCGGGAAAACAACCTGAGTCATCGCGTCGCTAACCGGTTTGCCCAATCCATGGGCCATCAAATACGGAGAGCCCATTAAATCCATAAACTGTTGGTCGACGACCCAGCCTCCTTTATGATTAAAATTTTCGGCTTCTACTAAAAGGCGTTCTGCTTTTACAAATCCGAAACTCAAAAATAGTATTAAAAATGTTATTAAGCGCGTCTTCATGTTCTATTGTTTTATTTATATTCCAACCAGGTAGTTACTTTTGCGTCAGCATCTGTAACGAACCGAATCCAACGAGCCTGAAAAGATTCCGGGAATTGATACGTAAATCGCTCTCCGGATTTCACCGGGCAAACAACATATTCCATCCAGTCTCCATTTCCAGTCGGATCAACCTCAACCGTAAAGTTAACCGTCTTATTTTCTTTGTGGGATAGAGTTAATATTTTCTGATCATAAAAACCAATCAGGTAAGCATCAGATACTTCCCCTTGTTTTACATTCGCATTGACCCATGGTCCACCAACACCGATCGGTTTTCCCATTTTCCAAAGATCATCAATCACACCAGCCCAAACCGCAGCCTTCTTATCATCCGAGACAATTACATGCGGATTGTCTTTCCCTTCTTCCGGAATAATGCCAGTCATAATCAACATTCCCCGATAAGAAGCATAATCGTTAATCTTGAAATTATGCGAACTAATCGGCCTTATTTTAGCATAACCATCTGCATTTTCTGCTGGAAGTTCATAAAAAGTACCCATACAATGAAACAAATCTCTTTCTGTAGCTACTTCCCGGCAAATACGCAACTGGGCTTGTCTGGTCGCATCTGTCAACAACACATTGCCGAGAGGCAAACGCCATCTTCTATCCTTGTCATCAATAATAAGAACAGAACCGGGCTCAATAATTACTACCTGTTGAGGAATAGCAAATTTCTCGCGAATAAAGGCCGCCGTTTCAGCATCCTCTTTTTTCACTAACTCGAGAGTCTCTCCCATCTCATAATACCCGACTTCTTTTATTTCTCCATTAATCGATTTCGAGGCAAGCAGACCTAATGCACGCCGGTTGTCCCCCAAACCATATAAAAGTCCACCTTGAGAGGTTTTCGAATCGGCTAAAGCAAGTCCTGAAAATATCGGGTCTGAAGTATTCGCTCTGTTATCCGGCGAAGTATAGGAGAAACTAACAGTAGCAACCGTATTTTTATCTGTTTTCACCCGTATCCATTCTCCTTTATCCGCCATAGAGAACGGAATATTAGCAGATTTTCCGCAAGCAACTGCTATAGTTTTTAATTCCTTCCACGAATCCTTACCGTCTTCATCCGTCTCAAAAATAAATTTTACCTCCTGCTTCCCTTCGTTTTTGATCCAGCATTGGCGTCGAATCCATCCGCTAAAAAGAAATGGTTCCGAATGTTGATTTGCTATAATCGATTCGTTTGCCCAAACAGCACCTTCCGCCGTTGCCGGACCTAACTCGTCTGGCTTGGAAAGAGTAGTAAACCAAAGATTCGAATTAGATTGTCCAGGACCTTCGATATTGCCCTTCGCCTTACGTTTGTTAAGAAATTCTTTCTGCGCAGAGTCATCACATCCAAAAACTAACCGGTCGTTCCATCGGGTAAAATCACCGATTACTTTCAAATAGGCCGAACGTGGCCGAATTCCTGCGGTGTTTCCCGAAGTAAAAGTCGCCGGAAAACGCCAGAACATTCCATGCATTGTCATCAGATAATCTGGCGCATCTTGTGTGCCGATATCTCTTATGCGAGGCCATTCGGTGTTCCACCCATGAGCGCCGTCATAGCTGTGACTTGCCTTGGGAAGACGAAAGAACGTCCATCCTTTATCCGCTTCTCGAACACCGAGCAATACAGATTTATGATCCCATCCGGTAACCCAGATTGGATCCGCCTCAGAATTTGCATTACCATAAATTCCACCCGGGCCGGTCACCTCCACAAACTGATTCCGGCGCACTAATCTCCACTCCTTACCATTCCACTCTGATAAAGAGCCGGATTTCGTATCAAATTTATGCAAAGCTTCCTGAGAAGCCTCACCATTATTAGAGTAAACGAAGACCCCTTGTCCGGAATAAAAGCCTTTCCCATGTGCCCCTGGTAACAAAGCCGCTTCCTGCGCCATTTCCCCGGGTTTACGGTCAAGGTTGCCGTCACGAAATAATTCTTTTACTTCCAGCGTATTTACATCAACTTCATAAAAACCTTCTTCCATCGTAGCATAATAAATCTTATTTGCGGGATTAGTCAGATGACGAGCATTTCCAGTATGTCTTCCGGCCATAACCGTATACGGAATCACACGTACGTTTCCTTTATCATCAACTGCGTAAGGCCCAATAAAAAGCTGATTGCTTTCCTGATGAATCATTCGATTAGCCGGCGTTCCGCCAATACTTTCTTCGCGCACGATTTGCTGCAAACCTGGTGTGACCTGATACAATTTATCAGACGATCCGAAAGGCAAATGAGGCCCGTAAGTAATCACCCACAAGTCGCCCGCCCAAGGAACGACAGCCCCCGTGCCACACTCTCCTTCATTGTTGTAATATGCCAAATGGGGATAGATACCGCTAATATTCTTTATGTTTTCAATCTTTTTCGATCCCTTACAAGAAAATACGGCCAGTAAAAAAGAAATAAAAAAAAGACAATTTTTCATCCTGTATTAATCTTTCGATAATTAAACCGACATTAAACATTTAATTCTATTAATCAAAAAGTAATTTATTGTTTTCAAATTTAAGAAAATAAATACTTTTTTTATATGTATCCTAAGCAATTGGCCTCATAAACGGCCAATTGCTTAGGAAGCGTGAGATCACTATCGGTATTAAAACTTATTTTGCTATCTCAATTATTACCAATTGGGGTTCTGATCAAGATTTTCATTGATCATACGATCTGCAGCTGGTACCGGCCATAAATAATCTCTCTTGGCTTCAAACTTTCGTTCACTCGCGACAACGATATAACCGGCATTAACCATATAACTAAGATCTGCGATACCATTTTCGTCAATCGCCGGCACACCTCCTATAGGGTAATTTCCGTCTTCCCAATTTTGAATCAACTGACGATATTCAGCAGAAACAGAAGATGCATCTCCGTTCCATGACGTAGAACCAGACCACGCACGACGCAAGAAATAACTCGGACGATTATAAACCTTCTCAGCTAATTTCCAACGAATCAAATCTGCATAACGATGACCTTCCCAAGCGAGTTCAATAAAACGTTCGGTACGAAGAATCGTGCGCATCGCATTTTGCGAGTCAACGATCACGCGCGGATATGCTATCCCCGTACCGGAATACGCTCTTTCACGTAACTTGTTAATCGTAGCATCCAACACTCCCTGATCACATTTCTCAAGTTCAATCATAGCTTCTGCATACATCAACAGAACATCACCGTAGCGTAGCATAGGATATGTTGTTGGTGCTCCATTACGTCCGTTTTCGAGAAATGACTCATCAACGTATTTCTTGAACAAAAAACCATTGTATGAAGCATGTTCAGCACGTGCTTTCGAATCGGTATTACTGACTTGCGCTCCGTCAGAACCCCGATAAACTGTCGTCCGATTCGGAGCTGGAGAATATTCATATCCGAGCCATAAATAATCCTTAGGATCGTATGTCCCATCAAGAATACGCTTATTATAAGCAGTAGCGAAAGGAACAATAGTCATGGCCATACGCGGATCACGATTTTCGAAAAGATCTTTTGGATTATAAAGCGGAGATTCATCAATCGGTTTACCGTCGATACAAGGATAAGCACAGACCAATTCGTAAGAAGGTGACTTTTGCCCTCCCCATCCTCCGGAAAGACGTGAAATACAGTTTAAGACATCTTCTCCTGCCCAATAATACTTTTTCAGCGTCACATCGCCACGGAAGAAGAAGATCCATTCATCCGACCAAGAAGCAGTAAACAAATTCCGATAATTATGGTGAAGTTTGTAGACATTCAAATCCATACAGGCCTTGGCGGCCGTTGCAGCCGTATTGTAATCACCGTTCCAAAGGGCAATACGAGCTTTGAATGCGAGAGCAGCTCCCCTTGTTGCCCGTTGTATACCGGAATAACTCGTCGGTAAACGTTTGGCAGCTTCATCTAAGCATTCGTAACTATAAGCCAACACATCAGCTTTTGGGGAACGTGATATTTTGTAAGCTTCGTCAAGGGTTATTCCCTCCTTGTCGAGAATAGCATCGCCCCAGTGAAAGGCCAACATTCCATAGGCATAGCCAATATAGAAATAAGCTTCGCCTTCATATTGCGCAATATCAGCCTCAGAAACGCCCAATACGCGTGCATTATCCATATTTTTTAATAAACGTAATGCACGCGCAATACCTTTATAATAATTTTGCCAACGAATAGCGATCGTCAAATCTTCAGCAGTCATTGTCCCATTCTGTACAGCCGAAGTAGCATTTCGCGCCGTTACGTCGTCGGCCCAAATCATATCGTCAATATGGAAAAAATCAGCACGGTAAAAATCGTTTATCGACATCTCAATCTCTTGTTGCGATGAATACCAGTTGCCACTTGATCCTTCAGATAACGGATTAAGATCGAGATCAACGCAGGAAAAGAAGGAAACTATTGACAATATATTGATAATTAACAATATCTTTTTCATATTATTAAACTGTTTAAAATTTGACATTTACTCCTAAAATGAAAGATGTTGATAAAAAGTCCGACGATGAACCAACTTCCGGATCCCATCCTTTAGGATAATTACTGATAGCAGGCAGATCATTTACACTTAAATATAAACGTAAATCTTTGATCCATACTTTCGTCAGCATATCTTTTGGCAGAGAATAACCAAGTGTAATATTTTTCATACGGAAATAAGCACCATTAAAAAGCCAATAATCAGACCCCGAATAAGTATTGGTCGTATTCGTATAGGTCAAACGTGGATACTTAACTTTTCTGTTTTGTTCTTCCGTATTATGCTGACTCCAATAATTCCCTAATAAAAGTTCGGGAACAGCTCCCCACTGTTCTTTCAAAGGTTGAATCCATGCAGAGTTAAATAACACTCGTTGATGACCAATACCTTGAAACGAAAGATTGAAGTCAAAACTCTTCCAACCGAATGAAATATTACCACCATATAAATATTCAGGCAAAGAATTTCCCAAAAGTACCTTATCGTCTGAATTAATTACTCCGTTTTCATGAACATCCACATACTTGATGTTTCCCGCTTTATCATTTGCGGTTAACGTCGGATATTTATTTCCATTTTCATCGTACAGGTCGGCATCCGTCAAGAACAAACCATCACTTTTATACATATACCATTCATTATAATATGATCCTTTTTCATAGATATAGTTGCCATTAATCGTACGTTTATCGCCCAAATAACCCATTTTCGAACGATAATCCGACAAGTTGGCAGAAATGCTATACCAAAAATCACCCACCGTATCAGACCAACCTAATTCTATATCCCAACCTTTCGTATACATATCACCCGCATTTTGCGACGGTGCTGAAAAACCTGCATAAGATGGGAATCCAAGTGTAAGTAACATATCCGTGGTCTTTTTGTAATAGTAGTCACCGGTAAAACGCAAACGATTATTTAGCATTGCAAGATCAATTCCAACACCGTGCGTTGTAGTCGTCTCCCATGTAATATTCTCAAACGCATAATACACTTGCGCTGCATTTTGTACGGCAGATACGGTTTGTGACGATTTATCGTACATATAGCTGTTCCCAAAAGAAATAGCCGCCTGATAAGGGAATTCAGAACCTATCCGCTCGTTACCAAGTTGACCGATAGAACCACGTATCTTCAGATAATCAACGATATTGTTCTTAAACCACGACTCTTCCGACATCACATAGCCGGCAGACATCGAATAGAAAGTACCCCAACGATAGTCTTTTGCAAAACGGGAAGAACCATCAGCACGTATATTTCCCTGAATCATATACTTATTTTTATACGAATACATTAACCGTCCAAAAATTGATTCATACGCATTATGTCCTGCACTTCCTGAATTATACTGATAATCTTCCGGACCGATATTGAGATAAGGATAGGTATCAAGCAAATAGTTGGTACGCGAAGCCCCTAAGTTTTCCCATTTATAAGCATAACCTTCATAACCAGCCATGGCACTAAAAGAGTGATCGCCCCAACCGTTTTTATAGTTCCCGTAAAATTGGTAGGTTAGGCTGTTATTGTCATTACGCGTCTCTGAGAGGTTCGTTGTTTTATGTGTCTGCATATAAGTTATTGCGCCATTCTCATAATAAACAGGTACCGCGCGCGAAAATTTTTTCCCTTTCATAAAGGAAAAACGGGGGGCAAATAATGCCGTTAGCGTAAGACCTTTTATCGGAGTAAGATCCAATTGCGCTTTTCCTCCAAACTTATAATAATTTGTTTTATTGATACCTCCTTGTTCGAGACCCGCTAACGGATTAGCACCATCCTTCACATCGGCATACCGACCATCTTCCCATCTAGGGGCATAATATGGAGAGACTAAATAAGCCCAATATATGGCATTGATTTCAGATGGGGAATTTGAATTCGATTTTGAAAAATCAAGGTCTATATTTGCACGAAGCCAATCCGTTATCTTATAGTCGTTATTTACACGACCAGCTATTCGTTCATATGATTTATTTGCATAATAACCATCACCTTTCTGATAATTAATTGTGGATTTAGTGCGAAGTTTTTCCGTACCTCCAGAAACACTTAACATATGTTGTTCATGCGACGTTGAGTTCTTTAACAACAAATCAACCCAATCTGTATTGGGATAGTGATAAGGATCCTTCGCGTTATTACTAAGCCAAGAATTTATTGTTTCCTGCGAATATTGGGAATAAGGATCAGAAGAGCCGTCGTTCCATTTTACTTCGTTTTGTACGTTCATCCAGTCGATGACGTTCCCGTTTTGGGGTTTTGCTGTAGGTTTGTCGACAGCAAATTCGTAGTTATAATCAAATGAAAATTGACGATCCTTCGCCCGTTTGGTGGTTATCAAAATAACTCCTGCCGCCGCCCGCGATCCATAGATCGAGGCCGAAGCCGCGTCTTTCAAAACAGTCATAGTCTCCACATCTGAAGCGATCACATCGTTAAGCGATGAAGGTACACCATCGACAATCACTAGAGGATCATTGTTAGATAGAGTTGTAACACCACGTACACGTACAGATGCAGACGCTCCAGGTTCTCCGGACGAACGGGTTACTTGCACCCCCGCCATCTGTCCCTGCAAGGCAGTCGATAACTGTTGCGTAGAACGCGAGGTCAAGGTTTCGCCTTTTATACTTGATATAGCGCCTGTAAGATCACTCTTACGCGCAGTACCATAACCAACAACAACAACTTCGTCCAGCTTTTCCGTATCCTCTTCAATCAAGACCGCAAGATGGGTCTGATTGCCAACGATAACTTCTGTCGTTGTATATCCGATATAAGAAATAACCAATGTCGAATTGAGTGAAACATTTAAAACAAACTGACCATCCATATCCGTAATCGTGCCATTAGTCGTTCCTTTCTCAATTACATTCGCTCCAATTATCGGTTCTCCTTGAGTATCCATAATCTGTCCGGAAACTTTTTTCCTTTCTTGTTGAGGAAGTGACATAACATTCATCTCCTTTTTCCGAAGAGAAATATAAGTATTACTAAAAGTATAGCCAATATCACTTTTATCGAATACATTCGAAAGTAAAACATTGATGTCCTGGCTTTGTGCATGAATCTTAACCTGGTGGTTTAAATCAATATCTTCTTTACTGAATATAAACAAGTAGTCCGTTTGTTTCTCTATTTCTGATATCAGTTCCTGAAGCGTAATCGAATTTTTTTGAATATATACGGTTGATTTCTGGGAATAAGAATTTGCCGCATAAAGTTGAAATACAAAGACAAAAGAGAAAAGGGTCCATAATTTCATAAAAAGATTTAATTTCTTTGAATTAAGTAATCTTAATGCATGAAAAAATCTTGCTAAGTTTTTTTTCATAACTTTGCTTTTATTAAAGGTTAATACAATTTTAAGGTTATAACTCGAAAAGGATGTATTAATACTTTATACGGGGAGATGGGCCAACATCTCCCTTTTATATTAACATCCTGGATCTTTCATAATACAATCATAGGCTTTTTTAATTTTAATGTTAACAATTTACAATCCAGTTATTCATATAATTCTACTTCTTTATCATCGATTAGTGTATAATTAAACTTCCCGGTTTCTTTTATTGCTTTGAGGATGTTATCTATATGATCCGTCTGACGAAATTTTCCATGAATAATACTATTGGCAATAGCCGCATCTCTTATTTTTATTTTAACATCATACCATAGTTCCAAACGATTAGCGATCTCCTGAATGGTCTTATCTTCAAATGCATAAATCCCGTTTTTTATATACTGGGTTTCCATAAATGACGAAGTTTCTTTTCGTAAAACACCTTCTTCCAAAACAACTTTTTCTTTAGGACGCAATTGGATATATTCGTTATCGTTTTCTTTTAACACGAAAACAGCCCCTTCCACCAAATCGGTTTCAAACATGGGACTCTCGGAGTAGGCAAATACATTGAACTGAGTACCGGTTACTTTTATGTCGTATTTGTCGGTTTGTACCACAAACGGACGTTGTGTGTCTTTTTGAACGGAGAAAAAAGCCTCTCCGTCCAACTCGACATTTCTAGAGTGAGCATTAAATCGGTTACTGAATTTTAATTGGGAGCGGGAACTGAGCCAAACATCACTTTGGTCGGGTAGGGTGACATGAATTTGCTGACCTTTGGGAACGTCAATGCAGGTAAATTCTTCCATTGGCTCAGACATAAATATCCGCGACAGAAACCAGGTCGAAATAAGAAGAAATATAACGGCCGCGTACTTGCAAAAAGACATATAAAGCCGTCTTTTCTTTCGGTTCTCTATTTGCTTTCTGATCTCCTCATATTTTCGACGGACATAATACGAATCATCCTCTTTTTCTACCATACCGGATACAGCAAAAACATTTTGCCAGCGAACAAACATCTTTTTCAGTTCTTCATCCGTCTCAATGCTATTAAAAAGCAACTGTTTCTCATCATCAGAAAGTGTCCCTGCAAAATATTTTTCCAGCAATTCACTCATCCGTTTTTCTTCCTTTTTTATTTATGACGCAAGAATAAAGAATTGCCACCAAAAAAAAATTAAAAAAATTAAAATTAGACAATAAAAACAAACAGAGGAACGAAATCCTTCAAAGCTATTCTCAATTTTTTTAGTGCAATCGCAATTTGTCCTTCGATTGTGTTCGTCGAGATATTCAGACGTACGGCAATTTCTTTATGCGATAATCCTTCCAAACGGCTCAGGATAAATATCTCCCGGCAACGAGAAGGCAAAGTGTTGATTGCATCGTTAATTAGACAATCGATCTCTTCGCGAGACAGGTTGTTCTCGTCAAATTGTTGAAGGGAATAAAGTTTCAATTCTAATTCTTTTTCTTCTATATCGGATAACGATTGACGACCGCCTTTTTGTAATACCCGCCTCAGATAGTCAATACATCGATTTTTGACTAAGGTAAACAAAAAAGCATTCGGATTATTTAGTGTTTCAAGGATTGCTTTGTTTTCCCATAAATAAAGAAAGGTGTTCTGAACAATGTTTTCCGCTTCGTATTCGGATAAAACATAGGCTTGCGAAAAACGTACCAACTTTGGGAAATATACCATATATATTTTTTCGAAGTCCCTTTTTTCTATGTTTTCCTCTAACTCGACCATGATCGTTCTTATAACAGACTTACCAAATGTAATTTGTTTTAATGAATATTCGTATCTGAAACAGATTAAATACTCTCTGAACACCTATTTTATACGGTCTGATGCATTGTAAAGACATAAAAAAAGAAGGTATCCTGTTAGGAACACCTTCTTCTTGTTAATCATTGCATTCTCCTTATTTTACAAACGAAGCTTTCAACAAATAATCGGCGCATCCTTTTACGCCTTCGAATTGCGTTCCAGAATTGATTCCTTCCAATTCAACAAAATAGTCTTTGATGCCATTGGCGTAGGCTTGTTTGAAGATATTTTCAAAATTCATCATTCCCGATTCGCCTAAAACCATCCGGTCTTTAATATGCAACAATCGAATACGGTTCGGATACTTTTTCATATATTCAACAGGATCCTGTTGCCCCATGACCGTCCAATAAACATCCATTTCAAAGAATACAAGCGAAGGATCCGTACGTTTAACCAAACCGTCATAAACTATTTCAAGTCCTTTTGGTTGTTCGCGTCCAAACCCGCGGCGTCCGAACAACATTTCAGTTCCGCCGGGAACAACACGAGAAAATTCCATGTCGTGATTATGATAGCCAAAAGACAATCCGGCAGCTTTCGCGATCTTCCCCGCTTCGTTAAAGACTTCGCCTACTATAGCGAGCTCCTCAACATTGCGAGTAGATGGTTGCCCGGGTTGAATGAGATAAGTCACACCGATCTTCGCATGGTCATCTGCCGCCTTTTTCCAAAATTCAGCGATTTCTCCTTTATTTGAAGCGGTATATTCCCGAATCGGCGGGTTTACGTGCGTACTAATAATCTTTAAACCAGCATCATCTGCCATTTTTTTAAAATCACTCATCGCGATATTATTGATTTTACCGTCGCGGTAACCAGCCAATTCTAACGTAGAGTAGCCCATCGCTTTAAGTTTTTTCATTCCACCGGGTACATCTTCATACAATTCACGTCCCAGAGAATAAATTTGCAACCCGATCTTCTTATCAGCTGCCAGTCGTGTCTTCATTAGGGTAGAAGCGGTTGCCTGCCCCGTTTTGCCGGCCAACAATCCTCCAGCCATAAGAAAAGACGCGCTTTTTAGGAAATTTCGTCTGTCTGTCATACTATATTTATTTTTAGTGTATTAATAAAGTGAATACGGACGTCTATACTGATAATAATATAAACGGTGCGCTTCCGCTTCTTTATCATTTACGAAGCTAAGTGTCGCAGGATTCCATTTCACCGGTCGGTTCAACTCGCGGGAAATATTAGCCAGGCAACAAAGCGTATTGGTACTGCATCCGACTTCAACCGGTGCGATCGGATTTTCACGCGAACGAACACAATCCACAAAATTCTGCATATGCGGAGAGCTGATCTCAAACTGTAATGCATTCTTCGGACGATTACGTTCATTCTGGCGAGATTGCTGAGCAGCCGTTTCCGCGCGTCTTGCTTCACGTTGTTCTGGTGTCAACGGACGGTTTCCTGCCAATTCCGCAGGAACTTTTGAAGAATCGGAACAGGCAAGATAACCACGCGCAACTTCAATCCAACCATTAGTCCCAATGAATTTAATTCCTTGAGCGGAATCATTATCATCTAAATAAGGTTGTTCTGTCATGACAATTCCATTCGCGTATTTCATAGTCGCATACGAAGTCCCGTTATATCCCTTAGGAATAAACTCAACCGGACCTGAACCATCCATGCCGATTGCAGCTTGCGCAATATCAAACATGTGGGCTCCCCAATCCGCCGTATAGCCATTACCGGTCTCCTGATACCAGCGCCACGCGCCCCATAATTTTTCATTCTCTTCCGGATTCAAGGAAATCGGCGGACATAAGTCCGGATGATAATGAATCTTCGGATCATTTAGCGGTCCCATCCATTGGTTCCAATTTAGATTTGCAGGAACGGGCTCTTCCGTCAGATTCAGCGGAGTAGGAGGTTCTCCTACTCTCGCATAAATTTTTTCGATATGTCCAATCGCTCCTGTTTGAACCAATTCGATCGCTTTTTGAAACTCTTTACTCGAACGTTGCTGACTACCAACCTGAAGCACCCGTTTATTACCACGAACTGCTTTTACCATTTCCAATCCTTCTGTAATGGTATAAGCCAATGGTTTCTGACAATAAACATCTTTTCCCGCCTGACAAGCATGAATGGCTATAAGCGCATGCCAATGATCAGGCGTAACCACTTCAACTGCATCAATATCTTTTCGATCAAGTAAATCTTCGTAGAATTCATAGGCATCGCACCGTTCATTCATTCCCTTCGCTTTTTGCCATTCAGCCACTCGTTTCTGGAATCGGACCACTTTCATACTGTCTACATCACAGCAAGCAGCAACCTGCACACCCGGACATCCGCTGAATCCACGGAAATCACTCAACGCCTGCCGTCCTAAACCAATAAACCCAAGGACAACGCGGTCGCTCGGCGCAACACGTACTCCATCAATTGCCCAACTCGGAAGAATCGTTAGACCGGCTAATCCAAGAGCTGAATAACCGAGAAACTGCCTCCTGCTAATTCCTTCTTTCTTCTCTGTGTTTTTCATATTCTTATTGAATAGGTAAAATTATATATTTTTCTAATCGGTTAATCAAAAAACTCCTTATTTCCAATTTTCATTTTGCACCAAAAGGCCATTCATCTTTTGAATCTCGTTCAAAGGAATAGGTAAAGTCGTCCAGTTTGCTTTGTAGGAACTATTCGCGTATTTCGACAAACCACACACCGTCTCATATTTACAAAAAGCAGTCAATTCCTCTGTCGCAATATTCCAACGAACCAGATCATACCAACGATGCCCCTCCAAAGCCATCTCGATTTTACGTTCGAAATGCAAGGCCTGTAATGCTTTCTCTTTTGTAGCAAATTGAGAACTCGGGTACAAACCGACACGGTAGTTGCCCGCAGCATTAAGCTCTTTCTTCCCATTTATTTTATCATCCAGGACATAAGAAGACGTCGTTTCTTCCATCGTCTTCGGATCTGCCGCTTTCACATAGCAATTAGCTGCGCGAGCGCGTACTTGATTAATATACGTCTCAGCTCCTTGCGGATTGCCCGTTTCAATCAACGCTTCAGCATACCATAGCAACACATCGGCATAACGAATTAAATGGAAATTTTTGGCAGAAGACGCTGTTATTGTAGTAATGGAGGTACTACCCTTATCCGCTTTCTTCGGAATATTCTTTTTATTTAAATAGTATCCTCCGTTCGTCACCTCACGAATCCAACCGTCGATTGTCATAGGAACAGCCCAATCTAAGAACGGCGTATTAAAACGACCCGTAGAATAATCCAAGCGAGGATCGGTATAAATCGTCAAATCAGTATGAGGAACATTATCTTCATCCGGCACCGTGATAATAGGATCATTTTTATAACTGCCATCCATTTTGGGAAGGCCATTTTCGTCGACAATATGCGAATTGACCAAATCATACGACGGTTGGTAGAACCCCCATCCTCCAGTACCAAGAGCGCCGGAGAACCCTATATGAGACGTTCCGTTTATACAACTTGTTTCTCCCACAGTTCCTGTAATTGCCATTTGGATATCAAAAACAGATTCACCTGTCCAGTCACTTTCGCCGGCAGTATACAATTCCTCATACGTATCAGCCAAGCGGAATTTTGTACCGTTGTTATCCTTACCGTTAGTAATAATCTCTTCCAAAAGGCTCTTTACTTCCGCCCATCGATCTTGAGTACCGTTCTTTCCGTTGTACGGAGAAGATTGATACATCTTCACCTTAGCCAAAAAAGCACCGGCAGCCCATTTATTAACACGCCCTTTTTCGGTTGACCAAGTATCCGGCAGATTATCATAAGCATACTGAAAGTCTTCAATGATTTTATCCCAAATAAAGATATAATTACCGCTCTCATCCACATTAGATACCTGAGGATTGACATTTTCCATCATGGCAACATCGTCTACATAAGGAACCGCAGCTCCAAATAGTTTAACGACTTCAAAATGCCAGAACGCACGAAAAAAACGAGCTTGCGCAAGAGTTTCCGTATAGAAATCCTTGGATTGTCCGGATTCGGCAGAAAGCGATTCTTTTATTGTCCCAGCGACTTTGATTACGTTGTTTGCAAAAAATACACCGTTATAGCATTTTTTCCATTTCGTATTCAAATAGCCGTTATCTGTCGTAAACGTATAACACTCTAGACTGGTAAAGTCCGGTTGATCGGTATAGTTAGAACCCTTATTTGCACTACCACCCATTACATCTCCATAAGCATAATTACTCAAAGTTGCTTCGAAATATGAATTGTCGTGCATTTTCGCATACATCCCGGTTATTAGTTGGTTGACACCTTCCTTTGTTTGGAAATCAGGCTCACTTAATTTCCCCACCGGATTAATTTCCAATAAATCGGAACAAGATCCCAAGGCCAATAATGCCGTAATAGCTGAATATATGAATATTTTTTTCATCTTGTTTTTATTTTATTTGGTTATGATTGAAACAATTAAAATGTAATGTTCAGACCCATAATAAATTGACGGGGCATACCATAAGAACCATAATCGGTACCCATGTTACGGTCTTTCGAATTACCGGAATCGTCTGTTCTTACCTGCGGATCCAAACCGGAATAACCGGTTAACGTAAATACATTCGATACCTGGCCGTAAACACGTATCTTTTCAAACTTGATTTTATTCATTATTTTTTTCGGCAACGTATAACCCAATGTCAACGTTTGCATACGCAAGTAGGATCCATCTTCAATATAACTGGAATTAGATTCATTGGATGCAATCGTACTTTCACCACCGACAGTAGCCCACAATGGATAAATTCCATTCGGATTTGATTCAGACCAGGAATTGTCACGGCGATCTTTTGAATAAGCGGACTGTAAAGAACCATAATGTGTATAGTATTTATATAGGGCAAACAAGTCATTCCCCAGAGAGAAATACAAATAAGTACCCAGATCAAAACCTTTCCAACCCACACTCAAATTAAAACCTCCCGTCAAATCAGGATGAGGATTACCTATAAATGTACGGTCGCTCGCATCTATTTTCCCATCATTGTTGACATCCTTAATTTTAAATTGTCCTACGAATTGTTTCGGATTATATCCTTCAGAAGCGGAATACGGTAACACTGTTTCCCCTTTATCATTTTTATAGCCGGTCACTTCGGCTTCACTTTTATAAATACCGTCCGTCACATATCCATGGAACATACCTATCGCA
This sequence comes from Massilibacteroides sp., assembly GCA_028708075.1. Lineage (GTDB taxonomy): Bacteria > Bacteroidota > Bacteroidia > Bacteroidales > Tannerellaceae > Massilibacteroides. Next base: position 22,732 of record JAQVZS010000035.1, read on the forward strand.
TGCCCTTCCATCAGCACATTCATATTAGAAATACGCGTACCCTCAAAGATACCCGCTTTCGAACCTATTGATAATAGTTTATTCTTGTAGTGAGACAGGTTAAGTCCAATCGAATAGTTAAAATCTTTCGCTCTCTCTCTCCAAACCAAATTCAGATCAACACCCCGATTTTCCATATCACCAATGTTGACTTTCGGTTTTGTTACATTACCAGCCAACGCAGACCAGTTCGCGTCAATCAACATATCCGACGTTTTCTTGATATAATAATCGAAGTTGATATTTAAGCGATTGTTCAGTGCCGTAGCATCAAAACCAACATTAAGCATCTTGGCCGTTTCCCACTTAGCGGCGACATCACCCAGATTGGTTACCCCATAACCGGACGCCACATCCGAATCCGTACCCATAACGCTGTATAAATAGGTATTACCCGTACCATATTGGAAAGCCCAGTTATACGGGTCAATATTGGAGTTACCTGTCGTTCCATAACCAACACGCAGTTTCAAATCATCCAAATAGTCTCTCGTTCTTTCCATGAATTTCTCATCAGACATACGCCATCCTAAAGAAGCGGAAGGAAATGTTCCCCAACGATTCTTCTCGGAGAATTTAGAAGAAGCATCCCGGCGAATGGTTACCGTTGCTAAATATTTACCTTGATAAGCGTAATCCGCACGTCCGAAAATTCCAAACATACCTACTGTATTATTCATCCAACCTTCGTTATACATGTTAGCGGTGGAACCGTTATTAATTGTCCATGTATTTGAATTATCTTCAAACGGATAATCGTAACGTCGAGCTAAGATATTTCTGCCCATTCCTTCTTTGATCGCTTCCGTTCCTAATACGGCACTAACGGTATGGTCGTCATTAATCGTTTTCGTATAGGTCGCCGTATTCGTCCATTGATAACCAAAGTAGTAGCCCGCCTGTTCACTCAGATAGTTCTTGCTGATTCCTTCTTTGTTCGTCATAATCGTTCGTTTATTCATCCAATAATCCCAACTGCCGTTTAGAAGAGCACTGAATTGAGAACGAATCTTTAAATCTTTCATGGGAATAATTTCCGCATAGACAGCCGATTGCAAGCGAAGAAAACGACGACGATTGTCTTTTTCATTATTAATCGTTTGTACTGCCGTATTGGCGCGTCCTCCTTCCGCAGCTTGCGAACCTGCATAATCGCCTCCTACATTATAAATAGGCACCCATGGCTGAATAGAAAATGTCTTACCAAAGGTATTATCATCTCCCTGACGACCTCTTTCACCAGAGTTTTCGATTACGGCCACATTCGTGTTCTGCCCAATGTTAAACCAATTATTAACAAAGAAATTCGTGTTCGCGCGCAGAGAATAACGACGGAACCAGGACTCTTTAATGGTACCTTCACGATCCATGTAGCCTACAGAAAACGAGTAAGTAGCCTTTTTCCCTCCACCGGTTACCGAAACCTGGTGATCCTGTACTTTACCGGTCTGGGTAGCTTCTTTAAACCAATCAGTTCCCTTACGGGCTTCTTCTTCCGAATAACCATCTTCCAGCATCTGATAATAAGCAGAACGAGACCATGAATTAGATCCATTATCCTTATAAGAAGCGGCCCAACTTTCAATACTACCGAACTGAGAAATCACTTGTTCTTTCGACAAACCGGCTGGTTTAATCGCATAAGGCATCGTCAAATGGCCTGTTCCATCCGCGCCAATTGATCCGAATTGAGCATGTGTTGCTACTTGTCCACGGTATTTGAGCAAATTTCGTTGACCTTCTTCCTGAAATTCCATCGCTTCCCACGCATCCATCAGGTCGTACCCGCTACTGGCCATTTTAGCAACCCCAAAGTAACCGTTATAAGACACCTTAACCGTATCATCCTTCTTCCCCTGTTTCGTCGTAATGATAATAACACCGTTTGCTCCTTTAGCTCCATAAATCGCGGATGCAGCGGCATCTTTCAAAATCTGCATGGTCTCAATATCGTTCGGATTCACCGCATCGACATTAACACCAGATACTCCATCCACAATTATCAACGGATCAGCCCCATTTACAGAACCGACACCGCGGATACGAATGGTTGTTTCACCCAGCGGTCCGCCGGCTGCCTGAACAAACACACCGGCTGCCTTACCCTGTAAAGCCTCCGAAAAATTGGAAACTGGAGTTTCTTTCAAATCATCAGTGGCAACAACAGCAATAGATCCGGTAATATCTTTTTTAGCCTGAGTGCTGTAACCTGTTACCACAACTTCATCCAGCGCTTGCGTATCTTCCTTCATGACAATTTTAAGCGGGGAATTACCCGGAACCAATTCCTGAGTTACATAACCAATATAAGAAATCACTAACGTTAAATTTCCGGATTCTGTCTCCAGCAAAAATTTTCCGTCAAAATCCGTAATCGTACCCGTAGTAGTTCCCTTCACGGTAATGTTTACGCCAATCAGAGGTTCACCTCTTTCATCCGTTATTGTTCCAGTTATCTTTCTGCTGCTTTGTTGCACTTCGGGAGCTACTGCCGCAGCTTTAGGTTTAAGGATTACCTTATTATCAATAATCGTATATTCTATGTTTGTCTGTTTTGAGACCTCGCTTAACGTTTTATTGATATCAGTGTGATTGGATTCAATAGAAACGGATTGTTTTGTATTCACTAAACTATTATCAAAAACAAACACAAATCCGGTTTCTTTTTCTACTTCTTTCAAAACATCTCCAAGCGATGTTTTTCTCACTTCTGTTCTTTCGTTTGTGTCGGTAGCATTCCCGAATACCGAGACCGACAAAAGAAGAGTTACAAACAGAAAACGGGCAATTCTTTTTAGCCCTTTACGTTGGTCTTTGTTGGTTTTCATAAGAATTAATATAAATTAACATTTGTAAATTTTTCAATCTGTTGATTATAATGAATCAACACCCGGATCGCTCCGGGATTTCAGCTGTCATAAATCTCACTCCATAGGCATTTCGTTTATTTATATAATATAATCTCTTGTTTGGACATCCCATTCGGGGTAATCACTGGTTTTATAAATTTATATTTTATTCCCGTAGCTCTACTAATATAGTTCAGCACCTGATGCAGTTGCTCATTATCAAATTTACCGGTAATAGCCGATTTGTAAACATTCTCGTTAAGCACCTTAAAATCTACGTTATAATGACGGCTCAATACTCGCAACGCTTGTCGTAAAGAATGATTGTCAAAAAAAATACGGCCATATTTCCAGGCGATATCAACATTAACGTCTGTTATTCCAATATTCATTGTCCGCCGTTCTCTTGAATAAAGAGATGCTTCACTTTCTTTCAAAAAACAAACATGCCCCAAATTATTTGAAGAAAGATAATTCAGCTGAACAGAACCATTGAGCAGTGTAGTCTTTATGTATCCGTCATCCGCATAAGCCTGTACGTTGAATGTAGTTCCCAACACCTTGATAGAATATGCCGAATCTATTTTCACAACAAATGGCGTTTTCGTCTTATTCACAACAAAACACCCTTCTCCGTCCAATGCCACCCACCTGTTAGTCCGGCTATAATCGGAAGGATAACTCAACTTACTGCCTGCATTCAACCAAACCCGCGTACTGTCAGGTAATTTAAAATGAGTCACAACACCCGGATTTGTAGTTACTTCTATCAAATGAGAGACAGCCGGCATCGATGGTCGAGGCAACAAATAACCCACGTACAACAATAAAGGAATTAACAAAACAGCCGCAATCTGTCGAAGTGTTTTAAGTTTGCGCTTTTTCTTTTTTTGATTAACCGCCGTTTGCCAATGTTCCCACGCTTTATTGGGATCAATAGCATCCAATAACCGCAAATCGTCAGAGGCCTGTTGAGCAAAGAATATTTTTTTCAACAACAACTGATTTTCAGGCGTAGCATTCAACCATTCCTCCACAATAACCATTTTATCCTCCGGCAGATTTCCGTGAATATAACGAAGAAGAGTATCCGAGTCTATATGAATCATTTATAAAAACACATTTACCTTTATATTATTAAAGCAATTCTCAACTAAAACATACTAAACAAATCGCATTTTTTTTGTCTATCTCCAGACAAAACGCAAAATTTTAGTAAAGTTATATTTGTTTTACTTAGATTTGTAAAAAAACGTTTTATCCAAAAGTAAGAAAATGGATAAAGATGACAACTTGTTAATTAAACGTCTAATCAAAGGAGATGAAAAGGCCTATAATATTATCTTTAAACAATATTATAAAAGCCTTTGTGTCTTTGTTTCTCATTATTCTGATTTATTAGAATCTGAGGAAATTGTCCAGGAAGTTATGTTATGGCTTTGGGAAAACCGCAAAACCTTACCCCAAGACCTCTCTATAAAAGCTTTTCTCTTTTCTGCTGTTAAAAACAAATGTATAAACAAAATTATTCATAAACGGATTCAAAACAAGGTATTGGGCGAAATGCTCAATCAATATGAACATTTTTTTAG
>JAQVZS010000036.1 GCA_028708075.1 Massilibacteroides sp.
TTCATGAAAATCCGATCCCTTAGCTGGTGGTGAAAGCCGCCACTATTAAAAAGCGCCGACTTCGGAGTAGCTTTTCCTCCCCTTGCGGGCAAGCTGTTTTCTGATGCACCAAATGTAATTTGCAGCAGAAAACACAGCTTGCTCTTTGCCCCGTTGCAAAGAAATCTGTCCGTAAGGACAGACCATTAAAACAGCCGCCCGATCAAACATTGAAGGGAGGCTTATTAACCACCGGGATCGTTACGACGACAAAGTTACCGGACATTATAATCAGTTGCACTATAACTGATTATGCCTCTCTTTGCCAGTTGGCTGCCACTCTATTCCATAGCCCGAGAATCGAATACAAAGGGTGTGAATAAGGTGTTTATTTGCAGGAGAATTTTGAAAATATGACCGACTATGCGGACGATTGATAGTATGAAAAATAGGCTGGATAGCCCGATGATTAACCGGATATATGAAAGGTTAATCACAAGGCTGGGCAACCGGCTATGTGAACGGCTGGCCGAAAAGTCGTACCTAAGATTGTCCGGCTTGCCGGATGGTAAAACAGCCGGGTGTATGACTGGTCAAACAGTCAGCCATTCAAACATTCAAACGACTGAACGAGCAGCCTGCCGACCGGATGTAACTATAACCTGTCATACGGCTTGTTGGTCAGCTTATCAAGGGTATAATCAACTGTATGTATAACTAATTAAATGATTGAAAGATGGAAAAGAAAAATTTGTGTGTTGCCTTCTCTACTCAAAAAGGAGGGGCAGGAAAAACAACCCTGACAGTATTGGTAGCATCCTACCTGCACTATGTAAAAGGCTACGATGTAGCGGTGGTGGATTGCGATTATCCGCAGTACAGCATCGCCGAGATGCGCGAACGCGATTTGAAGATGGCGACGGACGATGATTATTACAAATCGTTGGCGTACCAACAGTTTACCCGGTTGAACAAAAAAATGTATCCGGTAATAAAGAGCCTGCCCGAAAAGGCGGCTGAAACAGCTAAAGTGTTACTGGCAAAAGGAAAATACGACGTGATTCTCTTCGACTTACCCGGAACGGTCAATAAAGAAGGAGTGATTTATACCCTTTCGCTTATGGACTACATTTTCGCACCTATCAGTGCCGACCGTCTGGTATTGGAAAGCACCCTTCGTTTTGCATCCCGCCTCAACGATACGCTTATCACTACCGGAAAAGCGAAGATTAAGGGTTTGCACCTTATCTGGAATCAGGTTGATGGGCGTGAAAAATCAGAATTGTACGATGTCTATGAACAGATTATAGCGGAACTCGGTCTTTCGGTATTGAAAACTTTTATCCCGAACAGCCTCCGGTTCCGACGTGAACTCCTTGAATCCCATAAAGCGCTGTTCCGTTCCACCCTGTTTCCGGTAGATAAAACCTTGCTTAAAGGCAGTAATCTGAAAGAACTGACAGAGGAAGTTTTAGGAATCATCAATTTATAATGCAATGGCAAAAACAGTAAAAAAAGAAGATATAGACGAAAAAGCAATAATCGCCAGCTTCTTGCAGGATGAACCAACAGACCACGATACGCTGGTTGGGGGAAATGATGAAACGGATAGAGGACAGCCTACCCCTGCGATGGAATCCCCGAAAGAAGAAACCAAGCGCAGGCGGGGAAAAGAAGCGGATTATGAAACGCTGTTCGTCAAGGAATCCGGCATTACTGCCCGCACGGGCAAAATGGTCTATATACGGCGTGAATTTCACGACACGATTCAATCCGTGTGTCAGGTTATCGGGGGTAATGAGGTGTCGCTGTCGAGTTTCATAGACAACGTGCTGGCGCATCACTTTGATACTTACGCCGGTGAGATTACCCGCCTGTATAATGAAAAACATAAAGGAATAAACATCATTAAAAATTCAGAGAGATGAAATTCAAAAACAAAAAAGAGCCGGAGGAAACAATAGCTGAAATGGCTTCCTACGCGGAGCAGTATTTGAAACCTGTCGAGATCGACCGCCGGGGATGTGTGTATATCAGCAAGCGCAACCATGAGATACTTTGTTCGCTCATACGCTCGATAAACCAAAAGGGACTGACCATCGGCGGTTACATTGACAATGTAATCACCGAACACTTAGAACAACATAAGGCGGAGATAAACCATATCTACCGCCGGGAACGGAACGACTTACTATAAACCACTAAAATTCCAATCATGTCAGACAAAATAATCATGTTATGTATCGTGCTGGCGGCTGTCGCAGTAATAGCCGCCGTGTTTGTCCGCCGCGCCATCGGCTACCGACGGAGAGTGAAAGAAACAATCGGAGAAGGCATTTCTCCGGAAGAAATAAGTATAGGGGTTACAGGAGAAGATAGACCCCAAGATACGGGTAACTACTACCGTAACTATTTCTTTCATCCGGCAGATTCTTCTACTCGCAACGCCAAAGATATGCTCGTACAACCCAAGTACCATGCTCGCATAAAGACAATCGTAAAGAGTGCCCAAAAGAAGGGCATACCCGTAACCCTATACAGTTATATGGATAATGTATTGGAACATCACTTCCATTCTTTCGGGGAAGATATAACCGATTTACACCTGAAAAGAGATGATAACCATTAATTCCCATACCGTACTCGTTTTGCTGATTGTGTTTACCGTCATTTATGCCGTTTGGACAATGGTTTACCTGAATCGTTTGAAAAAAAAGGTTAAGAAAAAGGATGATACAAAAGAGCAAAATTCGGTAAAACGCAAAAAGGGGGATATTATCGGTAAAAGCCGGTTCGTGTTGCCACTTTCCGGCCAGTCCCAGACAGAAGCTACCGTAACTCCTGAAACTGAATCAGATACGGAAAAAGAGAATATATTTGCTCCCGCAAGTGTACCCGAACACCCCCGGCAAATAGCGCCGGAAGAACTGGACGATGTTTTCGGTGCTGTCCCGGAAGGCGAAACGAATGACCCTCTGGACATCGACTATCCGCTGCAAATTAAACCATTCCCGGAAGAAGAAGCGGAAGAAGGCGAAGACGAAAGTGAAAATTTGCCTCTTAAGGGCAAACCTGCCGCCCAGGGGATTAGTTTTGAACAAATGGGCGAAGCCTACCGCCATGTGGTACATAATCCGACAATTACAGATGAGCAAAAAGAGGAAACCGGACGTGTCCTCTTAAACCTGAAAGGAACCGATATGTTTGAAGCTATCATTTCAGGCCAACCCGGATGGGGCGATAAGGTAGATATCCTTATTGACACCTACCTGACGGCATTCCAGAGAAAAGTCGCCGAAAGGTCAGCGGAAAGCCTACCTCCGCAGGGTGAAGTCCCGGCGGGTTTTAACATCCGAATGTATGAGAGTGACGATTTTTAAAATGTAAGTAAATGAAAAAGCATGATTACGGATAGCTTGTAAGCCTATCCACAGACCACTAAAATTTCAAGTAAAAATAAGTTTCACCCGGTGCGGGGCTTATCCAACCCCGCACCATCTTAAAAAATCAAGTTATGACAAAGAAGAAAATTGAATTTCATTCTTCCTTTTTTACGCTCGGCAAAAAGGTTCTTATGTCAGCGGCGTTTGTCTTTGCCGCTGTTTCCTCCGCCTTTGCACAGGGCAACGGAATCGGGGGTATTACAGAGGCTACCAACATGGTAACCAGCTATTTCGACCCTGGAACAAAATTGATATACGCCATCGGAGCCGTCGTCGGTTTGATTGGCGGAATCAAGGTATATAACAAGTTCAGCTCAGGCGACCCGGACACCTCGAAAACCGCCGCCAGTTGGTTCGGAGCCTGTATTTTCCTGATTGTGGCAGCTACTATCCTGCGCTCTTTCTTCCTTTAATCACTACTCCCAAAAGCAACAATATGGAGTACAATATTAACAAAGGGATAGGCAAGAGCGTGGAATTTAAGGGATTGAAAGCACAATACTTGTTTGTTTTTGCCGGAGGTCTATTATCTGTTTTCGTGCTGTTCGTGATTCTTTACATGATCGGTATCGACCAGTGGATATGTATAGGCTTCGGCGTGATAGCCGCATCGGTATTGGTATGGCTGACTTTCAATCTGAATGCGAAATACGGAGAGAACGGGTTGATGAAAATCATGGCAAAACGCCAGCATCCCCGCTACCTGATAAACCGCAAAATTCCATATCGTCTGTTCCGCAAAAAGAAGAAAGCGCTATGAGGAATATAATGAAAGCATCCACGATAGAGAGCAAATTTCCGCTGTTGGCTGTCGAATACGGATGTATAATAAGTAAAGATGCGGATATAACGGTAGCCTTTCGAGTCGATCTGCCGGAACTATTTACTGTAACCTCGGCTGAATATGAAGCCATACACGCCGCATGGGTAAAGGCGGTAAAGGTACTGCCGGATTACAGTGTGGTGCATAAGCAGGATTGGTTTGTGAGTGAAAAATACCGTCCAGATACAGGTAACGGGGATATGAGTTTCCTTTCGCGCAGCTACGAACGGCACTTTAACGAACGTACATTCTTAAACCACTCCTGCTACTTGTTTCTTACCAAAACGACAAAGGACAGGATGGGGATGCAGAGTAACTTTTCCTCCCTCTGCCGGGGCAATATTATCCCCAAAGAGGTGGATAAGGAAACGGCTGTAAAGTTTCTGGAAGCCGTCGGGCAGTTTGAAAGGATTGTAAACGATTCGGGGTTTATCAGCCTTGCCCGTCTTACGGACGACGAAATAACAGGCACGGCAGACAATGCGGGGATAATCGAAAAATATTTTGCCCTTTCGCCGGAAGATACCACAACACTGGAAGATTTGGAATTGGGAGCGGATGGCTTGCGTATCGGAGATAAAAAGGTATGCCTGCATACCTTGTCCGATACTGAGGATTTACCGGGACGGGTGGGAACAAGCATCCGCTATGAAAAATTATCCACTGACCGGAGTGACTGCCTTTTGTCTTTTGCTTCTCCTGTCGGGCTTTTACTCTCCTGCGACCATATTTTCAATCAGTATTTATTTTTGGACGATAGCGCCGAAAACCTGCGGAAGTTTGAGAAGCAAGCCCGCAATATGCAGTCGCTATCCCGCTATTCACGCGGAAATCAGATAAACAAAGAGTGGGTCGATCATTACCTGAACGAAGCCCATTCTTACGGGCTGACCTCTATCCGGGCACATTTTAATGTGGTTGCATGGAGTGAAGATACAGACAAGTTGCAACACATCCGCAACGATGTCGGCTCACAGCTTGCGCTTATGGAGTGCCGTCCACGCCATAACACAGTGGATGCCGCAACGCTCTATTGGGCGGGTATGCCCGGCAACGCGGGGGATTTTCCGGCAGAGGAATCGTTCTATACGTTTATCGAACCTGCGCTCTGTTTCTTCACAGAGGAAACCAATTATAAAGATTCGCCAAGTCCTTTCGGTATTAAGATGTGTGACCGGGTGAGTGGTAAGCCGCTGCACCTGGATATATCTGACCTGCCGATGAAAAAGGGAATTATCACGAACCGGAATAAATTCGTGTTAGGCCCCAGCGGAAGCGGCAAGAGTTTCTTTATGAACCACATGGTGCGCCAATATTACGAACAAGGCTCCCATATCGTATTGGTCGATACGGGAAACAGCTACCAGGGATTGTGCGAACTGATCCGGCGTAAGACCAAAGGACAGGACGGTATCTATTTTACATATACCGAAAAATCCCCGATTTCTTTTAATCCGTTTTTCACGGACGATTACGTGTTTGAAACGGAAAAAATGGACAGTATTGTTACGCTGCTTATGACCTTGTGGAAAAGTGCGGATGAAAAAGCGGGCAAGACCGAGAGCGGGGAATTAGGAAATGCCGTTTCGGGTTATATCCACCGTATTCAGGAAGACCGTTCCATAACGCCCTGTTTCAACACATTCTATGAGTATCTGAAAAACGATTTCAGGGAAGAACTCAACAACAGGGAAATTCCGGTTGAAAAAGAAGATTTCAACATTTCCAATCTTCTGACCACACTGCGCCCCTACTATAAAGGTGGGCGGTACGATTTCCTGTTGAACTCCGCAGATGAGTTGGACTTGCTTTCTAAACGGTTCATTGTCTTTGAAATAGACGCGATAAAGGATAATAAAGAACTCTTTCCGGTGGTCACAATCATCATCATGGAATCCTTCATAAATAAGATGCGCAGACTGAAAGGTGTCCGAAAACAACTGATTGTGGAAGAAGCGTGGAAAGCTCTTTCGTCGGCAAATATGGCTGAATATCTGCGCTATATGTACAAGACGGTGCGTAAATATTTCGGTGAGGCCATCGTGGTCACGCAGGAGGTCGATGATATTATTTCTTCGCCTGTGGTGAAAGAGAGTATCATCAATAACTCGGACTGTAAGATCCTGCTCGACCAGCGTAAATTCATGAACCGCTTCGATGCTATCCAATCACTGCTCGGACTGACCGACAAAGAGCGTTCACAGATACTTTCTATCAATATGTCCAACCATCCCGGTAGGCTTTATAAAGAGGTCTGGATTGGCCTGGGCGGTGTAAAAAGTGCTGTTTATGCCACCGAAGTTTCGATGTCGGAGTACCTGACCTATACGACCGAGGAATCGGAGAAAATGGAAGTGATGGCGCTGGCTGAAAAGTTGGGCGGCGATATTGAACTGGCTATCAAACAGCTTGCTGAAAGTAAAACTGAAAAATAGCTGAAGCCATGTACAAAAGAAACAGGAGTACGTCCGATCCGTTGAAATGCCAACAGTATTTTCTGTTGGAAGATATAAGGGGGAAATGGGTAAGCTGTGGCGGGGACAGTAGCCGGATGCCGGAGGTGCATATTTATCGCACAGGAGTTTATCATCACCGAATCAAATTCTCTTATGATCCCAATACGGTTTTCAACTGTCCCTTATGGCATCGGTGGGGCGTTACCTTTTTCTACCTGTACGGACGCATCCAGCTAAGATACGATGCTGAAAGAGACTTACTGAGCCTTTCGGACTATGGCGACTATTACAGGGTAGAGGATTCGTTGCTTTAGGGCTATTCCTCTCCCTTTCAAAGAAGTATTAAACAAATAAAAAAGTAAAGAAATGAAACGATTGATTTTAATAATGTGTGTTGCCGTTTTCGGCTTCACATTTCAGGCGAAAGCGCAATGGGCGGTTCTCGACCCGTCGAACCTCGTGCAGAATATTCAGCAGGTGGTAAAATCATCTTCCACTGTCAGCAACCTTGTCAGCAATGTCAAAGAAACAGTAAAAATCTATGAGCAGGGTAAGCAATACTACGACGCGCTCAAATCAGTCAATAACCTGATTAAAGATGCCCGAAAGGTAAAGCTGACTATCGAAATGATCAGCGAGATCACTAATATGTATTCAGGCGGGTTCAACAGAATGGTGTCCGATCCCAATTTCAGTGTGAGCGAACTGGAAGCTATCGCCCTGGGTTATGCCAAACTGCTGGAAGAAGGCGGGGCTTTGGTTACGGAACTGAAAACGATAGTAACTCCCGGCAACGGACTTTCACTATCGGATAAGGAACGGATGGATGCGATAGACCAGATTTACACCAAGATGGTCGATTATCGTAACCTGACCAAGTATTATACCAATAAGAATATCTCCATTTCATTTATCAGAAGTCAGCAAAAGGGAGACATGGAACGGGTGCGTGCGCTTTATGGTAAACCAACAGAAAGATACTGGTAAGCCATGATGTTATTAGCAGTAGATTTTGAAAACCTGCATCAGATTCTCAGGAACCTGTATCAGGATATGATGCCCCTTTGTGCCGACATGATCGGTGTCGCCAAAGGGGTAGCCGGACTCGGCGCATTGTTCTACGTGGCTTACCGTGTATGGAAATCGCTGGCGAGCGCCGAACCTATCGACGTGTTTCCGCTCTTGCGGCCTTTTGCGATTGGACTGTGTATTATGTTCTTTCCGACTATCGTGCTGGGTACAATCAATGCCGTTATGTCGCCCGTAGTAACGGGAGCGCACAACATTCTGGAAAGCCAGATAGAAAACGTTGAAGGATTGCAGCAACAACGGGATGCGTTGGAATATGAAGCACGGGTACGTGAGGGCAAAGAATGGATTGTCAATGACGAGGTGTACGAGGAAAAATTCTCGGAACTCGGTATCCGGCAGATCGGCACAATGGCGTCGATGTGGTGGGAACACACATGGTACAATATAAAGATGTGGTTCCGGCAACTTGTAAGTGATTTCTTTGAGTTGCTTTATAACGCCGCGGGGCTGACCATTGATACTTTGCGTACCTTCTTTCTGGTCGTCCTCGCCATATTGGGGCCACTCTCTTTTGCCCTCTCCATTTACGATGGTTTCCAATCCACACTGACCAACTGGATTTCCCGGTATATCAGTGTATACCTGTGGCTACCCGTGGCGGACATCTTTTCGGCGGTACTCTCCAAAATTCAGACTTTGATGCTTCAGGCGGATATTGTAGCCCTGCAAGACCCGTCCTATATACCGGACGGAAGTAATGGCGTGTATATCATATTTCTCATCATCGGTATTATAGGCTATTTCAGTGTACCGACCGTAGCCGAATGGATTATCCAGTCGGGTGGCGGAGCAAGCGGAGCGATGGGCGGTATTGCCCGTGCCGGAGCATTTACAGCAGGTGTAGGCGGTGCAGTTGCCGGAAACCTGATGGGTAGAGCTACAGGCGGAGGCAGCAAATCGTCCGGCGGTTCATCCGGTGGAGGAAGCGGTGGTAGTGGCGGCGACTCACCCAACGGACAGAATTTAGCAACACAGGGAGGCAACGGCCCTACGCCGTAAACCGTTTGATTTATCAATTTAATCATTAAAAATATGGAGTTTAAATCATTAAAAAATATAGAAAGCAGTTTCAAGCAGATACGGATGTTCGGTATCGTCTTTCTCTGCTTATGTGCGATAGTGGCGGTTTTCAGCGTAATCAAGTCTTATCAGTTCGCAGAAGCCCAGCGGCAGAAAATTTACATTCTTGATGAGGGTAAATCTCTTATGCTGGCGCTCTCGCAAGACCTTTCGCAGAACCGTCCCGTTGAGGCAAAAGAACATATAAAAAGGTTTCATGAACTCTTTTTTACGCTCTCGCCCGATCGTTCGGCTATCGAATCCAATATCAACAGGGCACTCTTTCTGGTTGATAAGAGCGCTTTCCGCTATTATCAGGATATGCAGGAAAAGGGGTACTATAACCGCATTGTGTCGGGCAATATTAATCAGACCATTCAGGTGGATAGCGTGGCGATTGATTTTAATGCTTATCCCTACCGTGCCATGACTTACGCCCGGCAAATGATTATCCGGGAAAGTAATATTACAGAACGTTCGCTGGTTACCCGGTGCAACCTTATCAACTCGGTAAGGAGTGATAACAACCCTCACGGTTTTGCGATGGAGAAATTTGAAATAATCGAAAACCGCGACCTCAGGACATTAGCTCGGTAAAATCATGGCAAAGAAAAAACGAATAAACCCTTTTGAATGGGTCGGCGACCGCCTCCGCTATGCATGCGGATCGCTCAGTAAGGATGCCCGGATATTGACAACCATTTTCATGGTGCTGACTTTAAGCGGGCTGTCTATCTACTTTACCATTTCCTCCATTTACCATATCGGTAAAGGAAGCGGTGAAAGGATGCAAATACAGCATATCAAAAGGCTGGAACTGGAACTCCGGCAGAAGCAATCGCAGTTGGACAGTGTAAAACAAATAAACAAATTTAATTATGAGTACAGAGAATTTGAATCAGAATAAAGAAAAGCCTATCGAGGGGAAAGAGAAAAAAGAACTCACACCCCAAGAATTACAGAAGCGTAAGAAGATGATAATCTTCCCGCTGCTGTTCCTGCTGTTCGCCGGGTCGATGTGGCTCATCTTCGCCCCGTCAGGAAATAAGGGAGAGGAACAAAAGGACGGTTTTAATACCAACCTGCCCACACCTAAAGAGAGCGGTATCATTTCGGATAAGCGCGAAGCCTATGTGCAGGATGCAATGCAGAGTAAACAACAGGAAAAGATGCGCTCCTTACAGGATTTCGCATTTAGCCTGGGCGAAGAAAACGATACCGGAAAAGAACAGGTGAAAATAACGCCCCAATCGCCGGATTATTACGAAGAACCGGGGACGGGTAAAAAGTCATCTTCCCGGAGTGGTAATGCTTTCCAGAGTTCAAACAACGCCTATCAGGATGTGAACCGCCAGTTAGGAAGTTTCTACGAAGAACCTGCCACGAAAACGGACGAACAGGCGCAGCTTGCTTTGGAATCGCGCATACAGGAATTGGAGCAGAGGCTTATGAATGAACAGGTGCGCAAATCCGAAGAAGAGGAACAATTGGCGATGATTGAAAAATCCTATGCTATCGCCGCCCGCTACATGGGTGGAGGGGAGCAATCTTCCGGCAAGGTCGCACAAACGGCTGTCAGTACAACAAACGGCAAGGTCGCCTTACAATCTGTCACGCAGGTACGCCATAATGTAGTATCGCTACTGGCCGCACCGATGCCGGATTCAGTCTTTCTGGAAGAATTTGCCAAACCCCGGAATTGGGGATTTAACACAGTGGCAGAGAATGAGGAAGTGAAAGAAAAAAACAGCATCAGGGCGTGTGTCTATCAGACGGTAACGATTACTGACGGACAGGAAGTGGGTTTGCGACTGTTGGAACCAATGATGGCCGGAAATAATCTTATCCCTGCTAATACGGTGATAACAGGCTCAGCACGTATCACAGGCGAAAGGATGGGTATCACCATTAATGCTATCCAACACGCCGGCAATGTTATTCCCGTCGAACTTCTTGTCTATGATCTGAACGGAGGGCAGGGTATTTCCGTTCCGGGGTCGGAGGAAATAAATGCAGTCAAAGAGATAGCCGCCAACATGGGATCAGGCATGGGCAGTAGCATTACTATAACGGATGATGCCGGGTCGCAACTGCTGGCCGACTTGGGGCGAAGTGCTATTCAGGGTGCATCACAGTATGTCAGTAGAAAGATGCGGACGGTAAAAATAACACTCAAAGCAGGGTATCAGGTATTACTTCTGCCACCCCTGAAATAAAGACAACCACTAAAATTCCATTTTATAAACAGTAAAAAAAACAAATAATGAAAAAGATTTTTTTGATGTTCGCTTTCGTAGCGACTGTATTTGCGGCTAACGCACAGGAAACCGAAGTTTCCACCAAGCCCTCGACGGGGGATTATTTCGACGGTCTTACACGTCCACTTACATTCAACCGGATGATACCGCCCTATGCGCTTGAAGTAACGTACTCCAAAACGGTACATATTATTTTTCCCTCGGCAATCCGCTATGTGGATTTGGGGTCGGCAGATCTGCTGGCTGCAAAAGCCGACGGTACGGAGAACGTTCTCCGTGTAAAAGCCGCTTTGCGTGATTTCAGCCGGGAGAGCAATCTGGCGGTCATTACCGAAGATGGTGCATATTACAATTTCAACGTAAAATATGCCGATGAACCGGTTAAGCTCTCTATCGAGATGAACGATTTTATCCATGACGGCGAAGCAACGAACAGGCCGAATAACGCACTGGACATCTATATGCACGAACTCGGTCAGGAATCGCCGCTACTGGTAAAACTGATAATGAAGTCTATCTATAAGAATAACGATAGGGAAATAAAACACATCGGCAGTAAGCGTTTCGGCATCCAGTACCTACTCAAAGGAATTTACTCACACAACGGGTTGCTGTATTTCCATTTGCAACTGAAAAATTCGTCCAACGTCCCTTTTGACGTGGATTATATCACTTTCAAGATTGTGGATAAAAAAGTAGCAAAGCGCACTGCTATTCAGGGACAGGTTATCTGGCCGCTCAGGGCGCATAATAATGTAACGCTTATCGGTGGTAAGAAGAATGAACGCACGATTTTCACCCTTCCGAAATTCACTATCCCGGATGATAAGCACCTCGTTATCGAACTTCACGAGAAAGAGGGCGGACGGCATCAGTCCTTTACGGTGGAAAATGCCGATCTGGTACGTGCAAAGGTTATCAACGAATTGAAAACGAAATAAGATGAAAAGGGCTGTGTTTTTTATCGTAGCGGCGTTGTGTCTGATCACGGGTGGTCAGGCACACGCCCAACGTGCCCTGAAAGGGATGCGGGGATTGGAGTTACGGGGCGGTATGGTGGACGGTTTTCACTCGTCGGATAACCGCAACGAATTAGGATACTACTTTGGAATAGCCATGAGTACATACGCTAAGAACGCCAATAAATGGGTGTTCGGGGCGGAGTATCTGAACCGCTACTATCCTTATAAGGACGGGCGTATTCCTGTGGCGCAGTTTACTGGGGAGGGTGGCTATTATTACAAGTTCCTTTCTGACGGTTCAAAAACCTTTTTCTTCTCTCTCGGTGCATCGGCACTTGCCGGATATGAAACCGTGAATTGGGGCGATAAACTACTCTATGACGGTTCGACTATCCAAAACGAAGATGCTTTCCTGTACGGTGGTGCGATTACCTTAGAGGTTGAAGCCTACCTGACGGACAGGGTTATCCTACTTCTTACAGGGCGTGAGCGCATACTCTGGGGGACATCGAGCGGACACTTCCATACACAGTTCGGTATCGGACTAAAATTCATGATTAATTAATAGCAAACATAATGAAAAAGATAACATTCAAAAGGGCGCTTGCGCTCACGGCATGGCTGGCAGCCATCGTATTGATGTTTGTCGCCTGTGATAGCAAATTAGACGTAAAACAGGTGTATAGCTTCGATTTGGAAACGATGCCCGTTCAGAAACGGATTACCGAAGGTGAAACTGTTGAAATAAGATGTCAGATAATCAGGGAAGGTAATTACAGCGAAACGGCATTCAAAATTCGTTATTTCCAACCTGATGGAAAAGGAGAGTTAAGGCTGGATGACGGTACGATATTTCTGCCGAATGACCTGTATCCATTGGACAGAACGACTTTCCGGCTTTATTATACCTCACAAAGTACGGATCAGCAGGTTATTGACGTGTATATCGAAGATTCATTCGGGCAGGTGGTTCAAAAAACATTCAGTTGGCAGAATGCCAAGGGGGATGATGAACCGGAGGAAGAATAGTCCGACAAAATAAAACAAGTAAAGTACCCGGAGCAATTCGGGTACTTACTTTAAATTACAGATTGACTATGAAATATCTAATAGCGTTTCTTACCGCTTTACTGTATTTACCTGCATCGGGACAAGTGTTTAATTCTCTAAACAGAAAAACGGAAATAGAAAAATGTATGAAACCCGTCTATTCTATAAATGAGTTCTGCCGGATAGCAGATTCTTTGCAAATGTCGATTGACGAATTATGCGACTATCCCGTCATCTTCCCAATTAAAGAACCAGAGCGTATCTCATCGGGGTTTGGGATGCGTTATCACCCCATTTATAGGATAAGGAAATTTCATACGGGAATTGATATTCCAAAAACTAAAGGTTCACCTGTGTATGCCACCGGAAACGGTATCGTAACCCGCAAAGGTTATTGTTCAGGGTATGGAAACTTTATAGAGATTCAGCACGCAGGCGGTTTCCGCTCGTTCTATGCACATTTAAGCAGAATAATCGTAAATGTAGGAGATTCGGTAGATATAATCCAACAGATTGCGTATGTAGGCAATACGGGAATAGCAACAGGCAGCCACCTTCATTACGAAGTAAGGAAAGGGGAACGATTCCTGAATCCAATGGGATGGTGCTACGTCCTGTATGAGAAACTAAATCCTTTGATTCCAAGAAAGCTATAGATACGCTGATGGGCTAGCCGGATAACACACAAAGTCAATGAAATATATGGAACTCGGAATAATTGTGTATCTTTGCAGAACGACCATTGGGATATAAAATCCAATGTGTCAAGTGTAGAAAAGAACAACATATAAGGGGCTTTAGAAAACAGCCAATTTACAGAAGTCCACCCGAATATGATAGTTTCTCTTTCTGCCTGATTGTGTATATGTGCAAAATCATATATCGAAAGGGCGTAAGGTTGCAGAACTATCAGTGGACGGGCGCTTGGCTGTGCCTCTAAAGCCGGTATGTTTGTAATTCTTGCGCCTGTTTTCGTTTAATGATTTAAAGGTATGGACACACAAAAAGAAATTTCAGAAAAAAATCACAGCGGACTTGCCCGCTCAGACGTAGCAAATTTATTGCAACCTATCATTAAGTTGCATAACATTGAGGTTAAAGATGATCGCTTTGAATTTCCGAGCGTTCATCCTTCTGCCGGAGTACCTGAATCCGATTTGTCTGATGATACAGAAACGACGGTTATACTCTTTGAGCATATAACTTCCATATCGCCTTTTAAAGCTCGTTTTGAGGTGCTATTGCAATGTGGCGAACTCTATATATTTTCCACGACAGACGGGATTGAAACGCACATAAACACCTACAACAACAATAAAGAGGTGAAATCTCAAAAGCCTACTACTGCACAGGATGTTGCCGGGAATATTTGGGATGGATTGGAGAAAATACTGGCATCCGGAAAGGAATAGAACTGGATAGACGATAGCTGATAACTTATTGAAAAACATCTGATAAGCAGTTTCTCTATTTCTGTAGAGCTTTCTTTACTTTTAAACTAAGGTTTAAGAATAAAAACATAGCCAATTCGCCGGGATTTAGTATTTTTGTGGTCGATAAATTATCAGAAATGAATATTCTTTACAGATATATTGATAACGATTATCGTTCATACCATGGCATTGCTGTGGATGAACAGCAATGCCGTGCTCATTTGCAAGGTGCTGTAAAGGATAATTTATTAGACCGTGAAGAAAGGCAAAACACATTAGATACATTAAGAGCTTTACAAGAAGAAACAGGCTTTAATGCAAGCCAAGAGCTTATTGCAGATATTCAGGTATTGGAAAATGAACAACTGGAGTTACAGCAATTTCGGGTAGGTGAAGCTTATGCTGAAGTTATATTGGAAGAAGCATTTGTGTGTCGGTTTCATTGGAATGAGAACAGGGATGCCAGAAATCCTAAAGGGAATAAAACAGGTGCTGATTTGGTAGGTTTTATAGAAGTGGATGGACAAGTGTTATTTTTGTTTGGAGAGGTCAAAACTTCTTCAGAAACAGCCAATAGACCACCACAAGTAATGACAAGTTCGGACGGTATTGAAAAACAACTTAGGGATCTGTATGATGACAGGGCAAAAAGACAAATACTCATAGCTTATCTTCAAAGTAAGGTGAGGCATTATCCTGAAGGACATCCTTTTAAAGCGGATTATAATGCAAGTTTTAGAGCTTATTATTCTAATAATTGTCAATTTCAATTGATAGGTGTTTTGGTGCGTGATGTTGCTCACGACCACAGAGACGTTTCAGTAAGTTACAATAGATTGTCCCAGCATATATTAGAGCCTAATGGAATAAAACTTTTAGCATTGTATCTTCCTATGCAAAAAGAGGAATGGCAAGCGATAATAAATGAACCGGTAGAATGAGCATACAAATAAAATACAATTATTTGGAGCAAGCCTATCCTGATATGCTTGAAGGAGTTGGTATGCTTATTCAAAAAGCAAAATTGTCTGCTCGTTTTGATAGCGTACAACTTTCTATAGAAGAAATTGAACAACTTCAAAAAGCCAAAGAGCTCTGCGAACTTAAGATAATAGAATTTTGGGACAATAGAGAGCAAGTCGTATTTAAAGCTCTATGCTCTACCTATTTTGATATTGCCAGTCAACTACCTATTCAATGGGATAGCGAATTGGTAATTTATGAACAACTCAAATTAATAGCGTTAGGTTATTTGGGAGAACATTGGCATTTCGTAAAACAATATCTAAAAAACCATAACGAAGATTTTGATTCTATTCAAATTGGTGAAACGTGGAATCAACGTATTCTTTCCATTTCATTTAAAGCTATTATTCACCTCATTAAAAAAGAAAACTGGCAGGAGATTAGTCAGTCAGTAGCATTGATAAATCAGCTCAGACAGGAACAAAATGATTTTGAGAACACGTTTCTGAATCAGGTAAATGAAGAAAGTCGTCCTTATGGAGCGGCAGAGTTGGTTTCATTATACCATTTTGCAAAAGGTGTTGATATTCTGGGTAATTATTTAATGGAAGGACGACCATTAGAGCCGGAAAACGAATTACAGTATCACATAGGAATAGCATCAGAATATGCTCAGAAATCAGGGAACATAAGCCTCAGATTATTATATCAATTTTTTGAAGCTTTTGCGGTAAAAATGATACGGAATACCATTTGGCACACCACAAGGGGAATCAATAATTGGGTAACTCGGTTCAACCAGTTTGTATCTCATAGGGAAGAAAAAGGATTGTTTGAGTTGCTATATCCGCAGAGGGAGTCTATCATTGAAGGCGAATTACTGAATCCTGCACACAGAGCTGTCGTGGTCAATTTACCCACATCCAGTGGTAAAACATTAATCGCTGAATATAGAATATTACAGGCTCTCAATCAGTTTAGGGAACGAGGTGGTTGGGTAGCTTACATAGTTCCTTCCAAAGCTTTAGTAAATCAGGTTTATATACAGTTAAAGAAAGATTTATCCAATATCGGGATAAGAATAGAAAGAGCAAGCGGAGCGATTGACTTGGATGGTTTTGAACAACATTTAGTGGAAGAGAATGGTAATCATACAGATTTTGATATTCTTATAACCACTTATGAAAAGATGAACTTACTTGTACGTCAAGGTCTTGGCGCAACAACTGAACGACCGTTGGTTCTTACAGTAGTTGATGAGGCTCATAATATTGAAGAGTCGTCAAGGGGTTTAAATCTGGAGTTTTTACTTTCTACTATTAAAAATGATTGCGAAGAAGCCAACTTCTTATTGATGACACCGGACATTTCCAATTCAGAAGATGTTTCGAGATGGCTTGCAGGTGATAGAGGAAATGTAATCAACTTAGAATTGGATTGGTGGCAACCAAACGAAAGGATTGTAGGAGCTATAGAAATTAATGGACGAGCAAGAAACTATGACTATACCTTACGAACACTTCATACAGATAAAGGAACCTATGACATAGGTAGTGTAATACCTTTAAGTACTGTTCAGGAAGCCGACCAAACAGCTTCTCAGGCGAGGGGTTCAAAAGTTAAAATGGCTTCTTCGGTTGCGTCTGATATTTTGAGCTTGGAGTCACCAATAATAGTACTTGCTTCAAATCCAAATGAAACATATAAGATTGCTGAAAGTCTATATGAAAGTGTAGGAAATGACATAGAAACCGATGAAGATGTCGAACTGGTCATTAAACTTGTTCAGAGTGAATTGGGAGAAGAATTTCCATTGAGCAAATATTTAAGAAGGAGAATTGCTGTACATAGTTCAGCTCTTCCTGATGAAGCCCGTTTTCTGATTGAAGATTTGATGTCAAATGAGAAACTTCAAGTTTTAGTAGCTACAACGACCATAGCACAAGGTATCAACTTTCCAGTTTCAGCAGTCATAATGGGTGCATATAATTACCCTTATTCGGGTGCAATGCCCGTACGCGACTTTTGGAATTTAGCAGGAAGAGTTGGACGTGCTGGACAGGATAGTATGGGGTGGGTAGGAATTGCAGTAAAAAATCAAGCAGACCTTTTAGAAGTTGGAAATTATGTCAGAAAAGCTTCTGATGATTTGCATTCCCAGTTAGTCAATGCTATCGATAACGCCTTACGTCACGCAGAAGAAGATTTTGAACGATGGCTTTTTGTAGATGAACGTTGGTCAGCTATATTACAATATATATCGCATTTAAGAAGACAAACTCAACAACAAGATGCTTTTCTCGCACAACTTGAACTAAAGTTGCAAGCTACATTTGGTTATAATCAGCTTTCTGGTGAGAAGAAAAACTTTTTACGAGATAATTTGCGAAGATATGTAAGCACTTTGTCATTAGCGGATGCAAAAAGAGCAGACGAAACAGGGTTTTCTTCTGTTTCTGTTCGTCAGATGATAGGTAGGTTGGCTTCTTCTAATATTAGCCCACAGGATTGGCAACGGAATCAGCTGTTTTCTGAAAACAACCAAACAATGCAAAACCTTGTGGGAATAATGCTGAATACTTATGAGATAAAAAAATCAATTCAGGATTTAAACGAAGGTGGTCAGCCATTAGACCGCTCCAGTATTGCCAGATTAATTATTGACTGGGTAAATGGTAGAAACTTATCCAGTATAGCATCAAGAATGTATCCGGATGTAGAAATCACGACAGCTATTCAAAAAGCCACAAAAGCACTATATAAAATTGTGGCAAATTCAGCTACTTGGGGACTTGCCGCATTGCAAAAAATGCCAACGAGTGGTGTTGATTGGGAAAAGTTATCAGACATTGAAAAGAAAAAAATGGCAAATCTTCCTGCCTATTTGCATTACGGTGTAAACACAGATGAGGGTGTACTTATGAGAAAAAATAATGTACCAAGAAGTATTGCTAACCGTTTAGGGGAGCTATACAATGCTTCTGTAAATGGGGAAATATTTAACCAATCCAGCGATACTGTAAACAATTGGCTTTCTCAACAATCAAACGAAACTTGGAACAATGTTAAGCCTGTTGGTTCAAGATTATCAGGAGAGGATTATAAACGAATTTGGGAAAAATTAAATGGAACCATTTAAAAATAATTTAAAGATTAGAGATATATTGAATGTTTAGTTTCTCATCGGCTTTTTGTTACTTTTTCTCCCAGCCATTTTGCAAAGTCATGGAAAAAGTAACGGGCGGAAAATCCGCCCGTCCTGGTACTATTTTTTAGAAAGCCATTTGTCTCGCTCTTTCCGGCATTGTTCCAATGATTTGGCTACTGTTGAAAACAGTTCTCCGTCCGTGTGGCGGTAGTCATATTGGTAGTATTCCGTTCCTCTGAATGCTCCTGCGATAAAAGTTGTGTAGTTCTCTTTGCCCTGCTCGCATACTGAGCAACCGTTTTTGTTAATTGAATTTGTTTTCATTTTTTGTGTTGATTTGTGGACGGACTACTCCGCCCTATTTTATTATCGTTCTACAATTTCTAAATTTTGGTTTTTCAAGAATCTTCTATCGCATTCGCAAATGATATGAGTATCAGTTATGCGAGTGATGACTCTTGTGATATTTTCGTGGCAGATATAGGGTTTCCCGTCAAAATATCCATTTTCTAAATCGCCTGAAATATGACAATACTTGCCAATTAATTCTTCGCTTACTTCTTTTGTTTTCATTTCTTTGATGTTTATAGTTTATGCTGCCAATCGTTGTTCTATGAGTGGCATATTGTTATTTACAAGTGAAAGTATCTGATTATGGTGTTCGCTATTCTTGTTGCATAATCCCCTGCATTGGATAACTTTCAGTTTGGAAATAGATACCTCTATGGTTTCAATGCGTTTGCCGTCAATGGTTGCCGAAAGGATAAGGGAGTCTTCTTTGGTCGAATAACTACCTACACAATGGTGCATCGCTTGTCCCTCTGCTACTATTTCCTGTACGCTTTCAAGTACACAGACACTGATACGCCCATCGGAAAATATAAGTCCGAAAAACTTGGCTTTAATCGCTCTAAATTCGGCTTCTTTTTCAAGTTGCTTTTCCAATTCCGCTTGTGCATCAGCTTTGGCTTTCTTCAGCATATATCGGTCATGCTCGGCTTTGAGGTCTGTCGGGCATACATATTTGGCATTATAGAGGTCTTTGCCGAAGAATCGGAGATTATCTATATAATCGCACCAAAGCGTTGCATCGTTGATTTTGTAGCCGTTTCGGATGCAGATGCGGACGGATTGCCAATACTTGTCGATATTCTTCCAACCGCTGTCCATGATGCGTTTTAATAGCTTGGTGTATCCTGTCTTCATAAGCGTTTCGGCTCGGCTATCAGTCAATAGGGTACGGAACAGGTCTAACGGCTTTTGTCCGTATAATCCCTTTTTGTAGCCTGTTCTTTTCAGTTCGGGGATTAGTTTCATTCGGGGATAAACCACGCCTGTAAATATTTTGTCATATACATTTATGTAAAACTTGTTATTGCTGTTCTCGTGGCGCAGTTCTAAATCGGTATGGAATATCCACGCATCATAGTAGCAAGTACCCATTGTCTGACGGAGTTTTGCGAATGTGCAATGTTTACCATTGGGTGCAATCCACCGTTGCATGACCTCCGAATAATCGTATTTGGGCGTTTCTCCGACCTTGACCGAACAGAATAGCATCACAGAGCGCAATACCTGATAACCTGCATAGGCGGTTACTACCGTCATGTAGTAACGAGCGTTGAATGTTCGTTTCTTGGTGGTTTCTACCGTTAGTTTGGTGTTACAGTTCGGACATTTGCATTCCGTTAGGGTAGCAACCAAATATCCTGATCCCTGCCACGAATGATCGCATTTAGTACAGGTTATTACTCCTTTATCAGTTCTGCGCCCGATATGGTCGATTCCGTTTTCATAACCCCATTGAATTTGCTCTTTCGTGAGTTTAGGCAGGGTTTTACTCGCTTCTACTACTTGTTTTTGGAATTTATTCTGCGGTTTCATGGCTCAAAAATTGAATAGGTTGGGTATATTATTGACTTCGGGTTGCTTGGCTTTCGGCTTGGCGTTACCCTGTTTCATTTTGGCATAGGCTTCATCCTGTACTTTCTGAATGGCTTTCTGCCGTGCCTGTGCCTTTTCTTCATCAGTCAGAATAATGGCGTGGTTTACCACTACATTACAGTTGATTGGCTTGCCGACCTCGATACTGTCCTCATCGTAGTAATGCAGGGCAAGGGAGTAGATTTCATCGTCTGCAAATCCACATATTCCGCTTTGTTGCACATAGTTGAGAATGTAGGTTATACAATCATCTATGTTCTTGTTTGGCTTGGCATAGACGGGGGCAAAGAGTTCATCGGGCTGCGCTCTCTGTTCCAAATAACTCTGTATCGTTATTTTGAAATAATCGGTTGCTTTATTTTCTGTTTTCATCGTTTTTGGATTTGTGGGGCGAATTGCTCCGCCCCGTGTGAATACTTAATCTAATCCGAAATAATAGGCTAAGCGTTGTTCTTGAGATTTCGGAAAAATCCAACCTGCTAACCTCTTTCCGTTGAATGTCAGATGGCTGTTAAACCGCCCACCCATTGCTTTGAGTTCGTCTTTTATGGCTCTAGTTTCTCCAAATACCGCTACTGCTTTGGCTGAATACTCGACCAATGTGCAAGCGTTCTTGCCTGTTCCGCTGTTATCGCTTGGTGGTGTTGTGTCGATCTTTTTGAGGTGTATATTGTCTTCGTTCCCTGCGGTATAGGCAAAGTCCTCTATTGTGCGATTTCGGTTATATACAGGCACTTTTTCGATTATCCAACCGCTGTACTTGCTTTCTCCTAAATAGTAGCCGTCGCCCATGCTGTATTTCTCACGGTGTTCGTAATCTTCGTTAGGCTCGGCTAAATAGGCTGTTTCCTCAAAGTTGGATGCGTGTTTACGCATTTCGGAGAAGATGTCCCTTTTGTGCTCTGAAAAACCAATGATAACCGTCCGCTGTGTACTGTGCGCGAAGTAATCGGTTTGGCTGTCACTCTCGTTTTGCCTTAACCGTGCTACGATAACCGCCTGTGCATCTTCGGGGAATATCTCGGTAAACCGTTTGCGCCCGATTTCCCTAACCTGTTCTACTCTGATTTTTTCCTGTTCAGCTTTCTCTTCTTCGGCTTTTTTCTTCCCGTGTGCCTGTTGAAGAAGTATTGCCACTTCAAAACCGTCCATAAATTCAGGGTTCTCGCTGTCATAGTAGTAACCGATACCGAATTTTTCTTTCAATGGTCTGATTATGTCGGCAGTATAAAACTCCTTTGTCCGTAGGTTAATCAACTTGTATGCGATACCCCAATCGTTTTTGCGGATTTCATATACTACATACCTGTCATAGCTGTAACCCTCCATTTGGATTACCTGATTGACTTCTACCACTTGTTTGGCTCTGTCTATCTCTTTGTTTGCTCCTAATAAAAATACTTTGCTCATAACTGTCGGGATTAAAAAATGTGAGTAAAAATGAACCATATAAAGCCAATCAGAGCGAAAAGAGAGAGAAGGCAGGATGCGATACCCTTTAGAATATTCCAACAGAAAACCATGCCCAAAACCACCCAAATAAAGTCGATGCCCCACACAAAGAAACCTACTGCGGTCGCTACTATCTTTACCACCAATTTTATGCTAAATGGAAGGTTGATAGATTCTGTTTTCTTATTTGTTTTTTCTATTGTTCTCATAACGTCTGACTTTTTTTTTATGCCGTAACGGAGCCGGTATGATGAGTTCTGTTTCAGGAGCTAAAAAAAGGTAGGCGTTAGCACACGTCCAGATTTTTGAAAAGAATACGCCACGTCTGAAAGATGTCGGAAGATTGTTTGCAAAGCCCGGAGGGCGCAAAGCGATCTTGCGGGGGCGTGAACGCCGGAAATACCTTTGCTTCTGACAACGGAACCATCAGATTAATACCGGCTCTTGCCAGGCATACATAAAATGAGGAAGACGTTATGTCGGGAGAACGGTAGAAAAAACTATATCAGTGATTGGTTATTATAAAAAACAATCACTGCAACCGCCGAATTTATAGGCGCTTGACTTGTCTTGGCTGCCAGTCTGATTTAGTTGGTAGCCACTCTATGCCATAGAAAAATAGAGCGTTAAATAGATGAATTGGAATATCTATTTTTGTTTCTCCGGGAATACAAAACATAGTAATATGGAGATAATTAGCATGAATATAAAAGTCTTCGACACCTTAACGCATTGTGTAGAAGATATTGAGGAAAAGGCGGAAAGATTATACCGCCGTCAGGAAGATTTAGGTCTGAAAAAATGGTTAGACAATCAGGACGTTTGCGAAATTTTAGATATAACCAAACGTACCCTGCAAAGCTATCGGGAAAAAGGGCTGTTACCTTATAGCCGTATAGAGCATAAGATACATTATAGGCCGGAAGATGTCCAAAAACTATTGCAATCTTCGGCGCATCAGCCGAAAAAATATAGGCTATGAATAATTTAATAGAAAAAAGCGATCCGCGCGTGATAGACCTTTTTCGACGGTTGGAAAAAGCAAGTGGCCTGATTGATAAACTGGAAGTTCCTTCCCGTCGTTCTTTCAACGGACAACGATTCGTTACAGACCGGGAGCTTTCGGAACGGCTCAGGGTAAGCCGCCGGACATTACAGGAATATCGTTCGGCGGGGATTATTCCCTATTATCTGATTTGTGGCAAAATTCTCTATAAAGAGAGTGAGGTACAACAATTTTTGGAAGATTCCCGACGACAGAACATTGAACAGGAAGAATTGCTCTAAACGAGAAACGACCCATCGCACATAGAGGGTCGTTTCTTGTTTTCGGTATATCACAATCAATTCAGCATGGCATTCATGCCGGGAATTTTCCAGAGTATTACAGGATTTAATACTTGCTTAATAATCCACTCACGGAAATATTGTGCCTGCTGGGATTTGAGCCGAAAAGCCAAAGCCGTTATCATTTCCAGATTATAGAGTGTCAATATACTGCCGTTGCCGTTATCTCTACGGCGGCAAACTGCATCTTCCTGTAATATCTCGCTTTTCAGTATAGAACGAATATTACTGCCTATTGCTGAAATAAAAACTCCGAAAAGGTCTGCGATTTCATGCTGGGTAAGCCAAACGCTACCCGCCACCGGACGGATACTTACCCATCCTTTTTCTATTGTTATTGATGTAGTATTCATTTTATTGATTGTTTGAGGGTTGAACATTTTTGCCTTTTCTCCTTTTTTCGGGATAACGGATAGCTGCCCGGAGCGATTCATCTTCATACAAAGTAACTTTATTCAATTTTGATGCCGTCCGTGATCTTAGCCGTTTCATATCCTCATCTACTTTTTTGTCGGTTACTTTAGCGTATATCTGCGTAGTGGTGATATTTTTATGCCCCATCATCCGGCTCACGGTTTCAATGGGAACGCCTTGTGAGAGCGTAATATGCGTTCCGAAATTATGGCGTGCTCGATGGAATGAAATATGTCCGATGCCGCAAATCTTAGCGATTTCTTTCAAAAGTTTTCCCATATAACCACGTCCGTAAACATGAAATATATGTTTGCCAGTTTTCTCCGAATGGTATTTATTCATAATTTTCAATGGTATTTCAAGTAAGCGAACATTAGAATCCGTCCCGGTTTTCTGCCTTTTAATATGAATCCAAAGACTACCGTCTGAGGCTTGTTCTATGTGCTCGTCGGACAACCTTGTAAGGTCGGCATGGCACAATCCGGTGAACGTAGAAAAAACAAACAGGTCACGGGCACGGCGTAAATTGGGTCTGTCTAGTTTGCACTGCATCAGTTTTTCCAAATCTTCCAGTTTCAGATGACGGCTCTTTAGGGGTGGCAATTCGGGAAACAATTTCATATAGGGGTCACGTCGGAGCGTTCCCTGATTGAATGCCCGCTTGGTTATCTTTTTGAGAGTATATAAATGTTGATGTACCGTTTTTTGCTGTAATCCCCTGTCTGTTCTTAAAAAGAGGTCGTAGCTTTCGTAAAAATGAAGATTAAGGCTACGAAGCGTTACATCATCAGTATCATACTTTTTACTTAGAAATGCCAAAAGGTGATTGTAAGATACTACATATTGGTCATGTGCTTCTTTCTTACGATCCACTCCAATACGTTTTTCAAACTCGTCATTATGTTCCTTAAAGAGCTTCATAAGTGTAAGCGGTTTTTGTGCAACACCTTTCAAGGCGTTTTTAACAAGTTCTGCCGTAACAAACCCCAAACTTTCCTTTATTTCCTTATGATGGTTTTTAATGCGCTCCGTAAGCTGGTCAATAGCCCTGTTTACTTGGTGTGCGTTACGGCTGCGCCCTGCTGCCCTTCCTTGTGTCGAATCCCACAAGGACGGATCGACAGATACTTTCGTTCCTACCTGTTCGGATTCGGCATCAATGCTTATATTACACAATAGCTGGCACATGCCGTCTTTGCGAATTTTAGTACGGTTGATGTAGAATAAAATCGCAAATGTACTGCGTCTTTTTTCTTTCTTGTTTTCATTCTTTCCTGTATTCATGATCGAAATACTTTAAAGTTATTAAATAGCAAATTTGAATTTTCCGGCGATACGTTTTTCCAACGCTTTCATGTCCTCATCAATCTTGTCGTTGGTAATTTTCGCATAAATCTGTGTCGTTGAAATTTGGCTGTGTCCGAGCATACGGCTTACTGTTTCGATGGGAACGCCTTGTGAGAGCGTAATTTCGGTAGCATAGGTATGGCGTCCGCAATGCCAGGTCAGCCGCCGGGTAACACCGCAAATACGGGCGATATTTTTTATTTCCCTGTTCAATTCCCCATTGGGATACATCGGTAATAGCCGTCCGCCGGATGCTGTTCCTTTGTAGCGTTCAATAATTTGCAGAGGAAGTTCGAGCAGGGGGATTTCGTAGTCTATTCCGGTTTTCTCACGGAATGTTTTTATCCAAACTACATTATCTTCGGCAATGAAAATATCCTTATCCGATAATTTGCACATATCGCAGTATGGGATTCCGGTATAACATGAAAAGAGGAATAAATCACGGATAAGATAATGCTTCGGCTTGGTAAACTGCGTTGTCATCAGCTTGTTCAATTCCTTGCGGGTAAGATATTTTTGCTGCCGCTCAGGACGTTCGGGTTCATAAACGGCAAAAGGATTTTTGGTTATGATCCCTTCGGTTATGGCATCCCCGATAATAGTACCCAATCGAGTAGTAAGCAATACTATCGTACCCGGCGCAAGTCGGCAATCAATCTTTAAATAGAGGTCGTATTTGTCAATAAACGACCTGTCCAATGCCGAAAATGGAATATCCGAAAGTTTGTATTTTGCTTTCAGAAACTTTGTAAGGTGTCCTAAAGCATACCAATAGGATTTGGCTGAGCCGTCTTTCCGGTTTACACCGATGCGTTTATCGAAATTTTCGTTATGGGTGCGAAAATAGGATAATAGAGTTTCCTGCCCGGATGCCATACCCAACAGAAGGTTTTTCACATCTTCGGCTGTTACATTCTCTCTTACCGCAGACAGTTCACGATAATACGACAGGGCGGATGCCCTGATTTCATCTAACTGTCGGTTAATCTCGTTCGCTGTATGGCTTTTACCTGTGGCGCGACCGGATGCCCACAGGTCTGCCGGAACGGTCATTTTTGCACTAAAGATGGTCTCGGAGAATTTTCCGATTGAAAGCCTTGCCATTACAGGGCTTTTACCGTCTTTTTTTGTTTCATTCCTTTTCAGGTAGAATGACACCTTTACTTCCTTTGTCATAACTCCGTTTATTAAGTGTAAAATTACTTGTAACAGAATTATTTTCAGTCATATAAAATATAGAGCCAGTAGGAAGCAAACTCCAATTTTGTATAAAAAACCCATCTTTCTGCCATTAATGCGAAAAAAGGGTTATTTTTGAAAGACGTTTTAAGAAAAACAAGCGTTCTTTGAGGTGATTATCTTTGTTCAGGCTGTTTCTTCTACCCAATCCGACTAATTAAAAAGGCAGTATTTAGGTAGCAAATCTTCCGCTTAACTACTCTATATTCTTCCATTTCGCCTATGAGAAGAATATAGCGGAACAACGCTGAACGTCTCTAATTACCAAACACTTACTCTATTCTTCTGAATTTTGCCTATCTTTGCGAGATTCTT
>JAQVZS010000037.1:0-4711 GCA_028708075.1 Massilibacteroides sp.
ATGAAAATCTAAAAATATTTCTTGAAACTTCTTTTTTTGACAGAAGAATAGGCTGGTATTATGAGGAAACTATTCCAATGTTTGAAAATATAATAACATGTGGTGTAGAATTTATTAAATAATTAATCTTATGAAATCAATATATATACTTTTAATCTGTTTATTTGTTAGTATAGATATATGCAATGCTCAAGGTTTTATCGAATTATATACTCCGAGGGGAAGCGTTGTTTATGGTGCCTATAGAGAAGAATTTACATCTGCAGAAATAGCATCTTATACTGAAGAAGCCCGGACAATGTATCCGGAGGCTACAATTTTAGCTCCATCATCAAGAAAGTATAACTGTCATAGTTATGCTTGGAATTTAACTACGGGTGGAACAATTAACTGCTGGGTAAATCAAACTGAAAATGGTCAAAGTATATCTAACTATTGGAATGACAACAGTTATAAAAGCTGTACAGAAAGTGTTGCACAAAAGATTTTCTACCCTAGTGGGGATCATTCGGCAATTAGATCAGTTGAAGGAGGAAAATATGATTCTAAATGGGGAGCCTATCCTTTAATGAGACATGCGCCCAATTATGGACCTTATATAAACATGAATAATCGCCAATATTATACTAGAAATGTGAATATTTCTGGTAATAAATTAATTTCTGCGACAGGAACTAATATAACTATTTTCAATGCAGGAACGTTTCGAACACCTACACAATGGACTTATAGTGATAATTTACAATTGGTAAATAAGACAAACACATCAGCTGTTTTTAAGTCATCCACAAATGCTGCAGGATGGGTACGTGCCCATTTTAATGGATACGTAACGGATATCTCTCCTGTTTGGGCTGGAAAACCTGTAATAACAGATGTCCTAGGAGAAAGACGAGTCCCTAATGGGCAGTATGCTGACTATAAGGCAGTATATGATAATAATTCATCACCAACGCAATTTGAATGGATACTCAATCCTCAAGGTAGAAATAATCTTTATGGAACAAATACATCAGAACTAACAATTGCATTTTATGATGTGGGTAGCTACCAATTAGTTGTGAGAGCAACAAACGCTAATGGAACGGGAGAGTATTTTGTTACTGGTTGTAATGTTTATAATCCAGAAAGCTATTCCTCCTCATATAAGGTATACCCAAACCCAGTGTCAAATGTATTGATTATTGATTTAGCGTCATTAACTGAAAAGGATATCCAATCTATAAAACAAAACAATATTTCGAAAACATCGTATGATATTTATTTATATAATTTAATGGGTAGTACGGTGAAAAGGACTAAGGTCTCCGACAAACAACAGGTTAGGATGGATGTGACTAATTTACCAGATGGTTATTATTATCTAATAATTGATGATAAAAGTGGTAATGAATCAGAAAAACAGACAATCATTATAAAGCATTGATATACATAAATTCTTGTAAAAAGGATTATGTTGTTGAAATAATAGGCTGTCTAGCCGGATATCACCAGAATATGCATCCAGTTATTCGTGCATAAATATAACAACATATAATTTCTTCTATATAAGAAAATTCAAACAAAATCTTATTGGGAATCTATAAATCGTTTGATTTAAATTTAGAAATAAACCTTTGTTGATATTATTGTTGATCGTTCGCCAGTACTCTACTGATCTGGCCGAGAGATATCCCCCGATCAGATCAGTAGAGTATTGTTTTTTTATCAAAAATGGCATACTTTTTCAGTTGAAATAAACAATACTGGCGGTAACCATGCCAAGAATCAGTTGCAGCAGTTCCTTCCTATACGGACGGATATAGCGGAAAAAAAAACCAAGATTCCGAATCCTCGCATCCTTTTCATCTTCCCGGTCATAAAACTCCGGTCCCGGCTCAAGGAGCAAAGCCGTTCCCGTATCTATTCCGTCTGACTTCGTACTCAGCCAGCAACTCTTG
Organism: Massilibacteroides sp.; assembly: GCA_028708075.1. Lineage (GTDB taxonomy): Bacteria > Bacteroidota > Bacteroidia > Bacteroidales > Tannerellaceae > Massilibacteroides. The sequence goes on from JAQVZS010000037.1 coordinate 1,941, forward strand.
AATTCATCCTCGTTAAAAACAACCTTCTTAGAAGCAGGATCAGCAATATAGAATTTATCCCCTTTTATCTTATATAATACCACGAAATGACTTTGATTCCAGTGCAGGATGCAAGGCAAAACAGCCTCTTTCTTTAATTGTTCTGTTGTAATACGCACTCCCGAAGTACGAAATCCAATTGATTCCGCCGCGTCACTAATTCCTAACATAGAAACACCTTCGCGTGTGATGAACGAACGCTCGCGAAGAGACTGCAAGGTATAGCTGCGCCCGTAATGCTTCGCAATCATACGAAGACAAGTGGGGCCACAGTCCATGGCGTCTAATTGGCGGTAGTAGGGGAATTATTTTGACATCTATATTTTCTATAATTATTTTGGAAGGGTTTTATCATCGCTCACAACAATTTTCTCTACTTGTCTTATGATTTCCCCATCTGCCGTTAATCCCTCGATAACGACAGAATAGGTGGTTGAAAAGTCAGCGGTGTAGAATTCGAAAGAAGCCTGTCCTTCGTCTGCGACAACAAGATCCGGCTTCCAATAAATCGTTGTACGATAGTCAGGAATATCCTTATATTTCTGTTCCCGTGTATCGTATTTGGGGGCGTAAAATTCGACAGGGCTTTGATAGCCTAAGGGAGTAACTGAAGTCGTATTTGTTTTGGCTTTTTCTTCGTAAGTATCACTGCTCCCGCTTTTTGTCGTAATACTGATCACACCATTGGCTCCTTGACTACCAAACACAGCGGCACCTATTCCTTTAAAAACATCGATACTTTCCACTTCGTCAATATTCACATCAATTCCACTCAAAGGCTTCCTTGGGTCTAATATTTCCCAATATATAGGAGTCCCATCGACCAATACGCGAGGAAGACCTGTAGTCTTATGTATTGAACCACTCGGACGAAAAAAAATACCACCACCTATTCCAAGAAGATCTGATAACTCTCTAACTCCTCTTTTTTTTATTTCGTCGCGATATATTGTTTTATCAGAAAACCGATTAAATGCGTATTTTAATCTCTCTTCATCTCTTTTCTCAATCTTATTACCCGTTATGACGACTTCTTCTAAATTGATATTTCTGATATCTTCATCATATTGAGCACGCTGCCCGGCCTTATGGATAAAATCCGAGATCCGGCTGCCTGAGGTTGATGCGACAGGAAATAATGATCGACTAACGGGAGCATGTTTTAATTCAGGAAATTGTTCGGGATTGATAATCAGGTTCACCCCTTCACTTCCTTTTTGATTTTTAGCCTGAATAAATAATTTGACCCCATCAGGGTAGTTGAGACCGAAACGAAACCGGCCTTCGTCATCTGTCTTCGTAGCGTCATAGATTCCGTTACTGGAGAAATACTCCACTTCTCCCTTCACCGGTTTGTCAAAAAGACCGGATCGGATTATCCCCGTGATCTCTCTTTCTGACTCATAGCCCTGCGTGGGAAAACGGTATTTTCCTTTTATTGCTTCCCAAACCTCGTATCTTCTCCATCCATGCGTCATCATTAAATGATCAAGCGCATATTCCGAACTTGCGTTGTTCTGCAAATAATAACCGGGAGATTCGATATATCCTTTTAATTCTGACGAAAGTAATAGCGTTGCCGTAATCGTACAAAGAGAATCAACAGCGATATCCTTATCGTCTGTTACCGCTATAGAAAAGTGAGAGAGTCCACTTCCTGCCTCTCCCGATGAGAAGGGGTTGCGTAGTGTGACATTGACTTTTTCCCGCTTTCCGTATTGGCTTTTATCGGCATGATATTCAACCTGTTCCGAAAGGTCGTTTTTATTAAAGACCAGCCGTTCACTAATCGGATTCATCTCATTATCCAATAATACAATTTGAATAACGCCCCCAGGCAACTGTTTCTTTAGAACTGAAATGTATTCGGCACGATGATTCCAGAGAGCAAAATAGAATATTTCGCCTTTACAATGAACCAGTAAATAAAGAGGAGATTCTGCTATGCCCGGTGATTCCTTTACCTGTATAAGATACTGTCCGTTTCCGGAACTCACACCCAGGGACCTGGTTTTTGTTGCCGCCGGCAGTTTGAATCGTTTTGACTTTCCGGTACTGTTTGTACAATTCAGATAGTATGTTGCACCTTGTTCCGGCATAAAGGCAAACGATCCCATTCCGGCAAAGATTGTTGAAACTTTAGTGATCGAAGCACCTTCACTATCCACTATTTCGCCTGATACCGAGGCTGAGGTACCCGACCGGTTTAACGCCTTGAATGCGATTCGGGAAACTACGCCTTCCGTCAGATTCCCACCCTCCGGGAAAAAAGAAACATCAAAATCCTCTTCCTTATTTCCTTTATTTCCGTAATTCGTAATTTGTGACTCGTGATTATTATTTAATTTCCCTATCCTGATATTTTTCTTGAAAAAGTAATCTTCGCCAAGATTTTCCAAATAGCGCGTATAGGCACGTAGCGTATAATCGCCTTCCAGGGACTTTTCTGAAAGGGAAATACAACCATGAAACAGTCCGTTTTCATCTTTGCTTACCAGCACACGATGAACAAGCAGATCTGATGCATTAATCAACTCAACATAAACATATTGACTGCGCGTTGGAGACTGATGTGAAAAAGCATCTACGACATACGCTTTAAACCGGATTTTTTCTCCCGGAATATACATTGTCCGATCTGTATGCAGGTGTATTTTTTCCTGAGGGCCAATAGCTAATTGTTTTAAAATACTGTCTTGAACGGCCTCAGTGGTTATTTCCTGCGCACTCAC
>JAQVZS010000037.1:4811-26447 GCA_028708075.1 Massilibacteroides sp.
GGATTTTTTCTCCCGGAATATACATTGTCCGATCTGTATGCAGGTGTATTTTTTCCTGAGGGCCAATAGCTAATTGTTTTAAAATACTGTCTTGAACGGCCTCAGTGGTTATTTCCTGCGCACTCACGAAAGCACAGAACAATTGAAAATACAAAAGAAGAATTTGTTTCATATCGCGTGATTTTTTGCACAAGTTATGTCATTTTTTTTAAAATCTGGACAAAAGCTGTTAGTATATCGTTTGATTATGAATACCAAAATTAATTGACCTTATTTTAAAATGCAAAATAAAAACAATCCATTCCCTTTCAAAAATACCCCAAACACTACATCCCCCAAACAAACAAAAGCAAAATCTAAATCTTTATTGAAATCCCTTACTCAACTTCTTTCTTAAGCGGCATAAATGAAGAAACACTCATATTTTCTTGTTTTAAAATACTGTCTTGAACGGCCTCAGTGGTTATTTCCTGCGCACTCACTCCGTCTCGATCTCACAAAAAAAGGAGAAAATTCATCCTGATGCGAAATTCCCAATTTTAAACATTGAAATTCAAACGTAAATACGAATAAAAAAATTCATCCCGAAGAAAAAAAAATTTCTTCGGGATCTTTTTTAAAAAACTTACCTATCAATTTTAAAAAAGATAGGTATGATTTTTCTTTTTGATATTCATACAAAAAACGTCCACTATGGAGCTAAATTGGAATCAAAATCCATCCCGAAGGACGGATTGGGTAAAAAATTGCAACCACTTCGGGATGCCTCAAATTCGCTCCAATGCAGCAACGATAAATTTCCAGACTTTTTCAACGGAAGCAATATTTACCTGTTCGTCCGGCGAATGTGGAAATTGTAAATCCGGGCCGATGGAAATCATATCCATATCCGGATAAATCCCCTGAATAATACCGCATTCCAAGCCGGCATGCATCACTTTAACCGAAGGTTCTTTCCCGTATAATTGTTTATACGTTTCTTTCATTATTTTCAATACGGGCGAGTCGATATTCGGACGCCAGCCGTTATATCCACTGGCCTGTTCCACTTTCGCCCCAGCCAGGGCAAATACACTTTCCAAACTCGAACAAACCGCCTGTTTACGTGTCTCTGATGAACTGCGAACCAAAATCTTCACATCGACCTTTCCCTCACCAATTTTCACCAATGCCAGGTTGGACGATGATTCTACGGTACCCGGAAAATCATGCTGCATACTGATTACGCCATTCTGACAAGCTTCTACAGCATTGATCAGATCGTCCTGAATTTCTTCCGGGATCAACGAAGCGGGAAGCTTCCATTCCTCGGCCGTAAACGTGATTTTATCTTCAATACCAACATATTCCATTCTGTACATATCCTGATAGTCAGCAACTAACTCCCATAGTGCCTCAGCATTATCGCCCGGAATGGTTATAATAGCGAAAGCTTCGCGAGGAATCGCGTTACGCAACGATCCTCCTTCGATAAAAGCCAAACGCGCGCCATAATCGCAAACGGCTTCTTTTAGGAAACGGAACATCAACTTATTCGCATTCGCACGGCCCAAATGAATATCCACTCCCGAGTGTCCCCCCTTCAAGCCTGTCAGACTTAACCGAACGCCCATATCGCCTTCCGGCACATAAGGATCATCTTTAAATTGAAGCGAAACATTGATATCAGCGCCACCAGCACAGCCGACAAACAATTCGCCTTCTTCTTCCGAATCGCAATTAATCATCGTACGGCCGCACAAGAATCCGGGCTTCAAACCTAACGCTCCGTCCATGCCCACTTCTTCGTCTACCGTAAACAGAGCCTCAACAGCTCCGTGTTTCAAAGAATTGTCGGAAAGAACAGCCATTGCCAAAGCCACTCCAATTCCATTATCGGCTCCTAACGTTGTATCCCGGGCCGTAACCCACTCGCCATCGATATACGCGTCGATCGGATCTTTTTCGAAATCGTGTTTTACATGCAAATTTTTCTGCGGCACCATGTCTAAATGCGCCTGAAGAATCACGGGCGGACGATTTTCACAACCGGGCGTAGCCGGTTTGCGAATGACCACATTGCCCACTTCATCCTGCAGGGTTTCAAGCCCCAGACTTTTTCCGAATTGAATAACATAACGGGTAACGGCTTCCATTTTGCCCGTGGGACGGGGAATTTGAGTCAAGTCATAAAAATAACCCCAGACGTGTTTCGGAAAAAGATTCTTAAGTTCTGCTGACATAGTGCTAAGATATTTTTTAATTTATAATACAAGAGTGCATCGTATTCTTTGTTAATCAGGCCACGGGCTTGTTTTCTTTGTTTACGATCGGTAATGCCACCACGCCGAATAATCCGCACAACCCAGTCCATACAGTCTGAACCGTATGAACGACCAATGCAAAAGCCGCAGCATCCGTTTCTTTTACTCCAAAAAGAACAAGTGTGGCGATCACCATGAAATGCCACGGGCCTATTCCTCCCTGAACCGGCACAGCAACTCCTATACTGCTCATCGTAAACGCAATCAACCCCACACTTACCCCTAAGTCTTTCGTGAAGTCGAACGCATAAAACGTGATGTAAAAATAACAAAAATATCCAATCCAGATCAATAAAGTCTGTAATAAAAACAGTCCTTTCCGCTTCATTAGCCAGAGGCTTTTAATCCCTTCCCAAATATTCAACAACATTCCCTTAGCTTTCTTCACCAAAGAAAAATTATTCATATATTTGAATACGAACCAGATAGCAGCTATAAATAAAACACCCGTCACATAAATCCAAATAGAATTGAACATAGACTGGAAGCCTTCTATCAAGGCCGGATTACGGGCAAAAAAACTAGTAAAAAATTTAAAATTGAAGAAAAAGATAGACAGTGTGATCAAACCAACCATGATGGTGTCACTGATTCGGTCGACAAATAGGGTTCCCAATAATTTGGTAAACGAAATTTTTTCGTAGCGGGCGATCACCCCGCAACGCCAAACTTCTCCTACTCGCGGAAGAACCAAATTCAACGCATAATTTCCAAGCACCGCATAAATAATATTCCGTATTTTAAATCGTTCGCCCAAAGATTCGATCAAGATTCCCCAACGATACGAACGTATGATATTCGCTCCTAAACCAAATAGGAGCGAAAAAAGAATGATATCGTAGCGAACTCCTTTACGGATAACTTGCAAAATCTCCCTCAAATCCATCTCACGATATAAATACCAGAGAAGCAAGCAACCGAAAGCCAATGGAATAAAGACTTTAACAATTGTGCGCAGAATGCTTTTAAAATCCATATACTATGAGGATACTAATTTTTTTATTGTATTTTTGTGCTCCGGCAAAGATACACATTAAAATTAAAAACGAGCAGATTACAATATAGGAAGTGGATGAGGACAGTAAAACCGAAGAAAGCGTTAGGACAGCATTTCCTGAAAGATATGCAGGTCGCAGAACGTATAGCTGGAACGTTATCCGGGTATACGCATCTTCCCGTGTTGGAGGTCGGGCCGGGCACAGGAGTGCTTACGCGTTTTTTGTTGGACTCCGGCCATGATCTTTCTGTTGTTGAAATAGATAACGAATCTATCGTTTATTTGGAAAAGCATTTCCCGGAATTAGAAGGACGTATTATCACGGGAGATTTTCTTAAATTGGATCTAAATAAGCTCTTTTCCGCGGATTTCTGCATTATCGGCAATTATCCGTACAATATTTCCAGCCAGATTTTTTTCAAAGTATTGGAATATAAAGATAAAATACCCTGCTGCTCGGGGATGTTGCAAAAAGAAGTGGCCGAACGCTTAGCCGCACCTCCCGGGAGCAAAACATACGGTATTTTGAGTGTTTTACTTCAAGCTTGGTACGACGTTGAATACCTCTTCACGGTCAGTGAAACGGTATTCGACCCTCCTCCGAAGGTCAAAAGCGGGGTGATACGTGTCACTCGCAACAGCCGGACTTCGCTGGGGTGTGATGAAACGCTTTTCAAAACTGTGGTTAAGACCACATTCAATCAACGGCGCAAAACGCTTCGTAATTCAATAAAATCTATCCTCGGCAAAGAATATCCGGACTACCATTTGCCCCTATTCAACAAACGCCCCGAACAACTTTCGGTCGAACAGTTTGTCGAACTTACAGAGATAGTAGATCATCATCTGAGAACCCGTCCGGAAGTGCAGACTCCGGCATAAAGCCAGACTCCAATGATTGAATTAACGAAAGAATATATTGATAAGTTTCGTGAGATTATTAAACAAAAAGATGAAGATCAGGCAAAAGAATTGTTGAAAGACCTTCATCCGGCCGATATCGCGGAATTATATAAAGAGGTAGACCTACAGGAAGCTATTTTCCTGTATATGTTGCTCGACGGCGAGAAAGCAGCAGACGTACTAATGGAACTGGACGACGACGATCGCCACAAGTTGCTCAAAGAATTGCCCAACGAAGTGATCGCCAAACAGTTTGTCGACAATATGGAAACCGACGATGCCGTCGATTTGATGCGCGAATTGGACGAAGACCGGCAGGAAGAGATCCTTTCACACATTCAGGATATGGAACAAGCCGGCGATATTGTAGACTTGTTAAAATACGACGAAGACACAGCCGGAGGATTGATGGGGACGGAAATGATCGTCGTAAACGAAAACTGGAGTATGCCGCGTTGCATCGACGAGATGCGCACGCAAGCGGAAGAAGTCGACGAAATTTATTATGTCTATGTTGTGGATGACGACGAACGACTTAAAGGTGTTTTGCCCCTGAAAAAGTTAATCACTAACCCCTCTGTCTCGAAAATCAAACATGTCATGAAAAAAGACCCGATTTCAGTGCATGAAGACGACCGAGTGGAAGAGGTGGTTCAGGCTATTGAAAAATACGATTTAGTAGCGCTACCGGTAATAGACAGTATCGGCAGGTTGGTAGGACGTATTACAATCGATGACGTAATGGACGAGATCCGCGAACAACACGAACGGGATTATCAATTGGCATCGGGTATTTCTCAAGATGTAGAAACGACGGATAATGTATTTCTGCAAACGGCAGCCCGCTTGCCATGGCTATTGATCGGCATGATCGGCGGACTCGGCAATTCGTTAATTTTGGGAGGCTTCGAAGGCAATTTCGCATCGAACCCCAAAATGGCCTTGTTTATTCCACTAATCGGTGGGACAGGTGGAAATGTCGGCATACAATCGTCGGCCATCGTCGTACAAGGATTGGCAAACAACACGTTAAAGTCCGATAATATCCTTTCTCAATTAGGGAAAGAATTGATTGTATCGCTGATCAACGCCAGCATCATTAGCCTTATCGTGTTTTTCTATAATTTTTTCATACTCGGCGACAGTGGCATTACGGCTTCCGTTTCGTTGAGTTTGTTTGCGGTAGTCCTTTTTGCCAGTATTTTTGGCACGATCGTCCCCATCACGTTATCGAAAATGAAAATAGACCCGGCCTTGGCTACCGGTCCGTTTATTACTATTACAAACGACATTATCGGAATGATGATTTACATGTTCGTCACATCCGCTCTCACTTGAGACAACACAGCATAAAACAGATAACGTGTTGTATCTTTGGAGAGAATGTCTTATTTTTGCAATCTCAAAAAATAAATAATAAATCACAACTAAAAAATAGTTATGGCAACAACTGCTGATTTCAGAAATGGCATGTGTCTCGACATGGACGGCACATATTATTTCATTGTCGAATTTCTTCATGTAAAACCGGGTAAAGGTCCTGCTTTTGTTCGTACGAAACTGAGGAATGTATCTACCGGACGCGTTATCGACAAGACGTGGAACTCCGGCGTAAAAGTTGAAGAAGTACGCATAGAACGTCGCCCTTATCAATTTTTATACAAAGACGAGATGGGTTATAACTTCATGCACCCGGAAACATTCGAACAAATCTCCATCCCGGGAGAAACCATCGAAGGAGTACAATTCCTGAAAGAAGGAGACTTGGTTGAAGCGATGGTTCACACGGCAAGTGATACGGTACTCACCTGCGAACTTCCCGCCCACGTTATATTACAGATAACGTATACAGAACCGGGGGTCAAAGGTGACACCGCCACCAACGCCACCAAACCGGCAACAGTAGAAACCGGAGCCGAAGTCCGCGTCCCGCTATTTATTAATGAAGGAGAAAAAATCGAAATCGATACACGAGACGGCTCTTATATCGGACGCGTCCGCGAATAAAAAGGTTTTTGAATAAAAAAACAAACGGTATTAAGCTGTCTTCATATCTTTTGGAGGCAGCTTTTTTCTTGAAAACCTATTCGCATTTACCACAAACAAACCTTTATTCATGAAAAAAAAGACGTTATCTATCAAAGATTGGGCGGAAGAAGACCGCCCACGAGAAAAAATGTTGCAAAAAGGGACAGGCAGCCTCAGTGACGCAGAATTAATCGCTATTCTTATTAGCTCCGGGAATAAGAACGAAACAGCGGTGGAACTTGCTCGCCGTATCTTACGATCCGTAAAAAATAATCTGAATGCTTTAGGAAAACTATCCGTTAAAGAATTAATCACCGATTTTAAGGGCATAGGCGAGGCAAAAGCCGTTACAATATGTGCGGCACTGGAATTGGGAAGAAGAAGAAATGAAGCTGAGCCGAACATACGGAATAGTATTCATAGCAGCCAGGATGCCTATCGTTTATTTTATCCGCTTTTGCGTGACTTACCCCACGAGGAACTATGGATGATTTTACTAAACAGAAGTGGAAAAGTTATTGAGAATATACGAATCAGCCAGGGAGGAACCAGCGAAACAACGGCTGATTTACGCATTATCCTGAAATCGGCGGTGCTCCATTTAGCCGCAGGGATCATTCTTTGTCATAATCATCCATCCGGCTCGACAAAACCAAGCACAGCAGACGACGCAATGACCCAAAGAGTTGCTTCTTCCGCAAAATTGCTGGACATACGTCTGCTCGACCATATAATCATAGCCGAGAACACGTATTACAGTTACGCGGATGAAGGAAGAATCGAAAATTGAACATTTTCCGTTTTTTTTGCGTTTATGGTATATAAAGTATTTACTCTATATTTGTAGCTAAAAGAATTTAATATGGAAAATGAATTTCTCCAAACGGAAGAGGCGATCGTTGCCATGCTCAAAACCGTATACGATCCGGAAATTCCAGTTAATGTGTATGACCTCGGACTAATTTACAGTGTAGATGTCGACAACGAAAAAAATGTCCGGATTGAAATGACGTTGACTGCGCCAAATTGTCCGGCAGCCGATTTCATCGTAGAAGACGTACGCATGAAAGTAGAATCCGTAGAAGGAATAAAATCTGTCGAGATAAATCTGGTATTCGAACCGGAATGGGATAAAGAGATGATGTCGGAAGAGGCAAAATTAGAATTGGGCTTCCTCTGATCCATTCCTTGAATATGAAAAAAAAGAAGACAAAAATCTATTTTGCTTCCGACGCACATTTGGGAGCACGCTTCCACGAGGACCCTTTAGCCGTGGAACGGAAACTGACTCGTTGGCTCGAATCGATTCGGCAAGAGGCTGCCGCGATTTATTTTCTGGGCGACATGTTTGATTATTGGTATGAATATAAGTATGTCGTGCCAAAAGGATTTACCCGTTTCCTTGGGAAAGTAGCAGAACTGTCGGACGAAGGAGTGGATGTCCATTTTTTTACGGGTAACCACGATATTTGGATGTTCGATTACCTACCGAAAGAACTTGGAGCAACCATACACCGGGATACATTAACCGTAGATTTATTGGGTAAACGTTTCTTCTTGGGGCATGGCGATGAAGTAGATTTCCGGAGCCGAAGTTTCCGATTTTTGAGAGCTTTATTTCGAAACAAATTTTGCCAATGGTTATTTGCCGGCATTCACCCGAGATGGACGTTCGGTTTCGCGCTCGGTTGGTCGTTAAACAGTCGCAAGAACGGACTGCAAAAGGAATATGCAATTAAATATCAGGGGGAGGATTCTGAATATTTAGTTCTTTTCGCAAAAAAATATTTAAAAACACATCCGGATATAAATTTCTTCATCTTCGGGCACCGACATATTCTATTGGACCTAATGCTTACCCGGACTTCGCGTTTGTTAATCACCGGCGACTGGATGCAATTTTTCTCTTATGTTGTCTGGGACGGAGAACGCTTAGCGCTCGAACAGTTTGAAGACTAAAAAGGGCAATTCCAACCGTTGTCGGAACTGCCCGGGATTTCTAACCCTTTTCTTTGTAAACTGCGAGGATTAGTATTTATTTATTGGCTAGTATTTCCTTTGTGTCTGAAGCAATCATAAACTCTTCATCCGTAGGAACGACAATGACCGTTACTTTGCTATCCGGCGCACTAATCACCATTTCCAGCCCGCGCATACCATCGTTCTTCGCATCATCGAGCTTAACACCCATGTATTCCAAGTCCCGGCAAACATCTTTACGCGTAGACCATTGGTTCTCGCCAACACCGCCGGTAAAGACAAGGATATCGACCCCGCCTAAAACAGCCGCATATGCCCCAATGTATTTTTTTATCCGGTAATTATACACTTGCAACGCAAGAATTGCCTTTTTATCGCCTTCGGCGACAGCTGTTTCTATCTCACGCATATCAGATGATATACCGGAAAGTCCGAACACACCGCTTTGTTTGTTGATTAAATCCGAAAGGCCTTTTGTATCCAACCCTTCTTTATCCATTATGAAAGTCAATGCTCCAGCATCTACATCTCCACAACGTGTCCCCATCAACAATCCTTCAACAGGCGTCAATCCCATGGAAGTATCTACGCTTTTACCGTCTTTTATTGCCGTAATCGAACCTCCATTTCCAATATGTGCAGTAATAATCCGTTGTTTTTCGTACGGTACGCCAAGTATTTCACAGGCCCTTTTCGAAACATAACGATGACTCGTCCCGTGAAAACCATAACGACGTATTCCATATTTCTTATACAAAGAATAAGGAAGTCCATACATATACGCATAATCCGGCATCGTCTGATGAAAAGCCGTATCGAAAACTCCTACCTGACGAATTCCCGGAATTAATGTACTCATTGCACGTATCCCTTTCAGATTCGGCGGATTATGCAGCGGCGCCAAATCGATGCATTCGACCATCTTAGCAATCACTTCATCCGTAATTTCCACACTGCGACTAAATTCTTCCCCCCCATGCACGACACGGTGTCCTACCGCGTCTATCTCATTATACGACCGGATACAGCCATATTTCTCATCCGTCAAAATACTGAGAATAAACTGTATTGCCGCATTGTGTTCCGATAATTCTTTTTCCAGGACAATTTTTTTATTATCCGGCAACGTAAATTTAAGAAAAGAACCTGGCAGTCCAAGTTTTTCAACACCTCCTTGAGCCATCACTTCCTGTTTGTCCATGTCAAATAATTTATATTTGACAGACGAGCTACCACAGTTCAATACCAATATTTTCATTCCGCTATCTTATTTTTTATTTATTCATTTTCACCCCGATCGCCTGGTTCGCGGTAATCGCCACCATATTATAGATATCATTCGCCGAACAACCACGCGACAAATCGTTTACCGGAGCAGCCATTCCCTGTAGAATAGGTCCTACAGCCATCGCATTACCCAAACGTTCCACTAATTTGTACGCAATATTTCCTACTTCAAGAGTTGGGAATACCAAAACATTTGCCTGACCGGCAATTTCACTACCGGGAGCTTTCTTCTGTCCAACAATCGGCACTAAAGCAGCATCGGCTTGTAATTCGCCATCTATTTTCAAATCAGGAGCCATTTCTTTGGCGAGACGCGTAGCCTCGACCACTTTATCTACCATTGGATGCGATGCACTTCCTTTTGTTGAAAAACTCAACATGGCAACACGTGGTTCAACCCCAACAATATTACGGGTTGTTTGGGCTGTAGAAACTGCAATCTGTGCCAATTCGGGCGCAGTAGGATCCGGCATAACGGCGCAATCAGCTACCACAACAACCCCGTTTTCTCCATAATTCTTGTCTTTAACAAAAAGCAAAAAAGCGCCGGAGACACAGCTTATTCCGGGAGCCGTTTTTATGATTTGCAGAGCAGGACGAAGAACATCACCCGTTGTATTTTCTGCACCGGCAATTTCTCCATCAGCATCTCCCGCTTTAATAATCAGACAAGCAAGATATAACGGATCTTCAACCAATATTGCAGCTTTATCCGGAGTCATTCCCTTTTTTTCGCGTAGTTTCAACAAAAGATCTGCATATATTTGTTTTTTCGAGTGAGATTTCGGATCAATAATTGTCGCTTTAGAAATAGAAGACAATTTCAAATCAACCGCCCGCTGACCGATTTCTTGGGGATTTCCGATCAAAATAATTGAAACAATTCCATCTGCCAACAAACGATCTGCAGCTTTTAATGTACGTTCTTCCAAACCTTCGGGAAGCACGATCCGTTGTTTATTTGATTTTGCACGGGCAAAAACATTTTGCATGATATCCATAACCGGGAGAATTTTATGTTATTTTAGTATTTTCGCGTTTACGCCCACAAAAATACGCAATTATGCAATATGGAGTTTGCAAAAACCAAGATACATTTGCATGCCCACTTGTCAGTTTTAGAATATTTAACAGTAATTGGTTACTTCTCGTTCTCCCGTTAAAATTTGCTGTAAATCCTCTACACTGACGCCTATTTCCAAATTACTATTATGAGCTACGGATATTTTCCCCCGTTCTTCAGAAACGACAATAACAATCGCATCAGTTTCAGTTGATAATCCCAATGCAGAACGATGTCTTAAGCCTAAATCCTTGGGTAAGTCCGAACGCTGTGTGACGGGTAAAATACAACCGGCTGCCCGTATCTGATTCCCAACAATAATCATTGCCCCGTCGTGTAAAGGACTATTTTTAAAAAATATATTTTCAATCAACCGCGCATTCGGATCGGCATTAAACATTTCTCCCGTATGAATATACATGGATAAATCCATAGCTTGCTGTATCACGATCAACGCTCCGGTCTTCTTTTTCGCCATATTCATACAAGCAAGTACAACAGGAGCAACAAATTTACTTTCTCGCTGCCCTTTTGCATCTTTTCCTGAAAATAATTTGGCAACAAATTTCCATCGTCTGTGCGATCCCAACATCACAAGAAAACGGCGTATCTCATCCTGAAAGAGAATCACCAAAACGATAAAACCAAAACTAACGATTTTGTCCATGATTGCTCCCAATAGCCGCATCTCTAAGATTTGTGAAACCACAATCCAAAGTACAATAAAAGACACGACTCCGCTGAAAATGGCGATTGCCCCGGAATTCTTCATCAACTTATACGTCTGATATAATAAAAAAGCAACTAAGGCTACATCAATCAGATCTTTTATTCCAAAATTCATCCACATAATCAATCCGCTTTAGAATAGTTAGTAACCAAACAAACAACTTCCACCGCCTCTTTGACATCATGTACACGAAGAATATCAGCTCCATTCAGTAAAGCGATCGTATTCAAGACAGTCGTTCCGTTTAAACTTTCTTCCGGAGTTGTCTCCAGAAATTTATAAATCATACTCTTCCGGGATATTCCGACCAATAAAGGCAGGTTCAGCAACGCAAAGTCTTTTAAATGCCGCATCAACCGGTAGTTTTGATCTACTGTTTTACTAAACCCAAAACCCGGGTCCAGAATAATATCATTTACACCCAGCAAATGTAATTTGCGAACACGTGAAGCAAAATAAAGCTGCATCTCGCCTATAAGATCGGTATAATCAGTATGCTGTTGCATCGTTTGTGGAGTTCCTTTCATGTGCATCAAAATATAGGGAACCTGCAAACGAGCCACCGTTTCAAACATTTTCGGATCCAGCTCTCCTCCGGAAATATCATTTACCACAGCCACGCCATAATCTTCAACGCAGCGACGGGCAATTTCTGAACGAAACGTGTCCACCGAAAGAATCGCATCGGGATAATAACGATTCAAAAGTTCGAGAGCAACGGTCAACCGTTTCATTTCCTCTTGTTCGTCGACAAATGCAGCATCCGGACGGGATGAATAACCTCCCAAATCTATAATTGTCCCTCCTCCGGAAAGAATCTCCTGTACACGTTCATCTATTTCTTTTTCCGTTTTTTTTCGACTGCCTAAAAAAAAAGAATCGGGGGTGACATTCAGAATTCCCATGATCACAGGAGTATCCAACGGCATTATCATCCCTTTAATATTGAGAGACTTACAATTCATCTAAACGTCAATTTACAAACAAATTAAGACAAAAGTACGGAATTATTATAATATGCTTTACATTTGCTCTCGATTTATAACACAAACAAAAGATAGTCTACATGCCTGTTTCCGAATTATATCAGTTATTCATACATCATCCGCAAATTACGACTGACAGTCGTCACTGCCTGAAAGGTTCGTTGTTTTTCGCTTTGCGAGGAGAAAAATTCGATGGAAATGCATACGCCGCGCAAGCACTCTCAGCCGGCGCAGCCTATGCCGTAATTGATAATCCGGAGTATTATTCCGGCGAACGGACTATTTTAGTAGAAAATAGCCTGACAGCATTACAGCAGTTAGCGCATCACCACAGAAAAGTATTGAACATTCCGGTCATCGGAATTACAGGGACAAACGGAAAAACAACGACCAAAGAGTTAGTCGCTGCTGTTCTCTGCTCCAAATTTAATTTGCTTTATACGGAAGGCAATTTAAATAATCAAATCGGCGTTCCACTAACGTTATTGCGTCTTAACCACGACCATGAAATGGCGGTGATCGAAATGGGTGCCAGTCATCCGGGAGATATAAGCGAATTAGTCCATATAACTATGCCGAATTATGGAATCATTACAAATGTCGGGCATGCCCATTTGGAAGGCTTCGGTTCTTTCGATGGAGTCGTGAAAACAAAAGGCGAATTATACGATTACCTGCGTAAGACAAAGGGAATAGTCTTCATCAAAAAAGAAGACCAAGTTCTGCAACGTATTGCCGGCGGACTGGAACAGGTTACTTATGGAGAAGACGACACGGCATTCGCCAGCGGACATGTCGTAGGAAACAACCCGTTTCTGATCTTTAACTGGAAACAGCAAGGGAAAATACATACCGTAGAAACGCACCTGATCGGACAATATAATTTAGAGAACCTTTTGGCAGCGGTAGCCATTGGGCGTTACTTTAAAATACCCGCCGAACGAATTAGCCGGGCAATCGCCAATTACGAACCGACGAACAAACGATCACAATTAATTCGGACGGACAATAACTTTGTGATCGCTGATACTTACAACGCAAACCCCAGCAGTATGAAAGCAGCGCTGGAAAATCTCCGAGCATTACAAACTTCACCCAAAGCCGTCATTTTGGGCGATATGTTCGAACTAGGGGAAACCTCAAAAACCGAACATACCCATATCATACAAACGATTAATCAGGGAAATTACGAAAAGGTGCTTCTCTGTGGAGCCAAGTTCGCGCAAACAAACAGTCATTATCAGACATTCACAACCACGGCCGAACTAATAGACTATCTAAAAGCCCACCCGTTAAAAGGTTATCACATCCTGCTCAAAGGCTCACACGGAATGGAACTGGAAAAAGTAATCCCCTATCTGTAACCGCTTAGAACTGCCTCATAAATTTTCCGCAAGGCTGTCAATCGGGATATTTTATTTATTTCTCCTTTAAAGATTCCCTGGCATAACGGGCATAATGGCCTTCTAATCCGGCAGCATACTGAGCCAATATTTGTTTCCCCAACCCGTTTTTATCTCCGCAAAGATACAAAGCTCGTGCAAGATGCAGTTCTTTCAAGGTCCGATTACGGGAACTAACGTCGTTCGTCCCGGGTACCGTTTCAGCACGTGCCGTTTTGTAGGAATCCAACACATTATGCCGTACTCCGGGAGTAGTCAACAAACGATATAATACGTCTGTTGCTTCCGGATTTGACATTCCTTCTAAAGCCATCGCCACCGCACGGAAATGGGATAGGTAATCTTCCGGGAGCAACTTAACGGCTTTTTGGACAACCACATCGTAATAAGAAGGCACACGCGCTTTTCCCAAAGCTGTGATCAGGCAATCCAGCCGGCTCATACTCATCCCGAATTGCCCCATACCGGTATAGTGCCAACCTTTGTCCCAGTCGGGATAATTTCCGATCTTTTCAGCTAAGATCCCGGCGTAATCCCGATCTCCCAACATACACAAAATGCCGGCATAAACGACCTTTTCTTCAAAATCTCCGGCTTGCCCCATTCGTTTGCGCAACTCGGCGACCGATTGTTCCGGATCGCACAGTAAAATTTCCAAACCCTTGTATTCTTCCGAAACCGTAGCGGCTGCTTGCCGAATCTCTTTTTGACTATAGCCTTTAAACGCTTTATCGGTCAACACCCGTTCAGGCAGATTTCCCATCCGGACTAAATGGCGTTGTATCTTCTTTAAATCTATTTTGCGTATAGCTTTATGCTCTTTGCAGCACATCGCTGCCAAATAGCCTACCGCGTACCCTTGGTTCTGCAAACAGGACTGCATTCGGATAACGGGCATCGCGTCGCGGTGAGCGCTGACTCCCAATCCTGTAACAATCAGCCCATCCAATCCTTTCGGGAGCAAACTGCGCAACGGCACATCTGCATCGTAAATGGTATGTCTTTCCATTGGCGGGCTAAGCATGAAATAGGGGTCGACAATCATTCCGTGGGTATCGAAAGAACTTTTGTGATACGAAATCGTATCCGGATAACGACGCTTGTTGATCACATCATAAACGGAAATCGTGTATTCTCCGACAACTCGTCTGCGTTCACGCGTTTGTGGCAATTTTACTAAGTCGTAATGTCCTCTCAGCTTTATTTTCGCCTGCACATACGCACGGGAAACATCCAAAATATCCGTATCGTCGATAAAAGTCCAATCGTTATTCACATAATAATCTCCCGGATCCATTTTCCCCAACCCGGCACCCTGGACAGCTATGGTCATTTTACCGGTATAATCGAAAGGAGCTCCCGCAGCAATTGCCGTATCCGCGCTACCTGTACTATCGATCAATACCTGCGCTCGTATAACCCCCCGCCCGAAAGGGGTAGAAACCACAAGCCCTTTTACCTGATTCCCTTCAACCAACGTACCACAACCCATTACACCAAACCAAATCTCTCCTCCGGCCTTCCGTATTTCCCTGCGGTACCATTCCTGTTTCCAATCCGACAACGCCGCATCTTTCCAGTCTTTCAATTGTCGAGGGTGTTCCAACGGAGCCATCGCCTGGACACCTCTGTCAATTTCAGCAGAGAATCCGCCTCTGAAGCCATCCCAATAACGACCAATCAATCCGAGTGTACCCAAGCCTCCTAAACCATGCAGGTATTCCAACAACAGCGTACGCACCCCTTGTCGCGCAGAAGAAATCGCGGCCGGAGCTCCTGCAGTTCCTCCTCCTAGAACCACGACATCGTATTCTCCCCATACAGGCAAAGCACCGACGGGAGAATCGATATAAGATTCTTGACCGAACAGACGCAAAGGTTGAAGGAACTCCCGGACTTCGCCTTGCGAAAAAACTTTTTCTTTTTGTTGTCTTACCCGAATCGTTACCGTCGCTGGCGGCATTTTCTTGACCTTTTCACCGACAATTTCGCCTAAGCGTTCGCCCAAAAACATCGATTTTACCGGTCGCATACAAGCAGCAACACTACTCCGGTCAAAATCGGCGCAAGGGCCTAACACCCATAAATTATCGACGTTTTTCAACTGTGCATTTTCTTCCGGAAAAGGATATAGGGATTTTAACGAACTATTGGCACGCCCCCTACTTACAATACTTTGCGAAGGAATATACCAAAGCAAATCTGAACTGTCCACCTGATCCGGATCCCAAGTCTTATCCCGAATAATCTGTTCGATTTCCGCCAGAGCGGCATACGACTCCCCTTTCAGTTGTAAATTGAACGTATACCGGATAATCGGAAAACTTTTCCCATTCACACGAAAAGGAAAAGGAAGGACTTCCGCCTTCAGAATACTATTGTCTTCTTTAGGTGTATTGCCAACCACAACAAACGAGAAAAGATGATTACCGGGAATGAACCCTTTAAACGCTCCTCCGCACAGTCCGGCTATCGCAGCCGTATGCGTCGCATCGATGATCGCTTTGCAACGAATCGCTTGTCGCCCCGAGCGATTTACAATTACAACGCCTGCCGGTTTTCCCTCACGATCTTCCAATATATTCGTCACATAACTGCTGTACAAAAAATCCACCCCCTGATCAATCAATTCATTCTCCAGAACCGTCTTTACCTCAAGCGGCAACGGCAAACTGTCCGCAGCAAAAATCTTGCGGGATAATATGGAATCCAGCGATTCTTCTTTTTGTCTGTCGTACAAAAATGAACCGCAAATATCATCCCCCAAATAAGACATCCCGGCGACCAGGAATACGCTTATACCGGTCTTTGCCGCAGCAACAGCCGCAGCAACGGCGCGCGAACTACCTCCGACTACCACCAAATCTACTTCTGTATAAAGAGGTATTTTCCGGTCAGTTTCGGTTATCCAATGTTCTTCAGGTAAATAATTACGGACTGCAGAATGTGCTTCCGCTGCTTTTCCGACCGACATCAATACACTGCTTGCCGCCGTAAGCTTAATAAAGTTTCTTCGAGTTACCATACTATTTTAGAATATAAAGTCAATACTAATTTTTATGCAGAATAAGCAAAATAGCATCTCATACTTATTCCCGATATCAATAGAACCAAGTCCGCCGGTTGTCATACCCTCCGAATACTTTCCAGGCTCAATAATAAGAACTATTTTTCTCATCTTATACTTTATTCATATGTTATTTATATGCTAACACCCCAATTGTAATCCGAAAACCCTTCTGGTAAACAGATACAACTGGGGTAAGTATTAGAAAGTATCAATAACCTTCGTTCTGTGTTAAATTGTCATTAACTAAAATATCGTTGGCTGGGATCGGCCATAGATAGTTTTTATTTGCGTCGAAAGACATTTTGTAAAACGTAGTGATATATCCGGCTGCTTCCATGATAGATAGATCGGGCAAGCCATTTTCATCAATAGCAGGTATGCCACCGATGGGGAAATTACCCTCATCCCAATTTTTTAATATTTTGTTGAAGTCTGAAGACAATTCCAAGTTAGATTCGTTACCAGACAAGCCATTCCAACTGGCAGAGCCAGACCAGGCACGTGAAAGGTAAAACATCGACTTATTATGCGATTTTTCAGCGATTCGCCAGCGCAACAGATCACGATAGCGGATACCTTCAAATGCAAATTCCGAACGACGTTCCATGCGAATAATCTTACGTAAATCCTCTTGTGAAGTCACTTCTACACGCGGGAAAGCTATACCTGAACCATTGTAAGCGCGTTCACGTATCAAATTGATGCTTTTATCCAAATCTTCTTGTGTACATTGCCCCAGTTCATTCTTGGCTTCCACATAAGTCATCAACACCTCTGCATAGCGCAGATAAGGATAACAGTTGTCCGCAACTGATCCGTAATTACTATAATCCTTCCAATCGTCTTTCACAAATTTGCGGATAATCAAGCCGTTGTAAGCCGAGTGTTGGTTAGAAGCTTTCGAATCATTGTTCAAAACCATTTTATTGGAGGACACTTCATACACTTGATTGGCATAAGGGCTTGGATTATATTCGTAGCCAAGAGTTATATAATCCGGATACTTTTGAGGAAAAGTTCCGTCAACCTTTGATTGTTCATATTCAATATAGTCGGTAGAATACTTCGTCTTGAATGGTTGAATTGTCATACCCATACGCGGGTCGCGATTGGAAAAAGGATCCTTCGGATTATAAAGTGAAGATTTGTCGATAGGCAAACCGTCTGTACAAGTGTAAGAGCAAAGCAACTCTAATGAGGGTCCTTGATTGCAAAAGCCTCCGATCTTACGAATGACAAAGTTACGGACGTTCTCCATTAAGCCATACCCTTTCTTCAAGGTCAAATCCCCTTTGAAGTAGAACATAAATTCTGGAGAACTGTTAGCCTTGAACATTTCTCTATAGTTGTCATGCAACTTATAAATGCCTAAATTCATGCATTCTTCTGCCGCTTCGATGGCTGTCAGCCAGTCCTCATGACAAAGTGCAAAGCGAGCCTTGAAGCCGAGAGCGGCTCCTTTCGTCGGACGCTGTTGAGTCGAATAGGAGGCAGGAAGATATTCTTTTGCCTTGTCTAAGCATTCGTAAGCATAAGCTAGCACTTCGCTTTTGGGTGAACGGACAGCTACAAAAGCTTCATCTAAAGACATGCCATTGTTTAAAACACAATCGCCATAATAGGTTACCAATTCACCATAGGCAAATCCCATCATAAAGTAAGCTTCTCCCTTATATTGTTTAACTTTCTCTTCGCTTACTCCGATTGCCGTTCCGTTATCCAAGGCTTGGATAACTTTTGTGGCGCGCGCTATGGATTTGTAGAGCGAAGTCCAGCGGGATGAAGCAGTCCCCCATTGAGAGGTTACCGTGCCTAAAGTGATTTCATTGGAACCATTACGGTTTAGCAAGTCATCATCCCAATCAATCCCATCAATAGGGAAAAAATCCGGGCGCCATAGATCGTTTAACGACATTTCGATTTCGGTTTCATCTTTATACCAATTCTCGCTCGCACCTTCCGATAGCGGATTCAGATCGAGGTCGGCACAAGCGCTCAGGCTCACTGCCATTATTCCGGTAAATAAAAATTTGCTTATTTTGTTCATAACAGGATTTTCTAATTAAAATGAAACATTCAGTCCAAAAATATAAGAAGACATGATAAGGTCACTACTACGATCCCACTCCGGGTCAAATCCTTCAGGATACTTTGAAAAGGCAGGGAGGTCATTCGCACTGAAATAGACTCTCAATTTATTGACGAAGAACTTTTTCGTGATACCAGATGGGATAGTATAACCCAACGTGAGATTCTTTATACGCATATAAGCACCGTTGAAGAGGTAAAAGTCGCTATAAGCATAAATATTGGTATTGTTGGTTGTCAACTTGGGGTATTTAGCCTTTGCATTCTCGGCATCTGTGGCATTCGGACTCCAATGGCTTTCGATCAAAGTCAAAGGGCTTGCATAGGCCTGATAGTTAAACGGCGTACCGGGCCATGACCAATAAACGGACTGATGTCCGATGCCTTGAAATGAAAGATTGAAATCAAAGTTCTTCCATTCAGCCCAAAAAGATCCGCCATATTGAAGTTCAGGCAATGAGTTTCCCAAACGTACACGGTCGCTGGAAGCTGTAATATTTCCATCACCATCAATATCCTGATAACGTATGTTTCCAGCCTTATCATTATTAGTCAAGACAGCGATCTTGTTCCCGTTTTCGTCTAGCATGGCAGCATCATTTAGTATGATTCCCAAATTCTTGTAGCCATACCATTCATTATAGTAAGACCCTTCTTCAGTAATCTTACTACCATTGATATTTTGACGGTCTGCCATATAGCCCATTTTCGAGCGATAGTCCGATAAGTTGAAACTGACGCCATAGCGAAAGTCGTTGATCTGGTCTCTCCAAGTGAGTTCAAAATCCCAACCTTTTGTGTTCATATCGGCGGCATTGTTCTGCGGTGCGTTGTAGCCAAAGTAGGAGGGGAATCCTACTTCCATCAACATGTCGGTCGTCTTTTTATAATAGTAATCCACTGAAGCACTCAATCTGTTGTTCAATAGGGTAATATCTGCACCAAGGCCATAAGTCGTGGTAGTTTCCCAGGTAATGTTTTTAAACGCATAGTCTGTTTGGTAAGCAGTTTGTACCACATCCGACGCTCCTGTAGATGCGTTCGGAATAAAACCGGTTCCAAAAGTCAACTTAGCTTGATAAGGAAATTCCGAACCAATACGTTCATTACCTAACTGTCCGATCGAACCTCGGATTTTCAAATAGTTGACAATATTCTTATTAAACCAAGGTTCTTCCGAAATGATCCAGCCAGCACTGACGGATGGAAATGTCGCCCAACGGCGACCATCGGCAAAACGTGACGACCCATCAGAGCGGATATTTGCCTGTAGCATATAACGGTCGGTCCACGAATACATAACGCGTCCAAAGAAAGAACGATAAGCATTGTGTCCGGCACTTCCGCTATTATATTGGTAATCCTGTGGCCCCAAGTTCAGATAAGGGTAGTTATCTAAAGTATAATTTGTACGCAAAGCCCCTAAGTTTTCCCAATTATAGGAATAATCTTCATAACCCGCCATAAGCCCGATGGAATGGCGTTTCAGTTGCAACTTATAGTTAGCATAAAACTGCATAGTCAAACTATGCGTGTCGTTGCGAGTTTCGCTAAGACTAGTCGAGGTATAACCAGAGCCGGATATTGCGTCACCGGTAATACGATATACCTCATATTTCTTTTTATGATCTTTCCCTTTATAGAAAGTATATTGGGGGGATGCAATGGCCGTCAAGGTCAATCCTTTTATCGGCGTTAGGTCTAATTGGACTTTCCCGCCTACCCGATAATTCTGACCTTTAACCGACCCACTCAATTCATGTAGTGCGAAAGGATTATCTCCATCTTTACCATCGGCATAGCTGCCGTCAGACCAATAAGCATTGTAGAGAGGCGAACGATACATAAAGTCCTTAATTATGCTTCCTTCTGCATTGTGAGGAGTAATCGTGTTGGAGTAAAGCAGATTCACATCTACATTTGCATGTATCCAATTATTGATGGAATAGTCGTTATTCGTACGTACGTTGAAGCGATCATAACTCTTGTAATCGTAAAGAGCATCCGCCTTGTAGTAATTAAAACTAAAGTTCGTTTTCAGCTTTTCGGTTCCTCCACTAAGCGAAAAAGAGTGTCGCTGATGGTACGTGGAACTTTTCACACCCATCCCCATGAAGTCGGTGTCCGGATAACTATCGGGATCTTCGGCTCGTAACTGTGCGTAATTGTTAATCAAATCTTCCGAATAGGCAGAGTAAAGCGAAGAAGCACCGTCGTTATAGGCCAATTCGTTGTATCCGCTCATCCATTGTACAGCATTGGCAAACTTAGGTTTTGCCGTCGGGGCATCAATACCATACTCGGCGTTGTAGGAAAGATGGAAGTCTTTATCCGTAGCGCGCCTTGTCGTAATTAGGATAACCCCTGCTGCAGCCCGTGAACCGTAGATCGCGGCTGAAGCTGCGTCTTTCAACACTTGGATATCTTTTACATCTTCGGGGGCAATATCATTGATGTTACCTGGTACGCCATCCACAATCACCAACGGGTCATTGGTTGATAGCGTAGTAACACCACGCACGCGGATGGTCGCTCCGGATGTAGGATCCCCGCTTGAGCGAGTAATCTGTACGCCAGCCATTTGTCCTTGCAATTGGCTGGAGAGTTGCGGAGTATTTTTCATTTGTAATTTATCCCCTCCCAAAGAAGAGATTGAACCTGTCAGGTCGATCTTACGGGCCGTACCGTAACCAATTACCACCACTTCATCAAGTGTTTGTGTATCTTCGACCATTTCTATATTGATAACCGTTCTTCCACTCACATTTATTTCTTGTCTGTTATACCCGATGTAAGTA
>JAQVZS010000038.1:0-23647 GCA_028708075.1 Massilibacteroides sp.
TACCTCATTCTGCATAAATGCCTCTATTCCACCAGAATATAGCAATGGTACTTGTTCTGAATCACGTAAAGCAACATCTACTTCTCCTTTTACAATCATTGCCGTAGGGTCAGTCTCTGTGATAAGAGGACGGAGTTTCTTCAACAAAGCAGCTTTCAGCCCAAGAGCTTTAGCATAATTTGTCCAATCATTGGTTGGAGTTCCGGCAGGCAGAGCATCAATAGCCTCTTTGCAAAGCATAATCTCGTTTTTTTTGAGCTTGCCCTCTGTCAAATCGTAATTTTCCTTGATGCGCAGACGTAAGGGACGATCCACCGTAATTTGCCAATAGCCGAATTCACGATTGTCGAAGATTTTACTTTGTTCGTTCTCTTCAAAATCGGTCAGTAACTTCAAAATAGTTGTTCTGTCGGTATCTGATGCCTCACAGTTCTTATTGCCCAGATTCTTGCGCAATGGAGTTTTAATTGAGGTGGCATCAATAAGTTGCACCTTTCCTCTTCGACGAACTTCCTTACGATTGGTTACAATCCATACAAAGGTTCCAATACCTGTATTGTAGAACATATTCTCAGGCATTGCTATAATTGCTTCAAGCATATCTTTCTCTATGATATATCGGCGCAGATTACTTTCACCGCCATCGGCATTTCCTGTAAAAAGAGATGAGCCATTGTGAATTTCTACAATACGCGTGCCTTGCTCATCGTCATCCTTCATGCGACTTACGTTATTGGCAAGAAACAGCATTTGTGGATCTCCGATACCTGGAACGAAACTAAGCACCTTACCATCCAATGTACCAAAGAAACGAGGATCAATAATTTTACTTTTATCCGTACCGTAACCCCAATTCTCCAAATCAGCCTTCCATGGAGTTCCGAAGGGTGGATTGGAGATGCAAAAATCGAATTTCTTTCCGGGATGTCCATCTTCACTAATCGTACTGCCATTAGCAAAACAAAGACGATTGATGCCACCTTGACGATAAGTAAAGTTCTTGCTATGCCCAGAAAGCATTAAGTCAGCTTTACACGTCGCGAAAGTTTCGGGCTGAAGTTCCTGCCCATACAAATACGTTTTCCAACGCTTGTTGTGCTCAATAGCAAGTTCCGCCACACGATCTTGTACCAAAGAAAGAATACCGCCTGTACCACAAGCACCATCATAAATATCGTAGCTGCCATGTTTCAGTGAATCAGCTACAGGCATAATAGCCAAATCAGCCAGCAAACGAACATAGTCACGAGGGGTATAATGTTCTCCAGCCTCAGTTACACTGAAGTCTTCATTGAATTTCCGAAGCAAATCTTCAAAGAGTGTACCCATTGTGTGGTTATCCAAAGCCGGAAGTTTTTCCTCTTTTGTCTCTGGGTCAATGATAGGTGAAGCGCCAAGATTAATATTCTCGTCGGTCATTTTCTCTATCAACAAACCTAAACGACCAACCGTTGATAGCTTTTCAACATAATGCCTCAAATCAAATTTGCCAATAATATCTTGTACATGGATGCTGAAACCGTCAAGATAAGCTTCGAAATTCTGCCGCAATCGAGTGCTGTCTGTCTCAGCACGTAGTGTCTTCATTGTAAAAGCCGATGTGTTGTAGAAAGGATAGCTAGTGATTATATATAACTGTTGGTCTTGACTTTCTTCCGGCATTATAGAGAACTCGTCGGTTTGGCTAAACCGTAGTACGGTTTCTTTTGTAGGTTCCAATAACAAGTCTAGACGGCGTAACACTATAAATGGTAGTGTTATCTTTTTATAATCTCCTTTTTCGAAAGCCTGAACCAACACATCGTTTGCGATGTTGAAAAGGAAGGAGAATAGGCTACTATATTGTGACTGATTCATATATTAAATTTTTTATTTAGTGCAAAATTATATGGTAGCAATGCAGTCATCCTGCATAGACAAATATTTTTTTAGATTATCCTTTATCTTTTTTGTTATCTCATTTCTTAGCCATTGTGGTGACACTATTTCTACATCTGGGATGAATGAAAAGAGTTGCTGATACAATTCTCTATTGGGCTTTACTTGTATTTCAACTTCATAATTATCTCCTTCTATAATTCTTTGGGATTGATGGATAGGTTTGCTAACAACGTAGGGAAATCTTTCTTTGGTGAATCTTAGAATGATAGGTTCTTTTTTAACATCCTCTCCAGGAATAGTAACGCCAATAATATCATTAAAATAGGTGTCGAAGTTAATACTATTGTTTTTCTTGAACGTAACATTCGCATTATTAATGTGTTGTATCCTGTCAAGAGCTATATTTGCTATTCGTTCATGATTGTCCAAGCTGAATAAGAACCACCTTCCGTTGTACTGTTTGACATAGTATGGATGAATAAGCATTTTAATCTTATTCCCCTTAAATGTGCAGTAGTCAATATCAAGTGGTTGATGATTGATTGTTGCATCAATAATCTTTGAAAGAAATTCCAATCCTTTTAACTGTTCATTTTGTTCAAATGAAATCAAATTCTCAGAGTTTGCCTTTATTCCGAATCGATATTCAAGGCTCGATATAACTTCTTCTATCCACGCGTTAGCCGGAATTCCCCGGTATTTACCCAGCATCTTTATTGTAGTCTGGAGATTTTCAATTTCTTCTGAAGATAATTCGTTATTAAAGATTGAAAAATCCGGATCGGAATATCGATAATAACATTTTCGACCCTCCAATGGATATGCTGTAATAGGAGCGTCATACATTACTCTGTCTCGCATATCCTGAATGTCTTTACGAAGTTGTCTGATACTTATGGAGCTACCTTCTTTATCTCCTAATTTTTCATTGACGATTTCAAGTAATTTGTCAATGGTATATTGATGATGAGTGTTGCTAAAGCACCTATCTAAAATACAATAGCGTAATGAAGCATTACTAGTTGTAGGCATTGTTGTTCAAATCTAATAATTAAATATTTGATTGTTCCCGAAGCAAATCTTTCACTTCGACTTCAAGAGCTTTTGCTATTTTCATCAGCATTTCAAGGCTTGGTTGTGTGGTATTGGTACACCATTTAGAGACCATAGCCTGGTCTTTACCTAACTGCTCTGCCAACCATTTATTTGTTCGCTTCTTTTCTGCTAATACGACTTTTAGTCGATTGATGTCTTTTCCCATAGCTTATTATTATAATATACGTACAAATCTAACGATTCATTTCCGTAATTATTGTCGATTTCTAAAATATTATGCCAAAATAGATAAATAATTGGCTAATTCAGCAATATTCTACTAGAATTACTGTACATTTTGTATTAACAAAACAATATTTTCAACTATGCAGATAGGCTGCATAGTTGCTTTTCATATTTGCATTATTACTTGAAGCGGCATAAGGAACCGCGTTATAAAAATAATAATATGATTGAAGAAAAATTTATTGAATTTCTTGATAACATCACATTGTCATCAAGTCAAAGTAATGATGCGCAGACAAAATACACTGGCGTTTGTGAAAAGCTATATTCTAAGTACTATGAAGGAACTTATGATGAATCAAAGAAATATCTTTTTGGTTCATATAAAACCAAAACCAACATTTCCCCTTTATCTGAATTTCAGGATGTTGATGTTCTGTTTAAGATACCACAAACCATATATGATAAGTTTGACCAATATGAGAGCAATGGTCAATCTGCATTACTTCAGGAAGTACGAATATGCTTAGAGGAAAAGTACTCGACTACTAAAGAAATAAAGGCTTGGGGTAAGGTTGTCCTTGTTAAGTTCGCAGAGAATCATCACAATGTTGAATTACTTCCTGCATTAGAACTTGATGACAATACTTTTAAAATACCCAATTCTGAAAATGGAGGTAGCTGGGAGATATTTGATCCGAAAAAGGAAATTGACAAGTTTCAAGAATCAAACAAAAGTACCAATAGATTAACCAGACAACTTACAAAAATGATTAAAAGTTGGGGACGGTCAATTTTTACATTATCTTATAAGTCATTTGAAATTTTGAATGATGTTATATCTTTCACTGATGAATTCTACGAATCAGGCAAAGGGGAAACAAGCTATGCTAAGATTGTTTTTGATTTCTTTGATTATAAAAAGAATAATATTGCAGATGATGATGAGTCTAAATCTCATATTGATACTGCATATAACCGGGCTCAAAAAGCTCTTGAATATGCGGATAATGACAAGCCAAAAGAAGCTTCGATTGAATGGCAAAAAATTTTTGGCGCTCAATTTCCTCTAATAAAGGAGAATCCGCAAAAGAAATCAGAATCCAGAGAAATTCAGAATCCGGCAAGTCCATGGTTGTATTAAAAGAAGATGAAATAAAATGGTTGGGGGATAATTACCCTCAACTATCTTATGATGCAAAGCGCCAAGAAGTTTTTGGAATCATAAGTTTTTCTCTGAGATATGAAGGATGTTCTAAAATAGTTGATTCATACCAAATCCGCATTGACTTTTCAAAAATGACTAATCGCAAAAGCTTACCTCATGTCTATAATACAGATAAAAGACTCTTCAATGCAGCTCGCCGAAAAAAGAAACCATTGGGAGATTTCCATGTAAATCCAGACGATTCATTATGCTTGATAGCTCCATTTAAGATTGGAATGTTTTATCCATCAGGATTTGACATTAAAAAATTTATGGATCATTTATGTAATCACCTATATTGGGTGTCTTACTATGAGCGTTATGATAAAGAACCTTGGATTTCGGAGAAACACGGTGGTGATGCATTTATGGAATTTCTAATGAATCCATTAAATTACCCTATTACTGACAAGGGTATAATTCTATATATTCGGCAATTATACAAGAAGGTATTTGGAAAAGGTATAGCTGTGGTTAAGCTGAGAAGACTATTACAGAATGATAAATTTATAAAATCAATAATTCAAACTAAGCTATGAATTCATTGTTAGGAGAAGCAAGATTTTATTTTGCACAATGTGTGTTTAATACGAGTTGCCATTATTCAGCCGTTAGTAGAATCAATAGAACAAGACATAAACGACAAAATGTAGCATTAGGCATTTGTATTTCTACTATAATAATATTGCTTATGACAGTTTTGTGTTGGGAATGCAATTGGCAAAGTATCCTTAAAACTCTGGCAGTGGCTAGTACTGCTTCTGCTGCTGCATCATTATCTTTTGAATTCTATAATAGAGAAGATCTGACTGAGTTTATGATTTATCATAAGCAGGCTGCAGAAGACTATAAGACATTAAGGGATAATTTAATGGATGTTATTAGGCGAATATACTCTGGGCGTTCTGAGTCAGAAATTGAAAGTTTACTAAAAGACTATCTACATGACTATAGTATGATTGGTAAGTATTCCCTTACAACAACTTATGAGGATTATCAATCAGCACAGAAGAGTTTAGGACTTACCGGGAGTAATGAGTCTTTTACTTGGGCAAATGATGAAATTGATAGATTTCTTCCTCTTGAATTACGTATTTGTAATTATGATAAGGAGAGTTAATATAGTAACTTCAGTTCTATACATCTTTCCCGCTTGATAGAAAGAGTTTTATTTGTACTTCAAGCGCTATTAATCGTCCAAATTAATGAAAGAATTAATGGTTGTAAAAGGCAGTACAAATAGGATGTGTTTCCGACAGAATATTTTAAAAGCATTATTAGGGTGCAAGTAAAAGAATCGATAATATCTTTCATTATATTGAAAGACTTCTTATCTTTGTATTGAAAGAAATAAAATAGAGGGCTTGGATATATGATAAGACAAGATGCAATAGCCTTAGTAATAGACTCGCAGAGAGAAAGTTTCCTGAAACAAGATTCTGGATTCATACGAGATGCACTTACTGATGTACCCGTTGCAAACGAGTTTGCAACGATCATTACAGGAATACGCCGTTGCGGTAAAAGTACACTCCTTTTGCAATTGCTTCGCAGGGATTATCAAGATGCCCTATATCTTAATTTTGATGATATACGTCTGTCGGGTTTTGAAACAGACGACCTTACCCGACTTCATAGGGAAATAGAAAAAAGGGAAATAACGATTCTTTTCTTTGATGAAATACAAGTCGTCGGAGGTTGGGAAAAGTATATCAATCAGCTTTTGCGAGAAGGGTATAAAGTATTTATAACCGGCTCCAATGCTTCTATGCTTAGTGTCGAATTAGGCACACACTTAACAGGCAGACATTTGTCCATGGAATTATTTCCGTTTTCTTATTCCGAATATATCAAATTTAAAGGGTTAGAAAACGGAGAAAATACTTTTATGGATTATCTTAAAACAGGAGGAATGCCTGAATACCTTAAAACAGGAATATCCGCAATCTTAAGTGCCCTTGTGGATGATATACTGATGAGAGATATAGCAGTCAGGCATTCTGTCCGTGATGTAACTTCATTGCGCCAGTTAACGGCATTCCTAATAACGAATATAGGGAATCTTTTTTCTGCCAACAAGTTGGTCGGAATGTTCGATATAAAATCTCCCGCGACTTTCCTGGAATATTTTTCATTTCTGAAAGATGCCTACTTGCTTGAATTTGTCCCGATGTTCAGCCACTCATTAAAGATTCAGGCTCGTAACCCGAAGAAGGTGTATGTTATGGATATGGCAATTTATACTGAAACGTCTGTATCAACGAGCAACAATACAGGCAAACGTTTAGAAAATCTTATATTCTTGCATTTACGTCGAAAATATAAGCATATATTCTACTACAAGGAGAAAGGAGAATGTGATTTTGTTGTAATGGAAAAGAACGCTGTAAAAGAGGCCATACAAGTATGCCTGGCAGTGGATGATGAGAACTTTAATAGAGAATATGATGGTCTGCTCGATGCCATGCGGAATTTTAACCTGAAAAATGGATCTATCATAACATTAAATCAGAGTGATACCTTTGAAAAAGAGGGTATGACGATCAGAATGATTCCAGCCGCTGAATTTCTTGAAAAATAAAAAAGACTTTCAGACTTATCTGTCATATCCAATGCGAAAACAAGCATTACTAATGAACATAGGGAAGTTAATCAAGGTCTCGCTCGTCGTAGCATTCCTGCATAGCGAGAAAGTCGAAGTTATAGGGATCTTTGGTTATTTGTTGAGCCAATGAATTACATCTTTCGGCAATAGTATATCTTTTGTGTCACCTGAAGGCTGATGTTTTAGAAATAATTTCGCCACTATGATATGATTCTTCGCAAATGGTAACTTTTCGGCTTTGGCTTTCAACTCCAACAATAATCGATCACTGTTTTCTCCGGTTGTCCACTTGCATTCACCAACAAGCAAATATTTCTTATCTAATGACTCTGCAATAACATCTATCTCTATCTTTTCTGTGCGAGAAACATTGCCCCACCACCTTCGAGCTATGCCATAAGTAATGCCGTCAATCTCATTGCCGGAAATGGATTCACGGCACAATTTTTCCCAATATTGAGCCACATAGGCTGTAAATTGAGCTTCATAAGCTGACAGGATAGGCTTTATTCTACCCAATTCAATGAAAGAACGATTGGGTACGATAAATCGGAAATAAAAACTCATAAACGGATCACAGATCTTATAGAGACTCTTTTTAGAATTTTTCTCATTTTCTCCAAAAGGGATTTCTTTTTGAAGATAGCCCAGTGAGATTAATTTGGATAACGGACGAGACAGATTTGTAGAAACTTCCCCACATCGTCCCGCAATCTCGGAGAGTTTATTGGCTCCCAATCCCACATAAGACATTATTGTAGATGTTTTTACAAAATCATTCATATCATCTTTAAACAACTTCATCGGTTCTTCATATAAAGTTCCATTTACAGATAATAGATTACTCTTCACCGAATCAATGAGCGTTTTATCCCCCTCTCTTAATTCCCAATAGCGAGGAACGCCACCCCACACTGCATATTCTTCAATGGCCTCTATATCTGACAGTTTAAGTGCTTGCTGAATATAGGGTAATTTGATAGGTGTAATTTTAAGTATCACATCTGCCCGACCATATAGAGGTGATGTGCTATCCAATACCAAGCCAAACATCAGCTGTTGAGATGAACCACACACAATCAGATTATACTTCAACTGCTTTGAGTCCAACTTCTTTTGCAAAATAGATGGTAGTTCAGGGCAAGCCGAAACGAGGTATGGAAACTCATCAAAGCATAATGTAAACTTTTTGTCAAGCCTGTTATTCAGTGTATCTAGTAGAGAATCCCAGTCAGGATATATGGCTTTATCGAACCCATTAATGACATTGCCAATCATCTTAGCAAGTGCTTCCCTTTGGTGTATAGCTTCGGTTTGGTCAGCAAGATAGTATGCGTCACGTGAGGTTAGCACACGTTTTATCAGTGTAGATTTGCCCAAACGTCTGCGACCATAGACAACAACAAATGATGTATTGTCACCTGCGAGTGCTTTGGTAAGTCGCTCGCTCTCTTCTATTCTATCTACAAATTCCATACTGATTATAATTATGTTATGCGAAGATAATGTTTGCAGAGCATAATAACAAGCATTGTGCCATATTTTTTTGGTGCAAGGCTTTATGAATGATTTTATCTTCAACTAATTCCTTTTTCATGCAAATGGATTTGTTCAAGCCTTGATATTGTCCAAATTTTTTTATTATTGCATAACCTCTGTTCTGATAAAGATGTATTGCTTCTTTATGAAGCCTACTTGTCTCGAGTATCAATGATGTATATCCTTTTTCAATCGCTTTTTTTTCTACTGCAGCCATTAGAATTTTAGAAATGCCTTTTCCTCTGTATTCCGGCCGGACAAAAACTCTTTTTACTTCTGCAACATGTTTTCATATTGTTTGAAAGACGCGCAACCGACAGGATTATTGTTTTCATAGGCTATCCAGACATCATGTATATCATGCAGCAGATTATATTGAGCGTAAATTTCTTGTCTTTCTTTTCCGTTAATTTCATTCAGGTTCTTATCCAATAGTTCGCAGAGATTAACGAAGTCCGGGTTTTCCCCGTTTGTGTATATGATCGCTATATTATTTATTGTTTTCATTCTTCAATAAAATTTCTCTTTATACGACAAGCTCGATGTAATTTCCTTCGGGGTCTAAAATTACGCTTTCATAATACCCGTCTCCGGTTGTTCTTGGTTCGCTTGCAATGGGGTAACCGTCTTTACGGAGTTTTTCAGTAAGCGCGTCTACTGCGTCTTTTTCGCCGAGGGATATAGCCAGATGAGCTAATCCCCTTAGACTCCCTCTGCTAACGGGATTTTCCATAGCTGGAATATGCATTAGTTCGATGCGGGTTTTATCTTCTCCAAAAGATAGGAAGTAGGAGGTGTAGTTTCTTTTGGGGTTCTCATATTTTTCGCTGCAATTTACCTTAAAATAGGTCATATAAAATTGACGGAGCAATTCGATATTTTCTGCCCAGATGGCTATATGTTCGATTTTCATTCTGGATGAATTTTGAATTATTTTCTAAGGGATAGATACATGAGATAGGCTACTCCGATGATGACAACGAATAGGGCTCCTGTCTGAGAAGCGATCGCGTCGGAGGCAATGCCCATAAAGAATGGGAAGATGGTTCCACCGAACAGACCGGTAATCATGAGCCCGGATACTTCGTTCTTCCGATCAGGCACGTGTAAAAGCGCTTTGGAGAAAAGAATTGGGAATACGTTGGAATTGCCAAATCCGATGAGGGCTATGCAAACGTAAATAGAGGTAAGGTTGTGCAAAAAGAAGAGTCCTCCGAAGGCGATCACCATCAATGTTGTGCTGAGAATGAAGAAATAACGTGCCGACCAGCGTGCCAGGATAAATGCACCACTGAAGCAGCCGATGGTTCGGAACAGGAAGTAAATGCTGGTAATGTAGCCCGCGTCTTCTAATCCGATACCTGTTCGTTCGATCAGGATTTTCGGAGCCGTTAGGTTGATGCCTACATCAATTCCTACATGACACATGATACCAAGGAAGAGAAGAAATACAATTTTATCTTTTAACAGGGCAAAACATGCCCGGAAGCTTGAACTTTTAACTTTCTCTTCCGAGTCTTGGATGGGGGTAAATGCCAGACTGATGAATGCGAGTATCGCAATAACTAAGAAAAGCGTGAATAATAATTTCCAGTCACCGAACCGTAATGCTGCCCATGCGGCAATGATCGGTGCCAAAAAAGAGGCAATAGCTTTGACAAACTGGCCGAAGGTGAGTGAGCTGGCTAATTTGTCACCGCTAACAATATTGGAAAGCAATGGGTTCAGGGATACCTGCATAAAGGTATTCCCGATACCTAACAGAGAAAAGGAAATCAACATCAAGGGGAAATTGTAGTCTAATAATGGTATAAACAACGCTATGGAAGTAACCCCTAAGCTAAGCAGTACGGTTTTCCGACGTCCGATTTTATTCATAAGTACTCCTGTCGGAATGGAGAACAGTAGGAACCAGAAAAAGACCATGGAGGGTAGCAGGTTGGCTACGGTATCCGACAGAGCGAAATCAGCTTTAATATAGTTCGTGGCAATTCCAGTGAGGTCGACAAATCCCATGACAAAGAACGAGAACATCACAGGTAAAAGCAGGAGATACATGTTTTTATTTTTCATACGATGCTTATTTATTAGATGGATATTCCGGCCATGCGCCACTTTGTGTGCAAACGAAAGCAGCCGTTTCTACCGCTTGTTTGTGAGATTCTTCCACACTTTTTCCGGTCAGAAGTGAATAGATAAAGGCTCCGGTAAACGCGTCACCTGCACCGACTGTGTCTTTTACCTCTACTTTTGGAGTGGAGATGGTAGAAACGCCCTCCCGTGTATATATGGAACTATAGTCACTTCCGGCAGTCAGAATTACATGACTCAATGCGCAGGTATCGAGAAACCAGTGGCAAGCTTTATGTGTATCTTCCGGCAATTGGAATAAATCACAAAGAAGCATTAGCTCTTCGTCGTTAATCTTGAAAATGGATGCTTTTGCTAAAGATTGTTCAATTAATTCCTTTGAGTAATAATGTTGCCGGATATTGATGTCGAAGACTCGTAATGTTTTTGCCGGTGCTTCATTGATCAATGCGTTGATTGTTTTTGCGGATTCTTTATCTCGTTGCGCTAATGTGCCAAAACAGATCGCGTCAGCCTTTCTGACTAATTCGACCGCTTCTTTAGTAAGGGGAATATGATCCCAAGCGACGTTTTCCGTGATGGTATAAGTGGGAATTCCGTCTTTTAGAGTTACTGGGACATGCCCTGTTTGATAGGCTACACGAGGTATACAATAATTGATCCCGTTCATTTCTAATTCCCTGATGATCTCATCACCTTCCGAGTCTTTTCCCACTGCGCTGATTGCATATCCTTCTGCACCTAATGCGGATGCGTGATAGACAAAATTAACCGGCGCTCCTCCCGCCCGTTTTCCTCCGGGTAACATGTCCCAAAGTAATTCCCCTATTCCTATCACAAGAGGTTTGTGTGTTTTCATTTGTGTATTTAATTTAAGCCTGTAAATAATAATAACTGTTTATGGTTTTTAATTATGGACAAGTGTACCGATATCTTCTCCGTTCACGACCTTTTTAAGGTTTCCGTTTGTGTCCATATCAAAGACAATAATAGGTAGATTGTTTTCTTTGCACATGGTGGTTGCCGTCAAATCCATCACTTTTAGACCGCGGGTGTATATCTCGTCGTACGTAATCTCTCTGAACTTAGTTGCTGTCGGATCTTTTTCCGGATCGGCTGTATAGATTCCGTCTACACGCGTGCCTTTCAGCATTACGTCTGCTTCTATTTCGATTCCTCTGAGGGAAGAGCCGGTGTCGGTTGTAAAGAAGGGATTTCCCGTTCCGCACGACATGATGATAACATGTCCTTGTTCAAGCAGTTCGATGGCTCTCCATTTGTTGTAATATTCTCCGATGGGTTCCATTCGAATGGCGGTTAAAACGTTTGCCTTTACTCCTTGTGCTGAAAGTACAGAACTGAGTGCTAGACTGTTGATTACTGTGGCAAGCATACCCATTTGGTCGCCTTTTACGCGATCGAAACCTTTGGATGCTCCGCTGAGTCCGCGGAAAATATTGCCGCCTCCGATAACAATCCCGATCTGTACCCCCATCTCGGCAATTTCGCGGATCTGGGTAGCATATTCATTCAGTTTTTTTTCGTCAATTCCGTAGGCTTTTCCTCCCATCAGAGATTCACCGCTTAATTTTAATAATAATCGTTTGTACTTGGCCATGTTTTTATCCGTTTATAAGATTTACAAATGTAATATAAGTTCGTGAGACTGTATAAAGTTTGTCTTTACAATGTAATTTGCCACCTTTACCTTTGCGACATAAGAAGACACACATACAAATCGTGACCAAAACCGCATTCCTAACAAATCAGCGGCCTGCTTTTCGGGAGAAAAACAGGCTGTGTTATTTTATGCTGACTTCTTTAAAGGCGTAACGCCGGATTTCTCCGTTTTTCAGTCGAAGTAATAAGTGTCCGGTTGGCTCGACATCTTCAATTTCTGCTTCAAAAATACCCTTTTCATCGGAATATGTATGAAATCCTTTGCCGCGATATAGGCTTTCCCGGTAGGATTGTTGTATACTTTGTTTCTTGTCCAGAAGCAATTGGAGATAGAAGTCATAAAAGTGATGACGGAAACAGGATAGTAATTTCTCGAGGTCATATTTCTGTCCCGTGATTTGAACGAGTGATACCGGATTTGGTGCGTCGCTGTAAAACTTCTTTTGATTGATGTTGATGCCTATACCACAGATAGAGCAAGAGATGTTTCTGCCACATAAATCATTTTCAATAAGCATCCCGCAGATCTTTCTGTCTTTCCAATAGATATCGTTTGGCCATTTTACAGTTATGTCTTCGACATATTCGGATAAGGTTTTTTTTACACTGAGTGCGGTTACTTGTGAAATGAGGAATTGTTCATTGGCTGCGATGATATCGGGATAAATCACAAGGCTGAATGTCAGGTTTTTGCCCGGTTCTGATTCCCAGGAATTACCAACTTGTCCTCTTCCTTGAGTTTGGTGTTCTGCGATAATCAGGCTTCCTTCGGGAAGCGATTGTTCTGCAAGCTGTTTACGCAGTTCGCTGTTGGTTGAAGCGGTTTCCCTGATCCGGATAATGACCGGTTCGTTTTCATGTAAGTCAGTCTGCATATCTGTCTCGGATTTTTTTAGGGAGTTTGGCGATTACTTCCCGGAACGAATGCCGGATCCATTTTTTGATTTCTTCGTCCGGCATATCACGTTCTAAAAAAATTGCGTTCCAATGTTTTTTATTGAAATGATAGGCCGATTCTACCGCCTGATAACGTTCACGAAGTTCGACCGCCATTTCCGGATTGCATTTGAGAGAAACGGATGGTTCTTCCGCATCAAGTGGAAGGAGAAGGAACATTTTATCCTCTACCTTAAAGACCAACGATACATCGTCGAAAGGAAACTGTTCCGTGACGTTTGGGAGACTTAAGCAATATTCTCGAACTTCTTCAATATTCATTGTTGTTGATTTAATGGTTTACGGGTGCGTAAAAGGCTTCTTCGATATGTTCGATTTGATATTCGTTTTTCTTTTTGATGACAATGATTACATCGAAACGAACCGGAATATCCAGCATATGATAACGGATATAGGCGTCAGCGGCTGAAACCAGACGCTTAATTTTTCCTTTATTCACAGCCTTTTCCGGAGGAAGTAGATAATTTTCTGAACGGGTCTTAACTTCCACGACGACAAGTTCTTCTTCATTTGTGGCTAAAATGTCGAGTTCATAGTGATGCCACCTCCAGTTGGTTTGAATAATCCGGTATCCTTGCTTCTTCAACCAGGCGACAGCTTCCTGTTCGCCTTCTTTTCCTGTTTTGTTATGTTCTGCCATGTTTTCTGTTTGCACAAATATAACGAATTTCTTTTTTATTTACCTGAACCCGTGTACATTTGCAAAAATATGAGACCGGTACGGAAAATATCGCTTGCAAAGCCAAGTTTACCTCGTGTGCACAAAATCGCTTTTATGCTGAATGAAGAGGAATATAAAACTGTAGAACGTTACTTGCTGAAGTATAATATACAGAATAAGTCGCGTTGGTATCGGGAAACGATCCTTTTACATGTTCTTCGTACGCTTGAAGAAGACTATCCTACTTTGTTTAAAGAAATTGAAATGAGAAGATGATGAGTTTGTTGGACGACACTTATTTCATGAAGCAGGCTTTACTCGAAGCGCGTATTGCAGCGGAGGAGGGTGAAATTCCGGTTGGTGCCGTTGTAGTTTGTAATGATCGGATTATTGCGCGAGCACACAACCAGACGGAAAGATTGAACGATCCGACAGCGCATGCGGAAATGTTAGCGATTACTGCGGCAACCGGTGTGTTGGGCGCAAAATACCTGACAAATTGCCGGTTGTATGTAACGGTGGAACCCTGTATTATGTGTGCAGGCGCTATCGGATGGGCTCAGATAGGAACTGTAATCTATGGCGCGCGTGATGAGAAAAAAGGTTATTCTTCATTTTCTCCATTGGCAATGCATCCGAAAGCGACGATAAAAATGGGCGTGCTCGAACAGGAATGTGCGGCAGAAATTGTAGCTTTTTTTAAAAAACGGAGATGAAACTTTAATATAAACTATCCCTTGTTTTTAACTTCTTCATAATCTACATATTCGCCCTCTTCTTCTCCGATGATCTTTTTTCGGGAAGTTGTATTGTATTGTGCTTCCGAGCGATTGGTTTGTTGACGGTTCGAGGTAGTTCGTTGTTGTTGTTTTTCTTTGTTTGTGCTGTTTCCCTTCCCGAATAGGATGTTTTTGAATGTGCGCAACACTGAGAACCCCAACAAAAACAGGAGGAGCATGAAAAAGAAGAACATGACGAAAATAAACTTAAACATAGGCTGATAACATTGTTAAATGCAAATATAAGCAATTTTGCCGATCATTTTTTGTTAAAAATAGACAAGAAAATATAGAGAAGGATGGAACCGGCTACACCTAGAAAACCGAAAAATATAATGAACAGGATAGAACTTAAAACCAAAATATAGCGGGGTTCGTTCCCTTTCCACGCCAGAGACTTGATCTTTAGTGAGAACATGGGGATTTCTGACACTAATAATAAAGAACTGATCAGTATGGTAATCAGCGTACATAGAGTGAATACAAGCGGTTG
This sequence comes from Massilibacteroides sp., assembly GCA_028708075.1. Classification (GTDB taxonomy): domain Bacteria; phylum Bacteroidota; class Bacteroidia; order Bacteroidales; family Tannerellaceae; genus Massilibacteroides. Next base: position 15,175 of record JAQVZS010000038.1, read on the forward strand.
TGTGAATATGACTGGTAATACAGCGTAAGAGGCTGAGGATATGAACAGCGCATGTGCGGGGACGGGAAGACCGATAAACGAGGTCGCTTGTCGCTTGTCAATATTGAATTTTGCAAGTCGCAAGGCAGAAAAAACGGGGATGATAAATCCGAAATAAGGAATGTGGTTGTTGAAACTTCCGAAGGGTAATAAGGGGGTTGCCTGACTTAACAGCCAAAAGACAATCATCCCCGGAGCGACTCCGAAACTAACCAGATCGGCTAAGGAATCCAAATCTTTTCCTATGGGAGAGAACGCATGCAGTATACGGGCGGCGAATCCGTCTAAAAAATCGAATGCAGCGCCTATCATGATCCACAGTGTGGCTGCAAGTATATTTCCCTGAAAGGCCATTACGCAGGAAATGCATCCGCAGACAAGACTTAGGCACGTTAGTGTATTCGGTATATAGCGGGTAATTGTCATGTCCTATTTTTTATTGGGTTATTGATAATTGCATTTTTCCAAGCGGGCAATAGGAGTTTGATTTCCGGTTACTTTTTGATCCATTTCTATCAGGACTTCTGTTCCGACCGGAAGATAAACGTCTACACGCGAGCCGAATTTAATGAATCCCATTTGTTCGTCCACATGACATTTATCCCCGACTTTTGCATAAGTAACGATTCTTTGAGCGATGGCGCCGGCTATTTGCCTTGTTAGTATGTTAATACCACTTCTTGTTGTGATAATGATCGTTGAGCGTTCATTTTCCGTACTGCTTTTGGGTAGGTACGCAGCCAAGAAACGTCCAGGATTATGGGTGACATATTTAACCGTACCGTTAACCGGGAACCAATTTGCGTGCACATTAAATATAGACATGAATATGGATATTTGTAATCGCTTTTCGTGAAGGACTTCGTTTTCCATAACTTCTTCGATAGCGACGATCGTTCCGTCAGCCGGTGCAATAACCAATCCCTCCGAGTCGTAAGGAAAACGACGGAAAGGACTACGGAAAAAATTCAAGACAAGAAAAAATAAGATGGTAGACAAACAAAAAACGCTATAGAATAAAAAGCCTTTGCCAATAATATGATAAATGGCAAGATTTATAAAAAATAAAATAGTAAATAAGGACAATAACAATCCTGTTCCTTCTCGATGTACTTTCATCCCTTAAATCGCTAATCGCTTTATATTAGACTGCGTAAAAGTATTTATTTTTATGGAATATAAAAAATAAATTATTCATTCACATGGACTAATCGGTCTAATTCTACATACCAAATATATCCGTGTACTTCCTGATAGCCGATTGCTTTGATTAATTCGATATAATTTTTTACTTGTTTTTTGTATTTGTCTTCTTCTTTTTCTCCAAATTTATAATCTAGAACAAGCACTTCTCCGTTCCGAATCATAATCCGATCTGGACGTTTGGATAATCCTTTACCGATAAGAATATCTGTTTCATTTAAGGTTATCCAACTTCCATCGTACCATTTTTTTACCTTTTCATCGGCTAAATATTTCTGTATCTGTAATTTTAAGGTTTCTGAGTCTGACGGATTGATAATGCCTGCCAGGAGATAATAGTCAACGGCAGAAGGGATATCGTCTAATGTGTAGATTTTACTGAGTAGGTCGTGCATTAAAGCGCCATGTTTTCTCTGTTCGTCATCAAATTTCAAATTTCTTCCTCTTAAACGCAAATGTAGCCGTTTGGTTGACGGGACGGAATGAAGTTGTCCGATTTCCAACTCTTGATAGTCCGTGGATTCTTTTATTATTGGAGTTTTATGCCACTCTCCAAATTCGAACGCGCCCTTTTCTTTATTGAATGGAGTTTTTGCTTGCGGAAGTATATCTTTCACATTTTGTATACCTGCCCACAAAAGGTCGGCTATGCTACTTCCTTTAGCTAACCCGGTCTCTTCTGCTTTTGGGGGACGTGAAGTGAGAACGATCAATTCTTCTTTCGCACGAGTGAAAGCGACATATAACGTGTTTAAATTATCAATGAATGCGTGTAATTTTTCTTTAAAATAATCTTTTGCAAAATATGTATTACTTAATATTTGTCCGTAACGTACAGGAACAAGAGGTAAACGGTTAAATGGCGTGATTTCGGGTCTGCACCACAAAATGACTGGTTTTATAGGTTTATGATCGATGTCCCAATTACAAAACGGGATAATCACGGCTTTAAATCCTAATCCTTTAGATTTATGGATCGTCATAATCCGTATCGCGTTTTGTTCATTGGGGGTATTGATCGTTTTTTTAGAACCTGTTTCGTCCCACCACTTTAAAAAACGACCAATCTCTACACTTTCTTTTTGCGTAAATTCCTGGATAAGGTCGAGGAATGCCTGAATAAAAACTTGTTCGTTTTTAGGAAAATAATCCGTGAATAGGCTATATAGTCCTTCTGTCATTTCGTAGAGAGAACGTTGGGATAATTGTCTTAATTGCCGTTCTGTTTCTTCCGGAAAATTTTCTATATCCTTTTCTATAGCGGATCGCTTCTGTAATGCCGCATACGAGAATAAGGCAAGTTGGCGGGTGTTTTGATCTTCCGGTTGTTTCAAATATCTCAGCAAGCTGATTATGAAGCGGACGGATTGTGAATGATTCACAAATAGGGCTTCGTCAGAAATGATGTCGTATTTGTATTTTATTTCTGTGTGGGATTCTTTATAATTAAGTAATTGTTCGGCAACAGACGCTCCTTCTTTATTGGTACGGACTAATATGGCTATCTCTTTTAGTTGATATCCGTTATCTTGTAATTGCTCGATTATTGCAGGAAGTCTGTTTAAGGACTCTTCTTGCCAAGTCATTTCGTCGTTATCACAAAGAAATGTGATTTGGACATGTCCGGCTTCTTGAGCTAACTTTTCGGGAATGGACTGTGAGCTCTTGTCATATGCCTGATGGATGCGGGAGATAAATTCCGCTTTTTCTTCTTCGTTCAAAGATGAGACATTAATCTGTTCATTATAGAACTGTTGTAGTAAATCAGGCGCAATTTCAAAAAAAGCGTTGTTGAACTCTACGATACGACGGAGACTACGCCAGTTTTCTTTTAAAATTTTCTCTTGCAATTGTGAAGAAGAAAAGTCTCGATGTATTTGAGTGTCTAAAAGTGTCCAATCTGAGTTCCTGAAACGATAAATACTTTGTTTTACATCTCCAACGATCAGGTTTGCATAGGATTGTGCGAGACTTTCTTTTAATAGCGGACGAAAATTATCCCACTGCATTTTACTGGTGTCCTGAAATTCGTCGATCATATAATGGTCTACTTGAGTACCGGTTTTTTCGTAGATAAATGGAGTGTCACTGCCGGCAATGATTTTATTTAATAATTCAGTAGTATCCGCGATTAAAAGGACGTTTTTTTCTTCTCTATAAAGTGCTATTTGGCGCGAAATATCTGTCAATATTCCCAATGTATAATAATAGCGGGTTATTTCATGCGCTGTGTAATACGCTGTTAAGTTGGAGAAGAGGGAAATAACTGCTTTGATGCAATCGTTCAGTCCACCGTCCATAACACAAGCGATGATTTGGCGCAGGGCTTCAGGTGTGGTTTTTGTATAGCATCCTTCAGGATTATCCGCAAAACTGTAGAATGTGGCAGAGGGTTCTTTCATTTCACCATTTGCCAGTTTACGGAAAAAGAGCATGCTTGAACGATTCCCTCCTTTAAAGTCTGTGGGTTGCAATCCGTATTCATCAATTAGAGCAAGCCCTTTTTCACCTAATCGTTTTGCTTTAGATTCTACAGACTGAACAATTTTTATTAATTCATCATTATAGGCTTCAAGAGTCTTTTTATCTTCCCAGGTTTCATCTATTGAGGAACGAAAAGCTTTGTAGTTTTCTTTGAATAGCTCTTTTCCTAACCCCATGATTTCACGGTGCAGATCCCATTCGCCGCCTTGTTCTATTTTATCTTCAGCAAAACGGAGTAGCCAATTCAACAAGTCTTTATTTTCCGTCTTTTCCAAATCGGCTAATAAACGGTCTACGGCCTCAGTGAGTACGAGCGTTTGATCCATTTCGATCGCATAGCCACCTTGCAATCCGATTTCACGTGTAAAAGCACGCATGGTCTGTTGGAAAAAACGGTCTATCGTGCTAATATTGAACGCCGTATAATCATGCAAAATTTGAATAAGTATTTTAGCAGCCTCTCCCCTGACCTTTTCTTTTGTGAGGGCATACGTGGAAGATAAATCTTCAATAAATAAAGATGTTCTGCCAGTCGCCAGCGAATGGAGTTCCTCCAATATCCGGCTTTTCATTTCGTCGGTAGCCTTATTTGTAAAAGTCACCGCAAGAATACGACGATAAGCACCCGGATGAGCAAATAGAAGTTTTAAGTATTCTCCTGTCAGTTTATGTGTTTTTCCGGCGCCGGCAGATGCTCTGTAAACGGTCAACATAAAAACTTAAATTATTCGACATTTTATATACCCTTCCTTTCTCAGGATTTCTAAGACTTTTTGACGTAAATCCCCCTGAATAATAATTTCTCCGTCCTTGTTTGAGCCACCGACACCACATTTCATTTTTAATAATTTCCCAAGAGTGGTAAGGTCTTCTGAAGTTCCTGCAAAGCCTGTAATTAAAGTCACTATTTTCCCACCCCTATTTCTCTTGTCTAAAGAAATTCGGAGAAGTTGTTTTTCTGCAGGTAAAGTCTCCTGTTCTTCTTCGTTTTCCTTATTGTATTGAAAATTAGGATCGGTAGAATACATGACGCCAAGACGTTTTTTCCAGTCGTTATCTTTCATTTTTCAAAGCCTTTATTCTTTATAGATCAGTACTGTTACGTAAGCAGCCATTCCTTCTTCGCGTCCAGTGAAGCCCAGTTTTTCAGTAGTGCTTGCCTTTATGGATAGATCTTCTTCTGGAACTGCCATGACTTCTGCCAAACATTTCTTCATGGCGGGGATGTGAGGATTTAATTGGGGGCGTTCAGCTGCAACTGTGGCATCCATATTTCCAAAGGAATATCCGGCTTCGCGGATCAATAGCATCGTATCATGTAGTAAGAGTTTACTATCAATATCTTTGTACTTATGGGATGTATCCGGAAAATGAAATCCGATATCTCGTAAGTTTGCTGCACCCAAAAGGGCGTCACACAAGGCATGGATTAGTACATCGGCATCGCTGTGTCCTAATAATCCCGTTTTATGAGGGATCTTTACCCCTCCCAACCATAAATCGCGTCCTTCTTTCAGGGCATGTACATCATATCCGAATCCAACTCGAATTTTCATTAGCCAAAAACTTATCTGAGCAATCCTTTTAATCCATCCATATCGAACGATAAAGAGAAACGCAAGGTTTGATCCAGCGGATTACTTTGTACCGTGCTGATCAAATAGGCTGCGTCTAACCGGAAGACGCTCATAAGAAACCCTGCTCCGATAGAGAAATACTGCCGGTTCCCCTTATTGGGGTTTTCATAGTAATAACCACCACGAATAAAAAATTGTTCGTTGTAACTGTATTCGGCTCCAATTGATACGTTGATTTCTTTCAACTCTTCATTGAATCCGCCAGGCGCGTCGCTGAATGAATGAAATATACCTTTAATTCCGGACATATCATTGTACTCTTTCTTCAATTTGTCATATTCTTCCTGTTCTTCTGTAGTAGTTCCTTCATTTTTGGGTAAGGTAGGGACGAGATATTTACTTAGGTCCAAATAAAATCCGATGCGATTGTAGTCGTCCAAAGGATACAATAATCCAGTACCAATACGCATGGTCGTGGGGATGAACTGATTCGTATCACCATCGTCATAGGATATTTTGGTGCCAATGTTTGAAATATTGAAACCCAGACTCCATAAACTTTCTGCATTACCTAGTACAACGTATTTTTCCATATAACCGGCAACGTCAGCAGCGAAAGCATTGCCCGGAACCTGTTCTTCCGACTCCTGATTTCCCATATCAGAACGAATGTATCGTAAAGCGACAGCCATGGAATAATACTCAGATAGCTTTCTACTGTAACTTACATCTATCGCCATTTCATAGGGGTTGATGTTATAACTACTGCTACTACCGCTTTCTTGTGTATTAATCGGTATAGAGCCCAACGTAAAATAACGCAGCGAAGCTCCGATTGCTTGTAAATCATTATCTCCAATTTTATAAAATCCACTGAGGTTTGCCAAAGCAACGTCGTTTACTAATTTTCTCAACCAGGGAGTGTAGGATAAGGATACGCCAGCCCTACTTGTCATAAACGCATATTTGGCCGGATTCCAAAATTGAGAATTTTCATCCGGGAGGGTCGATACACCGTTATCTCCCATGGACCCTCCGCGTGCGTCCGGAGCAATCGATAGAGATGGAACGGCTGTGTTTATCGGCGCAAAATCATTTTTAATATCGTCATTTTGAGCGTTAACCGGGATAAAAACTGAAGGCATGAATAACAAAACTGTGATAATAAAACACAGATTTAATTTATTTTTTCTAATCATATTCTTACTGTAAATATACTAACTAACTTAATAAACTGTTTTTCGCGCAGCTTATTGTGCCAGAATAATTAATTTCTTGGCGTCGGTTACTTCTTTGGAATTATCTGCGCTGATTCCTGCGCGATAAATGTAAATTCCTGGACGAAGACGCGATCCATATCCGTTTTGCAGGTTCCATTGTATGGTAAGCGGCAAGTCAATACCTGAACTTCCTTGCGTCTCACCTTTCCATTGTAGTCGTCCCATCATGTCGTAGACCTGGACACTCATTTTTACAGTTGATTCCGGGCGGTTATGATAAAGGTAAAAGGTGACACTCTCTCTCGCGGGTGAGGGTGCAGCAAGAAGTTCATATAATTTAGGTTTTAAGCCTTCTATGACTTCAAACGTGAACGTGGTCGTTGTCGAATTATTCAGGATGTCCCAGACTTTTAATTCAGCAGAATGAAAACCCGAGGTGAGTTCCGGAATAGAGAAATAAATGATTCCTTCTCCTTCTGCGTCGGAAATTTTTTTATAGTAGGCGTTCAAATTATAGGTTTGGGAGGATTGTCCGTCAATCACCAAAGTAATATCATGTCCAATACTGCTTCCTGTAATGTTGACTCCGGTAGTATCCCAAAGTTGGACGACCAATAATGGGGTTTTGTTTACTTGTCCGCCTTCCGTAAATGTGGAGTCGTTAAGGTATAACGCTATTATTTGTGGTCCTTCAACATCTTCTATTTCTCCCCCTGTGCCGCCAACCGTATAATTCAAGAACGAACCTTTTGCTTCGTTTCCTGTAGTTGGGTCGGAAGCATAAAAACTCATTTTCCCTATTTTATTTGAATATGAAATGTCTTTTGGTACGGTAAAAGAAAATTCGAATTCTCCGCTTGTGACTTTCTCGTTTCCAATGAATAGTTTGTTCGAAAAATCATTAAATTCGAATGTAACTCCCGTATTGTTATTGTTCAATGTTGTAATGCTGGTTTGACTGTCGAAAACTGTTGGATTTATTTCCCCGTTGAAAGATTCGTTTTTACTTTCATTGGGATTAAGTATCATCCCTTTTATAGTAACTTTTTCCAATGCACTAAAATTTACGTTTACATCGGAAACCGGTTGTCCGTTTATTTCAGTAATGCGAATCTCTGATTGAGGATAATTTAGCCGTAGGGCAGGATCTCCTATTAAAATAAAATTTAAACGTTGGTCAAGATTTCCCAAATCTCTTTTTGTTTGTTTGAATACCTCACCCAAAGTAGGATAATTTTCGTTCGTACGTTTGAATAAATATTTTAAAAGTGTAGAGTTTATGGATAGGTTACTGCTTGGATAAGCAATTCTCATTGTAGTAAAAAGTGCAATACCGCCACTTTTTGCATTTAAAAAGACATCTTCTCCAGCAGAAGTTAACAATGCATCGAAAGGTGTAAAGTCGCAAGTTGCGGTAATCCAAAGAGGTAATTGTTTATAAGAGAATTGATTAATATCCGATTGGACTAATACTTTTTCGTCACTCCATGAGTCTTTACTACCGTGTCCTGTGTAGTTTAAAAGAAATGTTCCTTCTTTTAATTGTTGTATCAGATTGGTGCGGATGGTTGGGTAGGTTGCAAAACCACTGCTCGAATTATCTTTTTTATGTGCGTCGAAAAATAATTTTTTTGCGATATATTCCGGATTGTTTTTTAGTATTTGTTCCGCCAGTTGATCTGCTTGAAACATGTGTAATGTGGTATAATTATCTGCCTGGTTGCCGTCATCGGCTAAAAAGCAAACGGTATTTTTCCATGATCCGAACTCTGCGTTGTTCATATAAGAAATCACTTTGTCTACCGCATTTTTTGCTTGTGTGACTGTTCTTACTGGAAAACGTCCGATTCCGATATCAACATCGGCTTCTTTGATATTTCCGCCTTCACGATCTTCTAAAAATCCGAAATAATCATCTGTTACGAAAGATTTAATATTGTTGCTGGTCCC
>JAQVZS010000038.1:23747-26339 GCA_028708075.1 Massilibacteroides sp.
TTCTTATGAGAAGATGCGCCCGTATATGTAATATTGGTTTTAATGGTTTCACTCTTTTGACCAACCCAACTTTTTCCTGTTTCAGTTGCTTCTACGGCAGCAACATATTCTCCATTATTGATTTGAAATGTTTTTTGAGAGAAAACATCTCCATTTATTGTGTAAACAAGTTTTCCTTCACTATTTGCAGCTTTGGATATAAAGCGGAAAGAAATCTTTCCATCGTCATCCGTAATTCCCGGTACCGAAAACGTAAAATCTTGTGATTTATTGGTTGTGAATGATTCTCCAAACAATTCCCGACCGGAATTGTTTACAGAAAACAATTCTTTTTCGTGAAGGAAATAATCGTCGAAAGAAGTGGTACGTTTAGATGCTTCTGCCTTGTTTTGTTTGATCTCCATACGTTTGGGCTCAGCATTTTCACACAAAAAATAATAGCCTGCATCGGAATACGGATTTCGTTCATGTACAAAATGACTCCCGTTTAATTTCCACCTTATGGGACCTTTGGCATAAAAAAGAATAAAGTCTCCGTCTCCTTTCCACGTAGCTACTTCCGGTAAATCGTCGATATAGTCGTTTTGAGAGAAATCTTCATTTAGCATCCATCCGCCATAGCCGTAAACGCTGACTTTAGATGGATCAGTAAATCCCATTTCTTTAAGATCTGCCGCAGTTAATTTGTATATCCCCGTTTCACTGACCTTTATTTTTACCCATCTTCCTTCTGCTAAAATCGATATTGCTGCATAACTATCTTTATGTGCCCATAAGTACATATTGCAGAAGAAAGATAATATAAGGACTAAACAATTAAATTTTGTCATATTTCTATGAAATAACTACCGTATATAAAAATCTAGCAGCTTACGTTTTTCAATATAGCCTTGCAGGTGGTCGTTGATGTTGATTTTTCCGACTCCGGCTGGTGTGCCGGTGTAGATCAGGTCACCAATTTTAAGAGTAAAAAATCGACTTACATATGCTATTATTTTGTCTGCTGAAAAGAGCATATTCTTCGTATTTCCTTCTTGCACTTTGTGTCCGTTTATTTCTAGATGAAAAGAAATTTGTTTGATATCACCAACCTCTGCTAGTGGAATGAATGTGCCGATCGCTGCTGAATTATCAAAAGCTTTACTGATTTCCCAAGGCAAACCTTGTGAACGTAATTTTGTTTGCAAATCGCGGGCCGTGAAATCAATTCCTACGGTTATTTCATCATAATAACGATTTGCGAAGCGTTCAGCAATATTTTTTCCCAATCGACATATTTTTACTACGATTTCAGTTTCATAATGAACATCGGATGAAAAATCAGGAATAAAAAACGGTTTCTCGTCTTTTAAAAGTGATACATCCGATTTCATGAAAATAGTCGGCTCTGCTAATTTTAACGAGTGATGAAGCTCTTTATTGTGAGCTGCATAATTCATTCCTACAGCAATAATCTTCATTTTCTATTCGTGAATGACGGAATTAAGTCGGTTAAACATTACGGCTAAATGCGCATACATAGATGTGTTTTGAACAACAATTCCTTCCGGAACTCGGATTCGAAACGGGGTGAAATTCCATAATGCTTTTATTCCGCCTGCAATAATTTGTTCAGTTACTTCTTGTGCTTTTTCTACCGGGACAGTGATTACTCCTATAATTACGTTATGTTCTTTTTGTTTTTGAGGAAAATCGCTAACGTGATATACAGGTATTCCGTTAATAATTTTCCCTGCCATTTCTTTTCGAATATCAAAACCGGCAACAATATCCAATCCATATTGTTTTAATCCGGAGTCTTGTAGAAGTGATCCGCCAAGACTTCCGACTCCAAAAAGGAAAGCTTTATGTTGTGCAGTAAATCCCAGAAATTGTTCTAACACATTAATTAATGTATCTATTTCATATCCAACACGTGTTTTCCCTGAAATGTTTACAAAGGAAAGGTCTTTAGCGACCTGGCTTGCATCTACATTTATTTCTTTTGCAATCTGAGTGGAAGAAACAAAGGCCTCACCCTTGCCCTTAAGTAATTTTACAAATGCAAGATACCATGGGAGCCTTCGTAAAGTTGGTTCCGGAACTTTTGATATTTCTTTTGTAAAACTGTTAGTCATTTTTTCTCAGAATATTTATATATAGAATGATATTTGCAAAGGTATAATTTAAAAAGAAATATATACTTCAATCTGTTTTTTTTTGTATATTTAGAATAATTCTTTCCTAATTAATAAGGATGATTCTTCAAATGGTTCTATTGGGGGCTGATATGGTATACTTTTTTGATAAGAAGGGAGGTATAAGAGTTCGTATTTTTTCTTTAAAAGATTATATAAAAAAGGACAAACTTTTGTTTTATAAAGATGGATATATTATTTTTGCATCCGCATTTTAAGAGAAAATGCTTTGTCTTTTGTTTTTTTGCAAAAAAACTCGATATCTTTTCAGTTTTTATATTAAAAATTTGGATCGTATAGATAAAAGCGTGTATCTTTGCATCCACGTTCGCAAAAAAAAGAGCGAGAGCGAGATCTTTGAAAGGATTACATAATCAACGAAAGTAGTACAGGGACTGTAAGGAAATAATTTTTT
>JAQVZS010000039.1:0-17161 GCA_028708075.1 Massilibacteroides sp.
TTGCCATTTAAATGATTATGATACAATATGTTTGTATTGTCTTTTATTGTGTCTAAAATAGCTCCTCTAAAAAAGGGGATTTCAGTATGTGTTATTCCAAAATCAAAAATAATACACAAAATATTAACATAATTGGGTTCTATCATAAAATTGTAGTATTAATGTTTTGCAATGTAGTATTTTTTTTGCTAACAGTAAATAGGAAAACTGTTTACCTGATAGCGTTAATTTAATTGTTTTTTGATGTTTAAGAAAATATAACCAAAACAAACATGACTGATCGGGGTGAATCCGGTATTTTGGGAGGCAAATAACGAAACTTGCTTGTTCTATGAATGTACCTTTAACGAAATTGTTTGTTTTTTCTTTTTTGTTGCTTGGATTTTATCCCCGGGTCGATGCTTCTGTTTTTACAATCGACGTGCGAATCCATGACGTTCCGGCCGGGACGACTTTTTTTCTTCGACAGTATGATACTCGTAAAATTATTAATGCAGGGATTATTGAAAAGGGACATTTCGTTATGCAGGGAGAGCTGCCCGATGTGCCTCAGCATCTTTGGCTGTGTACGACGTTGAATGACGAGTTTTATTATTGTGATTTGCTTGTGGATCAGGATACGTTGTACATTGAAGGGAGTATTCGCGACTTTCCATATTATTTGCATTTCAGTGGGGCGAAGACGCAGACGGAATATGGACGTTATCTGGACTTAGTGAAAGGGTTGAACCGTAAAAGAGATAGTTTGCATTTGATTTCAGATGAATATCATCGTTTGGGCGCGTGGAGTAAGAAAGCGAAGAAAGGCGATCCGCCTGCACGTCAGGGTTTGGATGTGGATTGGGAGTTGAAAGAAGTTGATCATGTGCGCGATTCGATCCGGCTCGATTTTGTGTATAAGCATATGGATACGTACGCCGGACAGTTTTTGTTAACTCGTTTTATGAAACAAGTGTCGATCGATTCCCTCCGGCAGTTTTACCGACTGATTCCGGTGGATATGAAACGCAGCAAATTCGCACGTATGCTTAGTAACCAAATAAACCCTTATGCGGATGCTTGTATACGGCAGGCTGACGATTTTATTTCCATGAAAGGGCAGACGCCGGCAGAAGAATATCGTTTTGCAGAGGAAGCGTTCAAATTGTATGAGCAGGCGGTGCGTTTGGATCCGGAACGCTTAGACGGTTATGTGGCGCTGGGTTCTCTTTATGACCGTTTATACCCGTTGAAAGGTGTGGAAGCTTATGATATTTCCATCCGTTATTGGAACGATTTTATCGCAGACCCGAATTTGCGGGAAGCGGAGCGGGAAGTCGCCCGTAAACGAATCGAAGAAATTCAATATCAGAAATATCTTGCCGTAACGGTTATTCCTGAGATGGTTTATGTAAAAGGCGGAACATTTACTATGGGTTCTACCTATGCGGAGGATAATAATCCGGAGCATAAGGTGAAAGTGGGTGATTTTTTGATCAGTAAATATGAAATTACGAACAACCAATTTGCGGCCTTTCTGGATGCTTACAAGAGTGACGTGGTTAAAGAAGGAGAAAATGCGGAGCAGATTCTTTATTATGAATGTAATTGGGGAATCCAGGGACGAAAACCCGTGAAAGGGTATGAAGCATATCCGGCCATTTACATCACTTGGTATGGCGCTATGGAATATTGTAAGTGGGCTGGCGGACGTCTGCCTACAGAAGAGGAATGGGAATACGCAGCTCGTGGCGGACGACAGGGAAATAAAGATTTTTTCTATAGCGGAGGAATGGAGTTGGATAGTTTGGGTTGGTATGCCGCAAATGCGGAAGGGAAGCCTCACCGGATTGGCGCGAAAGTCCCCAACGAATTAGGCCTTTATGATATGAGCGGGAATGTATGGGAATGGTGTTCCGATACTTTTTTACTCGACAATAAACAGTATGCGGTTGTAAGAGGAGGTTCCTGGCTCGTTGAACGTCCGATTTGCCGGTCGACATGCCGTTATTTCATTTATCCCTCAAGCAAACATTTCAATAATGGTTTTCGGTTAGTGAAAGAGGTAGAGCCCTCTTCCGAATTATGATTTTTTTTGTCGATACAGATCTCCGAAGCAAAAATGATTTCTATATTCGGATTTCTTTATCTTAGTGGTTTTAATGTAAAAGGAGGGGGATAATGGATAAGACTTCGGGGATAAAAGCCTTTAATAAATTGTTTTCAGATTATCAAGGATTATTTACTCGTTTTGCTAATACATATATCAAAGATGAGGCTGCTGCGGAAGATATAGTTATTGAAGGTCTTATGTATTATTGGGAAAATCGCCATAATCTTACTTCGGAGTTGAATATCCCTGCCTATATTCTGGAAGTTATCAAACATAAATGTTTGAATTATCTCAGGCATATGCGCATTCGCGAGGATGTAGAACAACGTATGCAAGAACATCATCAACGGGTGACGAATTTGCGTATAGCAACACTCGAAGCTTGTGATCCGCAAGAAATGTTTAGTGAGGAAGCGCAGCAATTAATTGAAAAGGCTTTGCAAATGATGCCTGGGAAAACCAGGCAAATTTTCATGATGAGCCGTTATGAAAACAAAACTTATCAGGAAATAGCCGATTCTTTTTCTCTTTCAACGAAAAGTGTAGAGTTTCATATTTCAAAAGCGCTAAAAATATTAAGAACACAGTTGAAAGACTACATGCTCATGTTATTTTTATAAAAAATATTTTTGATTATTTTTTAGGGGGTCGTTTTGTTCAGGTGCTTATTAGTATATGGATAGAGAAGTGTTACATCGTTTTTTCTTGAACATCGCCTCTTTTGAAGAAGAAGAAGCCGTTTGTGACTGGGCCGATATTTCCGATCAGAATAAAAGAGAACTACTGAAAGAACGAAAGTATTTTGATCTTGTTTTATTGAAAAATGACGGGAATAATTCTGGGGAAATAGGGAAACGTCCGGTTGTTTTATTTTCCCGGATTGGTGCTGTTTTGAAAATTGTTGCTTCTATCGCTGTTATCGTTGTCTCCAGTTTCTATTTGTACAATCAAGTTGTAAAAACAACAGCAGAGGTTGCCTTGAACAAAATCGTCGTTCCTCCGGGGCAGCGGGTAAATGTGATCTTGTCTGACGGAACGAACGTTTGGCTAAACGCTTGTACGGAATTGGCCTATCCGGTTTCTTTTACGCGGAAAGAACGCTCAGTTACATTGAAAGGAGAAGCTTATTTTGATGTTGTAAAAGACGAAAAACATCCTTTTATCGTAAAAACGAGCAAATGCGATGTGAAAGTTCTTGGAACAAAATTTAATATACAAGTTGACGGTATTAACAGTGAATTTGTGGCGTCATTACTTGAAGGTTCGATACAATTAACCAATCGTATGCGGTCTCAGCCGGATCTTATATTATCACCCATGCAGAAAGCTGAATGGAGTGACGGGGCCTTCGTTGTCGATTCTATTCGCGATTTAGATAGTTTTCGCTGGAAAGAAGGACTTGTCTGTTTTGAGAATATACGTTTTGAGGACTTAATGAAACGGTTTGAACGAATCTACGATATGCGTATTATCCTTCAAAAGGATGATTTAAAAGAATATAGGTGTAGCGGGAAATGTCGTGTCGCGGATGGTATTGATTACATTTTGAAAGTTTTACAACGAAATAAACAATTTGAGTTTAGCCGGAATGACGACAATGCGATTATCTACATAAAATAATGTTTAACCTTAAATGATAAATAAGCCTATGAATTAGATTTTTGTGTACGGGAAGAAAACATAAAGCAATAATGCTTATAAGCTATTGTTTTGAACTTACTATGTTTAATCTTATTTTTATTGCAAAATTATGAATATAACTTCTTTGTCAAGGCTTTGTAATGCTACAAAGCATAGACGTAAACGCTTTTTTAGAATTATGAAAGTAACCAATCTTCTATTGTTTATAACTATTTTTTGTTTGTCTGCGGAGAATACGTTGTCTCAAAGAATTACGCTTCGGGGGAATAATCTTACCTTGAAAAATTATCTGAATACAATCGAGGAACAGACTGATTATCTTTTTATTTATGACGCGGACGTGAATGTAAATAAAAGAATGTCTTTGAATGTAGAGAGCAAATCAATTTTGGAAGTTTTAGAGAATCTTTCAAATCAATTGGACTTGGCTTATTTGCAGGAGGGATCCTATATTCTATTGTCTAAACGGAAAGCGGAGGCGGACAAACCTCTTCCTGTTACGGCTCAACAAAAGAAAAGGATTACCGGGGTTGTTGTCGATGTGTTGGGCGAACCTATTATCGGAGCTAACGTGATAGAAAAGGGGACGATCAACGGTATGATAACGGATATGGATGGAAAGTTTGTGTTGGAAGTTGCATCTGATGCTTCTATTCACGTATCGTACATAGGGTATAATACACAAGAAATAAAAGTTGGAGATCAAACTTCTTTTTCAATTAAATTAATAGAAGATACCCAAGCATTAAGTGAAGTTGTTGTCGTAGGTTATGGAACGCAGACGAAAATAAATCTGACGGGTGCGGTAGGCTCGATCAGTAAAGACGAATTGATCGATCGTCCCGTGACGAATGTTTCTTCGGCTATTCAAGGGTTGACGCCGGGTGTGACGGTTACGTCGGGTACTGGGCGTCCCGGACAGGACGGTTCGACGATCCGTATCCGGGGTGTGGGGACATTGAACACAGCCGATCCGTATATTCTGGTCGATGGCATCGAAACGGGGACGATTAATCAGATCGATCCGAATGATATCGAGTCGATGTCTGTTTTGAAAGATGCCGCCTCTGCAGCTATCTATGGTTCGAAAGCGGCGAACGGCGTTATTTTGATCACCACCAAACGGGGAAAGCTCGGAAAACCGACGGTTTCATACAGCGGAAATGTCAGCCTTTCGAATGTTGCTACCCTGATCGACCGCCTGAACTCGTACGATCATGCTCGCCTGTACAATTACGCGTTGACGCAGGATGGTTCGGCGCCGCGTTTTACCGAAGAAGATATTCAGCTTTTTAAAGATGGTTCTGATCCATATGGACATCCCAACACGGTTTGGACGGATTATATTTATCGGACTGGTTTTATGCATAAGCACAATCTAAATGTCAGCGGAGGTTCAGAAGATATTAAGTATATGGCTTCCGCTGGTTTTCTGGGGCAGGAAGGTACGTTGCGTAATTCCGACCGCCAGCAATTCAACTTGCGCAGCAATATGGATATTAAGTTGTCCGAAAAATTTAATATGCGTACCAATATGGCCTTTATCCATAATAAGTATTCCGATCCGAATGCATCTTATGGCGGTGGATATTCAGGATTTATATGGCAGGCCGACCGAATTGCGCCCTGGATTCCGTATAAAAAGGAAGACGGTTCTTATGGATCTATTTCGGATGGCAATCCGGCAGCCTGGATCGATATTGACAGCCGAATTTATTATACGCAGCAAAACTTTTCCGGGATTTTGGCATTCGACTATAATTTGTTCGAAAACTTGACTTTTACTTTGCAGGGAGCGTATGTAACGGATTTGAAGGAAACGAAAGATTTCCGCAAAGAAATCTGGTATGACCAGGTGAATTTCCATGGGCCGGATCAGTTGACGGAAACCATGAATCGGTGGAGCCGCTATACACTCGACGCTTTGATGAATTATCATGAAACATTTAACGAAGACCATAATGTAAAAGTGATGGCTGGTTATAAAGTGGAAAAATACGATATGCGTGAGTTGAAAGCTTTTCGTAAAAATTTCCCCAGCAGTTCCTTGACCGATTTGAACGCGGGAGATGCTTCTACCCAGACGAATGACGGGTATTCTCGTGAATTGGCTATGATGTCGTATTTCGGACGTATCAATTATGACTACCAAGGTAAATACCTGCTGGAAATCGATTTCCGTGCGGACGCGTCTTCGCGTTTTGCTAAAGGCTATCGTTGGGGATATTTCCCGGCTTTTTCTGCCGGATGGCGTATCTCGGAAGAACGTTTTATGGAGGCTTCGAAAGATTGGTTGCAGTCATTAAAGATAAGGGCATCCTGGGGGCAGCTGGGTAATCAGGACGCTTTGTCGGATTATTATCCTTCCATGACAACCTTGTATATCGGGAAAAACTTTCCCTTCGATGGCGTCTTGCATCAAGGGATAACCCAAACGGCTCATAAGATCGCTACGATTTCCTGGGAAAAAGCGACAAACTGGGGTGTCGGATTTGACGCGAATTTTCTCGATGAGTTTGTGCTAAGTGTCGAATATTATAACCGGAAAACGTCGGGCATAATTATGGACGTTCCCGTACCGAAAACATTTGGGACAACCGATGCATACAAAGACAATGTAGGCGCTTTGCGTAACAGTGGTATGGAGGTAAGCCTGAGTTGGTATCATTCCTTTGCTCAGGATTGGAGGGTAGGCGTAAATGCAAATATGGCATACAATAAGAATGAATTGTTGGATTTGGGTGGTGTTGACGAAACTATCGACGGCTACATGATTAACCGCGTGGGTAAATCTTATCAATCGTTCTATGTTTATGTAGCGGACGGGCTGTTTCAAAGTGACGAAGAAGCGGTGGCTTACGAAGCAGAATACGGAAATCCCTGGTCGCTTCCATTTAAAGGTGGGGATATTAAAATCAAGGATGTGGATGGCGACGGCAAACTGACGACTAAAGATCGGGAAGTGAGAGGTTCGCAGCAGCCTAAGGGAACCTATGGTTTGACGCTTAGTTGCGGATGGAAAAACTTCGATTTATCCGTCTTTACGCAAGGGATAACCGGAACGAACCGTTATTTCAATTATACTGTTCCGGGATTGTTTGAAGGGGAGACTTCACACCCTAGTACAAACTGGCTGGATGCCTGGACGCCGGAAAATAAGAACACCAACTGGCCGCGCATCTTCCTGGATGACCGTTCCGTTAGTGCCCCGAATAAAGTATATTCGAGCTTCTGGGCAATGAATACGAACTATTTGCGTATCAAAAATATCAACTTCAGTTATACGCTGCCCAAGTCTGTATTGAACAAATTGGGAATCAGCAATGCTAAAGTGTATTATACGGGAGAGAACCTGTTCACTTTCGACAGCCTTCCATTCAATGCGGATCCGGAAACGGAATCCGGAAATTTGAATGTGTATCCGATCAGTAAGAGTCATTCTTTTGGTATTAACGTAATTTTTTAAATGGATTATAATATGAAACTAAAAAAGATATTTGCAATTGTACTGAGTCTGCTTGGCACAAGCGTCTTTTCTTCCTGTGATGATTTCTTCGATCTTTATCCCAAAGACCAGTTGACGCCATCTACTTTCTGGAAGACATCCAAAGATGCGGATGCTGCCGTTACTGCTGCTTATGAATGGTGGGTAAACAATTATTTGGGTTCGAAATTCCTCTTTTACGAAGACTGTATGTCGGATATTGGTTTCAATTACACGAATGCCTCAAACTTTAAGATGGCAGGAAATGGTGCTATTTCTTCCGCTTCCACGCCTAATTATTACCAATACGAAAACATCCGTCGTTGTAATTTTGTGATTGGGAATATTGATAAAGTTCCTTCTTCCGAACTTTTGGACGCGGATAAAAAAGATATGTTGGCGCAGGTGCGTGCTATCCGTGCTTATCATCACGCTTATCTGGCGACCTGGTATGGAGATGCTGTTATTATGGACTTTATCCCTGAATCGGCTGCCGCCGCTCAGTTGCCGAGAGAACCGGAAGCCAAGGTGAAAGAATTTGCGATGAGTGAACTGAATTGGTGTGCCCAGAACATTGCCGAAAAACCGTCTGCAAAAGGGCGCATTGCAAAAGGAACTGTTTTTTCCATCATAGCCCGCTTTAATTTATTGTGGGGGAATTATTCGGAAGCGCTGAATGCAGCCAATCAGGTTATTGCCTTGGGACAGTATGAGTTGGATCCCGACTTTTTGAATATGTTCTCCATGTATGGACAGGATTCGAAAGAGATTATTTATTCCTATCAACATATCAAGACTACGTCGAAATACTCGGATGTTATTCGTTTTTACAATAATGCCGATGGCGGTTGGGCAAGCTTTGTTCCCACACAGAACTTAGTAGATATGTTTGAAATGGCTAATGGGAAGGCGATCGACGAAGGCGATTCGGGCTATGATCCGGCACATCCGTTTTACAACCGTGATCCGCGTTTGAAGAATACCGTGATCTATTCCGGTCTGGATTGGGTGGGACGTAACAATGTACCGCGTATTTTTAATACGATAGATAAAACGCTGCCCAATGGTTCATTGAATAACGATTATTACATTGCGGCAAATAATGCTTCGCATACGGGTATGTTGTGGGCAAAATACTTGTATCCGAATCAAAGCCAGTACTCTACTTCCATGAATGATGATGCCTTGTGTCCGATCATTTTTCGTTATGCGGAAACCCTGCTGACCAAAGCGGAATGTCTGGTGGAATTGAATCAAAATCTCACTGAAGCATTGGACATTATCGATCAGTTAAGACTTCGCGGCGGGCATATTGCCGTTGATCGAACGATGTATACAACGCAAGCGAAGATTCGTGAATTGGTGAGACGGGAGCGGACTATTGAATTGGCTGGTGAAGGCTTTCGTTACGAAGATATTGTCCGGTGGGATGATTATGATGCTAACGGGAATAAAACTGGAAAGAAAGTGGCCGAAGTCGTGATGCCGGGTGATTTGCTTCGTTTGAGTGGAACGGTCGATTATGATGAACCGAATCCTAACCGGCGAGTAGTTATTAATTTGAATGCGGCGCGTGAAGACCGTCTGGTGGAAGTACGCTACTTCAACAAAAAACAACTACATTTGCCTATCCCGCAAACTGAAATGGATGCAAATCCTCAGTTGGTACAAAATGAAGGTTATTAATAATAATAGTTAGTTATATAGAGATGATTTATGTAAAAAAGTTGATTTGCATTTTTCTATTTGCAGTTGTCACTTCGGTGGCAACTGCTCAGATTAAGATTCAGTATGGTCCTTATCTGCAAAATGTGAAAGATGCGGAGGCGACGATTGTTTGGGAGGCGGACAAGCCTTCTGTCGGTTGGGTTGAACTGGCGCCGGATGACAAAACGCATTTTTATGGTGAGGAGAGACCGAAGTATTTTGATACCACCAACGGCGTTAAAAATACATCGTTACTCCATGCCGTAAAAATTAAAGGCTTGAAGCCGGGTATTACGTATCGTTATCGCGTTTATTCGCAGGAAGTGTTGTCTCACGAAGGTATTCAGGTGATTTATGGTCGCGTAGCTGCGACGAATGTGTACAGCAAGAAACCGCTGACGTTCACGACTAACGATCCGGCAAAAAAAGAAATGTCTTTTGCGATGGTCAATGATACTCACGGTCGGGAACAGATTATCACAAAACTGTTGAACGCGGCAAACTTCAAGGAAAAAGATTTAATCATTTTCAATGGAGATATGGTTTCTGAATTTAAAGACAGGGAAACTATTTTCTCCGGCTTTATGCAAGAAAGTATTGATCTGTTTGCTTCCGAAAAACCGATGTATTATGCGCGTGGAAATCATGAGACACGTGGTGAGTTCGCAACTTCGTTTCAAAACTATTTTTCACCGAAAGAGCCGTTCCTGTATTATGTGTTTAAACAGGGGCCTGTTTGTTTTATCGTTCTGGATACAGGTGAAGATAAACCCGACTCGGATATTGAATACAGTGGGATCACAGATTATGATGGATACCGGACGGAACAAGTAGCATGGATGAAGGGTCTTTTCGAGAATGAGTCGTTTAAACAGGCTAAGTTTAAAGTTGTTATTGCGCATATGCCTCCTTCGGCAAGCCCGGGAATATGGCATGGACAAAAAGAAGTTTTAACCAAATTTGTGCCCATTTTAAATGAGTTAGGTGTTGATTTAATGCTTTGCGGACATCTTCATCGTAATGTTTACGAAGAGCCGAGCGAAAAGATCAAATTTCCGGTATTGGTGAACTCGAATAATAGCGTTGTTTCCGTTAAAGCAGACAATAACCAAATGAATTTGGAAGTCATCGATTTGGATGGAAAGGTAATCAACCGCAAATCATATCAGGTGAAATAAATTAGTTCAAGAGAAGGAAGTGTCTTAGACTTGAAGAGGAAGTTCTTTTTTTAGAGCTTCCTTTTTTCTTTGTGGAAAGTCGGAAAAGTTATATATTCGTGAAAATAAATCGGGATATAAACTATTTATGAAAAACGCACTGTTCTTTTTGTGTCTTTTATTCTCCGGGGGGAAAATTTGTGCCGGAATTGAGGCGGATGGTTTTTCCTTCGTGCATGATGTGAAAGGGAAACAATTGACAATTTTTTATAATCGGGAACTTATCGCATCTTATCTTTATCCTGACAGCCTGGATAAACCGGTAATTTATCCTTTAAAGACGTTTGACGGGATTGAAGTTACGCGTGGATATCCTTTAGCGCCGCGAACGGGTGAACGGGTGGATCATCCGCATCAAATAGGGGTATGGTTTAATTTCGGGGATGTGAATGGACTGGATTTCTGGAATAATTCTTCGGCTATTCCTATAGAAAAAAAAGAAAAGTACGGTTCAATACGCCATCGCGGGTTCAGTTCGATCGAAGGTTGTTCGGACTGTATTGTGTTTGTGGTTGAAGCGGATTGGGTAAACCATGCGGGCAAAAGGTTGTTGCGGGAAGAAACGCGCTATCGGTTTACAAAGGAAGACGATGCGCTTAGTCTTGTACATACTTCGATTTTAACGGCTTTGGAAGATACGGTTATCCTGGATGATAATAAAGAAGGGTTGTTCGCAATCCGGGTAGCACGTGAATTGGAAGAGTGGACAGAAGCGCCTGATTATTTTATTGGTGCGGACGGGCAGGTTTCCGAAACTAAGATTTCGAATTCGGGAAAAGCCAACGGTGTTTATCGGAACAGTGAAGGACTGGAGCGGGGAGATGCCTGGGGAAAAGAAGCTTCCTGGGTTGTGCTTTCGGCTTGCAAAGAGGGCATACCGGTTTCGATTGCTATTTTCGACTATTCTGAGAATCCGGGTTACCCCGCTTGCTTTCATGCTCGGGGATATGGACTCTTTTCCGTCAACAATTTGGGAAAACGGGCTTTCGACAAAAAGCTTGATCCGATTCGAATACGCTTGGCTCCGCGTGAACAGGTTTGTTTTAAACATAAACTAATGCTGCGTTCGGGAGGCTGTTTTTCCGATGAAGAATTGAGGACTATTTTTCGGGAGTTCAATTAATTTAAACAATGTTATTATGTTTTTCATCTATTCGGCGTATCTCGTTTGATGGAAAATATGTTACTTTGAGTCCGCCAAACGGCGGATTTAAAGAGGCTAAACAAAAAGAGCAATGAACTATTCAATAAGGGAGATTTCCCGCATAATTGGTGCAAAAGCGGAATCCATAAAAGAGACTTCCATCAGCATATTACTGATTGACAGCAGACGTTTGTCTTTACCCGAACAAAGCCTGTTTTTTGCTTTGAAAACAAAAACGAACGACGGACATAAATATATTGGGGAATTGTATCGTTTACGGGTGCGTAATTTTGTTGTTTCCGAATGGTTGCCGGAATTCGACAGCATGAAAGAAGCTAATTTTCTGTTCGTAAAGGATACACTCAGGGCACTGCAGAGAATGGCTGTTTTTCACCGGAAACGTTTTAATATCCCAGTTATTGGCATTACCGGGAGCAATGGCAAAACAATTGTTAAAGAATTTCTTTATCAGATGTTGCATAAGGAATTTAATATCGTCCGTTCGCCACGGAGCTATAATTCGCAGATTGGTGTTCCTTTGTCGATCTGGCAAATGAACGAGAAGCATACATTGGGTATATTTGAGGCTGGAATATCGCAACCGGATGAGATGGAACGTTTGCAGCCGATTATTGCTCCTACAATTGGGATTATTACCAATATCGGTGAAGCTCATCAAGAAAATTTTTTGTCGATGACGCAAAAGTGCATGGAAAAGTTGATGCTGTTTACCGATGCTGAAGCAATTATTTATGATGGAGATAACAAGTTTATTGCCAATTGTATTGAATCGGCGTTGTTGTCTCACAAAGCAATTGCTTGGAGCCGTACGGATTCGGAAGCGCCTTTGTTTGTCGAATTAATTAAAAAGAAGGAAGCGGAAACAGAAATTTGTTGTACGATGCTGGGGTTAAGTCGGAATTTTGTTATTCCATTTACAGACGATGCTTCAATTGAAAATGTGATACAGTGTCTGGCGTTGATTTTATATTTGAAGCCGACAAGTATTAGTGATAGTTCCAAAACCGCACAATTAGAACCAGTCGATATGCGATTGGATGTAAAGCAAGGAATTAATAATTGTATATTGATTAACGATACGTATAATTCTGATATAAATTCGCTGGATATTGCTTTAGACTTTCAAGCAAGTCGCAGGGTCAACAAGAATTTGAAAAGTACGTTGATTTTGTCGGACATTCTTCAATCCGGGGCATTACCCAAGTCGCTTTATAAGAAAGTCGCCGATATGGTAAGCCGGAAAAAGGTCGACAGGATTATCGGAATCGGGCGTGACCTGAAAGAATATGAATCCGTATTCGAAATAGGCAAAGAATTTTATCTGACGACAGAAGAATTTATTCAATCGCCATCTTTTCGTTCGTTTAAGGATGAACTGATTCTGATCAAAGGCTCGCGGCGTTTTCATTTTGAACGAATTTCGGAGCTGCTGGAAAAGAAAGTGCACGAGACAATCTTAGAGGTCAATCTCGATGCTGTGATTCACAATTTTAACTTTTATCGCTCACGATTGAACTCGGAGACCAAGATTGTATGCATGGTAAAAGCATTCGGATATGGTGCCGGATCGTATGAGGTGGCTAAGACATTGCAGGAATATCGTTGCGATTATTTGGCGGTAGCGGTGGCTGACGAAGGAGCTGATCTTCGGAAAGAGGGAATATCCATTCCGATTATTGTGATGAATCCCGAATTCAGCAGTTTTAATGTGTTGTTCGAAGACATGTTGGAACCGGAAGTATATAGTTTTCGCCTGTTGGATGCGATGATCAAAGAAACGGAACGTCGTGGAATCACATCTTATCCGGTACATATAAAAATAGATACAGGGATGCATCGTTTAGGTTTTCAGCCGGCAGATGTTCCGGAGATTTGTCATCGTATTAAAGAACAGTCCGGTGTTGTTGTACGTTCTGTTTTTTCTCATTTGGCGGGGAGCGACGATCCATGTCATGACGAATTTACGATGCTGCAATTTCAACGTTTTGAGCAGGCCGCTGGGGTTTTGGAAGACGGATTGCAATATAAAGTGATTAAACATATTTTGAATTCTGCCGGTATCGAGCGTTTTCCGGAACATCAGATGGATATGGTACGATTGGGCATTGGCTTGTATGGCGTGAGTGCTTCTGGGCAAAAAGGCTTGCGTAATGTGAGTACGCTTCGTACAACGATTTTGCAGATACAGCATGTGCCCGTTGGTGATTCCATTGGCTATGGACGTATGAGTTATGTGAGCCGGGATTCCCGTATCGCGATTATTCCGATTGGGTATGCCGACGGGCTTGACCGGCATTTCAGTAATGGGGGAGGCGAAGTTGTGGTCGATGGATGTCGTTGTCCGATTATCGGAAATATTTGTATGGACGCTTGCATGATTGATGTGACTGATACGAATGCAAAGGAAGGAGATCCTGTCATTGTTTTTGGTGAAGAATTGCCTGTAGATGAGTTGTCTCGTAAGTTGAAAACGATTTCATACGAGATCTTGACGTCCGTTTCGCCGAGAGTGAAACGGGTATATTACCGGGAATAATTGTTCGTGTTGCGCATTTTTCGTATTTTTGTGCCATATTTTAAATTATAGAGTATGAGTCATAATTTATTAAAAGGCAAACGAGGTATTATTTTCGGTGCGTTGAATGAGATGTCTATCGCCTGGAAGGTGGCTGAAAAGGCTGTTGAAGAAGGTGCGGTAATAACGCTTAGCAACACGCCTATTGCTGTCCGAATGGGACAGGTGGACGAATTAGGGAAGAAATTGAATGCAACGATTTTGCCTGCGGACGCGACGAACGTGGATGATTTGAACATGGTTTTTTCAGAATCAGTGAAGATATTGGGTGGAAAGATCGACTTTGTGCTTCATTCTATCGGAATGAGTCCGAATGTACGTAAGAAACGTACCTACGATGATTTGGATTACGATATGTTGGAAAAAACATTGGATATTTCAGCCGTGTCTTTCCATAAAATGCTTCAGGTTGCCAAAAAACAAGATGCAATTGCCGAATACGGTTCTGTGTTGGCGTTGAGTTATGTCGCTGCTCAACGTACATTTTTCGGATATAACGATATGGCAGATGCTAAAAGTTTATTAGAATCAATTGCGCGTAGTTTCGGATATATTTATGGCCGCGAAAAGAATGTGCGTGTAAATACAATCTCCCAGTCGCCGACTATGACGACTGCCGGAAGCGGGATTAAAGGAATGGAGCATCTTATGGACTTTTCCGAAAGAATGAGTCCCCTGGGAAATGCATCGGCAGATGAATGTGCAGATTATTGTATCGTTATGTTCTCTGATCTGACGAAAAAGGTTACCATGCAAAATTTGTATCATGACGGAGGCTTTTCCAGTATGGGGATGAGTTTGCGAGCAATGACGCAATATAGCAAGAGTATAGAAAACTTTGAGGACGAAAATGGTAAGCCGATTTATGGTTAATGTTTAAATTAGGCAGTCGGCAAGCTTTACGAAATGCCGACTGTCGAGTTTACATAAATTAAAATAAAATATGTTTATAAAGATCTATCCGGAAAATCCCAATCAGAAGGAAATTGATAAGGTGGTCGATTCTTTGCGTGACGGAGGATTGGTTATTTATCCTACCGATACGGTATATGCTATGGGTTGTGACGCGCTGAATGTACGCGCGGTGGAAAAGATCTGCAAAATGAAGAATATTAATCCGCAAAAAAGTAACCTATCGATCATTTGTTATGACCTTTCCAACCTGAGCGAATATGCGAAAGTAAGTAATGCGGCTTTTAAACTAATGCGGAAAAACCTACCCGGTGCTTTTACCTTTATCTTGCCGACGAGTAGTGAATTACCTAAAATATATAAAAACAGGAAAGAAGTAGGAATTCGTGTGCCGGATAATAATATTGTACGTCAAATCGTGAAAGAGCTGGGGAATCCGATTCTGACGACATCGGTTCATGATGAAGACGATGATATTTTAGAGTATACGACAGATCCGGAATTGATATATGAAAAATATGAACGTTTGGTGGATATTGTAGTTGACGGTGGATACGGCAGTTTAACTCCTTCAACTGTGGTCGATTGCACCGATGATGATTTTGAGATTATTCGTCAAGGAAAAGGCGAATTAATTGTCTAATTTTTTCGTTTACTTTTTTATCTTTGTTCCCAGAAATACGTAATTAAACGAAACATGGTGAACGATTCCCCTAAAGTCCCTTCTCCTTTTATTTCCTTGATTCCCTTACTTGTTTTGGTCTGTCTTCTTTTTTTTACAATTTCAATTTGGGGTGGAGATGCCTTGAACGGAGCCAGCCAAATTGTGTTGTTGTGCAGTACGGCTGTTTGTTGTCTAATCTCCATGTCGTTCTATAAGGTGCGGTGGAAACATCTCGAAGCATCTATTGTAAATAATATTACAGGAGTAGGGCTCGCCTTGATTATCTTATTGATCATCGGAGCCCTTTCTTCTTCCTGGATGATCAGCGGTGTCGTTCCTACCTTAATTTATTATGGTGTTCAATTGATACATCCTAGTTTGTTTTTGGTTTCCACTTGTATTATCTGTGCGATAGTCTCTGTTGTTACCGGCAGCTCGTGGACAACGGTTGCTACGATTGGAGTGGCGTTGTTCGGTATTGGCAAAGTACAGGGCTTTGATGAAGGTTGGATTGCAGGTGCTATTATTTCTGGTGCTTATTTCGGAGATAAAGTTTCACCTTTGTCGGACACAACTATTCTTGCTTCTTCAGTGTCCGGAACGCCGTTATTCAAACATATCCGTTATCTGATGATCACTACCGTTCCTTCTTTTACAATAGCTCTTATTATTTTTGCTATTTCGGGCTTTAATCATCAAGCAACCGATATGACGCATATTGTTGAATTTAGAAATACCTTGAATACTACATTCACTATTTCTTTGTGGCTTTTATTGGTGCCGGTTGCGACCGGATTTATGATAGCTAAAAGAGTTCCCGCGGTGATCACTTTATTTGTCTCTTCCATTTTAGCGATTATATTCGCTGTTTTTTTTCAGTCGGATTTACTTCGACAGATTGCCGGTGCTGAATTTGCGGATGTCAAATCCCTGTTTACCGGTTCGCTGATGTCTTTGTATGGCGGAACCCAGATTGAAACCGGAAATGCTGCGATTAATGATTTGGTTGCTACCCGTGGAATGAGAGGAATGATGAATACGGTCTGGTTGATTCTGTGTGCGATGTGTTTTGGAGGAGTGATGGTTGCCAGTAGTATGTTGAACAGTATCATTTCTTTATTTTTCCGTTTTATGAAAAACACCTTTGGATTGGTAACATCTACTGTTTTTTCCGGTCTCTTTTTCAACCTTTGCACCGCTGACCAATACATATCGATTATTCTAACCGGAAAGATGTTTAAGGATATATACAGGCAAAAGGGGTACGACAGTTGCTTGTTGAGTCGTACGACGGAAGACTCCGTAACGGTTACGTCTCCTTTAGTTCCCTGGAACAGTTGCGGACTTACACAGTCGGCGGTGTTGGGGGTTGCTACATTGACCTATCTTCCATATTGTTTTTTTAATTTGATCAGTCCGTTGATGAGTATCATTGTTTCGGCGTTGGGTTACAAGATTGCCCGGATTTCGCCTAATTCCACGGATCCGTCAGATTCGGCACATGAATTTATAGATAAAAACTATACGGATTAAGAGAACTATTTGTTATTACCTTTTGTTTTTATTCTATAAAGCAATAAAAACTATGGCATTAACATTTCAAGAAGCAATACAAAAACGGCGTACGTATTATACGATAACCAACGAATCGCCAGTACCAGAAGAAAAGATCAGGGCAATTCTGGAACAAGCTTTGTTGCATGT
>JAQVZS010000039.1:17261-19162 GCA_028708075.1 Massilibacteroides sp.
TCCATTTTCGGGCAGCCCTGGTTTTTATTCTTTCGTTTGTTCTAATACCGGAATTCCGTAATTGTGTTTCGTTTCTGCCATAACAAAAATGCTTTGCAGACTACCGATGCTGTCAATAATTCCCAACCGGTTTAATACAAAATCCTGATATTCTTTCATGTCGCGGACATAAATCTTTAACATAAAATCGAACTCGCCGGAGATATTATAACATTCCACGATCTCGTCGATTGTCAGGATTGCTTTCATGAATTCTTGTCCGTAGGTCTTACTGTGTTGTTTTAATTTAATGTTACAAAAGACGATGAATCCACGATTTAATTTTTCTTCATCTAATACGGCCATGTATTTTTTAATGTAACCTTTTTTCTCCAATTGTTTGACCCGTTCGAAAACCGGGGTTGAAGAGAGATTCACCTTTTGCGCCAATTCTTTAGTCGTGATGTTAGAGTTTTCCTGCAACAATTTCAACAGGTTGATGTCGGTATTGTCTATATTTTCCATAGATAATTATTCTGTTTGTAGATGTATATTTCTCTATCTTTATTTGTATTTCCCAAATATATGTGCTAAAATAGAAATATTCCCCGATTTTTATCAATTTGCTTAATAAATAATCTATAGAATTATCTTTGTGTAGAGAATAATAAAAGAGGAGTCTATGAAAATAAATAATTTGGGTTATCCCCGTATTGGCCGTCGAAGAGAATTGAAAAAAGCCTGTGAACAATTTTGGGCAGGAAATATATCTACGGAAGAACTGGAAACAGTTGCCGGGAAGTTAAAGAAAGAGAATTGGTTGGTGCAACAAGAACAGGGAATAGATTTGATTCCGTCGAACGATTTCTCTTATTATGATCAGGTACTTGACCTGACCTTTTCTTTAGGAGCGATACCAGAGCGTTACGCTTTTCTAAGAAACGACCGTTTAGCTTTGTATTTTGCCATGGCCAGAGGATACCAACAAAAAGGATACGATGTTATTGCTATGGAAATGACGAAATGGTTCGATACCAATTATCATTATATCGTTCCTGAGTTTGTAAAAGATCAGTCTTTTTCTTTATTTCATAATAAAGCGCTTGCTGAATATAAAGAAGCAAAGCGGGCGGGTATTGAAACAAAACCGGTGGTGTTGGGACCTGTCTCTTTCCTTTTATTGGGAAAGGAGAAAGAGGAAGGTTTCGATTCCTTAGATTTGATAGAATCTCTGCTTCCGGTTTATATTGGATACTTGAAAGAATTGGAACAGGCTGGAGTAAAATGGATTCAAATAGACGAACCTTTCCTTGTTCTTGATATTGACGAACGGATAAAGGAAGTTTATTGCATGAGTTATGATCTTATCCACAGCTCTTGTCCGGGATTAAAAGTTTTGTTGACCACCTATTTCGAAGGCTTGCGTGATAATACTCGCTTAGCTGTAAATTTGCCGGTTGAGGCTTTACATATCGATTTGGTACGTTGTCCGGAACAATTGGATACTATATTGGATCTTCTTCCATCTGAGAAATTGCTTTCTTTGGGGCTTGTAGATGGACGAAATATTTGGAGTAATGACTTAGAAACTTCTTTGGGCTTAATAAAAAAGACGGTAAGCAGGATTGGACAAGATAGGGTATTGATCGGCGCATCTTCTTCTTTTTTGCATGTACCCTATGACCTGGATTTGGAAACGAAGGAAGCGGTTCTTCCGTCTGGAATAAAACAATGGATGGCTTTCGCAAAACAGAAATTAAGAGAGTTAGTTGTTTTAAAAAATTTGTCGGAAGATCCGATTTCGGAACAGGCAAGACAAATTTTATTTTTGAATAAACAGGCACATTATAACAAACGGAATTCGCCACTTATTCATCGTCCCGGAATAAATGAACGTTTAGACTGTCTTACTCCGCAAGACT
>JAQVZS010000039.1:19262-25869 GCA_028708075.1 Massilibacteroides sp.
CCGATTTCGGAACAGGCAAGACAAATTTTATTTTTGAATAAACAGGCACATTATAACAAACGGAATTCGCCACTTATTCATCGTCCCGGAATAAATGAACGTTTAGACTGTCTTACTCCGCAAGACTTGAAACGGAATCTTCCGTTTAATGAACGAAAAAAACAACAGCAGGAATTGTTAAATCTGCCGTTATTTCCGACTACCACGATTGGTTCCTTTCCTCAAACCGTGGAAGTCCGATCCTGGAGATCAAAATACAAGAAGGGAGAGCTGTCGGCGGAGGAATATGATCGTCTATTAAGAGAAGAGACTGCAAGAACGATCAAGTGGCAAGATGAAATCGGACTGGATGTTCTTGTCCATGGTGAATTTGAGCGGAATGATATGGTGGAATATTTTGGCGAACAATTGGATGGTTTTACTTTTACGCAAAACGGATGGGTACAGAGTTATGGTTCGCGTTGTGTGAAACCGCCGATTATTTATGGAGATGTTTTTCGTCCGGAGCCGATGACGGTTGGGTGGAGTACATACGCGCAATCGCTGACGGAAAAGCCGGTAAAAGGAATGCTGACAGGTCCGGTTACAATCCTTCAATGGTCTTTTGTTCGCAATGACCAACCGCGGGCAACTACCTGCCGGCAAATCGCGCTGGCGATTCGGGATGAAGTACAGGATTTGGAAAGAAACGGAATCCGGATTATTCAAATTGATGAACCGGCGATCCGGGAAGGATTGCCTTTACGGAAGGCAGACTGGAAAACGTATCTTGATTGGGCGGTGAACGCGTTCTGTCTTTCGTCTTCCGGCGTGAAAGATGAAACACAAATTCATACACACATGTGTTATTCCGAATTTAATGATATCATTGAATTTATTGGATTGATGGACGCGGATGTCATAACTATTGAATGTTCCCGTTCGCAGATGGAACTATTAGATGCTTTTGTAAAATATAAATATCCGAATGACATAGGCCCTGGAGTATACGACATTCATTCTCCCCGTGTTCCAAGTGTTGAAGAAATGGTTTTTTTGTTGGAAAAAGCTGCAAAAGTGATTCCTTCCG
Organism: Massilibacteroides sp.; assembly: GCA_028708075.1. Lineage (GTDB taxonomy): Bacteria > Bacteroidota > Bacteroidia > Bacteroidales > Tannerellaceae > Massilibacteroides. The sequence continues at coordinate 20,332 of JAQVZS010000039.1, forward strand.
AACAGTTATGGGTAAATCCCGATTGCGGATTGAAAACTCGCGGTTGGACTGAAACAAAACAATCTTTAAGTGGAATGGTAGAAGCTGCCCGGCAAATGCGCAAGTGAAAAACGGAAAAACTTATCTTTGTAATGTTTTTTAAACTTACATAGCATTATGAATCCGTTAATGATTATTTCGAAATATTACAGTCCCTCTTCCAAGGCGTATCACATATTAGTTTCACATAGTCAGGATGTGGTGAGGAAAGCGCTGGAGCTAGCGGCATTGCATCCTAAAATGAAAATTGATACTCGTTTTGTGGAAGAAGCAGCTATGTTGCATGATCTTGGTATTTTCTTATGTGATGCACCCGAAATAGGTTGTCATGGCGAAGCTCCTTACATTTGTCATGGCTATCTGGGATCCGAATTACTTCAGAAAGAAGGATTGCCTAAGCATGCTTTAGTCTGCGAACGGCATACCGGAACCGGGCTTTCGCTGGAGATGATTGAAAAAGAAGGGTTGCCCTTGCCTCATCGTGATATGCAGCCCGTGTCGATAGAAGAACAATTGATTTGTTTTTCCGATAAGTTTTTCAGTAAAACAAAATTAGGTATCGAAAAACCGGTCGAAAAGATAAAGAAAGGACTTTCAAAGTATGGAACTGAAACAGAAGCGCGTTTTGACGCTTGGTGTAAACTCTTTTTAGGAGAATAAAAGACCTTTAGAGTGGTATTTTGTTATACATTTGCATTTTGATAACGGTCAAGTAAACGAAATGTTCCTAAAATACAGACTCTTTATTGTTCTGCTTTTCTTTTCAATCGGAATCTTCAAGATTTCTGCGCAAGAAGACGTTCCTTTAGTAGATAGTCTGGGTGTTATACCTGTTGATAGTCTGGAGGTGGTGTCAGTCGACAGTTTGCATGTAGTGCCGGAAGATTCAATTACGAAAAAAAAGTCGGGTTTAGAGGCTCCTGTATCGTATCAGGCGAAAGACTCGATCGTTATGACTGCGGGTAATTGGGCTTATTTGTTTGGCGAAGGTGATGTAAAATATCAAAATATAGAACTGACGGCTGAAGAAATAGAAATGAATATGGATAGTAGTATCGTATTTGCTACTTTCGCTTTGGACACTGCAGGACTTGAATTCGGATATCCACTGTTTAAAGAAGGTGAGCAGCAATACGAATCTAAAACCATGCGCTATAATTTTACGACAAAAAAAGGGTATATCACTGATGTGATCACGCAACAAGGCGAAGGATTCGTAACTTCCGGACGGACAAAAAAGACGGAGACCGAAGTGTTGAATATGGCGCCCGGACGGTATACAACTTGTGATAATCATGATCATCCTCATTTCTATATTTATATGACCAAAGCCAAGGTGAGGCCGCATAAAAATATTGTTACGGGGCCTGTTTATTTAGTGATCGAAGATGTCCCATTATATCCTATAGGTTTGCCTTTTGCTTTTTTCCCGTTTACCAGCAGCTATTCTTCCGGCGTTTTGATGCCTACATTCGGTGAAGAAAATACGCGGGGGTTTTATTTGCGTGACGGAGGATATTATTTTGCGTTAAGCGATTATGTTGATTTGGCTTTGACCGGAGAGATTTATACCAAAGGCTCCTGGGGGTTGGCCGCGCGTTCTTCTTATCGCAAACGCTATAAATATTCGGGTAGTTTTAATGCGGCTTATCAGGTAACGCGTTATGGAGATGTTATTCATGGCGATAAAATGCCGGATTATTCGTTGTCCAAAGATTTTAAATTGACGTGGTCTCATTCGCAGGATGCGAAAGCAAATCCTTATCTGACCTTTTCGGCCAGTGTGAATTTTGCAACCAGTAGTTACGACAGGAATAATGCGAACGGATTACATTCAAATAGCGGGAATGGTTATTTAAGTGCGACGGAAAATAATAAAAGTTCTACGGTTAGTTTGACGAAACGTTTTCCCAACAATCCGTTTACACTTTCTGGAACGATGAGTGTGAATCAGCGCATGAAAGACTCTACATTGGCGGTTACTTTACCCGATCTGACGATTACAATGAGTCGTGTTTTCCCGTTTAAACAAAAGAACCGTGTCGGCTCCGAACGTTGGTATGAGAAAATATCCATGTCGTATTCCGGTTATTTACGTAATAATATCACGACAAAAGAAGATCAATTTATGAAGGCCAGTTTGGTTAAAGACTGGAAAAACGCCATGCAGCATAAAATACCCGTTAGTGCTACATTTTCGCTTTTTAACTATATAAACATCACTCCAAGTGTTAATTATACGGAACGCTGGTATTCAAATAAGGTGGGAATGAAGTACGACAAAGCTTCTAATTCGGTGGTAGCTCGTGATACTACTTATGGTTTTTACCGAGTATATGATTACGATGCTTCTGTGTCGGCTTCTACCACGTTGTATGGGATTTATAAGCCGTTGCCAATATTCGGCGATTTTCTACAAATGATTCGCCATCGTTTTGAACCCTCTATTTCGTTAAGTGCCGCTCCGGACTTTGGGGCTTCGCGTTATGGGTATTACGAGACATTCATGTATGAAGATATGAATGGTGAAATTCAGGAATATACATATTCTCCGTTTCAGGGACGCGAGTTCGGCGTTCCTTCAAGCGGTAAGCGGGGAAGCGTTTCATTCTCTGTGTCGAATAATGTGGAGGCTAAGATCCGTTCGGATAAGGATTCTACCGGATTTAAGAAGATTAGTTTGATTGATAAGCTGTCTTTTAGTATTAGTAATAACTTGGCAGCGGACTCATTTCAATGGAGCGATATTTCGTCTTCATTGCGCTTAAAGCTTTCTAAAAGTTATACATTAAATTTGAATGCTACTTTCGATACGTATACGTATTCGTATGATGAAACAACGAATACCTTGAAACGGCGGGATGTGCCTCGCTGGGAGGCTGGTAAGGGGTTCGGGCGTTTACGGTCTACCGGGACGAGTTTTTCGTATACCTTGAACAATGATACGTTTAAAAAATGGTTCGGTGGAGATTCCGGGAAAGAAGAAGATAAGAAAGGTGCGCAAGGTGGTGACGGTCAAGATCCGCATGGAATGGAAGGATTGGAAAATGAACAGGCCACCGGATCGGAAGATGCTTCGGGGGGAAGGCTCCGGAAGAATCAAACGGCTGAAGTCTCTGAAGGAGATGTAGATGGCTATTATATCAATGCTGTACCGTGGAGCTTGTCATTTAGTTACAGCATGAACCTGAATTACAATACGCAAAAGATAGATATCAAGAATCAGGAATATAAATATAAGCTAACGCACAATTTGAGTTTTAACGGGAATATACAGCCGACAAAAAACTGGCGTTTGAATTTTAATGCGACATACGATTTTGATAATAAAAAGATCTCGTTCATGAACTGTAATATTTCGCGCAGTCTGCATTGCTGGCAAATGACGGCGAGTGTTGTCCCTATTGGGCCGTATAAAACGTATTCTTTCTCAATTGCCGTGAATTCCTCACTTCTCAAGGATTTAAAATGGGATCAGAGTAGTAACTATCGCGATGGACAAACCTGGTATTAATTACCACTCAACAGGAGTCTGTCCGGTTGCAATCAAATAATCGTTTGTTTTGCTGAAATGTTTGCAACCGAAAAATCCCCGGTAAGCAGATAATGGAGAAGGATGTGCCGATTGTAAAACTAAATTTGCTGATTTATCTATGAAGGCTCCCTTACGTTGTGCATATGAACCCCAAAGAATATAAACAATATGTTGTCTTTTTTCGGCTAGCCGGTGAATAACAGCGTCCGTGAACAATTCCCATCCTTTGTTTTGATGTGAACCCGCCAGATGCGCGCGAACCGTTAACGTTGCGTTTAGGAGAAGTATCCCTTGATTCGCCCAACGGGTTAAATCTCCGTCTTTGGGTGCGGTTTTCCCCAGGTCGGATTCAATTTCTTTATAGATGTTTACTAATGAAGGAGGAGGGGGCGTCCCGGCTTTTACGGAAAAGCAAAGGCCGTGAGCCTGTCCCGGTTCATGGTATGGGTCTTGTCCCAGAATGACAACTTTGACCCGGTCGAAAGAACAATGTTCGAAGGCATTGAAAATTTCCCGTCCGGGAGGAAATATCCGCCTTAGTTGATATTCCTGCCGAACAAAATTGGTTAATTCCTTAAAATACGGTTTTTCAAACTCGTCTTTTAACTGTTCTTTCCAACTGTCTTCGATCTTTACATCCATAGTCCATCCCTGTTAAGTTAAATTAAAGGCATTCCGATTGATTTTGCCTCTTTTCGCATTTTTTCCGGCCATATACTTGCCTGGATTTCGCCGATATGCGCTTTTCTTAGGTAAAACATACAAAGGCGGCTTTGTCCGATTCCGCCACCGATACTTAATGGTAATTCGTCGTTCAGTAAGCGCTGATGAAAGTAAAGGCTTTTGCGCTCTTCAGCATCTGCTATCTTTAATTGTCTCAACAAAGCCTCTTTGTCGACTCGGATACCCATGGACGAGAGTTCCATGGCCCGGTTTAGTATTGTATTCCAAACTAACAGGTCGCCATTTAGTCCGGTTTGACCGTTTTCTGCAATGGTCGACCAGTCATCGTAATCTGGTGCTCTTCCATCGTGTTTTTCTCCGTTGCTTAACACACATCCTATACCGATGATAAAAACAGCACCATGCTCTTTGCATATGGCATCCTCCCGTTCTTTCGGGCTCAAGGAAGGATATTTACGAAGCAGGTCTTCCGAATGAATAAAAAATATTTTTTGTGGAAGAATGGGCTTGATCTCCGGAAACATTTCATAAACCATATATTCCGTTCGGACGAGTGCCGCATAGATGCGCTGGACGATCTCTTTGAGATAATCGACCGTACGTTCTTCCTTCGTCATGACGCGTTCCCAGTCCCACTGGTCTACATAAAGCGAGTGTAGATTTCCCAATTCTTCATCCGAGCGGATAGCATTCATATCCGTATAAATGCCGTATCCCGATTCGATTTCATAATCTGCAAGCGTTAATCGTTTCCATTTCGCTAACGAGTGTACGATTTCCGCCTTGTTGTCGTTTAAGTCTTTGATCGGAAAAGTGACAGGTCTTTCCACGCCGTTCAAATCGTCGTTTATTCCTAATCCCTTTAAAACGAAGAGAGGAGCGGTGACACGTCTCAGTCGTAATTCCGATGATAAATTTTGTTGAAAAAAATCTTTGATTTTTTTTATTCCCAATTCTGTTTGAGAAAGGTTAAGCAAAGCTTTGTATCCTGTCGGTTTTATCAGGTAGCTCATAGATGTTTATTCCTTTGTGTTTGTTTAAATTAGAATGCAAAGATAACGGAATAATAAAATAGGTCAATGAAATTCTGTTATTATTTACAAAGTGGTTTGTTTCAAAGATACTATACTTTCATTTTGTCATTTTTTATTTAGTGCTTGTTTTACTGGTAGATTATATTTACTTTTGCACGTCTTTGGCTCGGTAGCTTAGTGAATAGAGCGTCAGATTCCGGTTCTGAAGGTCGTGGGTTTGAATCCCACCCGGGTCACTTGTGAAGC
>JAQVZS010000040.1 GCA_028708075.1 Massilibacteroides sp.
ATGAAAATCTAAAAATATTTCTTGAAACTTCTTTTTTTGACAGAAGAATAGGCTGGTATTATGAGGAAACTATTCCAATGTTTGAAAATATAATAACATGTGGTGTAGAATTTATTAAATAATTAATATCAATTTAAGAATTAATCAACCGAAGGAGTAGCCTGATGTACTCACAAATACACAAGCTTATTCTAATCTGTAATTTCTTTTCTTGGTTATTTATTGGGCGGTTTCTTTATTCAATTTATCCTTTTTTGTGGAGAATAATGTTACTTTTGCCATGAGAGGTTAGTCTTCTATTATTTATATGGAAAGACTAAATATAGAATAGAATTCCATATAGATAGAAATCTGACACAATTGAAAATGAAGTATTTAGGCTATCTGACTATAAACGAATTTTGACAAAAACGTAAAAGACTAAATAGCAGAACTGGTTGTTCAAAATAAGGTTGAATATTCACATTCAGGTTATGAATAAACAAAATAACATAGAATCTTTTGTTTCCGGCAATATGAAAACCTTTGAATTTCTATATAATACGTATGTAGGAAAGATTTTCAATTATGTAAATTCGTTTATCTATGATCCGGATTTGGCAAAAGATATTACTCAAAATACTTTTCTCCAACTGTGGGATTCTCGATCTAATCTTGATGCAAATGGGAATATTGAAGGCTATATATATTCCATTGCTCGTAATTTATTATTCCGGGAAATACGTCGTTTAAATATTTTTAAGAATTATGCGATCCGGATGCAAGAGGCTGCAAAAGAGGGAGAAGAATCGAATATTGAAGAAAATCTGTCACGCGACATGATCGAAAAGGAGATCCTTTCGTTATTAGCAGAATTGCCGGAAGCACGACGAAGAATATTTCTGATGAGATGGAGTAATGGCTTATCAAATAAAGAAATAGCACAGGAACTCTCTATTTCCGAAAAAACCGTTTCCACCCAGATACATCGTACTATTAATTTCTTAAAGTCCAAAATGGGCTCCGCTTTCATGATCTTTATTTCCGTATCTTCTATAAAATTTTAAAAAAATAGCTGTTTTCTGTAATCCTTTTGTGAGTGTTCTGGATATATACTATAAACAGTCCAGAAATGAAGATAAAACGCATAAAGCATTTAATCACTAAACTACTTACAAATTCTGCTTCAGCAGCAGAACGTGCAGAATTCGCAAAATGGATGAATTCGGAGGAGGTTGAAGCGAATAGTAGAGAAGCATGGGAAAGTGCTTCCGTAAATATTGAGCAATCGCTCAAAAATGAAATATGGGACTATCTTCAGCTAAAAATTAAAGAGCCATTCTTGACATATACACCAAAGAAACAGAAACAAACATCCAAACGCCGGATATTTTCTATTCCAAGAATTGCTGCCTCCATCGCCATTATCGTAGGTGCTACTTTTTCTACATATTTATTATACAATAATTATACAGGCTCTAAAGAAGACATAAAGGATAACACCTATACTTTCGAGGTTAAACCTGGACAAAAAGGCAGTATGAACCTAGCTGACGGTACGGTAGTACATCTTAATTCAGCATCTAAAATATCGTTTACAGGCGACTACAATTCCAAAGAGCGAGTAGTAACACTTGATGGAGAAGCGTATTTTGAAGTGGCCAAAAATCCGAACAAAAGATTTGTTGTGACGTGTAATGGAATAGATATCGAAGCTTTAGGGACTGAATTCAATGTAAAAGCATATCCTACGGATAGTATCATTACCACAACTCTTGCAAAAGGGAAAGTCAGGGTCTACAACAAAGCTCATAGCGTAACTCTTCTCCCCAACGGAGTCGCTACTTATAATCTGAAACGTCAGACCATCAAATCATCTACAATTCAGGATATCTCAATCGCGGATTACTGGAGAACAGGACAACTCGTCTATAATGCGGAATCGCTATCCTCTATCGCAAAAACTATTGAAAGAATGTATAATGTAAAAATCAACATAAATGATGAGAAATTAAGAGAGATGGAATTTAGTGGAACAATCCAAAATAATTCTTTAATCAATGTTCTATATATAATAAGTCTGAGTTATCCTCTTACATATACATTAACTGATTCAGTAATAACCATTTCTGCTCAAGACAATGAAATAAAAAAATATAGATAATATATCATTCTTAAATTAATATGAAAAACAAAAATTTTAAAGTGCTCAAACGGTTATGCCTGTTCGTACTATTAGCGATAGTATATCCGGTCAATGCTCAACATTCAGTCAATATTGCCGACAAAACGATTGTACAGGCAATAAAAATTATTGAAGGTAATACCGGGTATAAGTTTTTCTATGCGGAACATTTACCCGATTCCACTAAGAAAGTCAGTTTCAAAATGGAAGACACAGCTATTGAAACCATACTCAATAGATTATTTAAAGACACCAAAATTCAATATACAATTAAAAGTCCAAAACAAATTATCTTATCAAAAAAAATAGGCCAAAACTCAACCTCCCTATCTCCAGAAGGAACGATTATTATAAAAGGACAAATAAAAGGAAATGATGGGGAAGCTTTGATAGGGGTTTCTATTATTTCCGAAAACAACGTCGGAACAATTACTGACATTGATGGAAATTATGAATTACAGTTAGACAAACCAAGTACATTAACCTATACTTATATAGGTTATACTCCAATAAAAATTAAAGTAAATAAATCAGAAACGAAGAATGTTGTCATGGAGAGTTCCAATATTCTCCTTGACGATGTGGTAGTCATAGGATACGGTACCCAAAAGAAAATAAACCTGACAGGATCAGTACAAAGTGTGAATAGTGATGAGATCCTCAGGAGAAGTGTATCTACCGGATCTGCAGCACTACAAGGGGTGGTTCCCGGACTGACAGCTATTCAATCTTCAGGGCAACCGGGAGCAGACAATGCTTCCCTAAAAATACGCGGATTGGGATCGTTAAATTCAACAACTTCCCCATTGATCTTAATTGATGGAGTGGAAGGAGATATGAATCGTATTGATCTAAATTCTGTAGAATCGATTACCGTATTAAAGGATGCTGCCTCAGCTTCCATATATGGTTCTCGAGCATCAAATGGGGTAATATTAGTCACAACGAAACGAGGTGCAGAAGGAAAAGTAAAACTAACATTTAACGGTTATACTGGAATCAATACTCCGACCACACTCCCAACTCCAACAAGTGCTATCGAATATATGCAGGCTGTAGACGTAGCGCGCGTTAATGCCGATCAGGCTCCATTATATCCCCAGACAATCGATATCTATAAAAATGGCGGCGTTGATAATATCAACTACTACGATACGAATTGGAGAAATGAGGTAATAAAAAGTTCTGCTTTAACACAAAATTATTCACTTAGTGTGAGTGGTGGCAATAATGTAACAAAACTTTTTGCTACAGCAGGGTATTATGCACAAGACGGTTTGATAGATAATAACAACTTTACGAGAACCTCTTTGCGTATAAATACAGATACAAAAGTCAACCAATGGATAAAACTTGGAGTGGACTTAGGAATACGTCAAGCAACGGCAAAATCTCCGGTAATGGATACTGCAGCCAATATAATAGGAAAAGCGCTAACGATGACTCCCATCATGTCAGGGATCAATGCAGATGGCACATGGGGTTATGGCATTAACGGAACAAATCCTATAGCGATGGTACAAAGCGGATGCGTAAGCAATAGCACAGCACCTGAATACACAGCTAGAACCACCTTGTCTATTGACCCTTTCGATGGTCTTAATATCTTTGGAGCGTATACATGGAAACGCGCAGATAGTGAAACGAAAGCTTTTGTAAAACCTTATCAAGTATACGAAAACGGCGTCTCAAAAGGAGAATTTCCAACCACCGGATCGTCCATGTCTGAACAAATATCAAAAAATATCACCAAACAATTTAATCTTCAAGGAACTTATGAAAAGAATTTTCATAAGAACAACCTTAGGGTCTTACTCGGTTTTCAAAGTGAAGAATTGGATTACAACTATATATTAGCCGGACGTAAGAATTATTATTATGATGGATATGAAGAATTAGTAAATGGAGATATCAGCACGGCATCTAACTCAAGTTCTCAATATGCATGGTCAATGTTGTCCTATTTTTTTAGAGTAAATTACGCCTATGACAATAGATATTTATTTGAGGTTAACGGTCGCTATGACGGTACTTCAAGATTCAAGAAAGGGCATCGTTGGGGATTTTTCCCTTCTGTATCTGCCGGATGGAGAATATCTGAAGAAAGTTTTTTTGAATCGGCAAAGGATATCGTAAGTAATCTAAAACTGAGAGCTTCTTATGGAGAATTAGGTAATCAGGCTATCAGTGGCTATTATCCTTATGCCTCATCTATAGGAAGTTCTACGACTTATGGATATTGGTTTGATAAAGAATTAGAATCAGGTGTCGCACAAATCCAATTAGCAAACGAAAATATCACGTGGGAAAAGTCAAAGCAAATTAATGTAGGTCTTGACGTCGGTCTACTAAATAATCGACTGAATGCAACATTCGATTATTATATCAAGAATATCACGGATATGCTCCAACAATTTCCTGTTCCATTATTTGTAGGGATGACGGCCCCGTGGGAAAATGCAGGTTCTATGAGGAATAACGGTTGGGAACTTTCCTTATCATGGCAAGATCGAGTTGGTCCTCTTAACTATTACATCAAAGGAAATCTTTCTGATGTAAAGAATAAAGTGATTGACTTATATGGAAAAGAATACGTGGGTAGTACAACGATAACAAAAGAAGGTGAACAATATAACTCATGGTATGGATATGTAGCAGATGGATACTTTCAAAGTCAAGAAGAAATAAACAACTCTCCGGTATACGGAGGTAACCCCAATAATGTAAAACCGGGATATATAAAATATAAAGATATTAGTGGAACCGAAGGTGTTCCTGATGGGAAAATAGACAGCTATGACCGCATGCTACTTGGTAATCCAACTCCACGATATGAATTCGGATTAACACTAGGTGGTGATTGGAAAAATATTGACTTTTCATTATTTTTCCAAGGAGTAGGTAAAAGAGACATCTATTACTCTGGCGCAGGAGCTCGTGCTTTATTAGGGAATTACACAATATACAAATACCAATTAGATTATTGGACCGAAGATAACACGAATGCTAGATTCCCTATTTTACTAGAAGATCCCAATGGGACAAATCCCAATAATATGATATCGAGCTTCTGGGTGAAGAGTGGCGCCTATTGTCGTCTGAAGAATATAGTAATCGGGTACTCTCTGCCGCAAAAATGGATACAGAAAGCAACATTGTCCAAAGTGAGAATTTATGCAAGTGCGCAAAATCTCTTTACGATAAAAAATAATTTTTATGAAGGTTTTGATCCTGAAAACAGTATAGGCTCTGGTGCAAGTTGTTATCCTTTGAACAAGATATTTTTATTTGGACTCAATGTAGAATTTTAATCCTCTAAAAAGATGAAAAAGACATTAATATATAGTTTATCAGTTGTGCTTTTGGTTATCATGGGATTGAGCTCATGTTCAGATTTTCTCGACCAAAAAAATCCGTCATACGATGCAAAGGGGTTCTATGCGACCGAAGCTGGATTGAAAGAAGGCGTTACAGGTATTTACCCACTTCTATATTTCGACATGAACTGGTCGGTACCTGCATGTATCGTACTTGACCACTATACGGCATACGGACTCGAGCAAGATGAAAATAATTCAATAGGTGCAGGAGGAACATTAAACCCCGACAATGGTAAAATACAAACATTCTGGACTGGAGAATATCAAATAGCAGCCAGAGCTAACTCCGTGATTTATGGAGCAAAAGATGCTATAGAAGGTATGAGTAGCGATGCTAAACAATATTATGCTGAAGCACGTGTATTAAGAGCCTATGCTTATTATAACCTTATATCTGCATTTGGTGACGTGCCTTTCTTTACAGCTCCTGTAACCACAGATCAGTACAAAGCCGAACGTACTCCTAAAGGAGATATTGTAGATTTTCTTATAAAAGATCTTAATGATGCAGCAGAAGCTCTTCCGTGGACTTCAAGTCAGCGAGGACGTGTCGACAAAGCGGTTGCATATGGATTGATTGCCCGTATTGGTCTGTTCAGCGGAAGTTTCAACGTAAACAATAAAGCGAATGAATACTTTAAAATCGCGGCTGATGCTGCGGAAAAAGTCATTGGCAAGCGTCAACTAGCGCAAAACTTCTCTGATTTATTCAATCTTACAGGTCAGGCAAAAAGTGATGTTCGTAACGAGTTGTTATGGGAATTAATGTATTCTACAAGTGGAATAAAAAAATTACATACCGTAGGTTATGGTCACTCATCACGTAACTACGCGTCATCAGTACGCTTCCCCAGTTCTTTAATCGCAGACACCTATGAATGTATAGATGGGAAACGTATAGATGAATCACCTCTTTATGATCCAAAACATCCCACATTGAATAGAGATCCGCGTTTCAATGCAACTCTAGCAGGACATGGAGATACAATAAACTATACCAATACAGACGGAAATAATCCTCAAAAACTTATCTTAAACATTTATGAGGATAAAACCCGGTTTTATCCTCGTAAAAATGCCTGGTATACGGCACAAAATGTAGATGTTACCACCACCAGCCCCTCACTTGTGAATAATGGAGTGGGATATTTGTGGCGTAAATATTCCGATGAAAACACCGAACAACTTATGAGTTCTTCAAGCAATCTGATACTGATGCGTTATGCCGAAATACTCCTTTCGTACGCTGAAGCCAAGATAGAGCTTAATGAATTAGACGATAGTGCCTATTTGGCAATTAACGAAGTACGCAAACGCGCCGGAATGCCGGAAATTTCAACAGATAGGAAAGGTGATCAAAGCAAAATGAGACAATTAGTACGTCGTGAACGTAAAGCAGAACTAGTACTCGAAGGTTTATTATTTGTCGATGTTCGCCGTTGGGGGATCAGTGATATGCTTAACGAACACCCATCTTACGGACAACCTAAATCAGAGATCAGATATGAAGGATTAGAATCAAGTGATATTCCAAATTTCAAAACGGACGAACGACACGATCTCAATGATATACCTTCTTACGAAATATATAAGGATAAGCTTAGAGTACGTGATAAGAATAGATATTGGGATTCCAAATTTACATGGTGGCCTATTCCACGTCTTGAAACAGACCGCGACCCAAACTTAACGAATCCTGATTATTAATTTAGTATACCTGAAATTATTATAGTATGATGAAAAATTGTTTAATATCTATTCTTGTCTCTCTCGTAAGCATAACTGCATCGTGGGGCCAAGCCAAAGGTACAAAAGTAACCGAAACAGACTCGACCGTAACCCTTCAGAATGGCAACGTAAGGATGGAATTTCCAAAGAGTGACGTTTTTGATATTTCAAAACTTACCCTCAATGGAAAAGAATTAGTATTGAGCAAAGGATACAACACGATTCCCTGGACGCTCACGTATAAAGGTCCTCAAGGAGAAAATCCAACGCTCTTCCCCTCCCATGGCGAATATATGGGGTGGTCGAAAAAAATCGAAAACGGAAATACAGCTATTACATTTAAGTGGAATATAAGACTTACTTATAACGACTTAGTCCCAATTGTAATGACAGTTTCGGTTCCAGACAATTCAGAGCTTGTGTATTGGAATATACAAGCGGGAACACCAAAGGGTTGGCTAGTGAGTAACATTCAATTTCCACGTGTAACTATAATTCGCCAAGATAACACCCAATTAATCACATCTGCAGGTTGGGGTGCTGAATACGATTTAAAGAATCCCCAAGTATATGCCTCGAGTTATCCATCGGTGACAGGTTCCATGCAACTTTTGCTCCTTCACAATTCAGAAGGTTCTGTCTACTACGCAACCGAAGATAAAGAGGCTTGCGGTAAGGACTTAAGAGCAGCTGTAGGAGAAAAAAACGTAACACTTTTAACCGATGTCGTAACCTCTGAAGGATGGTCGGATTATACGAATGAAACATTCACCCTTCCATGGGCTACAGTCGTCGGTTTCTCAACCAGAGGATGGCAGAATGCAGCAACAAAATGGTACCGTCCTTTCACTTTCACCACCGAATGGGGAAGCAAATCTTTGACTTCGCGAAATATACCACAATGGCTTTTAGATACCGATGTCTGGATCAGGGCTAAAGGGGTAAATGATACCGTAAGGAATGCAGTAAATAAAGCCATCGATTTGTATGGAAAAAACACCTTTGTCCATTGGTATTTCTGGCATCATTATCCTTACGACACCCATTATCCTGATTATTTCCCCGCAAAAGCCGATTTTGCCGACATGATCGCTGAAGTACGCAAAAGAGGTTGTCATACCGTCCCCTATATTAATGGTCGGTTATGGGATCCCTCTAGTAACAGCTATAAGGCGTTGAACGGAGCTTCTGCTTCATGTAGAAAACCAGATGGAATGCTCTATACTGAAATTTATCCAACATCCAAAGTCTTGAATTCTGTTACCTGCCCTGCATCTAAACTTTGGCAAGGCATAATAACCGATCTTGTTATAAAAATTCAGAAAGAACTAAAAACAAATGGAATTTACATTGATCAAATAGCTGCCGCTGCACCTCAACCTTGTTGGGCAACTAACCATGGACACGCTCCAGGTGGAGGTGATTACTGGCACAAAGCATATCGTCATTTAATGGATTCTATCCGTACAAATCATCTAGAACAAGACAATATCCTTATAAGTGAAGAAAATGCTGAATGCTACATCGATATGTTCGATCTGCTCCTTACGGTTAACTCCCCTCACAACGGATGTAAAATTGTGCCTTTGTTCCCGATTGTCTATTCAGACAGGCTTATCACATCGGCTTATACCTACTCTCCTACTGACAGAGTGAATCGTGGTGATTTTCTTTATCAGACTATGCAGTGCTTTTTATACGGTTCTCAGTTAGGATGGGTAGACCCTACCTTATTAATGAAAGATGAAGCCAAAAGAGAAGCTGACTTCTTAAAGACTCTTTCTACACTCCGAAAAAAACAACATGATGTTTTTGTTGGGGGAAGATATATTAAAGAAATCATCCCAGATGGCGATAATCCGGTGATAGATGTACCTGGTTTTGGAAAAATGAATGTAGTAGCAGGTTCCGAATGGCTATCGCCCAAAGGTCAAAAAGTTCAATATTATGTAAATATGGACAGTGCAGATCACGAAATAAACTTATCTGATCACAAAAAAATCACAATAAAAGCCCTACAAGGCATTCGAATAAATTTATAAAATAATGACAAGTAGATCTCATTTATTATTGCTCTTTTTAACTTGTCTCACATTTAATTCTTCAGCATCCACTATCTGGAAACTACAGAATATTGAATATCACGTGGACACGCTATCATGTGTAATGATAGGTCCTGGTACCACCCTAACTAGTTTAGCGTTAGAAGGTCCGGTAAAATTGCGCATATTTTACACAATAGCCGACATGAGCAATCCAAATGTGAACCTGAAATTAATAATGGGAAAGGATAATCTTACGAGCAGCGTAACGGTGCCTAATATGCCGGCATCTCATAACGACTCCCAAAACGTGTATTTTGCCGGAGTAAATGCCGACTTTATCGGAGGTATGGGGCCTATTGGTACAACGATAGTAAATGGTGAATTCTATAAAAATTACAAAGGCTCCGGTTGGTACGCCATAGGCATTGATAAAGACAAAAAGCTCTATTCAGGAGCTCCATATACTACCTTTAAATTAGTTTCTCCCAATGCAGGACAAGCATCAATTAAAGCAGTTAATACCGTCCGTAGCGACAATGAATTAATATTATATACTTCACGCAAAGGAGCTTCCACAGGTACACAAGGTTTAGGAGTAGAAGTCGGTGCCCTACCTATTGATGGTCCTTTAAAAGCAGATGGAACAACTAAAATGCGTGTTACGGTTGCACCGGTGAAAGATGTTGGGAATATGGAAATTCCTGAAGGAGGATTTGTCTTATCCGGGACTGGTTTTACAGTTAACACATTAGAAAAAATGCAATTGGGAGAAGAATTTGAAGTTATCCCAACTATTTATTTCGATAATGAGGTAAAGACAGGTATTATGGATATGTGCGGTGCATGCCCAATATTATTACAGGGCAAAAAGATTCTTGAAACACAAAACTTATTAGATCATCTGAGCAATAGAGAACCTCGTAGCGCAATAGGCTATAACTCAGACGGAACGAAAGTTATACTACTTGTTGTTGATGGCCGTCAAACAGGCGTATCGGTAGGTGTGTCTTCAAAAGATTTAGCTGCAATAATGCTCAATTTAGGATGTTCAGAAGCTATCAATTTAGACGGAGGTGGTTCCTCTACATTATATGTAAAAGATTTAGGAGTAATCAACACACCCAGTGAAGGTAGTTTAAGAGCTGTAAAAAATGGACTTTTCATCTCAACACCTGTTAGTGACGACAATGTAATAGCAAAAATATGTTTTGCCGACTATACTCAAAAGGTTGCACATAACAGTTTTTATACACCAGTAATATACGGTTATAATGCACAAGGAATACTTATTGATACAAATGCCACGGGAATACATCTTTCCTGCGATGCCGAATTAGGGATAGTACAGGAAAATGGAAATACTGTATTGTGTAATGGTACAGGAACTCACACCTTGACCGCTTCTTTGGGACAATTAACCTCAACAATATTTGTAACTGTCGATGATATTGAAACAGGGATAACCTCAATTTCTGAAGACAATAATATTAAGGTATACCCCAACCCTATTAAAAGAGGAGAGCAAGCTTATATCAGCTTTAAAGGTAATGCAAGAATCAACATTTACAGTATTACCGGAGCATTGATAACCAGTGTCAAATACAAAAAAAACGGAGAGGAATCGATTGCATTACCAACTGATGTACTAAACCCCGGCTTTTATCTAATCTCAATAGTCAACGGGAGAAAAAACAAAACAGTCAAATTAATGATACAGTAATTAATAATTAATAAAATAGTTTTATTGTCTAATTTTAAATTAAAAACGATGAAGAAACAATTACTCACAGCAGGTTTAATGCTAACCGGCATGTTCGCTTTGACTCCATCTATTGCAGAAGCAAAATCTAGTATGGATTCGAATCTTACTTTGGTATGGATGAACACTGATGTAGCACCATTAGAACTCAATGCACGTCAAGGTTTTGGTATAAACGGAAAATTCTATCTTCAGAACAAGGAGACTAAGAATATTGAAGTATGGAATGAAACTGGAAAAATAGAAGAGATTCCTTCTGGGGAAGGAACTAATATCACATTCGATGATGCAGGAAATATTATTGTACGTATTGGTACGTTTAATACAGCCTATGTTAGTACGAGAAACGAGTTGAGAATTATTCCTGCAGACGGTTCTGCCACAATCGACATACCGTTAACAGGCATTACTCCGGGTCGTCTTGACTTTTGGGGCCATGTTAAGGGTAATGTTCTTGACAAAACAACTGGAGGAGTATTATATATGGGCACAGCTTGGTATCCACAACTGATAGAGATTCCAATTATAAATGGCCAACAAGATGTCGCAAACACATATACTTACACTTATTCCAGTCCATTCGCTGTCGCAGGGAACTTTGCTACCACAACAATTATATCTTGTTGGGAAAACAGTGAAAGCATATCGATTTTAAGTCCACTCTATAATAAAACGAACTGTAATTCTATCCAGAAACTTTCAATAGATAAAGATGGGAATTGGGCACATGATTCCTATTATGTAACACCACGCCATAGTGGATGTGCAGGATATTATATTTTCAAACTTGGAGGACAAGACTATATCGTATATCCTTCCGGTTCGACAAATACTGACGGATTTACAGTATCTAAATTGGCTACTAAGACAATTTCTGACGTTGAAGAAAGTGACGAATCAGTAAGAATAGCAACTAAGTATTCTGAACAAAAGGATGACGGCAATGCGATGTATGAAAATAATGCTTTCTTTGGGAACCATCTATCAGTTGAAGCAATCAATGAAACCCAAGCCTATATTTATCAATATTTTCCTAAAGGATACATTGCTAAATATTTATTGACAGTAGAAACTGGCAGTGTCGACAATGCAAAACTAGCTAACCCATCCAAAACAACCGTTATCGGCGGCAATGGAGAAATAACCATTAAAGGTGAATCAAATTCAATTGAAGTTTACACGATTAATGGTATCCTGATAAGCAGAAATGAAAACAAGGTTAAATGCTTCCCGGGAATATACATTGTTAAAACGGATAACAACACAACTAAAGTAATGGTCAAGTAAATAATTTACTTGTAGGATTCCATTAGACAGATGTAGTTCGCTTGGATAGAAAAATGAAGAGGTTGTAAAAATAGCTACAACCTCTTCTTATTCAGTTTTATTTTTATTAGTAGTTCCTTACCTATTGCCCATCGAGTACAAGGCATAGTCATAAAATAGGTATTGAAGCGGAAAACAAAACACTCAATAATCGACTCATGAAACGTTCTGCATTCTTATTATTAATCTTATATACATCGGTTTGTGCCGCTTTGGGAAGTGAGAAGCAAACAACCGACATTACAAAACCAGATCCATTGGCTTATTTTGATGCCTCTCAATTTCCTATAAACGGGAAAATACATTTAATAATTCCATGAGACATATGTCTCCGGTCGGTACCAAAGGGGAGTCATTAATGCCACCTAACGAAGAGTCCACTGTCGATGGTATCCATTTCACGAATTGTGGATTCCAATAATATGCCAAAACCGTATTGCCCTTATTAAGAAAAATTATTGATAAAAAGAAATAATGTTGATTAGGATTATAAGAAAAACATACCTAGTGTATGCTGCCCTAATAAGCAGCTTTTTCACAACCCATACCGCAATCGCTTATCAGACGGATATCGTAAAAGATATCGCTCTTATCTATCAGGGAGGAACTCAACGGCCGGATTGGACCGAAGAGGAATTGAGTCCCTATGTTGTTCACACCTTTGCTAATGGGCAGACAACGTGGTTTTTTGATTCTTTTCTCTTTCTCGAATTTACAGATAATTGGCAAATAGCATTCGGTTATAATTATGGAACACGAAATGCAAAGAAAAGTGACTGGGAATGGTTGCTGAACAGAATATTTGAGGAAGGAAGATCTCTCGATGCATTAAATTCATGTATAGAACATTACAAGAAGATTATTGGAGAACCTCAATTTAAGCACAAAATTGTATTAGGGATAGTATCTCCTATTACAGATCAAACCGACTGGGGGAATCTTGATGGAAAAGCATTGAACTTTTCGGATAGAGAAGACCAGATAAAGGCGGCTAAATGGTACATTGACCAACTCATCAAACGATTTAACGAAAAGGAATATCAGAATCTCGAATTAATCGGATTTTATTGGCTCGAGGAAAGTACGGTTAAATGTGGGGATTTACCGAAGTATATAAGCAAATACATCCATCAACTCAACAAAAGATTTTATTGGATTCCCTATTGGAATGCGCAAGGTTACAATTTATGGAAAAAACTAGGATTTGATACTGCTTTTTTACAACCGAATTATTTTTTTAATAAAGAAATAACGGATGATCGGCTGGATCAGGCATGTAATACGGCAAATAAATTTAATATGGCATTGGAAATGGAATTCGATAGTCGCGTATTGTATGAGAATGACGATTCATATTACAGCAGACTGGAAAGTTACATCAATGCCTTTGAAGATAACGGAGTTTTTGAAAAATCAGCAATTGCCTACTATTCGGGGACCAAAGGTATACTTGATATGTATCGTTCAAACACAGTAGAGAATACGCTTATTCTTGACCGAATTGTTAATCATATCTTAAAAAGACGAAGTATGGAGGTAAGCCTTGAAACCATAAATAAGCCAATAACAGATAATCTTGTAATTGGAGGCTCCGGAGAGTTATATGTGTCGGGAGAAGCCAAATCAATTAAGATATTTACAATAAATGGACTACTTATTAGCGAAAATACCAAAAGACTACGATGTGCGCCGGGTATTTATATCGTAATAGTCGACGGAAAAACACAAAAAGTAATTGTACGATAACAAATTATATTTTATAAATCAAAAATTAGTAATAAAAACATGAATAAGATTTTATATTTCTTAGTGCCATTTATCATGATAGTGCCTATGCATCGGGCAAAAGCTCAGAATAATCAAGAATATAAATATAAAACCAGTAAAATTAGAGATCTTGCATTGATCTATCAGGGAGGTGCACATAGAATCGATTGGACTCCCGACCAGTTTATCCCATATGTTACTCACCAATTTGCGGACAACACCAAAGATTGGTTATTCGATGGTTTTCTTTTTCTTGAATTTACCGATGGCAAAGGATATAATTATGCTTATGGATATGCTAAAAAGCAAGCACGTAAAGTGGAATGGGAATGGCTTCTCGACAGACTTTTTGAAAAAGGCAAAGCGTTGGATGCTCTTGACCAATGTATTGAAAATCAAAAAAAAGAAATAGGGGAACCCCAATTTAAACACAAAATTATTCTAGGCATTGCCATTCCGCTACCGAAACAGAAAGATTGGGGAATCATAAATGGTGATTCATTGGATTTTAACCATCAATCAGATCAGATCAAAGCGAGCAAATGGTATATAGATCAACTAATAAGCCGTTTCAAAAAAGCTAAATATAAAAATCTGGATTTGTCCGGTTTCTATTGGGTAGACGAAGATATTGCCACATGTAAAGACCTACCCAAATATGTTAGTCAATATATTCATTCGAAAAAAAAGGAGTTTGTCTGGATTCCCTACTGGAAAGCAAAAGGATATGACCAATGGAAAGAATTAGGATTTGATATTGCTTATCAACAACCTAACCATTTCTTCACAAAAGATATCCCTGACTCCCGGCTTGACGAAGCTTGTGACGTTGCTTTAAATCATAGGATGGCAATGGAATTTGAATGTGATAGCAAAGCGCTTTATGATAGTGACGGATCTTCCTATGACAGAATGCTTACTTACATCGAGAGATTCGAAAGACATGGCGTATTTGAAGCTTCTGCTATTGCTTACTACACAGGTAGTAAAGGCTTTATTGATATGTATAAATCCACTTCCCCAGAAGACAAGAAAATAATGGACCGTTTGGCACGACATATTGTTGCTCGCAGAAGCCTAAAAATAGTAACAAAATAAAAAACAATGAGCCGGTTTATACTGACATGCTTAATATTCCTTTCTTTATCTGTTTATTCTCAAGGGCAATTGAACACACTAAAGAAAAGAGGAGAAAATGTATACATCTCATCCATGATTGATGAATATCATGAAATAAACTACTGGTTCAAGAAATGCATGGCTAACGATTTGTATACATTCTACCGGGTTTCCATCACTTCCGTATCTTCCGGTTGTAACACAATAGTAAACGAAGCGTTTAGTGACAATATCGGTCCATTTGATATACAAGATGGTGGTTGGTGTGGTGGCAACCACCTATTTACCGATGGAAAAACAAAAACAGCTGAAACATTTTCCATTAAACTCTATGCAGATGGGAATGTTATTCTTTCGGATACGATACTCAAGACACATACAATCAGAATTGAAGTGGAGAATTATATTTTCAATCCTTTAGCTGCAAAAATCAAAAAAGAAGATAAAGTCTATTTTACAGACACATTATGTATTGAAAGGGCTATCTATACCATAGAGGGAAATAGTATCCAAACCGCTCTATGCCATAACTATCTCAACTCTATCCCTGTCACCGTCCTAAAGTATTACGGTATGCAGTCTATGTTTGATGGTGAAAAACAACTTCTCACACCCTCAGGCGAATACAAATCCTGGACTGACGTCAACAGTATAAATAGATTTAAAAAGAAAGATTTTCCCCAATTCAACCGCTATATTGAAAAAAATGACCTCTATTATCAATCGTCTTATCTCTCCAATGAAGGCTTAGGTACACATGACGAATTACTTGAAAAAGACGTAATCTTTATTGGTAATTCATGGAGTAAATGTTATCATAAGCTTTTAGGAAATGTTCATCGAGTAGCAGGCGACTATGATTCGTGGAATGGGGTTTATACCTGGGTAAGCATGCCCTTACTAAATACCGGATCGGCATTTGCTTATAATGGATCTTTCAATGGGAAAAAATATATATTCTTTAGCAACAATATTCCTGGCGATTTTAACATTCCTATCCCGAAAAAAATAAAAAATAAAAAAATAAATATCGTCGAAAACACTTCCAATGCCACAATTAAGAAAAAAAATAGAACCATTCATCTTTTTTGTCCTTTACCTGGGAGTGTAATCGTCTCATTCGAATAAAATTAGCATTTCAAAACTAGCCATACCCATAGACAACACATAAAAAGATCCACTCCTAAAGTGTTCGTTTTATAACGTAGATTCACACTAAATTGCATATACGGAATATTATTACGTAATTTGTATAACGCTGTTGATGAAATAGAACAGATACAATGGTAAGAAACAAAACAATCCATTCTAAGAATTAGTCTATAATAAGAAAGGCGACATCATTTACGATCGCTTTATATCAATATGACTAAGAAAACAAACAACCGTATTAGTACTTATCATTCCACTTGTTGCTACAAAATAATGAATATTGTAATCATTTGATATGAATAATTAGAAAAAGAAATTTGGGCTATTATTTTAGAGTATTTTTTTCTGTAGTTTATTTTTGGAATAAGGGCTGTACGGGAATACCCGACAGCCCTTATCTTTATCTATACGATCACGTTAACGAAAACCGGCTTACAGTTTGTTTGCAGAGCCTAATACGTTTTCAATCTTGTGTTTGTAAAGTTTTTTCATGTTATCACGAGCCGGGCCTAAATATTTACGCGGGTCGAATTCGGCAGGTTTCGTTGCAAACACTTCGCGGACAGCAGCAGTCATGGCCAAACGACTGTCAGAGTCGATATTGATCTTACATACAGCTGAAGCGGCTGCTCTACGCAATTGTTCCTCAGGAATACCGATCGCATCTTTCAAGGCACCACCATATTTGTTGATCGTAGCCACTTCTTCTTGTGGAACAGAAGAAGCTCCATGCAACACGATGGGGAATCCCGGAAGTTCTTTTTCACAACCTTCCAACACATCGAAACGCAAAGGAGGGGGAACTAAAATGCCGTTAGCGTCGCGTGTACATTGTTCGGGAGTAAATTTGTTTGCTCCGTGTGAAGTACCAATAGAGATCGCCAAAGAATCGCAACCCGTCTTCGTTACAAAGTCCACAACTTCTTCCGGTCTTGTATAAGTATGATGTTCTGCAGAAATTTCATCTTCAACACCAGCAAGGATACCCAATTCTCCTTCTACAGTTATGTCGAACTGATGAGCATATTCCACTACTTTCTTCGTCAAAGCTACGTTTTCATCATAAGACAAGTGAGATCCATCGATCATAACAGAAGAGAATCCCATATCAATACAACTCTTGCAAGTTTCAAAAGAATCACCATGGTCTAAGTGAAGCACAATCTGAGGATTTTTACAGCCTAATTCTTTTGCATATTCAACGGCACCTTCCGCCATATAACGAAGAAGCGTCTGATTTGCATACTGACGGGCCCCTTTAGAGACCTGAAGGATCACCGGCGAATTTGTTTCTGCAGCAGCCTGAATAATTGCCTGAAGCTGTTCCATATTGTTGAAGTTAAAGGCGGGAATAGCATATCCGCCCTTAACTGCTTTCGCGAACATTTCTCGTGTGTTCACCAAGCCTAATTGTTTGTAACTTAGCATTGTTATTATGTATTATTACGTTATTAATTAAAAACTTGTACAAATATATAAATATTGCCCGTATGGTATGCTATTAAACATACTAAAATAACACAAAACACCCTTATGAATAAAAAAACAGGGCGTATTTTTTTGTTTCTTTCTTCTAAATGAATACCTTTGCAAGCCAAAATACCGGTTACCGCTAAATAAATTTAGTAAATAATTAAAACAAAAATAAAGCAATGAAAGAAGGTATTCATCCTGAAAATTATCGTCCGGTCGCATTCAAAGACATGTCTAACGACGATACGTTCATTACGCGTTCAACTATCAACGCAAAAGAAACAATCGAGATCGACGGCATAACTTATCCGTTGGTAAAAATAGAAATTTCCAGCACGTCTCATCCGTTTTATACCGGTAAAGCTAAATTGGTGGATACCGCAGGACGTGTGGATAAATTCATGAACCGTTACGGCAATCGCAACAAAAAATAAATCGGTTATGTCTTATTAATCGAACTGAAAGCAAAAGAGGGTACTTGAAATAAATCAGATGCCCTCTTTTTTTATAACTAAAAAACTAAATCAGATTAATACCTCTTACCAACAACATCCCAATCAATAATTTGCCACAAAGCTTTGAGATGATCGGCACGACGATTCTGGTAATCAAGATAGTATGAGTGTTCCCAAACGTCGAAACCTAAGATCGGAGTCAAACCATGTTTAACAGGATTGCTTCCATTGGCTTCTTTGGTGATGACCAATTTCCCTTCCTTATCCTTGGCGAGCCATGCCCAGCCGGATCCGAAAAGAGAAACACCTGCAGCCTCAAACTCAGACTTGAACTTTTCAAAAGAACCCCAGGTGGCATTTATTGCTTCTCCTAATTTTCCTGTGGGTTCGCCTCCTCCCTTCGGAGAAAACTGTGTAAAATATAAATCGTGATTTAACACCTGACCCGCGTTATTAAATATCGCTCCATCTGATTCACGAATTATCGTTTCAATATCTGCGTTTTCGAATTTAGTACCCGGGATAAGATTGTTTAAATTATTTACGTAAGCCTGCAGGTGTTTACCATGATGTAACTCTATTGTTTGTTTACTAATTACAGGTTCTAAAGCATTGGTCTCATAAGGTAATTTTATTAATTCAAATTTCATAACATCCTCCTTTTTATTTATTATTTCATTATTTGTTGATATAACCAAAAACAAACTTACAATAAGTGCTATCATATGATTCAATCATTAAATTGTTTCTATATAGCTAACAAAACTTTTTGTTGATTTGTTGTCTAAAGGCAAGGAAAGTTCGAATACCTGGAGATAGAAAATATTTATCTGCCGGAAGTAATGTTTATATCGCAGAAGTTTATATTTTTGTGCGCTCAATTAAGTATTAATTTGTAAAACCTATTTGTAGATGGTAAAGAAAGTTGGAAATTTAATTCCAAATACCTTTTTTATTACAAAGGGAAGCGGTGAATCGGATCTGGAAAAACATGCTGGCTCCTATCACATGGCCCTTTATGATGCGGGTATATCAGACTTTAATATTATGACTTATTCGTCTGTGATCCCTGCCACTGCACATCTTGTAACCATGGATGAGATCGATCTCCCGCCTTTTGGATCGGAAATGAAGACCATCATGGCGGTTTCTCATGGCTATCAGGATGAGTTTGTATCTGCCGGTGTGGTTTATGCCTGGATGTACAAGGATGAAAACTTCGACGAAAAAGTAGGAGGTCTGGTCTGTGAAGTGAGCGGACGTTATCGGATTGAGGAGTTGGAATCGCGACTGATCCGCGTCATCAATGACCTGCATCAGAAAACATATGGGAAATATTATTTGGGAGAATTAAATTTTATCACAGAAGGTATTACCATTGAAAAAAGGTATGGCACGGCTTTGGCTGCACTATGCTTCCTCGATTTCCTGCAACCGGAAATAGAATAAAATGACATAAATACGTTTACAGCATAGCTGCGTGCTGTGTTTTTGAAAACAAAAAAACCGCGTCATATACTTAATCTATGGTGCGGTTTTTATTTAGAGTCTTTATCTTTACCGCCTATAAAGAAAAATAATGAACGATAATAATTTTCAACGACTGCTTGTCTTGCTTTTGTTTTCCTTATCCGGACTGCTTTTGCTGTATTGGCTGCCTGATAAGGTTTTCGGGCATAAATTAAAGAAAGTGGATATGCTGTCCGATATTCGGGAAAAACCGGCTTCTCTTTCGCTGGATTCATTATTAAGGCAGCTCGAAGCGCAAGACACGATCATTGAGATTCACAAGCAAAATTCTGTTTCGCAAAATTCCGGACTGGACTCCGCCCGATTGGCTTTAAGGGATTCATTGTATCAAACGCTTTATAATGCGGACGGCGCGGATTCGGTAGGAAAACACATTGAAGATTATTCTGCCGGGCATATCGGACTTTCCCGATTCTTTACGGCATTGAAGAAGATCAAAACACTTCAGCGACCTGTTCGAATTGCCGTTATGGGGGATTCGTTTATTGAAGGTGATATTTTTGTGGCGGATCTGCGAGCTGCTTTCCAGAAACAATTTGGAGGAAACGGGGTAGGTTTTGTCCCGATTTTTTCGGTCGCAGATCAATTCCGTCCAACAATCAACCAAAGTGTGGAAAATTGGACGACTTTTTCCTTGCTGAAAGATACGACACACCATTATCTACTTTCCGGATCCTTTTTCGAACCAAAAGAAAAGGCTTCGTTGACAATCGAACCGGCTGAAAAATATCCGGATTTAAACAAAGTTTCTTCGTTCAAACTATATTATTCGGGGATTCATCCGGGGCACATTACGTACACGATCAATGCCGATCGGGATACGATTATTAAAGATTTACCTTCCAAAAATCTGCCCGGTTCTTTTGAAATCAAACATGCTTTTTCGGAAGGCACATTCTTCTTTTGGGGAGGTGAGAATTTACAGGTTTATGGAACGGCGTTGGAAGAGAATAACGGTGTTGTTGTAGACAATTTTTCGCTGCGCGGAAACTCCGGATTGATTCTGAACAGATTGGATATAAAGCTGTGTAATGCATTTGCAGAAGCGCGAGCTTACGATCTGATCATCCTGCAATATGGACTGAACGTCGTCAGCGAAGAGATTTTAAACTATGGTTGGTACCGGACACGTATGATTCAGGTGATTCGGCATATACAGAAATGCTTCCCTAACACGGATATCTTGCTTATGGGTGTATCCGACAGGGCATACCAGAATGGGAATTCTTTTGAAACAATGCCTGCCGTATTTGCCTTGCTACATGCGCAAAGGCAAATCGCTCAAATAACAAACATCACGTTTTGGAACACTTTCGGGGCAATGGGGGGAACAAACAGTATGTGTCATTTTGTAGAAAACAATTGGGCAAGCAAGGATTATACTCATCTTGGGTTCAGGGGGGGGAAAGAAATTGCGAAGGTATTATATAAAGCATTCATGTTGGAAAAAGAATTTTATGATAAGGCCAATGGATCGATACAACCATAAATTACGCACCTTATTTTTCTTGCTGAGTGCCTTTACTTGTTCTTTCGGTCATCCGTCTCAAGGGCAGGAACTGCTTATCTCCTCGCCTCTCCTGCCGGAAAATGAACAATCGCCTAATCCGGCGGATAGGATGAAATCCGATTTGCCTTTTGTTATCGATTCTTTAATATTCATCCGGGATCAGCAACATTCGCTGAATAAATCGTTCGAAGTACTCAAAGAATTAGAATCCGGAAAAGATACGCTTTTAACCATTGTACATCTTGGAGATTCGCACATTCAAGCCGGACATTACACGGGGCGGATCATGCGCCTCCTACAACAACGTTTCGGAAACGCCGGACGCGGATGGATCGCGCCATTCAAACTTTCCGGGACTAACGAGCCGGATGATTATTTTATTCGCTCTTCCGCAAAAGAATGGATTGCCGGCAGAATTACGCAGGGAAACAAAAAAACGCCTATCGGACCGGGCGGTATCGGAATAAAAACAATTTCAAGTTCGGTTAATTTCGATATTCTGATAGCACCGAACAACGGAGCAGGTTATTCTTTTAACCAAACGATACTTTATCGTTTGGACAAATCAACCCCCATGTTGCCCACGGGTACTTTGAAAGATTCCATACTAACGTTTCGCAACGTGGAAAACTTAGCTTCGCACTTAGTAATTGATACGTTTAAAATTGCAAAGCAAACTGATTTCCTTCAACTTCACAGTACGCGCCGTAAACCAGGGACTGATAGTCTTCGTCCGGCGTCCGACTTCTCCAATATTTATTATGGTTTTTCTCTGACTAACGGAAACCCCGGAGTGCTGTATCATGCAATAGGTGTGAATGGCGCCATGTTCGTAAACTATACTGATTCCGATTTCATACAGCGTCTGGCTTTATTACAACCGGATCTTCTAATCGTTTCGTTGGGAACCAACGAATCTTTCGGTTCCCGGTTCTCGGAAAACGAATTCAGCAATCAAATCCGCGATTTCCTGAGCTTAGTCAAGCAATACATACCTAACACAACGCTACTGCTGACTACCCCTGCCGAATGCTATCGGAGAACGCGGGTAAATAAACAAAGAGTATATGTCCGGAATAACAATATTCAGAAAGTTGCACATGCAATCACAAAGTTGTCGGAACAAGAAGGAATCGCATGTTGGGATATGTTTTCGGCCACCGGAGGAAAGAATTCTTATAAAAAATGGTATCAAAAAAAATATATGGGAAGAGACAGGGTTCACTTCTCGAAAACCGGATATGAAGAACAAGGGAACTTATTCTATTTGGCCTGGATCCGAACGATGAAAAATAAAGAAAAAGAATAATGGGACTGTTGACTGAAACAATAAAAACATATATTTCTCAAATATCGATTGATAAAATAGCCAACCAGCTGACGTATCATTCCGATTCGCCCATGTTGTTCAGCAGCGGATTATTTTTCTTTCTTTTCATCGGTTTCTTTACCATCTACATGTCACTTCGAAAACATACACTGGCGCGTATTATTTACGTTACATTATTTTCGCTCTATTTTTATTATAAAAGCAGCGGATTATGGTTCGGCTTATTGATTTTCACGGCGACGTCTGATTATTTGATTGGTCGAATTCTGGAAAACGCATCCACCATATGGAAACGCAAACTACTCGTCACAGTCAGTTTAAGCATAAATCTCGGAATGTTAGCCTATTTTAAATATTTCAATTTTCTGTACGACTTGTTTGTCCAAGCAGGCAATGAAATTGGGTATTTATTCGGAAATGCTTCGTTACAGAGGTTTAGTTACGAGAAGTTAGATATCTTTCTTCCGGTGGGACTTTCATTCTTCACCTTCCAGTCGATCAGTTACATTATAGACATATACAGAGGAAAAACGGCCGTATTGCACCGATGGATCGATTATCTATTTTATGTATCCTTTTTCCCGATGTTGGTAGCCGGTCCGATTGTGCGTGCCCGCGAATTTATTCCGCAAATGTACAAGAATCCGTCATTAACCCGTCTACAACTCGGCGAAGGGCTTTACTTAATTCTTTGCGGATTAATCAAAAAGGCAGTTATTTCCGATTATATCAGTTTTAACTTTGTCGACCGTATCTTCGATTCGCCCCTGCGTTATACCGGAGTAGAAAATCTGTTGGGCATTTATGGGTATGCCTTACAAATCTATTGCGACTTTTCCGGTTATTCGGATATGGCTATCGGAATCGCGCTTCTACTCGGATTCCGTTTCAATATGAATTTTAATTCCCCCTATCAATCGGCCACCATTACCGAATTTTGGCGAAGATGGCATATTTCACTCTCTTCCTGGTTAAAGGATTACCTGTATATTTCTTTAGGAGGAAACCGAAAAGGAAAAATCAGAACGTATGTCAATTTATTGATCACCATGTTGTTGGGCGGCCTATGGCACGGAGCGTCAGTCCGATTTATTCTATGGGGAGCTTTACATGGCGTTGCACTGGCCATTCACAAATTTTTAATGGGAAGGTTCGGCGGATTTAAGCAAACCGGAAAAGAAATGACTGTTTCTCGTAGAATCATCGAAACGGTTATTACATTTCATATCGTCTGCTTCGGCTGGATCTTTTTCCGAGCCAATTCCATGCAAACAGCCAAGGAGATTTTGACACAAATTTTCACCAATTTCCACCCGGAAATATTTACACAGTTTATATCCGGTTATCCGATGGTCTTTTCTTTAATGACAATCGGCTATATTTCCCATTTTATGCCGAAAAAAGCGGATACGTACGTTCAAAATATCATAACGCGTTCCCCATTATTGATTCAGGCTATTCTGCTAATAACCGCCATCTTCATGGTCATACAGTTCAAAAATGCCGGTGTTCAACCATTCATTTATTTCCAATTTTAAGCGTACTAAGATCATAACCGGAAACATTTTGAAAGACGTGAAGACCGAATTCGGGAATAATGGCCAACACATGATCAAAAATATCAGCTTGTAATTGCTCATAAATCTCCCAAGCTCTATTAGAAGAAAAGCAATAGAGTTCAACAGGAATTCCCTTATCCGTCGGCTGTAAATGCCGAACCATACAAATTAAATCTTTATTCACGCCCGGATGATTTTTCAAATAATTCAGCAAATATGCCCTGAAAACGCCCAGATTAGTCTGCCTCCTGCCATTCACCAGAATGCTATTATCAATATTGTGAGCTTCGTTGTATGCTTTTAATTCTTCCTCCTTCTTGTCAATATAATCTGAAACGTAATTGATTTTACGGAACCGTTCAAGCATATCAGGAGTACAGAAACGGACGCTGTTCATATCAATATTGATCGATCGCTTAATCCGTCGTCCACCGGATTCGAACATATTACGCCAATTCTGAAAAGAATCACTAATCAAGGCATAAGGAGGGATAGTCGTAACCGTATTATCCCAATTTTTAACCTTGACCGCATAAAGCGTCACATCAATCACTTCCCCGTCCGCTTTATATTTATCAACCGTAATCCAATCGCCCGGTCGTAACATATCATTAGAAGAAAGTTGAATGCCGGCAATAAAACCCAAGATCGTATCCTTAAAAACCAACGTCAAAATAGCAGCAGAAGCACCCAAGCCTGCCAAAAGCGTTATCGGTGATTTATTGATTAAGACAGCAATGACACAAATAACACCGACAACGATCACAAGCACTTGAATAATCTGCACAAAACCTTTCACCGGTTTATTTTTCATAGATTCTTTCCGGTTATAGACTTCATGCAACAAACCCAAAGAAACATAAACAAAACGAACAGATATCGCAATAATATAAACCTCGCATAAACGTCTTAAAACATCCAATACTTCGCCTTGCGTTTCTTCCGAAAAAGCAAAAGGGAGCATAATATAGATAAACAGAGAAGGGACTATATTAATAAATTTATGTATGATCTTTCGTTCCACAATCAAATCGTCCCAGACATTTTGGGTCTTTCGAGCAATCTGAGTAAAAACTTTCAAAACTATATTATTGCAAATTGAATCGATTACGTAAGCGCCCAGTATAATAAACAATAAAACCACAAAACTTTCGTACTGGATTGCCATATCTTCCGACATCCCCATCAGTTGTAATAAATCATTTCCCCAAGTCTTCAAAATATTCATTCTCTTCTTTTTATTATTTTCTACAAATATAATGAAACATCAAAGACTTTTCACTCAGAAAAAAAACACATTTCTCTTTCAAGAAAAAAAAATCAAAAAATTTGGAGAATAAAAAACAATGATTACCTTTGCACCGCAATCAAAGAAATGATTGAAAAAACAAGGAGAGATGGCAGAGTGGTCGATTGCGGCGGTCTTGAAAACCGTTGAACCGAGAGGTTCCTGGGGTTCGAATCCCT
>JAQVZS010000096.1 GCA_028708075.1 Massilibacteroides sp.
AACGTCGCGTCAAAATTACCTTGGATCTGTGTGCGCGACCCACAAAGCGTCTATTCCCAAATAGCAGCATTGTATAATGTAAAACAATTACCCGCCTTATTTATTCTCGACAAAAAAGGGAATCTGGTTAAACGTGTGGAAGATCTTAAAACATTGGAATCCGATATAAAATCCGTACTGTAAATAAAGTAAAAAACGACACATTTTGTGTTATAAAGCATTGAGCATTATTTGGCTCACGAGGAAGATTTATATATATTTGCAACGTATTAAAAACAAAGGAGTTCCGATCATTAGATTTGGTCGGGATTCTTTTTTTATTGTAAATTAATAAAAAAACAAAGACATAGGAGATTTTTTTATGGCAGTTACTTATATGACAGAAGAAGGTTACAACAAATTATTAGCAGAAGTAACTTATTTAGAGACGATAAAACGTCCTGAAATATCAGCGCAAATTGCTGAAGCACGTGATAAAGGAGACTTGTCAGAAAATGCAGAATACGATGCCGCAAAAGAAGCCCAGGGATTGATGGAAGCAAAAATAGCCCAACTTAAAGGCTTAATCGCCAATGCCCGGTTTATCGATGAATCACGTATTAAAACAGATGAAATCCAAATCTTAAACAAAGTAAAGATCAAGAATACAAAAAATAACGCGGTTATGACCTATACTCTTGTTTCCGATTCGGAAGCAAACTTAAAAGAAGGGAAAATAGCGATCAGTACTCCTATTGCGCAAGGCCTTTTAGGGAAAAAGAAAGGCGATACCGTTGAAATAACAGTGCCTTCCGGCGTGATGAGTTTCGAAATCATGGATATTTCAATTTAAAACGATAGAAATATGGCTACGATTTTCAGTAAAATTATAAAGGGAGATATTCCCTGTCATAAAATAGCAGAAGACGATGAATTCTTTGCGTTTTTAGACATAAACCCAGTAGCAACAGGTCATACATTAGTAGTGCCTAAACAGGAAACCAACTACATATTTGACTTGGATGATGCGTTATTAGGAAGAATGATGGCATTTGCCAAAAAGGTTGCAAAAGCTCAACAAAAAGCGATCTCTTGTAAAAGAATCGGACTTACGGTCATTGGATTGGAAGTCCCGCACGCCCATATCCATTTGATCCCAATACAAAAAGAATCAGATATGTATTTCGGGAAAGCCAAAATGGAAACTACTGCAGAAGAATTAGCAGAAACAGCAAAAAAAATTAGGGCAGAATACAAATAGCAAAATAAGTTTTTTATAAAATAAGTTTTTGTCTATCTTTGTAACCGGATTTCTGAGATGGGATTGTTCCCAATCCGGATGATAGACGAAACAAATTGATTCATTAGTGGTTTTTACTCATAAAATTTGTTAACCTTAGAAAAAAGGCCCCTCTGAGACAGAGCGGCCTTTTTGTTACATCAAAAAACTAAACACAATCTTTATAATAACATTTGTATCTGCTGCCATGTCGTATCCCATGACCAATGAGACCAATCTCCCCAGAAGGGAAGACCAAACCTGGCTGCAAAAATAATATTCGCCACAACAGCTACGATCCAAATAATCAATAAAGTCCATTTAAGACTATTCGCCACCGGCTTAAATTTAAACAGCTGACTTAAAATCATATATACGATCACGATAATCGGGATCACAATCATCAGAACAGTCGAAATTCCAGCCCAAATCAATACATTCTCTGGAAACATATCAAAAGTATGCCAATGTATATTCGGTAAAATTGAATACAGAACTCCAACTCCTCCTCCAAACACCAGTGCAAACAAAACAATAATTAAGACAAAAATAACCAGAAGCAAAGGTGGAAACAGAATAATGGCTAACAAAATCAAAATGATTTTCAAAAGCCCCCCAACAACAGCAACAAAAACATCCAATATTTTTTGAAACAATGTCCGAGGCTTATCCGAACTAATATAATTATTTACATTTTCCGACACTTTCTCAAAACCGTCCGTCACCGTTTTCCCAATATTCTCGATCGTCACACTTTTACCGGACATCTGCAATTTCTCCGTAGCCGTTTTAGCTTCGGGAATAATTATCCACAAAATAATGTATATCGGAATGGTGACTCCATAAAGAAACATCAGAACGAACAATGCAATCCGTATGGCACTCGGATCCCAGCCCAAATAAGCCGCCAAACCACCGGCCACCCCTCCCAGTATCCGGTCATCGGGATTTCTGAACAAACGTTTTTGCACGGTTTGCCGTTCTTTCGTTCCGGATTGTTCAAACGATTTACTCTCCGAAGCCTCCGCATCAAACAGTTCTTCCGGCTTACCCATTCTTTTTATAACATCCTCTACCTCTACAACGGTAATTACTTCATATCCCAACCTTACGCGTTCTCCGAACAATTCGGAAATACGCATTTCGAAGTCGTTCATGATTTCATCCGATCCTTCTTCCTTTTTGAAATGTATGCGCAGATTGGACAAATATTTGTCTAATAACTGATAAGCATCTTCATCAATATGGAAAACAGTCCCTCCTAAATTAATTGTAAGTGTTTTCTTCATTTGATTAATTATTTCTAATGTGGTTAATTGTATCATTTAGTTCTTGCCATGAGACCTCCAATTCCCCTAAAAAAACCTCTCCTTTTCCCGTCAGACGATAATATTTCCTGGGTGGCCCCTGAGTCGATTCAATCCACTGATAACTCAACAATTCACTATTCTTTAACCGCGTTAAAAGTGGATATAATGTACCTTCAACAACGATAAGTCTTGCTTCTTGTAACTTTTGAATTATATCTGAAGTGTAAGCAGGCTCCTTCTTGAGCAACAAAAGGATACAATACTCTAAAGTACCCTTCCTCATCTGTGACTTTACATTTTCCGCATTCATCATTCTATAATTATGATGCAAATATATGCATTACCTGTGTACTATGCAATACATACTACTGTATTTTTATTATTTTAACTAACCTTCAAAATAGAATTGCACAAAAGTGGAGATAGTGTGTAAAATAAAAGCTTGCAAATTCTTTTTTTAACCATATAAAATATACTTTTGCATTTAGAATAAAAAAGGGAACTATGGTATACCACTACGCAGAATTAATTCACAGACAAGCCGAAAAATACGGTTCACGTACTGCATTGAAATATCGTGACGATAAGGCGAATAAATGGGTTAAAATTTCCTGGCAGACTTTTTCCGACAAGGTTTGGCTAACAGCCAAAGCGATGGCAGAATTTGGCGTCGACATACAGGAAAATATCGGCATCTGTTCGCAAAACATGCCGCAGTGTCTCTATACCGATTTTGCCGCCTACGCTAATCGGGCGGTTTCCATTCCGCTTTACGCAACGAATTCAACGGCACAAATCGAATTCATTGTTAATGATGCGCAAATAAGAACGTTGTTTGTCGGCGAACAACTACAATACAATAATGCATTCAAAGTCCAAAAAGAATCGCTATTCCTGGAAAGACTAATCGTTTTTGATCATGATGTAATTTTTAATCCGGACGATACGACCTCCATTTATTTTGAAGATTTTCTAAAATTAGGCGACAATTCTAATGCGGAATCTACCGTACGGGTACGGATGAACGAAGCAAACGCAGAAGATCTAGCAACCATCATTTATACCTCAGGCACTACGGGAGATTCCAAGGGAGTTATGCTCTATCATGCACAATACCTTCAAGCGATGCATATCCACGATATTCGTCTTCCCTATATTACAGATAAAGATCTTGCCATGTGCTTCTTGCCGCTCACGCACATCTTTGAAAAAGCCTGGGTATATTTTTGTTTACATCGCGGAGCGAAAGTCGCCATTAATCGTGATCCGAAGATGATTCAAACGACACTACCAGAAATACATCCCACGATGATGTGCAATGTCCCCCGTTTTTGGGAGAAAGTCTATGTGGGCGTACATGAAAAAATCAATAGTTTCCCACCTCTGGTCCAAAAATTCTTTTTACATGCCATAAAAACGGGACGCATACATAACCTTGAATACCGCAACAAAAAAATAACCCCACCATTAAGTCTGCGGATAAAATTCTTTTTATACAATAAAACAGCTTTCACCTTGCTAAAAAGGGTGTTAGGGATAGAACGCGGAAAGGTTTTTCCGGTGGCGGGTGCTCCTCTGGCGGATAAGGTTAACGAGTTTCTGCAATCGGTCAACATTCCCATTATCTACGGATACGGATTGAGTGAAACAACCGCGAGTGTATGCTGTTACCCCCTCGTTGGCTTTGTAATCGGCTCAATCGGAGAAGTTATGCCGGAAGTAGAAGTTCGAATTGACGAAAGCAATAACGAAATATTAGTTAAGGGAAAGACCGTAACCACGGGCTATTATAAACGAACAGAAGAAAACAAGCGATTATTTACGGAAGATGGCTTTCTGCGCACAGGCGATGCAGGTTATCTGGAAGGCAATGTTCTTTTTTTTACCGAACGGATCAAAGACCTTTATAAAACGTCCAACGGAAAATACATTGCCCCACAAGCTATCGAAGGACTCATCAGCAGCGACAAATACATCGAGCAAATCGCAGTTATAGGCGACAAGCGAAAGTTTGTCAGTGCATTAATCGTTCCCTCTTATCCACTAATAAAAGCCTACGCCGAACAAAAGGGGATGACCTACGACAACATGGAAAAACTGCTGTTGAACAACGAAATACACCGAATGATTGAATCTCGGATTGAAGAACATCAACGCGACTTGGCGTCGTACGAAAGAATCAAACGGTTTACCTTGCTACCTCAGCCATTCACGATGGAAGGCAGAGAGCTAACCGACACACTTAAACTCCGTCGTAACGTGATTCAGGAAAAGTATGCGGCACAAATTGACGCCATGTACGAAGAATAAGGGGATTTCGTTATCTTTGCACCCATAAACAAGAAAAAACAAGAAAAAAATGATTACAGCAGACCAACTACATTCCGTGTTGGAGCGCGAGCAAGCGCTGAGGGGGTACCTTTGACATCGATAACAAGAAAATCCAATTAGAGGAAGAGGAACTTCGCACGCATGATCCCGCATTCTGGGAAGACACAAAACGCGCTGAAGCGCAAATGAAAATCGTAAAAGAGTTAAAGAAATGGATTCAATTGTACGAAGAAGTACATGCAACAACCGAAGAACTCCAATTAGCATACGATTACATTAAAGAAGAGATCATCAGCGAAGAAGAACTCGACACAACATACGAAAAATGTATTTCACTGATCGAATCGTTAGAATTTCGGAATATGCTTCGCGAAGAAGCCGATCAAATGAGTTGTATCCTCAAAATCAATTCAGGCGCCGGAGGGACGGAAAGCCAGGACTGGGCCTCCATGCTTATGCGTATGTATATGCGTTGGGCAGAAGCAAACGAATATAAAGTCAGCATCAGCAACCTGCAGGAAGGTGACGAAGCGGGCATCAAAACCGTCACCATGCAAATTGAAGGAGATTATGCCTATGGCTATCTGAAAGGAGAAAACGGCGTTCACCGCTTGGTACGTGTATCGCCCTACAATGCGCAAGGCAAGAGAATGACCTCTTTCGCATCCGTGTTTGTCACGCCTTTGATCGACGACACCATAGAAATCGATATAAGTCCGGCAGATTACACGTGGGACACTTTCCGTTCGGGAGGAGCCGGCGGACAAAATGTCAACAAGGTGGAAACAGGTGTCCGTTTACGTTATAACTACAAAGACCCCGACACCGGAGAAACACGCGAAATTCTGATCGAAAACACCGAAAGCCGTTCGCAGTTAGACAACCGCGAGAATGCCATGCGCTTATTACGCTCGATGTTGTATGACATTGCCTTACAAAAACGAATGGCAGAACAACAAAAAGTAGAGAGTAACAAAAAGAAAATCGAATGGGGATCGCAGATTCGCAGTTATGTGTTCGACGATCGACGCGTGAAAGACCACCGCACAAACTATCAGACCTCCGATGTAGGGGGGGTCATGGATGGAAAGATCGACGGATTTATTAAAGCCTATCTGATGGAATTTGCGGGGGGAGAAAACGTAGAAAAGTAGTCTTTTTTACAATCAACACTTGCATAGCCCGATTTAAAATCGTAATATTGCACCCGATTTCAGAAGCAGTTTCTGAACTGGTCCCATAGCTCAGTTGGTTAGAGCACCTGACTCATAATCAGGGAGTC
>JAQVZS010000097.1 GCA_028708075.1 Massilibacteroides sp.
ACGTGGAGAACGAAAAGTATGACGGATATTTGCGCGACGGGTGTGTGTTCAAAAACGACGTGAATATCTTTGACAAGATGGCAGCGACAATTAAATATAAAAATGGCGTTCAGGTTTCTTATTCTGTGACGACTTATTCGCCGTATGAGGGCTATCGTATCGCCTTTAACGGAACTAAGGGCAGAATTGATACTTGGATCCAGGAATCCAAGCCTGTGAGTGATGTGAATTATGACGAGATCGTCCTGTTCAAAAACTTTGGTAAGCGGGAATATATTCCGGTTCCGTATGGGACGTCCGGACATGGAGGGGGAGATGCCCTGTTGAAAGACCAAATTTTTATCCCGAACACGCCCGATCCGCTAAAGCAATGTGCCGGGATCCGTGATGGTGCTTTTGCTTGTTTGGTCGGTATCGCGGCCCGCAAGAGTATTGAAACGAAGCAGCCGGTGAAGATCGCTGATTTGACTTCCTTTCAGCCGGAAGAGAAAAAACAATATACACGAAGCCTTTGATTGAGCGATGGAAACTAGACGGGATTTTATTAAAAAAGCAACGGTTGGAGTTGCGGGATTGTCTTTTGGTGGATTGGCGAACGGTTTGTCCGCATGGAGCTATGGTCGTGTGAAGGGTTCAAATGATAAAATAAGGGTTGGCGTGATTGGTTTTTCCGATCGTTTTAAAAGTTCGCTTTTCCCTTCTTTTATGAATCACGCGAAAGAACTGAATTTTGAGTTTGTCGCCCTGTCGGACATCTGGCGGGTGAGGCGCGAAGCAGGTCAGGCTTTTTTGAAGGGAAAAACAGGGTGGAACATTGCTGCCTGTCGGAATAACGACGAATTGTATGAGCGGAACGATTTGGATGCCGTGATTATCAGCACCGCCGATTTCCAACACGCGTTACATCTCGTGGAAGCTGCGAAAGCAAAGAAAGATGCTTATGTGGAAAAACCTTTTGCCGAAACGATGAATGATGCCAACGAGGCGCTGGAGGCTTGTCATAAAGCGGGGATTGTTGTGCAGATCGGTTCTCAACGCCGTAGCGGAGCTAACTATAAAGCAGCATCGGAATATATCGATTCGGGAACGTTTGGAGATATCGCCATGGTGGAAATGTGCTGGAATGTCAATCAGCCGGGACGTTGGCGAAGACCGAAAGAGTGCGCGTCCATCCGTGAAGAAGATGTCGACTGGATCCGTTATCAGATGAATCGTCCGAAGACAGAATGGAATCCACGCAAATATTTGGAATATCGTTTGTTTTGGCCGTATTCTTCCGGTATACCCGGTCAATGGATGTGCCATCAGATTGATACCGTTCATTGGTTTACGCATCTTCCTTATCCGCGTAGTGTCGTTGCCAACGGCGGAATTTACCAGTGGGCGGATGGCCGGACGAATGCGGATACGTTGACGGCTGTGTTCGATTATGGTCCGGCGGATAACTCGCAAAAGGGATTTCAGGTTGTATATTCTTCCCGCTTTAGCAATGGTGCCGGTGGAACCAAAGAATTGTATTATTCAAATGGCGGAATGTTAAATTTGGATACGAATGAAATAACCCCGACAGGTGGGTTGCAGAAGAAAGATGCAGCTGCCATGGGGATGGCTGTAAATTTGTTGGAAGCTTATAAACTACCGGAAATACACGCAGAAGCGGGATCAAACACCGGAGGCGATCTGTTGACCTCGGCTCATATGCGTAACTGGATGGAGTGTGTCAAGACGAAGAATCGGGCGACGAACTGTCCGGTTGAAGCCGGATACAGCCACGCTATCGCTTGTGGAATGGCGAATGCTGCTTATCGTACGGGAGTACGGGTCGTT
The DNA here is from genome assembly GCA_028708075.1 of Massilibacteroides sp. Taxonomy (GTDB): domain Bacteria; phylum Bacteroidota; class Bacteroidia; order Bacteroidales; family Tannerellaceae; genus Massilibacteroides. Next base: position 1,828 of record JAQVZS010000097.1, read on the forward strand.
TTTGATGAGCAAAGCAAACAGATTCTAGCCGAAGGGAACCCGTTTCAATATTAAATATGAATAGTTTATAATGCTCGGGGTGGTTATAAAATGTAGAATACGGAATCACCCCGATTCTTTTTTCCCTGAAACAAACCTTTGCTGTAAAGGGAAAAAGTAATTAAGTTATTTGAGCGTAATAAAATAACGACTATATTTGCTGCGTGCATTTTTAATGATAACGCCATGAAAAAAATAACTATAGTCCAATTTTTTGCAAATCAATCTATTTGCAATGAGAGTAAGCGTATTATACATGGCCCGCCAAGCGTAAGGAATGTATATTATGTTGAACATTTGTATACGAGATGAATTCAGTAACAAATCGGTCTAAACTCATTTTATTAAAAAACGTTAACGAAATAACTCGTTAACATTTATATTAACATCAATCATGAGCAATTTCAAAATATTACTAAATGGAATCATAAAAGAAAATCCGATTTTTGTTTTGTTGTTGGGGATGTGTCCTACTTTAGGAACGACAACATCGGCGATAAACGGTTTGGCTATGGGGGTAGCGACGACCTTTGTTATAATATGTTCCAACTTTACGATTTCAGCAGTAAAAAATCTGATTCCCGATCAGGTTCGTATTCCCTCTTATATTGTTATCATTGCGACGTTTGTAACGGTTTTGCAATTGTGCATGCAAGCGTTTCTGCCTTCTCTTTATGCTAGTTTAGGAATATTTATTCCACTTATTGTAGTTAACTGTATTGTTTTAGGTCGGGCGGAAGCTTTCGCGGCAAAAAATAAATTAGTTCCATCCATTTTGGACGGAATGGGAGTGGGTTTAGGCTTTACCCTTGCATTAACCCTGTTGGGTGCTTTAAGAGAACTTCTTGGTACCGGCAAATTTTTCAGTTTATCATTAGTTCCAGAAGAATATGGCTCGTTAATTTTTGTATTGGCGCCAGGCGCTTTTATAGCCTTGGGTTATCTAATTGCCATTGTAAATAAAGTAAAAAGCGCGTAAGAAAAAATTATATCAGAAAAACACATAAAATTGAACAAGAATGGATACAAATGTATGGGATTTTTTAGTAAAAAATCTAACTGAGTTTTACAATTTTACCGGATTTGCCAATGCTACTCCGGGGCATATCATTATGATAATAATCGGTTTGATAGCCCTTTATTTGGGTATTGGGAAGAAATTCGAACCAATGCTTTTGGTGCCGATCGGATTTGGTGTTATTGTGGGCAATATCCCTTTTTTCCCAGGTTTACAAATTGGTATTTATGAAGAAGGATCTGTACTAAATATATTATATTTTGGTGTGATGAAAGGGGTATATCCACCTTTAATCTTTCTGGGTATTGGGGCTATGACCGATTTTTCGTCACTTATTTCCAACCCTAAGTTGATGTTGATCGGGGCAGCTGCTCAAGTCGGGATTTTTGCCGCTTACATGATGTCGCTACAATTAGGCTATACTGCATCTGAAGCAGGTGCTATCGGTATTATCGGCGGTGCCGACGGCCCTACAGCTATTTTCCTTTCTTCAAAATTAGCACCGGATTTGATGGGTGCTATTGCTATTTCTGCCTATTCATATATGGCGCTCGTTCCTGTAATCCAGCCGCCGGTGATGAAACTGTTGACTACACAAAAAGAACGTTTGATACGAATGAAGCCACCTCGTGCTGTATCGCAGTTAGAGAAAATAATATTCCCGATTGTAGGTTTGATCGTCACCTGTTTTATTGTGCCTTCGGGTATACCTTTGTTAGGTATGTTGTTCTTTGGAAATTTATTGAAAGAAAGTGGTGTTACGAAACGTTTAGCAAACACGGCCAGTAATTCATTAATCGATATAGTAACCATCTTGATTGGACTTACGGTAGGAGCTTCCACACAGGCTACTACTTTTCTGACAGCCAAATCCGTACTTATTTTTGGATTGGGAGCCGCTTCTTTTGTGGTTGCAACATTTAGTGGCGTTATGTTTGTGAAGATATTTAATTTATTCCTGAAAGAAGGGAATAAAATCAATCCACTTATTGGAAATTCCGGCGTTTCCGCCGTTCCAGACTCTGCCCGTGTATCGAATGAAGTAGGTTTGCATTATGATAAAACGAATTACCTGTTGATGCATGCTATGGGGCCGAATGTGGCAGGGGTAATCGGATCGGCTGTGGCTGCTGGAATCTTACTTGGCTTTTTAGGGTAAGAAAATATGCTTTGTCGAATAAGAAAAAAGATAAAAACAACAAACGCATCGTTGTTTGAATTAAAAAGATTTGTAATTTTGCAGTCGTTATGAGCACGCTTAAAATGTGTCAGGAAAATGATTGCAAGAAACATGTTCGATAAAAAAAAAATAGTCTGTATAACAAAGATCATTGTTGATATAGACCAGTAGAAAGGCTAAGGTTGTCGTATTTCTTAAAGAGGAGATATGTTAACCTTAGTCTTTTTGATTTGCTGAAATCGAAGTTGTTTTATTATTGCAGCTATTAACGAAGTATAAACTTATTAGGTATAATTGTTATGAATGACTTGTTAAGTACCTTTTTTCGGGCGATTTTTATTGATAACATGGTGTTTGCATACTATTTGGGTATGTGTTCTTTCTTTGCCATATCCAAGAACGTAAAAACATCTATGGGATTAGGGTTGACAGTAGTTTTTATTCTTGGATGTACGGTGCCTATCAACTATCTGCTTGAAAAGTACGTCTTGGTTGAAGGAGCCCTTAGTTGGTTGAGCGACAGTTTCGCCAATACGGATTTGAGTTTTCTTTCTTTGATTATCTTTATTACAGTGATCGCTTCATTTGTGCAATTGGTTGAAATGGTGATCGAACGATTTCTTCCTTCCTTATATGCTTCGTTAGGAATCTTTTTGCCTTTGTTGGCAGTGAACTGTGCCATATTGGGAGGTTCTTTATTTATGCAACAACGGGCATTCCCGAATGTAGGAGTTGCAACAGCATATGGGTTAGGTTGTGGTATCGGTTGGTTGTTGGCTATTGTAGGTATGGCTGCTATTACCGAAAAGATCTCTTATTCGATTATTCCTAAACCGTTGAAAGGACTTGGTATCGCGTTTATTATTACTGGTCTCATGGGAATTGGTTTTATGTGTTTCTCAGGACTTAAAATATAATTGGTGAAAGAAAGCAGGAAGTACCCGATAGATAAGATAATTTATCCAGTTCAGCGCTTTATGCAGCAGCAGAAAGCGAGTGGAATTGTGTTAGGTATTAGTGTTTTAGTCGCTTTATTTTTGGCAAATTCTCCTTGGTCGGAGACATACTTTTCCTTTTTTGAACATAAACTAGGTTTTCGTTTCGACGGTCAGACATATTTGGAATACAGTATTCACCATTGGGTGAATGATGGGTTAATGGCTATCTTTTTTTTTGTTGTAGGATTAGAACTGAAAAGAGAAATAATAGCTGGTGAATTGTCGAATCCTCGAAAAGCGATTCTCCCCATATCCGCGGCTATCGGCGGAATGGTTATGCCCGCATTAATTTATTTGTTGCTTAACTCTCATGGTGAAATCAGTTCCGGTTGGGGGATTCCAATGGCTACGGATATTGCTTTTGCTCTCGGCATACTTTATTTGCTGGGGGATAAAGTTCCACTTTCTTTGAAAGTGTTTCTTGCGGCGTTAGCGATTGTGGATGATTTAGGTGCGGTTTTGGTGATTGCCCTTTTTTACACCTCAGAAATTTCTATTGTAAATTTGTTTATTGGTTTCGCTTTTGTTGCCATTATGTATATTGGAAATCGAATGGGGGTTAGAAATGTCTTTTTCTACCTGATTTTGGGTATTGTTGGGGTTTGGACTGCTTTTTTGTTGTCGGGTGTTCATGCGACGATTGCTTCTGTTTTAGCTGCGTTTACTATTCCTGCTGATGTGACTATAGATGAAAACGAATACATGCGAAAGATTAGGGCCAGTTTAGACAAATTCAAAGGAATTGATCCGAATGGTAAGCCGACGTTGTCCGATAAACAATTAGCGATTTTAGAGCGAGTCAAAGAGGATACAAGAGCGGCTACTCCTCCGCTTCAACGCCTTGAACAGTCGATGCATAAATTTGTTGTATTTTTTGTCGTACCTATTTTTGCTTTGGCAAACGCAGGTGTTTCTTTTCAGGATGTTAGTTGGGATATTTTGTTTAAGAATAACGTTGTAATAGGTGTTGCCCTTGGATTATTTGTGGGGAAACTGTTAGGTGTCAGCCTTGTTTC
>JAQVZS010000098.1 GCA_028708075.1 Massilibacteroides sp.
CAAATATCTTTTAATGGTATCCAACAAAATAGTTTTGTTTACCGGTTTACTGATAAAATCGTTACACCCAGCTTCAAAAGCTTTCTTTTTTTCTTGATCATAGGCGTATGCGCTTACGGCGATGATTGGAATATCCTTGGATTTACTTCTTATCATTCGCGTAGCTTCAAATCCGTCGATTTCCGGGAGTTTTATATCCATTAATATCATATCGGGATGATATTTGTGAAAAAATTCAAGAGCTTCCATGCCCGTTGTCGCGTGAATCAATTTATATTTAGAACCGATGATTGCCTTAATCAATTTAAAATTAGAAAAAATATCTTCGACAACTAAAATACTGAAAGATGGATCTATTTCAGAGAAGGAAAATACCGATTCTGTTTTTCTTTGTTTTTCTTCTTGGTTTGAAGAACGTATATAAGGAAGAGTAAATGTAAAAGTCGTGCCTTCTCCCAAGATAGAACTTGCGGAGATGTTTCCTCCCAGCTTCTGTACGATAGTTTTACAGATAGATAATCCCAATCCGGTTCCAGGAGCAAACGTATCTACTTTTATAAAACGTTCGAATATCAGATTAAGTTTATCTGGTGCTATTCCGATACCAGTATCCTTAACGTAAAATTCGACTTCCTTTTCTTTAGGTAAATATCCGAAATGGATTTCCCCCTGTGGAGTAAATTTAATTGCATTATTGATTAAATTTGAAAAAATTTGAATGATCCGATTTTTATCACTAATTAGTATCGTATTATCAGGTGAAGGATCGAAGATCAATTTTGCCTTTTTACTCGAAACCTGATGAGTAGTTAGTAATTCATCGCACATATCTTTCAAGACAACTGATGTGTACGAAAATTCGAAGTTGCCGGATTCTATTTTGGACAAATCAAGTATTTCATTGATTAATTGCAGTAAACGCTCATTATTCGTTTCGATAATTTTATAATACGACTTCCGTTCGTCCACACTTTCCGTATCTGCGATAATACCGGAAAAACCGACAATAGCATTCAGAGGAGTACGAATTTCGTGACTCATATTCGACAGGAAAGCAGATTTTAAACGGTCGGATTCTTCTGCCTTTTCTTTCGCCTTCACTAATTCTTCCTCGTAGCGGAGCTGTTCGGAAATATCCCGTCGGAAATTCCAGATCACATCCTCTCCTTTTCCGTTCTTAACAATATACGAAGTGCAATCAGAAGCGATAATATTATAATCCGGATAGGGTTGTTTACAGACATATTGCAAGATATTATCATTATGCAATAAAGTTTTGACAAACAGGTCCCACATTTCCTTATTTGAGATGTTGTCTAATATTTCATACGCATTATATTGAGAAATATCGACATTCGGATCGATTTGATTTTGAGCCCGGCATAATTTATTTGCAAAGATCATTCGTCCATCCAGATAGGTAGCGTAAATATTATCGTTGGAATTATTGACGGCAAGCGTAACCATTTCCAATTCATTCCGTTTTTCGATCAGATCGGTGATGTTCTGTACATAACCTCCGATCATCTCATGTTCTTTTTCAATATAGGATTCTGTGATTTTAATGCGCATATACTCCATTTCCTCGTCCAGAATACGATAATCCAGCATTTTGTTTTTTTCATAGCCGAATCGCAGCATTTTTAATGCTTCAATATCTTCTGGATAAACGGAATGACAATAATCTTCGAAAGTAATTGTGTGAATTTCCCCATCCGTAATCCGTTTGTCAGCGTAACCTGCAAACTTGATTATATCCGTAGAGACATCGTAGAGCCACTGTCCTATTCCTGCGGCCTTTTCCGTTTCCTGCAACTGTTGATTCATCGATTGCAGTCGTTTTTTCATTTGGCTGCGTTTGGTGATATCCCGGTATTGGCAAAGTACATGATTCGCGTCGTAACGTTGCATGATGCATTTAAAATAATACATTCTGTCCGGTGCCGGAAGGTCATAGTTTTTATTCGAAAAAATACCGTTATTAACCACCTCTTTAAATTCCGGACGAAATTCTTTTACTGTTTCTTCCGGAAAAAGTTCAAAAATATTTTTGCCGATGATTGATTCGTTGTCTGAAACATAGGGGTGTTCTGTACGAAGGATCAGATCCACACAAACCCCGTTATTATTTAGAAGCAATAATGTGTCACAGGTAAGATTAAGTAATTTGTACGCATTATTTTCATCATGTAATATACCTGTTGTTTTCATAAGCATTAAATGTTAATTGCGTTCCGCTTTTTCCCAAACTGCCGGTAACTCTCTTCTTTTCCAAAAATAAGAAAATCCTTTTATTACATTCAGATTCATGAACAAAAAATAATAAGGGATAAAGAAAAACTTATGATGAATGCTTTTATTGGAATATAGCCAGCCAATAAAGGCAAAAAAATAGAAAACTACCTGCAGAAATGCCGTTAGCTGATAGAAGAGAAAGGGTGGTGTCTCCTGTATTAGTAAAGCGAAATTAAGGGGAATCAACAGAAAAAAAGCCAGTGGAGAAATTGTCCAACGGAGAACGCGATGCGAAACATATTGAAAACTGAGCCAGCCGTAGCGGAAAGCATTAAAAAGTGCTTTTAATCGAATAACAGACTGTATGCCACCGGCAGAAATACGGACTTTTCGTTTTCTCTCTTCCCGGATATTCTTAGATGCATTTTCAATGGCGTAAGCTTTCTTACAATACGCGATCCGGTAACCTTTCTGTGCGATTCGCATCGATAGAATAAAATCATCTAAAAGCGTGTCTTCTGGCATTTTCTCAAAAAGAGAGGTACGTATAGCAAAAAGTTCTCCAGCGGCTCCAACGGCGGTATAAAGTCGGGCGTCTAAAGCCTTTAACGTTGATTCATAATGCCAGTAAAGTCCTTCGCCTCCAGTCGCCGATTCTTTCTCCTGTTTAAGTATTCTTTTTTCTCCGGCTACACATCCTACGTTCGGATCATTCATCAGACGGGCTATTTCCCGTATTGCTTCCCGATTGATCATCGTATTCGCATCCGTAAAAACAGTTAGTGGTGTATTCACCGATTGCATTCCCCGGTTCATCGCCGCTGTTTTTCCCCTCCGTTCAGGTTGGTGTAAGAGATGTATATTCATATAACATTGTAGTTTTTCTACCGTATCATCTGAACTTCCGTCTGTTACCCATAAAATATGCAATTTTTCTTTCGGATAATCGATGGATAAGGAGTTCTTCATTTTTTCCTCCACTACCCTACTCTCGTTGTATGCTGTGATAAAAAGCGTTACCTCGGGAAATTCAGGATTAGAAACAGGCATGACAGGAGTAGGAACAAATGCTTCTTTTAACTTGACAAGAAGCCATAAGAGGAAGCCGTAACCAATATAGGTGTAGAACACAATAAAAAAACAAAACCAGAAAAAAAAGCTTATTAAAGTCATATGTAAGTTTTTCTTATAAACCAAACAACACGGAAATAGGGTAACTCTATTCCGTGTTGTCTCTATATAATTAGGATTTAATCGTTTTTATTGATATACTTTTCCATTGACTGGGGATTCATACCAGTTTGCGTTTGTTGTACCTCCGGATGTTGCGCAATCTTTGAAGTCCGGATAGGCAACTATTATATTTGTATATTCTAACGGGTATTTGAATTCGCCCGGAAATGAAACACCCCAGACTAAGTTTTCTTCGGATAGATACCCGTTCGTTTCCGATTGTCCTTTATCCGTAGGCGAAAAATGGGGTAAATGTACTTCCTTACGGTTATTTTTGGAACCACCGTTTATGATAAAGACATCTAAATTTGCCATAGAAAGAGTGACATCTCTATTAAATGTGATGGTCAAGGTCACCGTTTTAGGAGTGAGGTATTCACTGCTTGTGACTGTATTTACCATCTGACTTTTCGCAACGCCAAACACTTCATGTGCCTCATCAAACAGTGGGATAACCGCTTTGCTTTGACCTGTCTCTAAATTTCCGGAAGATGTAAACGTATTACCGGTCAAAGAAATGTCACCCCTTCTGGTAACGGAACCGATTGCCGAAGCTTCGATATTGGTTAATTGTATGGCAGCGCCTAAACCAAGAGTTGCTCCCGTAGCCTTTAGCGTTGCTTTAATCGTTAAAGATCTAATATTCTCCGATGCCTCAATTAAAGAAGTTTCAAGGTATAAAACAAGGTCGTTTACATCATAGTCTCCCAATTGAGGATAGCCATCTTCAAACGCATAGGTATAACCCATTCCAACGGGATCGTCCTCCGTTTCTCCACCGCCTGTTTCTCCACCACCTGTTGGGGTTGGCGTATTACCTTCACCGTGACAATCATCAGCAGGAATTTCTAATTCTGACATTCCCTCTTCAAAGAAAGATATTCCATTGTTATTCGCATCAATAAAATAATAGTCTGCAGAAGGGAAGTTTTTCGAATGCTCGATATCTATATTTCCACTTAACGTAAATTTAGTGGTACCCCATGTTATAAATTCCGCGTTTTTTATTCTTGCCAAAGCTTTGCCGTTTGCAGGCCCATTTAGTTTTGCATTTGGGTTTTGAACGTCCAGTTTTGTAATATCAAATATTGAGTTTGCCTCTAAATTGATATAATTGGGATTATCATATAGCGTTAAATTTTTAACTTTAAATAATCCTAAAGAATTAATAGTCTGGTTGCCAAAGGAAGCATCTTTATTGACAATGAATGTACAATTATTTTGTATAGTTCCTTGGCTACCGCTAATTGTTATATTCTTTGTTTGAAATTTATTGTTATTTTCTATTATTATGCCTGAAGTTGCAGAGATTGTGCCTGAGATGTCAATGTTGTAATTATTAACAAGTTTTCCATGCAGGTTTATCTCATTTACGGAAAGGGTACCATTGTTAATTAGCAAAGAATTGTTGTCTGTAGTCGATATTTTGCCTGACACAACCATCTCTCCGTAATTGTATATTTCTCTTATTTGGCTTAGTTCTGAGGCTTTAAAAATTCCATTATTTATAATTTGTGAGCCATCGTTTGTTTGAGATAAAGTAATATTTTTAGCCTCGGCGTTAAATATTCCACCTTCGGCGATGATAAATTTAGAAGAGTTGGATATTGTTAATGTTCCATCATTCGATTTATATTCACCCCCGTTTTGGATAATTATATTCCAGTTTTGTGATGAAAAATTAGGATTTGTATTAGTCCAAGTTCCTTCAATGTAAAGGTTAGATCCAGTTGTGCCCCACTCAAAATTGAGCAAACCAGTATAATCACTTTTTAACACATACGATTTCCCGGCATTAAGGGTGATATTTTCAGTAGTTACGTCAATAGTCGTTGCATCTTCTGGAGTTGGATAAACTCTTTGAGGTTCTGAACTAGAAGTTAACGTTCGCAATTCCAGATTACGCGTATCTAATCCATTTTTTGTTTCAGACAAAACTGTTGTACTGAAATCGACAGAAAGAATAGTTTGTGAAACATCAACCAATTTAACCACTTTTCTTCCCTCAGGATCTGTTTGACGAACATAGATATAAACATTTGCCTTAGGATACGTAACCGAAGTTTCTAATGTTTTGTTGCCACGAACGGTTGCTTTCTTAAGTAATCTCGCCTGAGTAGTAATAATTGGATTATCGGCCAACACTTCGATCGTATAATCTTTCGTTCCATTATATTGATCATCTATTTTGACTGTGATAGAAGATGTTTGAAGCGTACTCCAATCGAATCCATCCGGAATAACAAAGTCGATACCAAAAATATCGGTGATTGTTTTTTTCTCTGAATTAGAATCGGAATCGGGATTATAATAATCTTTTTGACAAGCCGTAGAAAGAGTTGCCAAAACAACTAAATAAAGAGCAATTTCGAGTATAATACTCTGTCGTTTCATATTTTTATCATTAAAAGTCCTTCAAAATGTGTTAAAATAAATGTCTTATAAAACAAATAACAAGTGAAAAAAGTTTATCTAAAACTTCTACTATCAAAAAGTACAAT
>JAQVZS010000041.1 GCA_028708075.1 Massilibacteroides sp.
TCACGTGTCGTTATCGAATGAAGTGCGTAAATTAGATCCGGATAAGATTGCGATGTATTCCGTTTCGCTGGATGAAAGTCAGTCGATCTTTGAAGAGACCTTACGAATTGATAAACTGGATAAAACCGGACAGTTTAGAGGAAGATCTGATTTTAAGCCGTCGCTGTATAAAGCGTATAAACTTGACAAGGGATTAAAGACATTTCTAATCGATAGCAACGGAAAAATAGTTGCTGTAAATGTTCACCCGAAGCAGTTGGCGAATTTGTTGGAAAAGAGTAAAGGCTGATTAATTTACGGAAGGTGTCCCGAAGGGTCACCTTCTCTGTTTTTTTTAGGGGAATTTGCTTTTTAAGTAATTTTTATTGTTTTTGAATTTCATCACTTATTTCAGGAGATAAAAAAACGGAAATGTTTTAAACATTTCCGTTTTTTTAACCTTAATCTCAGAATTTATTCTGCGCTTGCTTCCGGTGTTTCTGGAGCAGTAGCCGCTCCGGTTGTTTCTTCCGCTTTTGCAGCTTTTTCCGTTTCTGCTTTAGCTGCAGCAAGTTCGGCTTTCTTCTTTGCGACTTTTTCAGCAATAACCTTGTTTACTTCTTTTTCAGCTTCCAAGCGTGCTTTTTCAGCTGATTTTTCATCTTCAGCATCTTTTGTTTTTATTGACTGAATAGAAGCTTGCTTGTTCGTTAACCAAGCTTGGTATTTTGCTTCTGCGGTAGCTTCGTCAAAAGCCCCCTTCTTTACTCCTTCGAGAAGGTGTTTTTTCATACATACTCCTTCGCGAGAAAGAATGTTGCGTGTTGTGTCTGTCGGTTGAGCACCGACCTGAAGCCAATACAAAGCTCTTTCGAAATTCAAATCTATTGTAGCAGGATTAGTGTTCGGATTATAAGAACCTATCCTTTCAATAAACTTTCCATCACGTGGAGCCCTGCTGTCTGCGACTACGATTTGATAAAAGGCGTACCCTTTACGACCGTGTCTTTGCAATCTGATTTTTGTTGCCATGTTTGAATAATTAATTTATGCGTTTGTATTGCGGCTGCAAAGTTAGGAAATATTCTTAATTTAGAAATGAATGTGGCTAAAATATAAGTTGTTCACCGGGAATTTATTTAAAAAAATGTCCTTCGGGATGAATTCTTGTTTAAAAAAGGGCCCATAGTGGAGGATTTTGCTATGAATATCAATATAAAAATTCATACCTATGATTTTTTAAAACCATAGGTATCTTTTTTTAAAACCATAGGTATCTTTTTTTTAAATGTTCGGGATGATTTTTTCAATCCTTATATATCATTGAAAATCAGTGATCAAATCCTTATTTTTTCCTTCGGGATAATTTTCTTGTTTGTCTGTTGACGATAGGGGAGCCTTTTCCTTTTTTATACTAAACACAGAAGTTCGTTATTTTTTTGTTTTTATCATGTAATACAAAGTAACTATTTTTTTTCTCTAGTTGAAGGATGTATCTTGTTTTTTTATTTGTATGCGGTTAATTTCGATTTTTTCGAATAAAGATGGATGAAATCTGATTACAATGCCATATCTTCGTAATTAAATTTTTTGTTATTAGTTTAGTATTGCGAATTTATGGAGGTTATCAAATTTTAAAAATTAAAGAAGTTATGAAAAAAGTGATTCTTTTTGCAAGCTTTGTTTTATTCTTGGTTGCATGTACTCAAAAGCCTAGTTACCAGATTGCGGGGATTGTTTCAGAACCGACATTGGACGGTAAATATGTTTATTTATATTCGTTTGATGGAATTGATGCTCCTTTGGATAGCGCTCTTGTGGAGAAGGGTGCGTTTTTAATGAAAGGAAACCAGAATATTCCGGCACTTTGTGTGCTTCGTTTCAGTCATGATGTCGTTAAACCTTCTCGCGTTCCTGCCGGTCAAAATGCTCCGTTTTCCGCTATGTTTACTTTAGAAAACGCGAAACTGAATGTTCGTTTAGACTCGGTATCTACTGTTACAGGTACTCCTGAGAACGATGCGCTGACGGCGTTACAAAAAGAGATACAACTGATCAATACAGACATGGGAGCTTTGTATACCCAGATGGAAAGCGCGGATGATTCGATTGCGAAGATTGCGGAAAAGAAATACGAAGAATTATCGGATAAATTGTCTGCTGTTTTGAAAACGTATTTATTTGATCACAGTGATAAATTATTGGCAGGTAAGTTATTGTATGATTTTCGTTATAATTTAAGTGAAGACGTTCAAAATCAAATTATAGACAAGGCCGATTCTGTTTTTAAAAGTGCGCCGGGTGTTGATTTTTTAATCGAACATTTAGCCATATTGAAAAAAGTGGCGGTTGGGAATAAATTTACGGATTTTGTGATGACAGATACCAAAGGCGAAGTAAAAAAACTGTCTGATTACGTGGGTAAAGGGAAATATGTTCTGATTGATTTCTGGGCTTCTTGGTGTCCACCTTGTCGTAAGGAAATGCCGAATTTGGCTGCAGCATATAAACAATATAAAAATAAGGGATTTGAAATTGTCGGTATTTCTTTAGATAGCGATAAAGTTGCCTGGGAAAAAGGAATTAAAGATTTAGGTATTACCTGGCCGCAATTATCTGATTTAAAAGGCTGGAAAAATGAAGGGGCTGCCTTGTACGGGGTGAATTCAATACCTCATGTTGTTTTGACAGATAAAGACGGCGTCATTATTGCGAAAAATTTACGTGGAAAAGATTTAGACAAGAAACTGGAAGAATTATTGAAATAAATTATGAAAAAAAGGAAGTTAATTACAAGAATATTGTTCATTCTCATAATTTTCACGGCTATTGCCACAGGAATCGTTTATTTCGTATACAATAAAGAAAAACCATTATTGGCTTTTTATTTAGCGTGTTGTGGCGGTATTCTTGTACTTAACTTCTTTGCTACCTTATTTTTGGTTCGTAAGAATTTTAAATAACCTGGAAAAATAAATAGAAGTATCCGATATGATGATTAAGAAAGGAAAACGTTTAGCGATATTACTCACTTTGGTTTTGTGTTCTATTGGCAGTTCAATGGCTTGTACCGGTCTTTTGGTGGGGAAAAAAGCCTCAGTGGATGGTTCGGTTATGATTAGTTATGCCGCCGATTCACATGGATTGTATGGTGAATTGTATCGTTGGCCGACTGCTGTATGGGCAAAAGGAAGTATGCTGGAAATTCGGGAATGGGACACCAATAAACCATTGGGGAAAATACCGCAAGTGGAAAGAACATATTCTGTTATCGGGAATATGAATGAATATCAAGTTGCGATTACAGAAAGTACGTTCGGCGGCCGTCATGAATTAGTGGATACGACAGGAATCATGGATTACGGAAGCCTTATCTATGTCGCTTTACAGCGTTCGAAAACAGCCCGCGAAGCGATTCAGGTAATGACCAATCTGGTTGCTGAATTTGGTTATTATAGTAGTGGAGAATCTTTTTCGATAGCAGATAAGAATGAAGCTTGGATTATGGAAATGATTGGAAAAGGAGTAGGCAACAAAGGAGCGGTTTGGGTTGCTATTCGTATTCCTGACGATTGTATTTCAGCTCACGCCAATCAGTCCCGTATTCAAAATATTCCGTTTGATGACAAAGAAAATTGTTTATATTCAAAGGATGTGATCTCTTTTGCTCGTGATAAAGGTTATTTTAAGGGGAAAGACAAAGATTTCAGTTTTGCGAAAGCTTATTGTCCGTACGATTTTGGAGGTTTGAGAGCTTGTGAAGCTCGCGTTTGGTCTTTCTTTCGGAAATACGATAAGGCAATGGATCAATATACTGATTTCATCAAAGGTGATGTGACGAAAGATCCTATGCCACTTTATATAAAACCCGATCGAAAATTATCTGTACATGATGTGCAGAATGCCATGCGTGATCATTATGAAGGGACGGATCTGGATATGACGAAAGATGCTGGAGCCGGGGCGTATAAAGTCCCTTATCGTTGGAGGCCGATGAATTTTAAGATTGACGGAGAAACATATTTTAATGAACGTGCGATTGCTACGCAGCAAACCGGTTTTGTGATAGTTCCTCAAATGCGTAACTGGTTGCCCGATCAGATTGGTGGTGTCCTTTGGTTTGCCGTGGATGATGCGGATATGGCTGTATTTACGCCTCTTTATTGTTCAATAATTGATTCTCCGGAATGCTATCGGGTGGGTAATGGAGATATGATGACTTTTTCCTGGACTTCCGCGTTTTGGATCCATAATTGGGTTGCGAATATGGCGTATCACAAATACAGTTTTATGATTGAGGACATTCGTAAAGTGCAGGCCGAATTGGAAAACAGTTATCAGAAAATGCTTCCGGCTATCGATAAAGCTGCATATGAACTTTACGAAAAGGATCCGGAGGAAGCTGTAACTTTTCTGACATGGTTCAGTACCAGCAATGCGGATGTGGCGACTGCCCGTTGGAAAAAATTGGGAGAATATTTAATTGTTAAATACATAGATGGGAATGTAAAGAAAGAAGAAAACGGTCATTTTAAGCAAAACGAATATGGTTTATCGACATATCCGGATTTTCCGGGATATGATGAAACATATTATCGCAGTATCGTGAAAAGTGCAGGTGACCGTCTGAAAGTAAAAGAGTAATAATCGTTTAACCATTGATAAAAGAGAGAAAGTGATGAAAAAGGGATTTTTGTTATTTGTTTTTGTAATTGTTGTGTCAACGATTTATGCGCAGAAAGGTAAAACTTCAGCTGGTTTTACATTAGGTCATGCCTTTGATTCGGAAAATGTAGTTGCAGGTCTTGATCTCAGATATAATATAACCGATGAAGTTCGTTTAGCTCCGGCTTTATCGCATTTTATAAAGAATGACGGTGTAAGTGCCTGGGCAGTGGATGTCAATGCACATTATGTTTTTCAAATGACCGATATGTTTGGTTTTTATCCGTTGGGCGGTGTCGGTTTAGCTTTCTGGGATTTTGGCGGAAATGGGGAAAATCGTTTCGGATTGAATGTCGGTCTTGGGGGCGAACTTTATGCTACCAGAGATGTTACCGTTGGGTTGGAGATGAAATATAATATAGTTTCTGATTTTGACCAGGCTATAATTGGCTTGCGCATAGGATATAATTTCTAAAAAGCCAGAGGATAAAAACATCCTCTGGTTTTTTGTTACAAATGATAACCCTGGCTATGCATTTCGGCGGCAAGGAAAAGCTTATATTGTTCTTCTTTAAAGGGGTAATCCCAGCAGCCCATCAGATGAAATACTTTCCCGCCAAATCCGTTTTTAAATTTATATAATCCATACATTGGGTGTGATTTATCCGGGCCCGGAGAAATGCCAAACATATCGTATTGAGTGCATCCTTTGGCTTTGCAGCGGCGGATAGCTTCCCATTGTAATGCATAGGTAGGCATACAATTTCGTTGTTTTGACGAAGATGCGCCATAAAGATAAGTCCCACGGTTTCCCGAAATGATCAAGAAGATTGCCGCTAAAGGCGTACCTTCTTTTTCCGCAATTAAAAGTTCAACCGTAGCAGGTGAAAGCGTGTCGTCCGCTCGCGCGTTGAGTACTGTTCTAAAGTAGCTTATATCATTTAAATATAAATTATTTCTCAATGCGGTTTCGGTATAGAGAGTATACCATATATCCAATTCGTTCATTTCCGCCTTTCGTACATTTACTCCTTTCCGCGATGAAAGTAATATATTGTAGCGTGTTTTAGGCTTCATTCTGCCTAATATTGCTTTTTCATCGGGCTTTAAATCAATGTAAACCGTGTTGGATGGAAGTATGTCTGAGTTTGCTCGTCGAAGATTCCAATTCCTGGTATTATAATTTAGGCGAAATTCTTGATATTTTTTCTCAGGAGGACCTTCCCAAAGGTTGTTTTCATCGTAATATTCTTCTGAATCCCAAAGCGATTGCCAAGCCAGGTCGTACCTTATTCCAATACAATTATTGGGTAACAATGGGCGAATAGATTCCGATAATTCTTCCAGAAACTCTCCTTGTACTTCTTCGCTAGGTTCAAGCTCTGGGCCATAAGGTACGTAAGCGATATAATTAGATGCATTTAAATTATGCTGGAGTAAAAGAAAATCCGCATTTGTTGAATGGTCGCATTGACTATCAACGTATACTTCGTTTTTCTTTACTTTAAAATCAAATGCATGAGAAAGAATACCCTGTTTTTCTTTTACTTTGGCCCAAAACGCTGTTTGTTGGACAATGGGTGTTAACGCAACTGCTCTGATTTCTTTTC
This sequence comes from Massilibacteroides sp., assembly GCA_028708075.1. Lineage (GTDB taxonomy): Bacteria > Bacteroidota > Bacteroidia > Bacteroidales > Tannerellaceae > Massilibacteroides. The sequence goes on from JAQVZS010000041.1 coordinate 6,255, forward strand.
GCTCTACTTCAATAATCATTCCTGAAATTCAAAATTGAACGGCGAAGATAGTTAATAAAAAGAAATAAAGCAATTTAGAATAGTCGCTTATTCTTTCTCGCCGAAGGCTAAATCACCAGCGTCGCCCAGTTCAGGATGGAGTTTGATTCTCCGAGATTAATTATTTCCATTTTAATACCAACGATTATTAATTCTATAAAGGCTGTTAATCTTTTATTGATCACAGCCTAAATATTATTTTTGATTTTTTTGTTGAAAATATACATTCTGGAGGAAACCGGCAAATCATTTGCTTTCAAAAAAAATATAAAAATTGCCTGATAAGTAAATTTGATTTCTGAATTGTTGGTATTAAGTGTGTCATTCATTATTTATTAATAACTATCTTTGCGCGTGAATAAACAGGAAATGCATGAAGTTAGAGCAGAATTATTCTTTAAAACAATATAACACTTTTCGACTGCAAGTAAAAACCCGCTGGTTTATGGAGTATGACAGTGAAGAAGAGCTGTTAAAAATATTGCAGGACGAGTATTTTCAGGAAAATTGTTCTCTACATATCGGAACTGGCAGCAATCTCCTTTTTCTCAATGATTTTAACGGTATTATATTACATTCTGCGATCAAAGGAATTTCGTTGGAAAGAGAAACTGATGAGTTTGTTTTTCTTCGGATTGGTGCTTCCGAATTATGGGACAATGTTGTTGCGTATGCCGTAAAAAAAGGGTGGGGGGGAATTGAGAATTTATCCTTGATTCCCGGTGAAACAGGTGCGGCAGCTGTGCAGAATATTGGCGCTTACGGAGTAGAAATCAAAGATGTTGTCGAATGTATTGAAACATATAATCAGTTAACTTTTGAGAAGAAACTGTTTTCGAAAGAAGCATGCAAATATGGTTATCGCAAGAGTATTTTTAAGGATGAACACAGCGATCCGCATATTATTACCTATGTAAATATTCGTCTTGCGAAACAGCCTTCTTTTTTATTAGAATATGGAGATTTGAAGAAATATCTTGTTTCGGAAAGAGAGCCTACTCTTGCCGATGTGCGTGAGGCGGTTATTGCTGTTCGTAAAAGCAAACTTCCTGATCCGGCCGAATTGGGAAATGCCGGTAGTTTCTTTATGAATCCGATCGTTTTGTATTCTAAATTTGAAGATTTGAAAAATAAATTTGGCGAATTTCCGCATTATAAAGTATCAGAGATAGAATTTAAAATTCCGGCGGCTTGGCTGATAGAGCAATGCGGCTTGAAAGGTAAATGGCACGGAGAAGTCGGTATTTCTGAAAAACAGGCTTTGATTATAGTTAATAAAGGTGGAGCTACCGGACACGAAATTGCTTTGTTTGCGGAAAGTGTTCGTAATATAGTTAATGATAAATTCGGAATAGAACTTGTTCCGGAAGTAAAATATATAGGTTAGCTTAATGAAAATTACGTTTTTAGGGACAGGGACATCGACCGGCGTGCCGGAAATAGGCTGCCAGTGTGAGGTTTGCAAAAGCCCGGATAAGAGGGATAAAAGATTACGTTCATCATTGTTAATTGAAACGGAAGGGAAAAATATATTGATTGATTGTGGCCCGGATTTTCGTTGGCAAATGATAAAAAATAAGGTGTCTTATCTGGATGCCGTTTTGATTACTCACGAGCATTATGATCATATTGGCGGATTAGATGATCTTCGTCCTTTTTCGCGTGATAGGAATCTGGATGTTTTTGCCGAGAAAAATGTGTTAGAAGCTATTCAGGCTAAAATGCCGTATATATTTCATACGGAATGGAAACCGGCATTGCCTCATTTCTCCTTGCATCGAGTCGATCTAACGCCTTTTGAAGCTGTGGATGTTCCTGTTATTCCTATCCGTGTTATGCATGGTCCTTTACCTATTCTAGGATTCCGGATAGGAGACATGGCTTATTTAACTGATATAAAAGAATTGCCGGAAGAAGAGTTTGATAAATTAAAAGGGGTGGAAATCCTGATTATTGAAGCACTTAGAAAAAGCAAGCATCCTACGCATGAAACGCTTCATGAAGCATTAAAAAATATAGAGAAAATTGCACCTAAATATGCATATCTGACACATATGAGTCATCAAATCGGTTTGCATGCTGTAACTGAAAAAGAACTTCCTCCCTCAGTTTTTTTAGCTTGGGACGGTTTATCTATTGGATAATAGTGGGGTGCAAAATGTGTAGTAAACTGATGAGGCATCTTTACTGAAGCCTGAATGTATTTCCAGATCAGGAATCCGGTTTTGAATCTTTTGGGCTAAGCTGTCTGCCATTTTAGCGATCAAACTGTCCGGGACTTCTGCCAATTGTTTTTGCAACAGGCAACAGACTTGTTTTTCGTGCAGAAAAATGTCCATAGTCTGCCATATAGAATCGACATTCTGGGCTAACGACATTTTTATTAATGTATTTCTGTCTGTTTCTCCTTTTAGATAATCAGTTTTTGATTGGTCGATTTTTTTCAGTTTCAGTTCTTTCGTTATTTGTTTTAATAAGCTGAGGCTGTAACTTGCAATAATTATATTTTTATATTGGTAATAGCCGAAATATTGATTTGAATCTCGAGCGTAAAAACGGAACCGCATATTATTCTCGCTCACCTGAATTGAAGATTCTCCCTTGAAACATGTTTGAATGCGATCGTGTGTGTTATATATCGGATAGTAAAAGACAATTCCTTTGGGATAGCAGGCTAAAAGAGCCGGCGAGTATTTGATGTGTTTTAGCAAACGGAAATAATCATCCGGAATAATAGATTGAAAAAAACGGTTCAGTTGCGGTTGGCGGTTGAGAACAGAGATAAATTCGGCTGGCCTGTTTATAAAAAGTTGTCCGGTAACTTCAGAAGAAACCAATTTTTGTAAATCGATTTGTTCCATCTTTTGTTTTTGCTCTAAGTTGTAGAGGAAATAACCGAGTATTCCTGCCAATAGGAGGAAAAAAAGAAGCCCAGTCACAGTCTTTGTCCCATGTTCTCTCATTGTTCTTTTTGGTAATAAGCGCACCACGCTTGTAGTCCACATTCCAAACATTTAGGCCTTCGCGCCAAACAAATATACCGCCCATGTAAAATGAGCCAGTGATGTGCTTTCGGTATTAATCTTTCAGGAATATGTTTTACTAATTCTTTTTCAGTTTCTAAAGGGGTTTTGCAGTTCGGAGTAAATCCTAATCTTGCAGATACACGGAAAACGTGTGTGTCTACTGCCATGGCTGGTTTATTGAATACCACGGATGCAATGACGTTAGCCGTTTTACGTCCGACTCCCGGTAACTTTAAAAGTTCTTCTACCGAGGATGGAACGATTCCTCCGAATTCATTCAATAGTGTTTGTCCCATTCCAACCAGATGTTTGGCTTTGTTATTCGGGTAAGAAATACTTTTGATATAGGTTAAGACCTGCTCTGGTGTAGCTGCTGCTAATTCTTTGGGAGTGGGGTATTGTATGAAAAAAGCAGGCGTAGTCATATTTACCCGTTTGTCTGTACATTGAGCGGAGAGAATAACCGCGACAAGCAACTGATAAGGGTTAGCGTAATGCAATTCTGTTTCAGCAACAGGTACATTTTTTTCGAACCAGTCCAATACTCCTTTATAACGTTCTTTTTTCAACATATATATTAATAATACAACAAGATATTTTCTAAACAAATATCCTAAAAAAACGGCAAACAATCGGAATATATTACTGGCTAATATTAAACGATCGCTATTTTATATTGATCTGGTTACAAATCAAAAGACTGAGTTTAATGTAAAAGAAGAAAACAGAGGATCCTTTGTGTTTTCCCCGGGCTTAATTCGAGTAAGCCCGGGGATGGTAATGATTTAGGTTTTCAATTTAATTGGCCGACTCAAACTGTTTTAGAAAACGGACATCGTTTTCCGAAAACATGCGTAAGTCTTTCACTTGATATTTCAAATTTGTAATTCGTTCAATACCCATTCCTAAAGCATATCCTGAATATATTTTACTATCTATTCCGCAATTTTCAAGGACGCTCGGGTCTACCATTCCGCACCCTAAAATTTCAACCCAACCCGTGTGTTTACAGAATGGGCATCCTTTCCCGCCGCAAAGGTTGCACGAAATGTCCATTTCTGCCGAAGGTTCCGTAAACGGGAAATAAGAAGGACGCAGACGGATCTTCGTGTCTTGTCCGAACAATTCTTTAGCAAAGAATAAAAGCGCTTGCTTCAAATCGGCAAATGAAACGTCCTTGTCAACATAAAGAGCTTCTACTTGATGGAAGAAACAATGTGCGCGATAAGAAATCGCTTCATTACGGTAAACACGCCCTGGACAGATAATTCTTACTGGTGGTTGTTGTCTTTCCATTACTCGGGTCTGCACAGACGACGTGTGCGTACGTAATAATATATCCGGATTATGTTGGATGAAAAAAGTATCCTGCATATCGCGCGCAGGATGGTCTTCAGCAAAATTAAGCGAAGAGAATACATGCCAATCGTCTTCAATTTCGGGGCCTTCGGCAATGCTGAATCCTAAACGTGCGAAAATGTCGCAGATTTCTTTTTTGACGATAGAGATTGGATGACGCGTTCCCAGTGGAACGGGGTAAGAGGTGCGCGAAAGATCGATGTCGGTATCGACTGCCGTGGAATTAGAAAATTCTTCTTTTAAATCATTGATCTTTTGCTGAGTTGCTTCTTTCAACTGATTTAAGAATTGGCCGACTTCCCGTTTCTGATCGGCGGCAACATTCCGAAAATCATTCATCAAGGTTGATATTTCACCTTTCTTACTCAGGTATTTGATGCGCAGGGCTTCCAGTTCTTCTGCATTGTTTGCCTTTAGTTCTTCTACCTCTTTTAGAAGCGTTTTTATCCTATCGATCATCTCAACTGCTGTGTTTTTTATTAACCCGACAAATTTACGCCTTTCTTCCGAGACTGCAACGGTTTATACTTATTTTTTCGGTTATCTGACTTGATAGCCTTTTAAACTGTAAAATAAAATATAGATGAAACAGAATAAAGGAACTAAAAACCCTATCGCCATGTTTTCTTCTCCTAAATATCCCATCAACATAGGAGCAAACGCCCCTCCCGAAACTCCGAGAATAATATAAGATGAGGCTTTTTGAGTATACGAACCCATTCCAGCCAGTCCTAATGCAAAGATGGTTGGGAACATGATAGACATAAAGAAGAAGGAGATATACAGGGCGTAAAGCGAGATGTCTCCTAAAGGCAATATCACGAGGATCATGGCTACGCAGCATATAATGGAGTAGAAAGCCAACAATTTATTCGGTTTGAATTTGGACATAATGATACTTCCCGACAAGCGACCGATCATAAAAAGAAGCATCCCTCCGAAAGCCAGATAATGGGACGCTTGTACTGGACTGATTTGGGTGTTGTGTTCCGTTACGTAATTAATGAAAAAACTGAATATACCTGTTTGTGCTGCGCAATAGAGAAATTGGGCGATTATCGCTAGTTTAAAATGTTTGTATTGCCACATCGATTTTTTCTCAAGAGATAAAGTTGAGGAAGCTTGTTCTTCTTTTGCCGTTACTTCAGGCAATTTAATCAAAAAGAAAAACACGGCGATAATCAGAACACAGGTTCCGATTATAATATAAGGTTTGGTCAGTGCCGACGTATCATCCGGCGCTGCACCCAAAATTAATTGTCCGCCGATGTAAGGGCCCAGTATCCAACCTAGCCCGTTGAACGATTGCGAAAGATTAAGCCGTTGTGCCGCATTTTCTTTTGGCCCTAATACGGAAGAATATGGATTGGCGGCCGTTTCAAGGACGCATAATCCACAAGCGACGACAAACAATGCTACTAAAAAAGGATTGGCAGAATGCATGAATGCTGCCGGGATAAAGCTAAACGCCCCCACTGCATAAAGAAATAATCCTAACAGAATCCCCTTTTTATATCCATATCGTTTCATAAATAATCCCGCAGGAATTCCGAATAATCCGTAGGCAATATAGGTTGAGAACTGTACCAGTCCGGATTGTGCTTTGCTCATTGTAAATGCTTCTTGAAAATGCTTATTTAGTACATCGAGTAAACCATGCGCCAATCCCCACATTAAGAATAAGCTGGTTACGAGGATAAATGGCAACAGATAGCTTTTTCCGTTCGGTGAGGCAAAGATGGATTTTTTCAATTTCGTATTCATGATAAATGATTAAATCGATTTATGTTGGTTAGCATTATTAAAAATCAAACAAACGTACACAAAAATCCGGATTTATAAATGTGTTTAATAAAAAACGAAATGTTTTATAGAGGAAATATAGAAAGATTGTATATTATATTCATTTTTTCTAATTAGAAAGCAGCTGGAGGAAGTACGGCTTTTAAATCCGAATGAAGAATTCCATTCGTTGCAATTACATGATGTGAATGAACGTCTTTTCCATTAAAATCGGTGACCGTTCCTCCAGCTTCTCGGACAATTAAAACACCGGCGGAGTAATCCCATGGATTGATATATGCTTCCATCCATCCGTCGTATCTTCCAGCGGCAACGTAACATAATCCCATGGCGGCTGATCCGTTTACCCTAAGACTGGATACTTTGCCGTATAGTTTGTCTATAATGGATAAGACAACGGGTTTATAGGATTCTGCATTATAAGGCAGATCGATTCCAATTAGGGCATTGCTGATTTGTTTTTCTGAAACGTGTATTGGCTTGCCATTTAAATATGCACCTCCTTCTTTCCACGCAAAATAACATTCGTCACGACATACTTCGTAGACCATGCCGATCAAAAGATCATTACCGCTTCGAAGTGCAATGCTGATACAATAGGGCGCATTATCTTGAATATAGTTGGTCGTTCCGTCCAGTGGATCTATGATCCAGTTTAATTCCGTGTTCGAGCGGTCTACAGTTCCTTCTTCCGTGATAAAACCTGCCTTAGGATAAACCCTTTTCAAGGCTTCCACCAATTTTTTCTCAGCTGTTTTGTCGACATACGAAACGTAATCGTGGTCATGTTTTTGTTCGACACTGTCCAACGAAAACGTTTTTCTCTCTTCCCGTAAAAAAACGCCCACTTGTTTGGCTGTTTCGCAAACAGCTAGGGTTATCTCTTTTAAATTATTCATTTTCTGTTTTTTTTATCTTACTACAAATATACAGGATAAAATTCATTATTACACAGAAGCATAAAATGTATATATAGGTAAGCTTCATTGACCTATTCTGTTTAAGTCCCGTTTTTATATCTTGCAGATTAATTACACCAAAAACTATATTGATATGAAAATAGATGGGCTTGAGGTGATAATAGAAGGTAAATTGTATAAAAATAGTGTAGAGTGGAGTATATCGGACTCGAACCGATCACCTTTAGACTGCCAGTCTAACGCTCTAGCCAGATGAGCTAATACCCCATAATTTCGAGTGCAAATATAGAGGTTTTCCTGATATATCTTATCTTTGTCTGATAATTTTAAAAGTATGATCGTTTATAATACGACTTTTCATTTGGATAACGGCATTTGGGATGAAGGGGTGACTTTTTTGAAGGAAGTGTACCTGCCGCGTGCTAGCTCGAGCGGATTTTTGCTGAATCCTATTCTAAGAAGGGTGCTTTCTTCGGATGAAGAGGAAGGGGTCAGTTATTCTGTCCAGTTTCATGTGAAAAATGTGGATACGCTGAATTTTTGGTTAGAGAACGAAGGATGTGCATTGCATCAGGAACTTGCCGCTCGATTCGGTACGAAAATTGCCGGTTTTTCTACGCTATTAGAAGAAATAGATTGGAAAAAACAATGAAGGAACGTGTCATTTTGGGAATAGACCCGGGTACGATCGTTATGGGCTACGGAGTTTTGCTTGTAAAGGAGAATAAGCCGGAGATGGAAGCCCTGGGGGTTTTGAAATTGGATAAATTGGATAGCCATTACCTGCGTTTACAGAAAATCTTTGAGCGGGTGACTTCTTTAATTGATCAATATCATCCGGACGAGCTGGCTATCGAAGCGCCTTTTTTCGGCAAGAATGTGCAGAGCATGTTGAAGTTGGGACGTGCGCAAGGGGTAGCTATGTCTGCAGCTTTAAACCGGGATATTCCTATTTTCGAATATGCTCCGCTGAAAATTAAAATGGCAATTACTGGAAACGGAAATGCTTCCAAAGAACAAGTCGCGGGCATGTTGCAACGTATATTACATATACCGGAATCGTCTATGTTGCCGCAATTAGACGCGACAGACGGTTTGGCGGCTGCTTTATGTCACTATTTGCAATCCAATAATCCGCTTGCGGAAAAGAAATATACGGGTTGGAAAGATTATCTGGCTAAAAACCCAAAGAAAGTAAGGTAGTAAGTTCGTTTGAAGCGCCTTAACAAACAGATTCAAGCGCTTCAAACGAATTTTTGTCAAATAACGCCTTGTGCCATCATGGCGCGGGCTACTTTCATGAACCCGGCGATATTTGCCCCTTTTACATAATTAATATAATTTCCGTCTTTGCCATGCGTTACGCATTGTTCGTGAATACTACCCATGATTTGGTGCAATTTTGCGTCGACTTCAGCTGCAGTCCATGAAATATGCATCGCGTTTTGCGTCATTTCAAGTCCCGAAGTTGCAACACCACCAGCGTTAACCGCTTTACCCGGAGCGAACAATTGGTTACGTTTTATGAAAAGATCTACAGCTTCAGCTGTACAGCCCATGTTCGACACTTCGGCAACACAAAGGGTTCCATTTTTAATTAACATCCGGGCATCTTCTTCATTTAGTTCGTTTTGTGTAGCGCAGGGAAGTGCGATATCGACTTTTTGTTCCCAGGGTTTTTTGCCTGCGAAGAACATTGCCTTCGGATATTCTTCGGCATAAGGAGCCACAATATCATTACCCGAGTTGCGTAGTTCCAACATGTAATCGATTTTTTCTCCGAAAATGCCATCTGAATCGTAAATATATCCGTCCGGCCCGGAAATCGTTACTACTTTTGCTCCGAGTTCGGTTGCTTTTGTTGCTGCTCCCCATGCTACATTACCGAATCCGGATAAAGAAATTGTTTTTCCCTTAATGTCTATGTTGTGTGTCTTCAACATTTGGTGTACAAAATAAAGTGCGCCGAATCCGGTTGCCTCCGGACGAAGGATCGAACCGCCGTATTCCATTCCTTTGCCTGTAAAGGTACCCGTGTTTTCACGCGCCAGTTTTTTGTACATGCCGTACATGTAACCGATTTCCCGTCCGCCTACGCCAATGTCGCCAGCCGGGACATCTGTATCCGGGCCGATGTTACGCCAAAGTTCGAGTATGAAAGCTTGGCAGAAACGCATAATTTCCGCATCGCTTTTCCCTCGGATAGAGAAATCCGATCCTCCTTTGCCTCCGCCCATTGGCAAGGTTGTCAACGCGTTTTTAAATGTTTGTTCAAATCCTAAGAATTTTAGGATAGACAAGTTGACCGAAGGGTGAAAACGCAGTCCGCCTTTGTATGGGCCTATCGCATTGTTGAACTGAACGCGGTAACCGAGATTGACCTGCACTTTCCCTTTGTCATCTACCCAGGGGACACGGAACATAATCACCCGTTCCGGTTCGACTAAGCGTTCGATAATGCTTGCTTTTTCAAATTCAGGATGTTGGTTATAGACATCCTCAATCGAAATAAGTACTTCTTTTACAGCTTGCAAATATTCCTTTTCGCCAGGATGTTTTGCTTCGAGTTCTGCCAGAATCAAATCTGTCTTCATATCGTTTGATGCTTTTTGTTAGATATCATATTGCTCACAAACATACATAAAAAACAATGTCATAAACCTTGTTTTGCTGTCTTTTTTTATCTGTTATATAAATATGTTGTGAATTTGTCAGTTATATCTCTTCTCTTTTCTTTTTTACTTACTTTTGGAGATCTAATTCTCAGAAAATGTATATGGGCAAGATACCGAATTTTAAAAACTTAGTGTTTAAAGACACTTCGTTTGCTAACTTGATGAATAAGCGTATCTATAATATCTTATTGATCGCGACTAAATACGATGCTTTTATGTTGGAAGATGATGGCAGGGTTGATGAGCAGATATTTAACGAGTATGTGAATCTCAGTCTTCGTTATCCTCCGCGTTTTACTCAAGTTAGTAACAAGAAAGAAGCAATGACAGAACTGTCGAAGCGGAATTTCGAACTGATTATTTATATGCCTAACATGGACGAAGTCGATATGTTTGGCGCGGCGAAAGATATAAAGTTTGCGTATCCTGAAATTCCGATAGTGGTTTTGACTCCTTTTTCAAAAGAAGTTTCCAAGCGGGTAGTCAATGAAGATCTGAGCGCTTTCGATTATATTTTCAGTTGGCTGGGTAATTCCGAATTGTTGCTTGCCATCATCAAATTGATTGAAGACAAGATGAATGCACCCGATGATACCCAGAGTGTCGGCGTGCAGATCATTTTGCTTGTGGAAGATTCCGTACGGTTTTATTCTTCTGCTTTACCTCATCTTTATCGTTTTGTGTTGGAACAAAGTCAGGAGTTTTCGAAAGAAGCGTTGAATGACCATCAGCGGACATTACGTATGCGGGGACGTCCTAAAATTAAACTGGCTCGCAATTACGAAGAAGCTATCCGGATTTTTGATCAATACAAGAATAACATCTTAGGGATTATAGCCGACATGAGTTTTGTGCGGGAATCAAAGAAAGATCCGTATGCGGGTTACCGATTCGGGCAATATGTTCGTAATACCGGATTAATTATCCCGTTTATTCTGGAATCGTCTGAGTCTAACAATGTTGTTTATGCCAAAAAACTGAAAGCTTCTTTTGTCGACAAAAACTCCAAGAGTTATCCGCAGGACTTACGCAAAAAAATTATGCAGCGTTTTGGATTTGGCGATTTCGTCATACTCAATCCGGAGACGAAGGAAGAAATCATGCGTATTCGCGATTTGAAAGATTTGCAAAAAAAGGTATTCGATATACCTGATGATTCTCTTGTCTATCATCTTTCGAGAAATCATTTTTCCCGCTTTTTCTATTCTCGAGCAATGTTTCCACCAGCGGAACTCTTAAAACGGATCGATGTAAGTGACTATAAGGATATGGATGAAGCCCGTCAACTAATTTTTGACGTGATTGTACAATATCGTCGCATGAAGAACTCGGGGGTTGTGGCCGTATATAGGAAAGAACGGTTTGACGAATACAGTAATTTTGCCCGTATTGGTGAGGGTTCTCTCGGTGGAAAGGGCAGGGGATTGGCTTTTATCAGTGCAATGGTAAAACGTTATCCTGAGTTTGACAACGAGCGCTTTGCCGTTAACATTCCAAAAACGGTTGTAATTTGCACGGATATTTTCGACAAGTTTATGGAAACAAACGATTTGTATTCGTTGGCTTTGGGTGATGCTCCGGATGAAGATATTTTGAAATATTTTCTTCGTTCCAGTCTTCCGGTCGAACTAGTCGAGGATTTTATGGCTTTTTTTGATGTAATAAAGGGTCCGCTGGCTATTCGTTCGTCCAGTCTGTTGGAAGATTCGCATTACCAACCCTTTGCTGGTATATATGCTACTTATATGGTTCCGAAAGTTGAGGATAAATATGAGATGCTTCGTGCGGTAAGTGATGCGATCAAGGCTGTTTACGCTTCTGTATTTTATAAAGATAGCAAAGCTTATATGACTGCGACTTCGAATGTGATTGATCAGGAAAAAATGGCAATTGTATTACAAGAAGTTGTCGGTACAAAATACAATACTCATTTTTATCCAACCATCTCTGGTGTTGCTCGTTCGTTAAATTTCTATCCGATCGGCAATGAAAAAGCGGAAGACGGGATTGCTAATATAGCGCTTGGTTTGGGGAAATATATTGTGGATGGGGGGCAGACACTTCGTTTCTCGCCTCGTCATCCGCATAATGTTTTGCAAATGAGTACACTCGACTTTGCCTTAAAGGAAACGCAAACCCGTTTTTACGCACTGGATTTGTCTAATTTGGCAAAGCAATTCTCTGTCGATGATTCATTTAATTTATTAAAACTGAATTTGAAACAGGCGGAAGCAGACAGCAGTTTAAAGTTTTTGGTTTCTACCTATGATCCATATGATCAGGTCATTCGTGACGGCTTTTATCCGGGAGGACGAAAGATCCTTTCTTTTGCCAATATTCTTCAGCACGATGTTTTTCCTTTGGCAAAAACACTTGATCGTATTCTTCATGTTGGACAGGAAGAAATGGGGCGGCCAATCGAAATAGAATTTGCGGTAACGATTAATCCCGAGGATAGTACGCAAGCTACGTTTTACATGCTTCAGGTGAGACCTATTGTAGAAAATAAAGAAGTATTGACTGAAGATTTTACACAAACCCCCATAGAAGAAACCCTTTTGTATTCGACCAGTGTTTTGGGGCATGGTATCATCCAAAATGTGTATGATGTGATTTATGTCAAAACCGAATCATTTAATTCTGCGAACAATCAGGCTATTGCGTATGAATTAGAGAAACTCAACGCGACCTTCTCGAATCCGGATGCGGGATATATTTTGGTTGGTCCGGGGCGTTGGGGTAGTAGCGATCCGTGGCTAGGAATTCCGGTCAAATGGCCACATATTTGTAATGCACGCGTTATTGTAGAATGTGGATTGGAGAATTACAGGATTGATCCAAGTCAGGGTACACATTTTTTTCAAAACCTGACTTCTTTTGGGGTAGGCTATTTTACGATCAATCCGTTCCGTGGAGATGGATGGTTCGACGAAGCCTTTTTGGCTGCTTTACCCGCCGTTATGGAAACTAATTATTTGCGGCAAGTACATTTTGATAAATCGGTAATAATAAAAATGAATGGAAAGAAAAGCCTGGGCTTAGTCCTTAAGCCGGAATAAGTCCGGACGTACTTATTTCGTTTGCATCCATTTTTCAGCTTCGTCTAACGAATCTGGTTTGCCTACATCAAACAATGTTAGATCGTTAACCGGATAAGCCATGATATTTGTTTTCGCACAAATTGACAAATAAAAATTGATGATCGGAAACTTTCCGGTCCATTCCTCCATCCATTTGAATATTCCCGGCGAAAGGACATGTACTCCGCCAAAGGCATATTCGGTATATTGCCTCGGGTCGAAATCCGGATAATAGGATTTGACTTCGCCGGTTTCTCGATTACGCCAACCGCACAATTTTAAGTCTTCGTTAAATAAAAGGTGACGGGAAGTCTCTCTTTTGCTGACTAACAAAGTAGCCAATGGATGATGCTCCAGATGATAATCGTAAAACGCGCGCAAATCGATATTCGATATTATATCAACATTATGTACTAGAAAAGGTTCATCACCTTGTAAGAAAGAGGCTGCTTTTTTTATTCCACCTCCTGTGTCTAATAGATAGTCATGCTCATCGGATATTTGTATCTTCAATCCAAAATTGTCATTCGCTGCTAAAAAATCAATAATTTGTTGCCCAAAATGATGAATATTGATTACCACGTGATGAAAACCTGCTGTTTTTAATTTAAGAATCACGTGTTCCAATATGGGTTTCCCATTTAATGGGATCAACGCTTTTGGCCTGTCGTCTGTTAATGGTTTTAGACGCGTTCCGATACCGGCTGCAAAAATCATCGCTTTCATATCTTACTTTCAAAAAATTGATCAATATTTTGTTCCCTATGGGTTAAATGTATTTTTACGTTGAATTTGTTATCCAAATGTTCTGCTAGATGTTGGGCGGAATAAACCGAACGATGCCTTCCACCAGTACATCCGAAACAAACCATTAGGTTGGTAAAGCCCCGATCTAAATAACGCTTGACAGTTGCATCTATAATTGTATACACATTTCCCAGAAATTGGGAGATTTCGCCGTCTTTCTCTAAAAAATCGATTACAGTCTCGTCCAGTCCGTTAAAATGATTATAGCGTTCGTATTTTCCCGGATTGTTAATAGCGCGACAGTCAAAAACAAATCCTCCGCCATTTCCTGACGGATCATCCGGGATCCCTTTTTTATAGGCGAAACTGATAATCCTGATTTCTAAAAGTTGTTTCCGTATATCGTCCGAGAATTGTTTTAATGCACACAATTCTTTTAATAAAGAGGATAAATACGGATATTCGTTAAACTCTTTCCGCAGCAGATTCCGTAAATTGCCGATAGCATGCGGGATGCTTTGTATGAAATGCGGTTTCTTTTCAAAATATCCCCGGAATCCATATGCGCCTAATACCTGAAGTGTGCGGAATAGAACGAAATGCCGAAGCTGCACCCGGAAAGCCTGACGATCGACAGGCATGTATTCCGACAAAGCTTCAATATATTCGTCAATCAGTTCATCTCTCAAATCTTCCGGGAAACGGGCTTTCGCTTGCCATAAAAAAGAAGCAATGTCATAAAAGACCGGTCCTTTTCTTCCACCCTGGAAATCGATAAACCAGGGTTCTCCATCTTTAATCATTACGTTTCTGGATTGGAAATCGCGGTAAAGAAAAGTCGGCGAAAAAGGTTCAAGTAATATTTCGGTCATTTTGCGAAAATCGTCTTCCAAAAGGTTTTCCTGAAAATCGATCCCAGTTGATTTCAAGAAACAGTATTTAAAATAATTTAAATCCCACAAAACGGATCGTTCGTTAAATTCCGGTTGTGGATAACAACGGGAAAAATCCATTTCTTCAGCACCTTTTACTTGCAAACGGGGCAATAATCGGATTGTTTTGGATAGTAATAGGCGTTCTTCTTCATCGAAAACACTACTTTGCCTTCCTTTTACAATGGCATCGAAAAGCAGGATGTCTCCTAAATCTTCTTGCAGATAGAATAATCCATTATCGGACACAGAATAAACTTCCGGAACTGGTAACCCTTTTGTCCGGAAATGGGAAGACATATAAATGAAAGCATCGTTTTCTTCTTTCGAAGTTCCGCAGACACCGACAACCGTTTTATTTCCTCTCAGACGGAAATACCTCCGGTTTGAGCCGGAAGAAGGTAATTCGGTTATTTCTTGAACAGATTCCCCAATACTAATTAAATAAAGCTTTTTGAGCTCGTCTATTACCATTCTTTTCCTTTTATGCTACGAAGGTAAGATATTAATGTTCATAAGACAATTTCTGAATGAAATTTATGTAAGACGAGAACGTAACAAAAAAGGGGCTTTTTTGCAAACCCGCAAAAAGTCCCTTTTTTAACTATGATTTTTAATCCAAATAAAACTTACAGTATCCCTTGTGCCATCATGGCTTTGGCAACCTTCATAAATCCGGCAATATTTGCTCCCTTTACATAGTTAACAGTGCCGTCGGCTTCTGTTCCGTATTTCACACATTGTTCATGAATGGACTTCATGATGCTTTTCAGTTTTTCATCCACTTCTTCGCTGCTCCAACTAAGTTTAATAGCGTTTTGCGTCATTTCCAGGCCGGAAACTGATACGCCACCGGCATTGGCGGCTTTACCTGGGGCATAAAGAATCTTTGCTTCCTGAAAAGCATTTATCGCTTCAGGAGTAGAAGGCATATTCGCTCCTTCCGACACCGCAAAACATCCGTTGGCAAGCAACGCTTTGGCTTCATCGCCGTTTATTTCGTTCTGAGTCGCACTTGGCATGGCGATATCGCATTTTTCATTCCATGGACGTGCACCAGCGACATATTTACAACCATATTCTTCCGCGTATTCACGGATCCGTCCGCGGTATAGGTTTTTTAGTTCCATGATGTATTTTAGTTTTTCGGCATCGAGTCCTTCCGGATCGTAAATATAGCCATCCGAGTCGGATAAGGTTACGACCTTCGCGCCAAGACTGATTAATTTTTCTGCAGTATATTGGGCTACATTCCCGGAACCGGAAACGGCAACAACTTTACCTTTAATGTCAATATTACGAGTCTTAAGCATTTCGAGAAGGAAATAAACATTTCCGTATCCGGTCGCTTCCGGACGGATTAACGAGCCTCCGAATTCAATGCCTTTACCGGTAAAAGTTCCGGTGTTTTCACGCGCCAGTTTTTTGTACATTCCGTACATATAGGCAACTTCCCGGCCTCCTACGCCAATATCTCCAGCAGGGACATCTGTCTCCGGCCCGATATGACGCCAAAGTTCCATGACGAAAGCCTGACAGAAACGCATGATTTCTGCGTTCGATTTTCCTCTTGGGCTGAAATCGGATCCTCCTTTTCCTCCGCCCATAGGCAAAGTTGTTAGGGAATTTTTAAAGGTTTGTTCAAAAGCAAGGAATTTTAGAATACCCAAGTTAACTGATGAGTGGAAACGAATACCTCCTTTGTACGGTCCGATCGCATTATTATGTTGTATGCGGTAACCCATATTGGTTTGTACATTTCCCTGGTCGTCTACCCAGGTCACACGAAAAGAAAAGATCCGGTCAGGAATACAAAGACGTTCGATTAGATTACTTTTTTCAAATTCAGGATGTTCGTTGTATACTTCCTCTATGGTGGTTAAAACTTCAGCTACGGCCTGATGATATTCAGGTTCGTTGGGGAACCTCCTTTTGAGAAGGTCCAATACTTCACATGACTTCATTTTGTAATTTATTAGAATGTTATACCTTTTTATCTACCGCAAAAGTGTCGTTGATCAACGATCGCACAAAGGTAAGTATTTAAGCATAACGTCCAAATAAATGAAAGCAAAAATGAAGTAAAAATATCATTTAGCTACTTTGTCCCTTTTTGTGAAGACTTTAATTCGAATTTGTCCGGTTATTCGTAACAGGTCTTTATTTTTTATTCGAATAAAGAAGAGGCAAAAAGAAGTAAGCCGAGCATAATGGCAACTATGCCCAGAATGATGATGATTTGCTTTTCGAGGGGGAGTTTTTTTAGCCAAGGGATTTTATTCCCTAATCCCGATACGGCACGGATTTCTTTGCCTTCTTCGTTCTCATCCGGGATTTCATATCCTCCGTCTTTCATGATCTCGAGCGCACGTTGGGCTTCATTTTCTAATACTTCTATTCTTGCTCCTCCTATATCTACGTATCCCGCCATAATCTGACTCGAATATTCATTTCTGAGATAACAGTCGATCCCTTCCGATTTTAGCAGCGCCATTAGCGGTTGTGCTTCCATTGGGTATTGAAAGCGGGCTATTTCTACCATCTTGTCCATAACTCATTTTTTTTTGAACCAAATATACAAAAAAATTGCAACAACAATTTGCTTGTCATTGCAATCTTTTTCTTCTTAGTATTAAGCGATCTTTTTAGAATGAGACATTAACCATGACCGGGAAATGATCCGATGGAAAACGTCCATGTAACGTGTCTGTTAATACGCCATATTTATTTACTGTTACGTCTTTGGATACAAAGATGTAGTCTATTCGTTTTTTCATCGGAGCATCTGCTTTATAGCCGGTGAATGTTCCTTCTGGTCCGTAGGGTGTTTGTTTTGAAACTTTTCTTGAATCAATCAGTAATCCATCGGCATAAAGGATTTGTATTGGCTCGTCTTCCGGTGAAGCATTGAAATCGCCTGTACAGAAAAATGTCGAATTACCGGCAATTGCTTTCATCTTGGTTAATAATAACTTGGATGATTCCCGCCGGGCTATTTTTCCCTGATGATCATAATGCGAGTTAAAGAAGTAGAACGTTTTGCCGCTGACTTTATCTTTAAATTTACCCCAGGAACAAATTCGGTTACAGCAAGTCGCATCCCAGCCTTTACCCGGAACATCCGGTGTTTCCGAATACCAGAAGTTCCCTTTATCCAAGACGGTGAACCGTTTCTTGTCATAAATGATTGCCGAATGTTCTCCAGCTTCTTCACCGTTGTCACGGCCAACACCGATATATGCGTATTTACCGGTTTCCAGAATACCCTCTAATTGATGCTTAAACCCTTCCTGTGTACCGAAGATGTCGAATTGATGAAACAAGGCCAGTGCTTTCACCATTTCTTTCCGGTTCGGCCAAGCGTTTTCCTTGTCGTTTGGCGTATCCATACGAAGATTAAATGTAGCTACATTTAATTCGCATTTCCCTTTTGCAAAAACGGGAGACAAGATACCGGCCAAACTTATGAACATAATCATTAATTTCGTTTTCATATTCTATCTTTTTTAATTACCATCATTAGAAGCGCCATCTTCCCAACCCTTATTTTGTGTAATGTTCGGGTTTTTCACCATTACAAGGGAAGGAATGGGATAAAGATACTGTTTTTCTCCGAA
>JAQVZS010000042.1 GCA_028708075.1 Massilibacteroides sp.
CAACCTTACCCTTATTCATATAAATATTATCTCCTCCTAAAAAATAGGGAGTTGCTATATTTAACAAAAGTTTATCGGTCTTCTTTTTATAATAATCCAACGTGAAATTCAGCCGATCATTCAATAAACCTATATCCAAGCCTAAATCAAACTGACCGGTTTCTTCCCATTGTAAATTTTTGTTTACTACCTTACTGGTATATCCTTGCACTTTACTCGTGTATGTGTAGTAAGCACCTACACGACTCAATGATGCTATCGTTGAATATGGACCAACTCCCTGATTCCCTGTTTTTCCATAACTCGCTCTCATTTTTAAATTAGAAAACACATTCAGATCCTTTATGAATTGCTCTTCAGAAAGACGCCAAGCCAATGAGCCTGAAGGGAAATACCCCCATTTGTTCCCCTTCGCAAATTTGGATGAACCATCTGCACGAAAGGTCATTGTCGCGTAATATTTGCCCCCATAATTATATGTAGCTCGACCAATACCGGACAATAACGCATAATCACTCCACGATGTACTTGCCTCTTTACTCGTTCCCGTCGACATTCCCCAATAACCCAAATTTTCATTCCCAAAATAACTGCCACGACCGGATAATCCATCAGATGTATATTTATTGCTCTCCCCAACGAATGTTACGCCTATGTTATGTTTATCAAAACTTTTATTCCAATTTACTATTAAATTCTGAAATATATTACTTGTAAGACTTTTAGATCCGCTTGAAGAAGCATAACTGAGCGTATAGTCTGCGCTTTCCCATTCATAGTTATTTGAATTGCTAAGATCAATGTTTAAACGATATTGTATCGATAACTCTGGTAAAACTTGCCATGTCAAGGCGGCATTCGAAGAAACACCAAAGAACTTCCCCCATTTATCTGTTCCTTTCATTTTTAAAACAGGATTATCGCCCATAGCCCCAAATTGATCCGCCAAGTTATAAGAACCATCTGACTCATAAATGTTTTCTGTTGGACCCCAAGTCAATGCGTTAAATAAGATCGCATCAGCGCCTCCCTCGTAAAGACTTCCTCCAATATTCCTGTTTTGTTTATAAAAACCATTTACATGCCATTCTAAACTCAAATTTTTATATAATTCAATATCAAAATTTGATCGTACCATATATTTTTCACTCCGTTGACCTTCTATCAATGATGTATTATTTGAATACTCTCCTAAAATATGATATCTTACCTTTGACGTTCCTCCATCTACTGCTACATTATACTTTTGACGCCAAGCACTTTTTAAAATTTCTTTTTGCCAATCTGTGCCTCCATTCTGTTTGAAATATTCTAATTGGCTTTCTGAATACGGATTATTATTTATTAAATTAATTTGTTGTGCATAGGTATATGCATCCACCATATCATATAAATTTGATGGCGCTGCATACGAGCCAAAAGCATTAACTGTTACCGTTGTCTTCCCGACTTTCCCTTTCTTGGTCGTTATTAAAATAACCCCATTCGCTCCGCGAGAACCATAGATCGCCGTAGCCGAAGCATCTTTTAATACTTCGATTGACTCAATTGCATCTGCCGGCGGTATATCTGACCCAACAACTCCATCGCAAACATATAATGGGTCATTTCCTCCGTTAATCGAATTTGCTCCGCGAATACGAATCTTTACCGAACCATCCACATTCCCCGACGTATTACTTACCATTACACCAGATAATCTTCCCATTAATGCATCTGTTGTATTCATTATTGGCTGCATGTGAAAATCGTCTGATGATATACTTGATATTGAGCCCGTCAAATCACTTTTCTTCATCGTACCATAACCAACTACTATTACTTCTTCTAATTCTTCTACAGCTTCAGACATAATCACGCGCATATCATTTTTCGCGTTCACAGTTTGCGTTTTATACCCTAAATAAGAGAACTCCAAGGGAACACCCTCATTTACGTCGAGAATAAATTGACCATCGATATCCGTGACTGTCCCTTTTGAAGCGCCAGTCAGAATTTTAATAGCGACACCTGTCAAAGGTTCGCCAGTGGCATCGACAACATAACCGGTAATTTTTTTAGCATTCGATCTTGCTTGCGATCTGCTTTGTGCATAACCATTTAATGAGAAGAGCAAGGTAACAAGCAAAAGGATGTACCATCTGTCCTTCATTCTCTCCTTCAAACCAGAGAGAACAGTAAATAAAACACGCATTTTCATATTAGAAAAATTTAAGTTAACGTAAAATCATTTTATCATGAAAGTCATTATCACCTAACTATCTTTTTTTATCGACTTTATCAACCACAGCATGTAAAGCCAAAGGATAGATAGAATAATAATGGCAGCAAGTTGTGTGTTAAAAATATCGGAAGATACTCCTAACAAGGGGGTCACAATCGCACCACCGGAAACACCGACAATAAGTAAGGAAGAAACTTCATTGGCTTTCCGAGGGACTAATTGCAGAGCTATAGAAAACAGTATGGCGAATAAATTCGCATAACCGATTCCAAAAATGACAACACCGGCCATCAGTTGTATAAGTGAGATAGGAAAAAGCAGGCACAGAAATCCTGCGAAAGCAATCAATACACTGTACTTATAGAATTTATATTTCGAATATTTCATTAATACGATTCCACCTATAAAAGCACTAACCGTACGTACCAGAAAATAAACGCTATTCCCCAATACCGCTTTGTTCAGTTCCAAACCGTAATTTTCCATCAAGTATTTGGGTAACGTTATATTGATGCCAACATCTACACCTACGAGAACTAAAATACCGATAAACAACACTAAAATTCGCTTGTCTTTCAACAAAGACAACGTTTCTTTAAATGATACAACCTTTTTTTTGTCTATTTGCTCCTGACAAATGGGTGTTAACCACAGCCAAAAACCGGACAAAAGTGTTGTGAGGGCATACATCGGAAAAAGCAGTTTCCAATCTAAAAAAGAAGACGCAAACCAGGACGCAACAATTGGGCCAAGAAAAGAAGAGATAGCCTTGACAAACTGTCCAAGTGTCAATGAACCCGTAAGCTTCTCTTTTGAAACCACATTCGTTACCAGCGGATTCAGTGCCACCTGAACAATCGCATTTCCGATACCAATAAAAGCAAAAGCCAGAAGGACAAATGAAAAACTATAATTCAACCAGGGGATAAAGAGTCCGACAAACGTAAAAAAGTAACTAAGCAAAACCGTATTCTTGCGCCCGATTCTGTTCATTAAAAATCCGGCAGGAATAGAAATGACTAAAAACCAGAAAAAGCAAGAAAGCGAAATGAGGTTAACCAATGAATCGCTTATTGAAAAGTCACTCTTCACATAATTCGAGACAACACCGATTAAATCCACCAATCCCATGATAAAAAAGCCCAAAAAGACAGGTAGTATTTTTGTAATCGATACCGATTGTTGTTTGTTTTGTTCTGTGGGTTCCATCATAATTGTTTTTAATTTATAGCCAACTCATGTTCTATCAATTGAATTAAAATATGGATCACTTTGATATGTATTTCCTGTATCCTGTCTGAATAGTTAGTTTTAGGAGCACAAATCGCAACATCAGACAACCTCCTCAACAGATTATCCGAATCGCAAGTCAAACCGACCACCCACATTCCTTTCTGTTTCGCCGCTTCGCAAGCGTTCAAGATATTTTCCGAATTTCCGCTTGTACTAATCGCCAGCAACACGTCGCCCTGATCTCCTACAGCTTCGACATAACGACTGTAAATCTCTGCAAACGAATAATCATTGCCTACGCACGTGATATGAGCTGCATCGTTTATCGCAACCGCCGGAAGCGGTAAGCGATTACTTCGATACCTTCCCGTCAATTCTTCCGCGAAATGCGAAGCATCGCAAAGCGAGCCGCCATTTCCGCAACTCATCACCTTATGTCCACCGGCTAAAGCGGCAGCCATCCGTTTCGCCGCGCTTTCCACCGCAACCAAATTCGATTCCTGCGCCATAAAACGTTGCAGACTGTCAAGCGCTTCCGCCAAACTGTCTCTAATTATCTCGTTCATAGATCATTTATTAAATTACTGGCAATAGAAACAGCCGCATAATCACCTATATTTTCACCCAACTGAGCCGGTTTTATCCGGCAAGCCGAAAGAGAAATACCTAATGCTTCCTCCTTTAAGACTTTTTCCACAATCGGGAAAAACAGGTCTACATTTCGAGCATAGATACTTCCGATGACAATACACTCCGGATTGAGAATATCGATCAGCAGGGCCAACCCTCTTCCTAAATAAGTCGCTGAAATCTTCAAAATCTCATTCGCCAAGCTATCACCTTTATACGCCTGTTCGGCTACAAGTTGCGCAGTCACTTTTCCAATATTATCAGATAAACACCAATCCACTCTCCTCCCTTGCTGATAAAGCTCTGTCAATTTCAGAACCGCCAACTGCGCGATCCCCCCTCCACTGGCAAAACCTTCGAAAGAGCCCTGTTTTCCATACCCCACAGGGCCGAATTTAGACAACCGTACATGTCCGACTTCCCCGGCATTATCGTTTGCGCCACAATACAATTTATCGTTAAGAATCAAACCGGCGCCCAACCCCGTGCCAAACGTCAGGAAAACCATATTCTTCGTACCAACGCCAGCCCCGAATTTCCATTCCGCCACCGCACAAGCATTCGCATCATTCTGAATCGCGCACGGAATGCCATACCGTTCCTTCATCATATCCACAATCGCAATATGATCCCAGTCCGGCAAGTTAGGAGGCGACATGATGATTCCCTTTTTGCTGTCCAGAGGTCCTCCACAGCTAATCCCAATTGCCGAAACATCTTTTACTGCCAACCGGTTTCTACTTACAATCTCGTCAAAATGAAAAGATATACCTTCCAGTGTTTCTTTCACATTTGTCGTTGTAAAAACAATTTTATCCACAATTTTCAAACCATTTCCTTTCAATTCCTGCGCATAGATTACAGCTGTCTTTGTTCCACCGATGTCGATGCCCAATAGATTTTTCATATTATCTTTTCTTTTGATCGTGTTTTACTATTTACTTTAACGGTTAAGTAAATTGAATAAATGCTTATATCCTGCTTGAATAGCAAAGTCTCATTACTTAACTGTTTTGATTTTTTACTGATTTAAGAAGAGAGTACAAGGAAGAACAATACTGTATTTCCCTTTTACTCCTTTGGTTTTTCCTTTCGATTCAATGTCGTCCAACAAAATGTTTACAACGTTTTTACCAATATCGCCAACCGGCATTTCCGCTACATTAATATTCGGAGCCATAATTTCGAAAGTAGACACGCTGTGAATACAGGCAAGTTCGAAATCCTTATTGAAATTTATACCCTTCTTATTAAAATAGAGAAACGCCTCAAGTGCTAAAATATGAGTCGTAAAAAAGAACCCATCTACTTCAGGCACCTTTTCGAAGATCGTATCTAAAACTTTGACTAAGTTTTTCTCATAATTATCATAAGAGACATTCCCGATTAATTGGGGATTGACTTTTATCCCAGCCTTTTCCAATGCCGCTTTATACCCCTCCACCCTAGCGTTCATAGTCGCCAGATGCGGATTCGTCGTAATAATCGCAATCTTTTTACAACCCTTCCTTATCAGGTGACCGACTAATTTAAAACTGCTTTCCTTATTATCGATAATCACATAACTCATCTCTAACTCAGGAAAATAACGGTCGAACGTGATCAGCGGAAACCGCTCCTTTAGTAAATGTTGTATTTCTGTCTTCGATTGTTTGGTAGGCGCAAGAATAATTCCGTCTACGCCTTTCGAACGGAACATTCGCAACATGCTTTCCTCCTTGTCGGCATCCGACTCCGAACTGGCAATCATCAGCGAATAACCTCGTTTACTCGCGTTTTCCTCTACTTCACGCGCCACGGAAGAATAGAAAAAGTCGGAAATGGAAGGTAGTATCAGTCCTACAGTCTTTGTCTTGCCGATATTTAAACTTCTGGCAATCAAATTCGGCTGATAATTCATTTCTTCAGCACATTTGCGAACCAATTCCTGCGTAGATTTGCTTATATTTTTCGCATCCCCTTTGCCTGTCAAAACCCAGGATACGGTGGTTTTCGATAGATTTAATGTTTCTGCAATATCTTTTAATGAGGCTCTCATATGCTGTTAACAAAATATCAATAGAACAATTCAGGTTAACTTTACCGATTAAGTAAACTTGGCGCAATGTAGAATATTATTTTTTTATAAACAAATATTTTTTCCCTTTTTTATTCCCTCATCCCTGAGCACTGAGCAAAATTGAGCTCCATCTCGATGCGAAAAATCGAAATTTAATTACTGATTTTCAATATCATATAAGGTTAAAAAAAAACATCTCGAACGTTTTAAAAAAAGATCCCGAAGATTTTAAAAAATCTTCGGGATCTTTTTTTAAAATCATCGGGACGAGTTTTTATTTTGATATTCAAATAAAAAGCCCATCCTTATGAAGAGGTAAAAAAACGGATTTGTCGCGAAGAGAACTAATTACTATCATGAATTTCAACCTCAATAGTAATACTACTATAAACCACGCCTCAATTATTCTTTCATTTAATAGGTATGGGCACCTTCTTCCATCTCTTTTTGATCGATCTTCCGTAGATCAAGCGCCTTCCAAGCGTAGAAAATATACCACAACACAAAAGGCACCAAAATAGAGACATAACTCATGACAGTCAACGTGAATTTACTCGAACTACTGTTTTCTAAAGTCAACGAACTTTGCAAATCCGTTACCGAAGGATAGTAAGCTGTATGATTCCAACCTGCGCACAGGAAAAGAACAAGTACCGTCAACACAGTCCCGACTCCGGAGAACCAAATTCCTTTTTTCCAGCTTCCGGCGAAAATCGTTTTAAGGATACCAAACAACACCCCGGCGACACCAACCAAAAGAACAACAAACAGAACGGGCATTTCAATCAGGTTCGTAAAGTATTTATACGGTTGCATAAAAACTTCTTTTGTTTCCGGATTTATAGCAAAACCATCTTGCACAAAGGTATGAATCAGGAAAGCAAGGAAAAAAACTAAAAATAAGGCAGTTTCTGGAATCAAACGTTTCCGGGCACGTTTACCAATTTCCACATCATTAATGTTATTAATAAAATAGAGGAGAGCCTGTATACGCGCCAGAAAGAAGACCGCCAATCCAAGACAAACATTCCAGACAACGAAAACAGCTTCCAGCCCGTGTAGCGGATTGTTCCAAGAAGAAATCACGGGCATTCCAAGATCGGTTAAATTCATTTTATTGACAGTAAATTCGGCTCCATTAAAGAAAGTCCCGACTGCTGTACCCAAAAGAACCGGACCAAAAATCCCATTAAGCATCAAAAAGACCTGATACGTTTTTTTCCCTAAAAGATTTCCCTTTTTTGATTGATATTCGTAAGATACGGCTTGTATCACAAAGCAAAACAAAATCGCAATCCATACCCAATAGGCACCGCCGAAACTGGTGGAATAGAATAGCGGAAAAGAAGCAAAAAAAGCGCCACCAAAGGTTACCAACGTGGTAAAGGTAAATTCCCATTTACGACCTGTCGAGTTCAACATCATCTTTTGTTGAATTTCATTTTTCCCAAGAGAAAACAATAACGACTGTCCTCCTTGAACAAAAAGGAGAAAAACGAGTAGGGCACCTAGTAAGGAGATAACGAACCACCAGTAGTTTTGAAGTAATATATATGTTGTATCCATGATTTATTTCGTTTTTAATTAGATAAATTCTCAAATTGAGGGCCTTTCTTAATTGCTTTGACCATAATGCCGACTTCCGCAACAAAAAGAATTGTGAATAAACCAAGAAACAAAAAGAAGGTAGTCTGTACAGAACCCGTACTCAGATGCGAAACGGAAGCTGAAACAGGAAGTATGTCCTGAATCGCCCAAGGTTGACGGCCAACTTCCGCAACAATCCATCCTGCCTGACTTGCGATATACGCCAGAGGAATAGACCAAAGGCATATCCATTGAAGCCAGGTCGCTTTCTCCATTTTCTTTTTGTTTTCCATAATCATGGCAACAATAAACAACAAAATGAAATAGCCTCCCAAAATAACCATGATCCGAAAGGAATAAAAAGTTAATCCGATCGGAGGTATCAAATCTGTTTTTTCTCTGACGTATCCGTACCCGAAATAATTAAAATTGGATTCTAGTGTTACCCGGTATTCTTTCGCTGCAAGTTCATCCTTATCTTTCTTCGCCTGTTTGTAATCGGCCAAAGCTTTAATCGCCATCTTACCTCTGGCTATTTTTTCTTCCGCAGATAAGGCTACCGTTCCATCCGACTCCGTAAATCCGCCATCAATCAAATTAATAATGCCGGGCACATAGGCATTTAGATCTCTTTCTGCAAAGAAAGACAGTAATTTGGGAATCTGAATATTAAACAGAAAAGGATTCACCTTATCGTCATACGTCTGTTTCGCCGGATTGAGCACGCCTACCGTAACTAAACCAACGCCATTACCTCCTTCATAAAGACCTTCCATGGCAGCTAACTTCATCGGTTGTATTTGCGCTACTTGATAAGCAGAACTGTCTCCCGTAAAAGCCGTCAAGAGAGTCGCAACAAGCCCAAAAGCTGCTCCGATCTTAATACTAGCTAAAGCAAAACGGATTTCACGTTTTTTCAACAAAAACCAGCTGCTGACTCCGACAACAAATACCCCCCCCACAATCCACGAAGAAAGAACCGTGTGAAAAAATTTCGATAGGGCTACGGGCGAGAGTACGACTGCCCAGAAATCGCTCATTTCATTTCGTACGGAATCCGGATTGAAATGCATTCCGGCTGGATATTGCATCCAGGCATTTGCTACCAGAATCCATAACGCAGATAATGTTGCCCCTGTAATCGTCAGCCAGGTCGAAGCAAGGTGAAAACGTTTGCTGACTTTATCCCATCCAAAAAACATAACAGCAATAAACGTAGCTTCCATAAAAAAGGCTAAAATCCCTTCAATGGCAAGCGGCGCACCAAAAATATCACCAACAAACCAACTGTAATTCGACCAGTTCAATCCAAATTCAAATTCAAGAATCAACCCGGTCGCTATTCCAATTGCAAAATTGATCCCGAACAATTTCATCCAAAATTTAGCGGCATTTTTCCAAAACGCATCTCCCGTTTTGTAATAAATGGTTTCCATAATAGCCTGGATGACTCCCAACCCAAGCGTTAGAGGAACGAACAACCAGTGATACATGGCTGTAAGAGCAAATTGCGCCCTTGACCAGTCAATTAAAGAGGTGTCAATATTTTCAACCATAATTCTACAATGTGTTTAGAGTATTAAATATGAAATTAGTCTATAATCGCCCGCTCTATCCATTCGTTAGACACATATTCCTGTTTTTGGGAGAAAGATTCGAACTGATTAAAATCAAAGGGAAGAAGTTTTTTAACACCAAGAACAAGATAAAAATTTTAATCATAATAAGTACCCCCCCCCAATTTTCCCAAAAATCATGGATTTGAACACGTCCGAATAGAAACGAAATTCGCGTAAGCGGATAGGAACTTTATCGGACATAATTTAACGTATTTTATTACGGTTATTACTAAAAAATAATTTTATAATTGATAATAAAACAAATATATCTATATTTACACGAGTGATTACCACCAAAACTATAAATATTATTTATACAAAAATAGAATTAATCTATCAACTTTGTTAAAAAAGGCTATTTTGATTAAGAATCGAACAAGCAAAACTTGACCGTAATAATGCATTGGTTATATTTGCGTTGTTTTGTCAGAAAAAAACACAAAAAGAAGATAATTGCAAACATTATTAAGTGCTAATCTATAAAAATAATTATTATGTCAAACATTTCAAGAAGATCTTTTCTTCAAAAAGGAACTGCAGCAGCAGCTGCGTTAACTATTGTTCCTAATGCAGTTCTTGGTAAAAGCCACGGTCATACGGCTCCCACTGATAAGTTAAATATCGCCGGCATCGGCATTGGTGGAATGGGTGCAGCTAATCTGCGTAATATGGAGTCTGAAAATTTTGTTGCGCTTTGCGACATTGACTGGAAATATGCAAAGCACGTTTTTGACAAATACCCGCAAGCAAAAAAATACTGGGACTATCGCAAGATGTATGATGAAATGGGTAAATCCATTGACGCCGTATTGGTTGCTACAGCAGACCATACGCACGCGATTATTTCGGCAGATGCTATGACCATGGGCAAACACGTATATTGCCAGAAACCGCTTACACATTCTGTTTACGAATCACGCCTATTAACCAAATTAGCCGCTAAATATCAAGTTGCAACGCAAATGGGTAATCAAGGCGCATCCGCTGAAGGAGTAAACCAGACCTGCGAATGGATTTGGAATGGTGAAATCGGCGAAATCACAAAAGTTGAGGCTTTCACAGACCGTCCTATCTGGCCACAAGGGCTTATGACTCCCGAAAAAGCCGATAAGATTCCTTCTACATTGAACTGGGATTTATTTACCGGCCCTACTGAATTGAAGCCGTTCAACAACATTTATCACCCATGGAACTGGCGTGGATGGTGGGCTTACGGAACAGGTGCTCTTGGCGATATGGCTTGCCACATCTTACACCCGGTATTTAAATCATTAAAATTAGGATACCCGACTAAAGTTCAAGGTTCTTCTACATTATTATTAAGAGATTGCGCACCGCAAGCTCAACATGTAAAATTGATATTCCCTGCTCGCGACAATATGCCCAAAGTTGGTATGCCGGGAGTAGAAGTTCATTGGTATGACGGCGGTTTAAAACCTGATCTACCAGCAGGTTATCCTGCCGGACGCGAAATGAACGACCAAGGTGGAGCCGTTATTTTCCACGGAACGAAAGACACATTAATCTGCGGTTGCTACGGTGTAAATCCATGGTTGCTTTCTGGTCGTAAACCAACTGTTCCGAAAGTATGTCGCCGTGTTCCTGTGAGTCACGAACAAGACTGGGTCCGCGCTTGTAAAGAAAGTCCCGCAAATCGTGTAATGACTTCGTCCGACTTTAGCGAAGCAGGGCCTTTCAACGAAATGGTTGTAATGGGTGTATTGGCTGTTCGTCTGCAATCTTTGAACAAAGAATTGCTGTGGGACGGTGAAAACATGAAATTTACCAACATTAAAGACGACGAAATGATTAAGATCGTTATTAAAGACGGATTCACCATCAAAGACGGTCATCCTTCGTTTAATAAAGATTATACGGATCCGATCAATGCAAAACAATTTGCAGAAGAATTAATCAAGCACAATTATCGTGCTGGTTGGAAGTTGGCTGACATGCCGAGATAGATAATAACACTTATAATTGAATATTGTAAAATGAAAAAAACTGTTTTATTAGCAAGTGCTGCTACATTAATGTGTTATTTCACTTCTTGCGGAGGTGGAAAGAAAGCAGAAGAAGCTCCTGCAGAAGAACCTGCTGCGACGGAAGCTGTTGCTCCCGAATATAAACTAATGACCGATCTGCCAATGGTAAATCTAGCTGATTTTTCGAAAGATGCGGATGGTTGGATCACTCTTTTCGATGGAAAAACGTTAAATGGATGGAGAGGCTACAACCGTGCTGATGTTCCTGCATCTTGGGTTGTAGACGATAAAGCAATCCATATAAAAGGTTCCGGTGCCGGTGAAGCTGGTGCAAAAGACGGTGGAGACATTGTTTTTGCGCACAAGTTTAAAAATTTCGAACTGGAATGGGAATGGAAGGTCGCTAAAGGATCCAACTCCGGCGTATTCATTTTGATTCAGGAGGTAGAGGGTCAACCTTCTTACATCTCTTCTCCGGAATATCAAATCTTAGATAACGAAAATCATCCTGATGCGAAGTTAGGTAAAGATGGAAATCGCATGTCAGCGTCTTTGTATGACATGATCCCGGCGAAACCCCAAAATTCTAAACCTTTCGGCGAATGGAATAAGTCCAAGATCATGTGTTATAAAGGAACGGTTGTTCACTATCAAAATGACGAATCGGTTGTAGAATACCACTTATGGACACAACAATGGAAAGAATTGTTGGATGCCAGCAAATTCAGCAAAGAAAAATGGCCGTTGGCTTATGAATTATTGTTGAACTGCGGAGGAGAAAACAAGGAAGGTCTAATTGGTCTTCAAGACCATGGTGATGATGTATGGTTCCGTAACATTAAGATAAAAATTTTGGATTGATCTTAATTTTCGGTATTACAAATATACTGAACGAATATAGTAAATACCCGAAGCCGGAACATTGTTCACGCTTCGGGTATTTTTTTAATTACAAAATGCAATGAAAACAACTCAAAATTATTCTAATGCGCAAATCTTATGGTTGGTAATATTGCGCGTATTTATAGGCTGGCATTTCATGTATGAAGGATGCGTTAAAATCATGAATCCAAAATGGACTTCATTACCTTACTTATTGGATTCGAAAGGACCTGCCGGATCATTTTTTATCAGCCTGACACAAAATGATTCACTAATGAATGTGATCAATTTTTTAAATGAATGGAGCCTTTTCTTTATCGGACTTTGTCTGATTCTGGGATTATTTTCAAGATTAGCCTCTATCGGAGGTATGATACTTCTCTTAGCCTATTCATTATCTCATCCGGCCCTTCTGGAAGTTTCTTATATGATGCCTTTTGAGGGTTCATATTTATGGATAGATAAAAATTTGGTGGAATTTGTGGCCTTAGGTGTCTTATGCGCATTTTCATCATCTAAAATCATCGGACTTGATCGGCTGCTGGTAAAAATACTGCCTGCAGGATTTCTAAAATTAAAATTGATTTAAGGGTATGAATACTGAGGATATCAACAAAACAAACCTCCCGGAAGAACCGGATAAAGGACGTCGCGAAGCATTAAAAGCTCTGGTTACTGTTCCTGTTGTCGGAGCGCTGGCATATGGTGTCTACAAAAAACAAAAATACGAACGTACGAGTCGTGATATTTCCGATGTGTTCCAGATCAGCAAAGACGAAGCGTCTTTCTTGGAACCGGCCAAAGATGGAGAAAAAATACGTCTGGGCATTATCGGATTCGGAATCCGCGGGAAACAATTACTACGTGCTGCAGGATTCGCCGAACCATCGTGGATAGATTCCATGATCGAAGCAAACAAACAAAATAAAAAAGATACACGTTACGAGCAATACTTGGCACAAGACGACTTAAACATTGAGATTAATGGAGTCTGCGATATTTTCGATGTCTATGGCGAAGCGGCAGTTTTAGCCGGGTCGAATATCGACCGCCAGGGAAGTAACGGTAAATTCGGCAAAGCCCCCAAACGTTATCGGCATTATCAGGAATTGCTGGCTGCACCGGATATCGACGCCGTAATTATTGCTACTCCAGATCATTGGCACAGTACAATGGCGATGGAAGCGGCCAAGGCCGGGAAACATGTCTATTGCGAAAAGCCGCTCTCCTGGACAGTTCCTGAGACATACCTGATACGTAAAGCCATACGTGAGACCGGTGTTGTATTTCAACTCGGACACCAGGGACGACAGACAGACTGCTATCAGAAAGCATCGGAAATCATCCGCAACGGACTTCTTGGCCCGGTTAATCTGATTGAAGTATGTACCAACCGAAACTCTCCAAACGGCGCTTGGGTATACGATATTATTGAAGGTTCTTCACCCGGGACAATAGACTGGAAACAGTTCGAAGGTCCGGAAGAACGGGTGAAAGAATACATGGATTACATGAAGAAATACCAATTAGAACGTTATGTTGGCCCAGACGAACGAAGTAAATTCAGTTTAGAACGCTTCTTCCGTTGGCGTTGCTGGTGGGATTATAGTACAGGGCTTTCCGGAGATTTACTAACACACGAATACGACGCGGTTAATCAAATCATGAAAGTGGGAATTCCACACTCGGCGACTTCTTCGGGAGGTGTTTACTTCTTTAAAGACGGACGAACGGTGCCAGATGTTCTACAAACAACATTTGAATTTAAGGATCATGATATGACGATGCTTTACAGCGCGACACTGGCCAGTTCACGAAATAGAGGCAAAGTATTTATGGGACATGACGCTTCAATGGAAGTCTCTAATATTCTTCAAGTCACGGTAGATAGCAATTCCACCCGTTACGAGGAAAAGATAAAAAGTGGGGTAATACCTACAGACAATCCTTTTTATACGTACGTACCCGGACAAAGCAGTTCGGATACAGTAACCTCTCCCACTGAATTATATTTTGCCAAACGAGGATTACTCTATACCTATGTCAACGGAAAACGATATGATACAACGCATTTACATATCCGCGAATGGCTGGAATGCATCCGGCAGAAGAAAATGCCGAGTTGTAATATTGAACAGGCCTTTGAAGAAGCCATGACAGCCCACATGGGTACACGTGCTTACCTGGAAGGTCGCTCCATGTATTGGGATAAAGACAAAGAAGAAATCGTCCGCGGAGAAATTTGCTGATTTTGTCGATTGTTTTTGTAACCTAATTCAGAAGAGTTGTGTCCTATAAATAAAATAGGAACAATTAAAATAAAAAACTATGTTGGCAGGTTTATTAATTCCGATTGTAGCTATCGTTTGCTCGATAGGTCTTCCGATCATTATGATTATTATACTGGGAGTACAAGCACAGAGAGGACGTCATGCAGAACGAATTGCCATGATCGAAAAAGGAGTGGTGTTAGAGGAACCGGAAAAAAAGGCAAACCGTTATCCTGCTCTTCGAAACGGACTGGTAATGATCGGGCTATCTCTTGGATTGATTATCGGATTGTTGGTTGAGCCTTATCTCCCTAATTACGGAGATTATTTTTCCTTAGGAATTCCTGCTTTTACAATTCTCTTTGGTGGAATCGGTTTCGTTATTTATTTCTTTTTCTCCCGCAAAATGCAAGAGAAAGAAAATAATAGAGACTGAACTTCGACTATAAATGGAAGACAAAAAGTGGATAGAGCAAATATTGGCAGGAGATGTGCAAAGCTTCTCCTGCCTTATCGCGAAGTATGAAACAATGGTTTATACGCTCGCCTTCCGTTTAATGGGGAACAAGGAAGACGCAGAGGAAGTAACCCAGGACGCATTCATCAAAGTTTATAACGCACTGGATAAGTTCAAATTTGAAAGCAAATTTTCCACATGGCTTTACCGCATTGTATATCGAACAGCCTTGACAGCCTTACGGCAGCAAAAAATCTTTGTCGATTACGATGAAGCCAGACCGGAAGAATTGACGGACGATGAAATGAATTCTGCCTCGTTTTTGTTAGAGCGAAACGACAGGCGGGAAACTATTACGCAAGTACTGTCAATGCTTACACCTGACGAGTCGATGCTGTTGACGCTTTTTTATTTAGAGGAATGTTCTATTGAAGACATCCGTCTGATCACGGAGCTGACTGTATCGAATATTAAAGTAAAGCTATTTCGTGCCCGGAAGCATTTTTACGAGAAGTTACAACAAATAATAAAAACAGAAACAATCAGTTTATTATGAAATGGAATGAACAAGAGACCGATCGGTTAACCCGCTCATTAATGAAGGAAACATTGGAAAAACCTTCCACTGGTTTAAACAATCGCGTCATGTCTTTCATACTGAAAAACAGACGATATAGATGCGTTTCCTATATTAAAAAACCTGTTTCCGCAGGACAGTTTTTTCTGTTTTTTGTTGTTTATATGCTGGTTATCGCCGGCGGATTACTATCGCTGCGCGGACATCAGGAAAACATGAGTGAGCAAATGGTCTTTTTGAAAAACATGTTCCCACTTTTTTTAACGATAGCCGGTGGAATTTCC
Organism: Massilibacteroides sp.; assembly: GCA_028708075.1. Lineage (GTDB taxonomy): Bacteria > Bacteroidota > Bacteroidia > Bacteroidales > Tannerellaceae > Massilibacteroides. Next base: position 15,808 of record JAQVZS010000042.1, read on the forward strand.
TTTTTCATTTTCTTCGGATTATTAGATGAATGGCTGCGACAAAAACATCGCCATGCTCACGAAAAATAAGACGATACAGTTTTCACTGTACCGTCCTTAACACACGCTGAAAATAACTTTAAAACTATATCCAAATGAACGCCGGTGTTTATCTAAACAACCGGTTTTTTATTTTGCTCTTATTTTCAAATTACTGTATTTATTCCCTTCAAAGTTGATAATCCCGGATTTTCCTCCGTTTATTTCCACATAATGATCGCTCTTGTTTTCAACCGTATGCTTCGTTTCTTTTAATTTTTCTATACTTAAATTATTGCCTATGCGCTCCGCAATAATTTTAAACGAAGCTTTCGGTGATATACAAATTCCCAGCGTTCCGTACCTAGATTCGACTTCTACACGTTTAAAGTCGGCCGACAATTCTAACACATCCAGTGTACTATAGTCCAAATTCTCCACAATCAATTCGTCTGTCAATTTTTCAATTTTAGAATTGCTATATTTAATATCCAGGAAAGCCTTTTTCAATTCACCTGTTCTCAAATTGCCATATTTCTGTCCCATCTTCAATTCTTCCACATCACCGATTCTGAGCGTTGAATACTTACTATCGACAGTTAAAAATTTCCCGCTTTGCAAATCCACTTCTCCGCAAAAGGAGAATGAAAGATCCGCTTGGGCAAGTCCTCCTAATATTACATTGCTGTATTTCGCATCGACCAATAAGTTTTTCGTAAAACTTCCGGCATTTAGATTCCCAAATTTCACCGTAATCGTATTTTCTCCTTCGTTTTCTGATGGTAAATTAATATTGCCAAAACGTTGACTCAGTTCCATCTTCATTGTCGAAGGTACCGAAATATGATAATTAATAGTAAGCTGTTCGTTTTTCCGCCCATCCCGATTCGCATTTTCCAAAAACGTAACTGCCGAAATCTTGTCTCCGACCTTTCGGATATCTACTTTGACACGATCCAGATTTTGCTGTGTATTCTGTTCTCGTGAAGCAACCGATTTCACCTCAACCTGTATAGAAGCTTCTTGTTTAGCCCAATAGGTGATTGTAATATTACCAAAAGAATTGTCTACAAAAAGCAAACAGTCCTTGTTTACATGGAAACTTTTATTGATTTCCTTTTTCTTAACAACTTCCCAGATTTCGGCCTGAAGGGCAAAAGGAATAACTAATAGTACCGCTAAAATCAGCCATACCGAATTATTTTTTGTTCCGTTTTTCATATTTTTCTTTCTTATTTAATTATTGATTTTCTCTTCATTTGTCACATTTTGCATTTGTTTTAGCAGGATATTCATTCCGGTTATACTGGCGTCGTAATGCTGACTCATCGCAAACAAAGCCTCTTCAGAGCAAGGGAGTGAAGGAAAAATCCGATTTTCAAAATCGCGAGTCGAAGCCAAAACAACCTGGCTTTCCTTTAGAAGTCCCAATCCCGCAGATGATTGTTTCTGTTTATAAAGTTCTTCCATTTCCGATACAACAGCGGTAATCTGCATATTATAGTACATCCTCACGTCCTGGATTTCCTGAGTCAATTCACAAGAATCAGCGGCATTGTTCTTTTGAAACTGTATGCGAATCGTCAATAAAACACCCAGACAGGCAGCCACCGCAATCCATAAATACACGTTTCTTTTAACTCGAGTCCGACGTTGAGTATTCAGTTTTTCCCGGAACCGTTCTGCATGACCGACAGGCAATTCCACCTCATCAAACGCTTGCTTATTATTTTCTATAAAATCTTTTAACTTATCCATAAGTTATCCTTTCATTAATTCGACCAATTTATTTTTACCACGCATATATTGCGTGCGAATAGTCGACGGTTTTACTTTTAATATCATTGCAATCTCTTCCATATCATACCCTTCGAACAGATAAAGCGTCAAAATCAGACGATAGCCGGGCGCCAACTGTGTAATTCCTTTTTTCACCTTTTCAACTGAAAGGGTGAGTTCTTCCGCGTCGTTATCATCTTCTTCTTTCGGTTCAATTCTATTTTCAACTAATTCCTCTATTAAAGGCACTTGCTTTCTCACATAATCGATCGCCGTATTAACCGCGATCCGGTGCATCCACACTTCAAAGTTTTTTGTACGATCATACTGACTGATGCGCGTAAAAATTTTAAGAAAAGCATCCTGCATTGCCTCTTCAGCTTCTGCCGTGTTGCCGATAATCCGAAAGCAAGCCATATACAAACGTTTAGCATATCCCTCATACAACTCCATCTGCGCTTTCGGATCCTTCCGGCAACAGCCATCAATCAAGTATGTGTTGTTTTCAGTATTCATCTATTCAATAATACGAAAGTTATTCGCAGGCGTTGCACACCTGGAGAAAAAAAACGACAAAAAAAAAGGTCTACCGTACAATTCGGCAACCTCTTTTTGCTCTTCCTCTTGGACTTGAACCAAGGACCCTCTGATTAACAGTCAGATGCTCTAACCAACTGAGCTAAGGAAGAATATCTAATACGTTCCGGGCTTTTCCCGGATTTTTTTGCTCTTCCTCTTGGACTTGAACCAAGGACCCTCTGATTAACAGTCAGATGCTCTAACCAACTGAGCTAAGGAAGAATATCCAATACATTTCCGGCCTTTCCCGGCATCTTTTTGCTCTTCCTCTTGGACTTGAACCAAGGACCCTCTGATTAACAGTCAGATGCTCTAACCAACTGAGCTAAGGAAGAATGTTTTGTATTTCAAAAAAGAAAAAGGATAGTATACATTGACTATACCCTTCTGAAAATGCTTTGCAAAAGTACGGGATGTTTTCCAAATATGCAATATCTTTGCACAAAAAGTTTCAATATGAATACCATAGGATTAGGTAACGCGTTAGTCGACGTACTGCTACAAATGGAAGATGATAATATCCTTTCCGGGATCGGCGTAAAGAAAGGGGCGATGGAGATGATCAGTAAAGAACAAATGATTACAATACAAGAATCGAATAAAGCATTGAAACGGACATTGACGCCTGGAGGGTCAGTCTGCAACACGATGCGAGCCATGGGATTACTGGGGGCGAATGTCGGCTACATCGGGAAAATAGGAAAAGACGAGTATGCAACTTTTTATGAAGAAGCGTTACGGAAAGCTGGAGTTCACCCGAATTTTATCCGTACAGCGGGAGTTTCTGGTTGTTGTACCGTACTGATTTCTCCGGATGGCGAACGAACGATGTGTACATTTCTGGGGCCGGCTCCAACGATACAGCCGGATGAAATATCGGACACTACGCTTGCCGGATATGACTGTATTTATATTGAGGGATATCTGTTAGTTAATGAAGCTTTGGTACGCTCGACCATGCAAAAAGCAAAAAGCAAAGGTATGAGAATCGCCTTAGATCTTTCTAATTTTAATATTGTGAACGGTTTCAAAGCGCTGTTGGAAGAGATCATCCCGGAATATGTAGACATTCTGTTCAGCAACGAAAGCGAAGCGGAAGCATTCACGGGTTTGAAAGCAGAAGACGCCGTAAAGAAACTGTCTACATGGGTAGACATTTCTTTGGTTACCCTAGGCAAAGAAGGCGCGTTGGTTGGAAGCAAAGGCAAAATCATCCGCATCCCGGCAGAAGGAGGTAAGCCCAAAGACACAACGGGTGCTGGCGATCATTTTGCCGCCGGATTCCTGTATGGACAATCTATCGGTGCCACGCTGGAACAGTCCGCTAGCATCGGTTCTTTGCTTGCAGGCTACATCATCGACGTAATCGGACCGCAAATTCCGACCGATAAATGGGAACAAATAAAGTTAAAAGTAAAAAAATTAGTCTGTAAATAGACGGATTATTATATACATTTACGATCAATTTAGTTCATTCAATAAACAAAATAGATAATGCGAAAAAATATATATTGTGTTTTAGCCTGCATTTTATTTTCTATCGCCTTCCCCGTTTCTGCAGCGGCACAGACGGACAATCGATTTGAAGTAAGCAAAAACTTAGACATATTCAATGCGTTAGTCAAAGAAGTGGAAATGTTCTATGTCGACTCCGTTGAGGTCGAGAAACTCGTCCGGAAAGGTATAGACGCTATGTTGAACGATCTGGATCCATATACGGAATATATTCCTGAACAGGAAATGGACGACCTCAAATTTATGACGACTGGAGAATACGGCGGCATCGGTTCTTATATTCGTCAACGTGACGAAGGCGTTATTATCGCCGAACCGTTCGAAGGAATGCCCGCTGCCCTGGCTGGATTGAAAGCGGGGGACCGGATCTTAAAAATCGACACGACGGATGTTGCTTCGCTTTCCAGCGACAAAGTCAGTGCACTCTTAAAAGGAGTTCCAAACACGAAAATGCAACTGACCATCCTGCGTCCCGGAGAAAAGAAGCCGCGCAAGATCGATTTAATGCGGAGGCAAATTCTGGTGGATCAGGTAACCTATTATGGCGTACGTGAGAATGGTGTCGGATATATTTATTTGAAAGGTTTTACCGATAAAAGTGCCCAAGAGGTTAAAAATGCATTTGAAGATCTAAAGAAGAACCATGGCATCACGTCGCTCATTCTTGATTTGCGAAATAACGGAGGAGGATTGCTGGAAAGTGCCGCCCAAATCGTGAACATGTTTGTACCGAAAGGAAAAGAAGTCGTTTCGACGCGCGGAAAAATCAAACAATGGGACCGCACCTACCGGACATCAAACGAACCGATCGACACGGTGATGCCATTAGCCGTACTCATCAACGGGAATTCTGCTTCCGCTGCCGAAATCGTATCAGGCGCATTGCAGGACATGGACAGAGCGGTGCTTGTCGGTCAACGTTCTTTCGGAAAAGGACTGGTACAATCTACCCGCGAATTACCGTTTAACGGCAATGTAAAAATCACCATGAGCAAATATTATATTCCCAGCGGCCGCTGCATCCAGCAAATAGACTATTCACACCGAAAACCCGACGGAAGCGTTGCGGCAATACCCGATAGTCTGACATCCATTTTTTACACTTCGAAAGGCCGGCCGGTACGCGACGGTGGGGGAATACGTCCGGATTTTGAAGTGGAAGAACCCAAAATTCCTACGTTGATGTTTTACTTAGTGACCGACTATGTCTTATTCGATTTTGTAACAGACTGGGTACAAAAACATCCCAAAATTTCCGCAATTGAAGAATTTGTCGTCACGGATGAAGACTTCGAAGCGTTCAAAGCATACGCGAAGGAAGAAAATTTTACCTATGACCGCCAAAGTGAGAAAGCATTGAACACACTGAAAGATGTTGCTGAATTTGAAGGTTATCTTAATGGAGACACCGCATTGATCAAAACATTGCAGGATAGATTCACCCCCGATTTGGAACGTGATTTCGATCGGTTCAAAGAGCAAATTAAAAAAGTCATGGCGGCTGAAATCGTAAAACGGTATTATTATCAGAAAGGCGAACTAATTGAAAGTTTGAAAGACGATAAGGTACTAAAAAAAACCATCGAAGTGCTTTCTACACCGAAATTATACAAAGAAACATTGAATTCGACGAAAAAGCAGGAAACAGCCTCAAACGGGATTTCTTTTATACCCAATTTATCGGCATTTATAGCGATTCCTTTAGGGATATTCTGCTAAGGCGCCGCAAAACGGACATGAAGTACAACTAGCTCCGAAACAGTACCTATCCGGAAAGGAGGCCCGGCGATGCCGATCCCGGAAGAGACGTAATATTGTGTATTTCCTTTCCGGTAATACCCGTATGCACATTCGTACACCATTTTCAAAAGTAACGGATAAGGCCATAGCTGTCCGTTATGCGTATGTCCGTGTAATCCAAGATCGGCCTTATTCATCGCTGTTTCAGCCAACGACCAGGGTTGATGATCCAACACAATAACGGGCTTGGAAAGATCCATCCCCTTCATCAAGGTTTGTAGCGACTTTCTTCCTTTATGAATATAATCGTCTCTTCCGATTAGGTAAAAGGTAGAATCCGGCATAACGACAGAGTCGACTAATATCGTCGCACCCGTTTTCTTCAGCCACTTTTTTTTTGCATTCCGATTCGCCCTATATTCGTGATTTCCATAGACAATATACGTTCCCAAAGGTGCTTTCAATTGCCGTAAATCGTCTTCAATCCGCGCCTTTTCGGCAAAGCGAGACTCATAATCCAGAATATCACCGACTAACACCACTATATCCGGATGCTGCTCGTTACTTAATTTCACAAAATGCTGCACCCGTTTTTTTCTAATCACTTCCCCGATATGCAAATCGCTCATCATAACGATTCGCAAGCTGTCTCTTCCAACAACCTTTTTAGGAATGGTCAGATAAACCTGTTTCACCTGAGGATATAAAACCGTCCGGTATCCCTGCACCAATAAGAAAGCGACCCCCAACAAAATAAAAAAGAAAAAAAACAATTTCACTTCCTTCCAATACGAGACAATCCAAGCTGGAAACCAAGACCAAAAATGTTGGGACAAACGCAGAACTTCAAGACACAATAACGACAGCGTAATATAGATCGAAGCTACATACCAAGTGTTACAAATCTGCATAATCGGAAGAAACACGGCATCCGGCAGTTGCTTATGAAAAAAATATCCGGCAAACAATAAAGACAGTTCTACAATAAAGAAAAGGGAGTAAGGTATCCGCCAGTTCTTCCTTGCCGGCAGGGCTTGATATCCGCGAATAAAAATATACGGATTTAGAATAAGTTGAGCGACGATCGACTGCAAGAAAACTTTCATAGCCTATTGAAATATCAAATTAAACACCACCAACTCGCTATCCGTTCCGATACGGAAAGGTGGTCCCCACAAAGAAAGCCCGGACGAAACATACAGAGAAGTCTCCCCTCTCCTCTCATAGCCATAACTCAATTCGAACAAGCGGTCGGTCAACCAGCTTAACGGCCAAATCTGTCCACGATGCGTATGACCGCTGAATTGCAGGTCGACACCCGCACTGACTGTTCTATCCAGATTATAGGGTTGATGATCTAACAAGATCATTGGCTTCTCCGGAACAGTCTTTTTAAGCAGTTCGGACAACGTTTTCCTGCAATGATTAGAGCGGTCATCTCTTCCGATTAATTGAAGTCCGTTTTCCAGACTAACCACCGAATCGCGCAATAATTGAATTTGTGTTGAACGAATAAAATCCACACACTCTTCAATCTCAGCAATATATTCGTGATTCCCAGGCACCATATAAACCCCCAAAGGAGCGCTAAGCCGGTTCAATTCTTCCTCCATACGCTCCTGTTTCAATGGCAAAACCGAATTATCTATCAGATCCCCACTGATCAAGATAATATCCGGCCGCTGCACGTTTATACGGTCAATATAACCGGTAAGTGCACGTTTTCCCGTCCCCAAACCCAAATGAACATCACTAACAGCAACAATTTTCAAGGAAGAAACCGGCATCGACTTCTTAACGGTAATCGTATACTCCCGTATTTCCGGATGTTTATAATTGTAATACCCATACAACAGCAAACATAACGTAAGCCCGAATGCCCCATAAAAACCGAGACTAAACGGTTTATATATACACCTAAGTAAATCGAAAAACAGCAAAAACAGCACCATATAAAGGCTAAAAACCAACCAGACACTTCCTGCCTCATGTAGGAAAGTCAACAACTTCAACGAGACGTTCGACTTCCGAAGCAAAAAGGTAAAAAGAAGAGCCAAAGTAAAAAACCAGAAAAGCAAGCTTACCCCCACTTTAATACCGACAGGAAAGGCAGCCAAGACATGAATCCCTTTAAAATAAATATAAAAATTACCTGCCAGGTACAAACCCAGGATCACAAAAAACACAATAGGCATAACAGTACATCTTTGTTGCGAGGCAAAGATAAACATTCTCTATATATATCGCTTATCCCATACCTGCATCAGCAAACTAAAACTTCTAGGCAACTTCTGCCAACGATAGAAAAGACTTTACGAACGAAAATTTATTTTTAAACAGAGTCAAGCGCGTCAAACGAATTTCAGACAAATAAGAATACAAAAAAACGAACCATTCTTTTTACAATTCATCTGTGGCCCATTACTCGTGTCGGTTCAAGCCGCGAAAAAAGTATCGCATGTCTAAAAAATGAGTATCTTTACATCAAGAAATAGAAAGAGAAATTTAAGATGGCGAAAGAAAAACCCCTTATCCTCATCACTAATGATGATGGAATAGGAGCAAAAGGAATTCAGGAATTAATAGGGTGTCTCAGGGATTTGGGTGAATTGGTAGTTTT